>NZ_MEHJ01000001.1:7242500-7842500 GCF_001746415.1 Streptomyces agglomeratus
GCACCTGAGCCACGAACCGCACGCGAGGCAGCGCATCCTCGTACGTCTCGACCCGGCCGATCTCCCGGCCCGTATCGCGACCGACCTGGGCGCCCCCGACGAGCGCGAACTGGCCCTCCTGCGCTCCCACTTGGACCCCGCCAGGCCGGTGGATGCGCTGTGCAGACTGGCCGCCCACGGCAGCACCGGCACACTGCCGCTCATCACCGATCTGCTGCTCGCCGCCGTACGCGACCTGGCGGCGTCCCGGGAGCCGCACCGGGCCCCTGAGCGCGCGGGCGGCGAAAGCCCCACCGGTGAGCCCGTAGTGCCCCAGGAGGTGGTGGACGCCCTCTACGCACTGGGCTGCCGCCTCCACCAGCGGGGGAAGATCAGACCGTCCTGTCTCCTCGACGCCCCGGGTGCCCCGGAGGCGGGACACGCGCTCGTCGCGGCTGTGGCGCTCGACCTGCTCGACCGTCCGGGGCTGTCCGGCGGCGAACAGTCGATTCTGCTCGAACTCCTCCTCAGAGCCCCCGCCGGACGCACCCGCCCCCGGGTGCACCGCCTGCTGCGCTCCCGTGACCCGCAGGTCCGCAAACGGGTGATCGCGCTGCTCGCCCAGGACCCCACAGGCGACGGCCCGCAGGCGCTGTCGGCGACCCTGATCACGCTGACCGCCGCCCAGGACGTCCAGACCGTACGACAGGCCCTGCTGGCCCTGGGACATGCCGGGGCGACCTGGGCCTGCGCCGCGATCGCGTCCTGCCTCGACCACCCGAACATGAACGTCAAGAAGACCGCCGCCGAGGCCCTGGTCCGGGCCGGAACCCCCGCGGCGGCGCCGGCCCTGCTCCGGTGGCTCGGACGGCACGACAACCCCGGGCTGCGCGCCGCGCTGGCCGACGCCCTGCGCGCCGTCCTCGGCGACGCGTACGCCGCGACCCTCCTCGCCGCCGCCGAACGCGCCGAGGACACCCGGACCCGCGACCTGCTCCTCGCCGGGCTCGACGGCGCACTTCCGGCGCACTCGGTCCTCGCCCTCGAAGGCCAGAGATTCCCGGCCGCGCAGGCGCTGCTCGCCCTGGTGCAGGCCGGGCGGGTACGCCTGGCGTCCGGGACGGCCGAGGACCTGGCGCCGACGCATGCCGACGGCCGCACCGCGGTGCCGGAGCCCGGGCCCGACAGGCGGGAAGCGGACGCCGACGCCATGACGCTGCTGACCGGCGGCTGGGACCCCTCGGTCGCCCGGCGCATCGCCCGGCGGCCCGAGCCGCCGTCCCCCGCCCGGCTGCGCGAACTGCGGCCCATGCTCGCCGACTGGCTCCGCCTGGCCGGCTCCGCGCCCACCGTACGCAGTCGCGTGCTGCGGTTCACGCTCCGGCTGTGCCCGCAGCCGTGGGCGGACGGAGAACGGGCCGTCTTCGCCCGGTACGCGACGGTCCTGCTCGACGGGCTCGCCGACCCGGCGGGCGGGAACGGGCACGACCTCGTCACGCTGCTCGAAGCCGTCGTCCCGGACCTGCCCACGGTCGGAAGGCTCGCGGCGGCGGACGCGGTGCGCGCGCTGCCCGCCGGGGCCATGAGCGGCCGCTCCACGCTGCCGCTGCTGCGCCGTTGCGGCGCCGTTCCGGTGCGCGCGGATCTCGACCGGGCCCTGGCCGAGGTCCGGCTCGGCGCCGATCCGTGGCAGGCCGAGACGGCCGTGCTGCGCGACGCCTTCGCCGTCCCGCCGCCGTCCGCCGCCCGCACCGGGGCCGGAGACGGGCCCTCGGAGGCATGGCGGGCCGCGCTGCGTGCGGCCGTGCGGTCGCCCGGCGCCCTGGAGGCGTTCCGCCGGCGCGCCGGGAACGGCGCGCCGGGCTCGCGAGGCGTACTGGCCGGACTGATCGACGCCTACACATCCGCCGACCCCAAAGTACGCGTCGCGCTCCTCGACTGGATGACGTGTCTTCAGCCACTGGACGCACCGCCGTGGACCGTCGGGGAGAGTGCCGCCGCCCCGGCGGGGACCCAGCGCGTCGTACGCGTAGAGGACCTCGACCAGCCACGTTCGGGCGCACAGCGCGAACGGCTGCTCGCCATGCTGGAATCCGACGACCCGGAGCGCCGGGACGCCGCCGCCCGGGCGCTCTCGACGTGGCCCGAACCCGCGACCGCGCGCCACGTGCTGCGCGCCTTCCTCAGCGGCCGCGTCACCGTCGCCCCCACCGCCGGCCACGCCCGGGAACTGAACGCCATGAGCGAGACGGAACTGCGCTCCGCCGGCATACGGCCGGACCGTGTGGTCCGCGCGGTCCGGCTGCTCGACGATCCCGGGGACAGGAGCCGGCTGCTCCCCCTGCTGCTGAACTGGTGGGAGCACGGCCCGCCGTCCCTTCGCCCCGAGGTCCGACGCGCCCTGGGGGACATCCCGGCGGACACGCTGGCCGCTGCCCTGACCGACCGGCTCGAAGCCGGCGCCTCCGGCTTCCTGGACCTCCTCGCGGGCCGTCCGCTGCTGAGCACCCCCGCCCTCGTACGCGTCCGCCGGCGACTGCGCGCCGAGGGCCGCGACGACCTGGCGGGTGAACTGCTCCTGGTCGGCGGGCCGCTGCGGGGCGCGGACGCCGAGCGGCACGACGCCGCCGCGGTGGCCGAGCTGCGCGAGCGCGCCACGTCGCCCCGCAGCGCTTCGCCGCGCCCCTCCCGGGCCGAGCTGCGGGCCGAGCTGCTGGACCTGGCCAGGACCGGCTCCCCCGAGGGGATACGCCGCGCGCTCACCCGGTTGGCCGAGGAGCATCCGGGTCCGGACCCGGACGAGGACCCGGAGCTGCGGGCCGTGATCGGCACACTGCTGAAGGACCCGAGGCCCGGGGTCCGGCTGCACGCCCACCGGACCTCGCGGGCGATGCTCGACCGGACGGCATACCTCCACCACACGGCGGTCCTGCTGGACGACCCGCAGCCCGACGTGGCACGCATGGCGATCCGGACGCTCTGCCACGCGCACTGGGAACCCGCCGTCCCCGCCGTGGTCGGCCTGCTCCAGCACGCCCATCCGGTCGTCCGCAGGGCGGCGGGCGAAGGACTGGCCCTGATGCCCGGACCGGCGGCAACCGCTCTCCGGCGCGCGGCCGGTCACGCCCGGCCGGACAGACGGCGTCTGTACGAGGACGTACTCCAGCGGATCGTCACGTCCACCGGCGGCGGCTAGCCGGTGCGGCCGGCGGGCGGACCGCTCACTCCTCCGCCCGCACCGGACCCGTCGCGAGGACGGTGCCGACCGTGTCCGTCTCGGCGGCCGGCTTGTCCTCCCGGTAGCGCACCACGCGCGCGAAGCGCAGCGTCACACCCTCCGGGTAACGGGTGGAGCGCTGAAGCCCGTCGAACGCGATCTCGACGACGAGTTCCGGGCGTACGGTCACCACATGGCCGCTCTCGCCGGTCGCCAGCTCCAGCAGCCGCCGCGTCTGCCACTCCAGCATCGCGTCGGTGAGGCCCTTGAACGTCTTGCCCAGCATGGCGAACGTACCGTCCGGCCGCCGGGCACCCAGATGCAGGTTGGAGAGCTTGCCGGTCCGCCGCCCGTGGCCCCACTCGGCGGCCAGCACCACCAGGTCGAGGGTGTGCACGGGCTTCACCTTGAGCCACGACGTGCCGCGCCGCCCGGCCTGGTACGGCGCGTCCAGCCCCTTGAGCACCACCCCTTCGTGCCCGCGTTCCAGCGTCCGCGCCAGGAACTCGTCGGCCAGCGGCGCCTCGTCGGGCCCGGTCACCACCGTCCGGCGCACGCGCATCGGCTCGGGGACCAGCCCCGCCAGCCGCTCGTACCTCTCCCGGTAGGGCAGGTCCAGAAGCACCTCACCCCCGAGCGCCAGTACGTCGAAGAACACGGGGGACAGCGGCAGCGCCTGGCGCGCCGCCGCCACGTCGAGGCGGGAGCCGACGCGGCCCGCGATGTCCTGGAAGGGGAGCGGCCTGCCGTTCGCGTCGAAGGCGATGACCTCGCCGTCCAGGATGAATCCGTCGCCGGACAACCCGCCCGCCACGGAGGTGAGTTCCGGTACGCGGTCCGTGATGTCGTCCAGTGTGCGCGTGAAGACGCGTACCCGCTCGCCGTCGCGGTGGACCTGAACCCGGATGCCGTCCAGCTTCTCCTCCACCGCGCACGCCCCGAGTTTGCCGACCGCCTCGCCGGCGCTCTGCCCGGGGTGCGCGAGCATCGGCGGCACGGCGCGGCCCACCCGGAGGCTGAACTCCCCGAGCGCCGCGGGTCCCCGGGCCAGCAGCGCCCGGCCCACCGCGACCAGCGAACCGCCCAGCATCACCGCCCGCCGCACGTCGGCCGCGGGCACCGACGCGGCCGCCGCCAGCCCCTCCGCCGCCAGCGCGTCCAGCGCGCCCTGCCGTACCTCCCCGGTGAGCAGCCCGGACAGGAACCGCTGCTCCTCCTCCGTCGCCGCCCCCAGCAGCTCCCGCACCAGCCGAGCCCGCTCCGCCTGCGCGCCGGGCCCCGCCACGCCCGCGAACGCGGTCAGCGCGGCGTCCACCTCACGCACGGTCAGTGTGGGCCCGGCGGCGGGCGGGACGGGCTCCCGCAGCAGGCTCCAGCCGGTCCCGATGCGCCCCTGCGGCAGGCGGCCCGCCAGATACGGGATCACGATCGGTACGTCGTCGGGCCCGGCGCTCCGGAAGAGCTCCGCCAGCAGCGCGGTCTTGCGCGAGCGCGCGGACGTCGACGCGATCTCCCGCGAGACCCGGGCGAGTGTGGCGAGCAGCATGCCCCCATCCTGCAACGGCGATCGCCGCCCCGCAGTGCTTAGGCTCGGGCCGTGGCCCTCTTCCGTATCGAACGCCGAACGCCGCTGTCCGCCGGGGAAGCCTGGCGGCGCCTGACCGACTGGCAGCACCACGCGGTCCCGCTGACCCGCATCACCGTGACCCCTCCGCCGCCGACGGGCACCGGCACCCTGGTGGTGGCCCGTACCGGAGCCGGGCGTCTCGGTTTCGACGACCCCATGGAGGTGGTGGCCTGGGAGCCTCCGCAGGACGGCGGGGCCGGGCACTGCCGGCTGGAGAAGCGGGGCGGGGTCGTCCTCGGGTGGGCCGAGATCGACGTACGTCCGGCTCCCGGGGGGGCCGTGGCCGTCTGGACGGAGGATTTGCGGCTGCGGGGGCTCCCCGGGGCGTTCGACGGGCTGGTCGCGCGCGCGGGCCGGCTGGTCTTCGGCCGGGCGGTCACGGGCCTGCTCGGCCCCCCGGCCGGCCGGTGACCGCCCCGGCGGCGAACGGCCGTGCGATCGGGTGACTCTTGGCGCCGGGCGACATGCGGCGGCGGCCGGGAGGTTAACCGTGCGGTCATGAACCTTCAGTCCATTCACAGGAACCGTGCCGGCGGCCCGCGTGCCCGGCGCGTCCAGACGGCCGCCCTCTGCGCCGTGGCCGTCGCCGCGCTCGTCGGCGGTTGCGGGAGCGGTGGCGACGCCAGGCCGAACCATGCCGCCGCCGGGCAGCCGGACGTGCGGCAGACCACGTCGCCGAGCCCCTCGGGGTCCGTCCGGCTCAACGAGGACCAGGCGGCACGCAAGGCTCTGGTGCCGGCCGCCAAGGTCACCGCCGACAAGGCCGCCGCCACGGCCGTGGCGGAGGTGCCGGACAGCACGCTGCTCTCGGTCGAGCTGAAGCGCAGGGCCAGTGGCTCCTCCCCGAGCCCCAGCCCCACCGGCAGCCCGAGCCCGACCGCGAGCCCCCGGACCGGGCAGCCGGTATGGGTCGCGGAGGTGTCCAAGAAGGACGGCACGGCGTCCACCGTCCGCATCGACGCCGAGTCCGGCGACGTCATCCGGTCCCGCACCGACCCCGGTCAGGACGCCGACGAGAAGGCGGAGCGCGCCTCCTGGATCACGAAGATCAAGCAGACCCCGGAGCAGGTGGCGAAGGCCGCCACCGACCGGAAGAAGGGCACGATCACCTCCATGGAGCTCGACGACGCCGACAGCGGCGACGTCATCTGGTCCGTCGAGGTCGTGTCCACCGACGACTGGAACAAGTCCACGCTCGACATCGACGCCACGACGGGCGAAGTCCTGAGCGAGGACGTCGACCGGGACTGACACGGCGCCGCTTCCGGGTGCGACCGGCGCCCGGAAGCGGCCCGGGGTCCCGCGTCGTCAGGCCCGTCGCCGCTCGCGCCACCGCCGGCCCGCGTCCCCGGCCCCGTCGTTCGGGCCGCCGGACGGGTGACGCCTGTTCCGGAGCCCGCGCGCTCACCCCTGACGGCCGCCGGATCCCGCCGCGACCGAACGGGCCCACCGGTAGTCCGCCTTGCCGCTCGGCGAGCGCTGTATCTCCGGCGCTATCACGAGCTGGCGGGGAATCTTGTATCCGGCGAGCCGGGTGCGGCAGTGCGCCTGGATGGCGTCGAGCCCCGGCGCGTCCACGCCCCCGCGCAGCTGCACCACGGCCGCCACCCGGTTGCCCCACGTCTCGTCGGGCACCCCGGCCACCAGCGCGTCGTACACGTCCGGATGGGACTTGAGCGCCTGCTCGACCTCTTCCGGGTACACCTTCTCGCCGCCCGTGTTGATGCACTGCGAGCCCCGGCCGAGCACGGTGACGATGCCCTCCTCGTCCACCGTTGCCATGTCACCCAGCAGCACCCACCGCTCGCCTTCGGCCTCGAAGAAGGTCTCCGCGGTCTTCCCGGGGTCGTTGTAGTAGCCCAGCGGGACATGTCCGCGCTGCGCGATGCGGCCCACTTCGCCGGGTACGACAGGAGCGTGTGTCGCCGGATCGATCACCGCGGTGCGGGAGTTGACGCGCAGCCGGAACCCCTTGCCGGGGCCCGAGTCGTCCGTCGCCGTGCCGTTGAAGCCGGATTCCGACGACCCGAAGTTGTTCAGCAGCATCACGTTCGGCACCAGCGCCTGGAACTGCTCGCGCACCGTCTCCGAAAGGATCGCGCCCGAGGACGAGACGCTGAACAGCGACGAGCAGTCGGTCCCCCGCATCGGCCCGTTCAGCGCGTCGACCAGCGGCCGCAGCATGGCGTCGCCGACGAGCGACACGCTGGTGACCTTCTCCTTCTCGATCGTACGGAGCACCTCCTCGGGCGCGAACTTCCGGTGCAGCACCACCCGCTGGCCGAAGAAGAAACCGATGAAGGCGGTGAGCGTCGACGTGCCGTGCATCAGCGGGGGAGTGGGGAAGAAGGTGATCCCGTCGCCGCCGGCCGCAACCCGTTCGGCCAGCTCCGCCGGCGACTTCACCGGTTCACCGGTCGGCGCCCCGCCGCCGAGCCCGGAGAAGAACAGGTCCTCCTGGCGCCACATCACACCCTTGGGCATGCCGGTGGTGCCGCCGGTGTAGATGATGAACTGGTCGTCCCCGGAGCGCGGCCCGAACCCCCGTCCGTCCCGTCCCGCCGCCTCGGCCTCCGTGAACGGCACCGGCGGGATCGCGGGCTCGGGCGCACCGCCGGGCGCCGTACCCACCCGTACGAGATGCCGGAGCTTCTCCGTCCGGGGGAGCGCGGCCGCGACCCGCCCGGTGAACTCGGCGTCGAAGACGAGCGCCACCAGGTCCGCGTCGCGGTAGAGGTAGACCAGCTCCTCCTCGAGGTAGCGGTAGTTGACGTTGACCGGGACGACGCGCGCCTTGAGGCAGCCCAGCACGGTCTGGAGGTATTCGACGCCGTTGTAGAGGTGCAGCCCCAGGTGCTCGCCCGGCTTCACGCCGGCGTCGGCGAGGTGGTGCGCGACGCGGTTCGCCGCCGCGTCCAGCTCCGCGTACGTCAGTCTGCGCTCGGCGCCCGTACCGGGATGGTCGGCGTACACGAGCGCCTCACGGTCCGGGACCACGTCGACGACCGACTCGAACAGGTCGGCAAGGTTGTACTCCACCGTTCCTCCTGACCCGGGCTGCGCGATCGCCCGACGGCACGTGACGGTCACCCGACGGCCATCAGAGCAAAGCCCGCTCCAAGTGGGAAGGGGCTGCGCCGAGAAAATCTGACTAGGTGTCAGAAAACTATTGAACTGGGCCCCACCCTCCTGCAACCTGTTCTCGTTCCTCAGACGGGAGGCAGTCAATGGGTGGTACGGAACACCTCACCGTGCGACGCGAGGGCGCCACGCTGGTGCTCACCCTGAACAGGCCCGAGGCCAAGAACGCGCTGTCGCTGCCCATGCTGGTGGGGCTGTACGACGGCTGGCTGGCCGCCGACGCGGACGACGACATCCGCTCCGTCGTGCTGACCGGCGCGGGCGGTGACTTCTGCGCAGGCATGGACCTCAAGGCCCTCGCCGGCGACAAGGACATGGGCGGCGACCAGTACCGCGACCGCATGAAGGCCGACCCCGACCTCCACTGGAAGGCGATGCTCCGCCACCACCGCCCCCGCAAGCCGGTCATCGCCGCCGTCGAGGGGTACTGCGTCGCGGGCGGTACGGAGATCCTCCAGGGCACCGACATCCGCGTCGCCGGGGAAAGCGCCACCTTCGGCCTCTTCGAGGTCAGGCGCGGACTGTTCCCCATCGGTGGCTCGACCGTACGCCTGCCGCGCCAGATCCCGCGCACGCACGCCCTGGAGATGCTCCTCACCGGCCGCCCGTACCCGGCGCGGGAAGCCGAACGCGTCGGGCTCGTCGGCCATGTCGTCCCGGACGGCACCGCCCTCGACAAGGCCCTCGCCATCGCCGGGCAGATCAACGCCTGCGGCCCGCTGGCCGTCGAGGCGGTCAAGGCGTCCGTGTACGACACCGCGGACATGACCGAGACGGACGGCCTCGCCGCCGAACTGAAGCGAGGCTGGCCCGTTTTCGACACCGCCGACGCCAAGGAGGGCGCCCGCGCCTTCGCCGAGAAGCGCGAGCCCCACTACCGCCGCGCGTGAGAACGACGCCCGAGAAGGAGCCGTCCATGCCCGAAGTCCTCAGTGCCCCGCTCGTTGTCGAGTTCCCGTTCACCCGCTCCCTCGGTCCCGTGCAGAGCGCCTTCCTCACCGGCCTTCGCGAGCGCACGGTCCTCGGCGTGAAGACCGCCGGCGGCGGGGTGCTGGTGCCGCCCGTCGAGTACGACCCGGTCACCGCCGAAGAGCTCCGGGAACTCGTCGAGGTAGCCCCGACCGGCACCGTCACCACCTGGGCCTGGAACCCCTCCCCGCGCCGCTACCAGCCCCTGCGCACCCCCTTCGCCTGGGTCCTGGTGCGGCTCGACGGGGCCGACACCGCCCTGCTGCACGCCCTGGACGCGCCCGGCCCCGACGCCGTGCGCACCGGCCTGCGCGTGCGCGTCCGCTGGGCCGCCGAACGCACCGGCGCCATCACCGACATCGCCTGCTTCGAACCGTACGACAGCGAGGACAGCGGTCCGGCGGCCCCGCACGACGGCCGCTTCGCCGATCCCGTCACCGGCATCGTCGCCCCCGCCCGCCTCGACTACACGTACAGTCCCGGCCGCGCCCCCACCGACTACATCAACGCGCTCGCCGGGCGGCGCACCGTCGGCGAGCGCTGCCCCTCCTGCCGCAAGGTGTACGTCCCGCCCCGGGGCGCCTGCCCCACCTGCGGCATCGCGACGGCCGAGCGCGTCGAGGTCGGCCCGCGCGGCACCGTCACCACCTTCTGCATCGTCAACATCAAGGCGCGCAACCTCGACATCGAAGTCCCGTACGTCTACGCGCACATCGCGCTCGACGGCGCCGACCTCGCCCTGCACGGGCGGATCGGCGGCATCCCGTACGACCAGGTGCGCATGGGCCTGCGCGTCGAGCCGGTGTGGACCGAGGGCGGCCGCTACCCCGACCACTACCGGCCCACCGGCGAACCGGACGCCGACTACGACGCCTACAAGGAGCTGATCTGATGCCCGGCACGCCCGGCAAGCCCGGCGCACGCGACATCGCCGTCGTCGCCTTCGCCCAGAGCCCTCACCGCCGGCGCACCGACGAGCTGTCCGAAGTCGAGATGCTGATGCCGGTACTGCACGAGGTCCTGGGGCGTACCGGACTCAGGACCAGTGACATCGGATTCACCTGCTCCGGTTCGAGCGACTACCTCGCGGGCCGGGCCTTCTCCTTCACCATGGCCCTCGACGGTGTCGGCGCCTGGCCGCCGATCTCCGAGTCCCATGTGGAAATGGACGGAGCCTGGGCGCTGTACGAAGCCTGGGTCAAGCTCCTGACCGGCGAGGCCGACACCGCGCTCGTCTACGCGTACGGAAAGTCCTCCCCCGGCGAGCTGCGCGACGTCCTGACCCGCCAGCTCGACCCGTACTACGTCGCCCCCCTCTGGCCGGACTCGGTGTCGCTGGCCGCACTCCAGGCCCGGGCGCTGATCGACGCGGGCGACGCGGACGAGCCCGCCCTCGCGGCCGTCGCGGCCCGCAGCCGCGCCGCCGCGGAGGCCAATCCGTACGCCCAGCTCACCGGATCCGTTCCGGCCGGCGACTACCTCGTACAGCCGCTGCGCGCGGGCGACTGCCCGCCCATCGGCGACGGCGCGGCGGCGGTGATCCTGGCGGCGGGCGACACCGCGCGCCGGCTGTGCGAGCGCCCCGCCTGGATCTGTGGCATGGACCACCGCATCGAGGCGCACAGCCTGGGCGTACGCGACCTCACCGACTCCCCGTCTGCCAGGCTCGCCGCCGAACGGGCCGGGGCCTTCGAGCGGCCGGTCGACACCGCCGAGCTGCACGCGCCCTTCACCTCGCAGGAGATCGTCCTGCGCAAGGCGCTGCGCCTGGGCGACGACGTGGACGTCAACCCGTCCGGCGGCGCGCTCGCCGCGAATCCCGTCATGGCCGCCGGACTCATCAGGATCGGCGAGGCGGCGGCCCGCATCCACCGCGGCGCGTCCTCCCGGGCGCTCGCGCACGCCACCTCGGGGCCCTGCCTCCAGCAGAACCTTGTCGCCGTCCTGGAGGGGGAGTCATGAGCAAGGAGCCCGTAGCGGTGGTGGGCATCGGCCAGACGAAGCACGTCGCCGCCCGCCGGGACGTCTCCCTCGCCGGTCTCGTCCGCGAGGCCGCCACACGCGCGCTGGATGACGCCCGGTTGACCTGGGCGGACATCGACGCCGTCGTCATCGGCAAGGCCCCCGACTTCTTCGAGGGCGTGATGATGCCGGAGCTCTACCTCGCCGACGCGCTGGGCGCCGTCGGCAAACCCATGCTGCGCGTCCACACGGCGGGCTCCGTCGGCGGCTCCACCGCGCTGGTCGCCGCCAACCTGATCGCCGCCCGCGTCCACGGCACGGTCCTCACCCTCGCCTTCGAGAAGCAGTCCGAATCCAACGCGATGTGGGGCCTGTCCCTGCCCGTGCCGTTCCAGCAGCCCCTGCTCGCCGGTGCCGGCGGCTTCTTCGCGCCGCACATCCGGGCGTACATGCGCCGCAGCGGCGCCCCCGACACCGTGGGATCCGTCGTCGCGTACAAGGACCGCCGCAACGCTTTGAAGAACCCGTACGCCCACCTCCACGAGCCGGACATCACGCTGGAGAAGGTCCAGGCGTCCCCCATGCTCTGGGACCCCGTCCGCTACTCCGAGACGTGCCCGTCCTCCGACGGCGCCTGCGCGATGATCCTCACGGACCGCGCCGGCGCGGCGCGCGCGCCGCACCCGCCCGCATGGGTGCACGGCGGCGCCATGCGCAGCGAACCGACCCTGTTCGCCGGCAAGGACTTCGTCTCCCCGCAGGCCGGCAAGGACTGCGCCGCCGACGTTTACCGGCAGGCGCGCATCACCGACCCGCGCCGGGAGATCGATGCCGTCGAGATGTACGTGCCGTTCTCCTGGTACGAGCCGATGTGGCTGGAGAACCTCGGATTCGCCGCCGAGGGCGAGGGCTGGAAGCTCACCGAGTCCGGCGTCACCGAACTCGACGGCGACCTGCCCGTGAACCCGTCGGGCGGGGTCCTGTCCACCAACCCCATCGGCGCCTCCGGCATGATCCGCTTCGCCGAGGCCGCCCTCCAGGTGCGCGGACAGGCCGGAGAGCACCAGGTCGACGGGGCACGCCGGGCGCTGGGCCACGCCTACGGAGGCGGAGCGCAGTTCTTCTCCATGTGGCTCGTCGGCGCCGAACCGCCTCCCGGCTGAGAGGTCCGGCATACCGGACAGGCCACCGGGCCGGCCCGGCTCCTACCGGCGGCCTGTCCGTCGCCGGGGACGATGGCTAGGCTGACCGGCGGACGACGAACCGGGAGGAGCAGGGACGTGGCCGAGAGCATCACCGCGCAGCGGACCAAGGGCTGGGACAAGCCGGAGCAGCTGGATCTGAGCAAGGCGGACTGGCAGTCGGGCAGTCAGGGGGCGGGCGACGTCCAGATCGCGTTCGTCGAGGGATTCATCGCGATGCGCAACGCCGACGCCCCCGGCAGCCCCTCACTGATCTTCAACCCGGCCGAGTGGCGCGCCTTCGTCCTGAACGCCCGCAACGGCGCCTTCGACCTGACCTAGCAGCCCCTCTGCCGGGACTTCGTCCGCCGTCCCCGACCGCCGTACGGCCCGAATCCGCCCCGTACGGCGATCGGGGGCCGGGACCGGGAACGGGACCCGCGCACCGGGCCGCCCCGACGCCGGAAGACCCTTCGGGCCACGTACCATGGCGGCATGTCCTTCCTCCGCCGCCGCCCCTCCGCCACGCCCGCGGGCCCGGAATTCGATGTCCTGGCCATGGACCCGGGCGACTGGCCGGGCAACCTCGGAGCGGGCCTGCTGCCCGCGCCCGACGGCAGCTGCCAGGGTGTCTTCCTGCGTTACGACCTGTTCGGCGGCCGCGGCCCCGCGATGATCATCGGGAACCTGCCGGAGGGCTCGCCCGCCAGGGAGCTGGAGGAGGGCCAGGTGCCCTTCGAGGTGGCGCAGCTGCTCCTGGCGCTGGAGAACGACGAGCCCGTCACGGTGACCGGCAGCGAGGACATGCCGGTCATGCAGGGCGACAACCTGCTGATCGTGCGCCGTATCAAACTCTCCGAAACCCGCATCTCCTGCGTACAGTTCGACCGCAGCGACAACGTGCTCGTCACCATCGCCAGCTGGGACCGGCCGATCACCGACGACCTGTACGCGCTGCTGAAGCCCCTGCCCGCGGAGCTGTTCCAGCAGGGGTGACGACCCTGCGGGGAGAGGCGAGCGAGGAGTGGTTGTGGGAGATGTGGCAGTCGGCGCACCGGAGACGCGGTATCCGAAGGTGAGGAAGCAGCGCCCCTTCTGGAAGGAGCTCCCGCTCCTCGTGGTGATCGCGCTGCTGCTGTCGCTGCTGATAAAGACCTTCCTGCTCCAGGCGTTCTCCATCCCCTCGGAGTCTATGCAGAACACCCTTCAGAAGGGTGACCGCGTCCTGGTCGACAAGCTGACCCCGTGGTTCGGATCCGAGCCGGAGCGCGGTGAGGTCGTCGTCTTCCACGACCCGGGCGATTGGCTGAAGAACGAGCCGACTCCGCGTACCAACGCCGTCCAGAAGGCGCTCGGTTTCATCGGACTGATGCCGTCGGCCGAGGACAAGGACCTGATCAAGCGGGTCGTCGGCGTCGGCGGCGACACCGTCGAGTGCGCGGGCAGGGGCCCGCTGAAGGTCAACGGCAAGGCGCTCGACGAGCCGTACGTCTTCCCCGGGAACACGGCGTGCAGCACCGACCCGGACGGCCAGTTCAAGGTCACGGTGCCCAGCGGCCACCTCTGGGTGATGGGCGACCACCGCCAGGCTTCCGGAGACTCCCGGTACCACCAGCGCGAGCCGGGCGCCGGGATGGTGCCCGTGGACGACGTGGTGGGCCGCGCGGTCGTGGTGGCCTGGCCGGTCGGGCGATTGGACAACCTGCCCGTCCCCGCCACCTTCGGCCAGGCGGGGATCGGCGGTCCGGGACGCTGACCGCGAAGCCGGCCGGGCCGCCGCCGGTGCCCCGCGGCAGCGCGTCGCGGCGGTCGGCCCGGCGGCGGTGACGCGGGCTATGTGTGCGCGGCGGCCGGCCGGCTCAGCAGCGTGACGATCTGCGCGGCCGAAGTGCCCAGCCCCGTGGGACCGGTGAGGTGCCAGGGGGCGCCGCCTCCGCCGCCCCGCAGGTCCTCGTCGTGGTAACGGACGCATTCCCGGTGCCAGTTCAGGATCCCGGCCATCCAGTCCTGTAGCTCGCGCACATAGCCGTCGAGGATCTCACGGGCTCCGGCGTCCAGCGCGAAGTCGTCGTACAGGACGGGCAGTTCGACGTTGATGACGTGCTGGAACTGCCGCATCCGCCCCTTCATCAGCTCGTGCACCATCTCGACCCCGGTCGGATAGTCGATGCCGAAGAAGTTCTGCACGACCAGGACCGCGTTGTGCACCTCGCCCTCGTACTCGATCTCCTTCTGGTACGAGAAGAGATCGTTGAGCAGCGTGGCGTAGTCGACGGCCGAGTTCTCCAGCGACCGGATGGAGCCGCTCTGGTAGATCTCGTCCGGCACGCGGTCGCCGTGCGACAGCCGGCACAGCCGCATCGTCATGTCGGCGCCGAAGGTGAACCGCCGCATCTCGATGTAGTCCACCGGGTCGGGAACGCGGTGCAGCGCCTGGTTCGCCAGCTCCCACTCCCAGCTCGCGATCATGTCGTCGACCGACTTGCGGAACGTACGCCGCGAAGCGTCGTTCATCGGCCCCGCCGTCCGCTGCCAGAGGTCGGCGAGCCCCCGCTCCATCGCGTCCACCGGCTCCGGCGTGGGCACCCCGTCCAGGGGCATGAAGAGCCGCAGCCGCTCATTGGCCGCGTACGCGCCGGCCAGGTCGCGGGTTCGGCCGTAGATCACCGGATACAGGTCGTCGCCGTACGTCCCCCAGGTCAGCCAGTTCGACGAGAGGTCCAGCTCCTGGGGTGTCGCGTCGGGTTGCAGGCCCGCCGAGCAGAGCGGCAGGTCGATGTTGCGCGCCCGCCGCTCGTCCCAGACGTGCGACGCGGGCCGGCCCGGCTGCGGCTCCAGCATCCCCATCCGCCGTGCCCACTCGATGTTGCGGTCCCGGGCCCCCGCCAGGTGCGGACTCAGCTGGAGGCGGTACGGGAAGTCCAGCTCGGGCACGATCGACGGACCGACGTGCTGGTACGGCACATGGCTGTGCTTGCGCAGGCGCGCCGCTTCGGCCCTCGGCGTGAAGCGGATCGTGGCCGCCGCCATGCCCCAGCCGCTCTCGGCGGGACCGGCCGCGGCCCCGCCGCCGTTCATGTACCGGCTGGAGCGCATGTGCCACTCGTGCCCGCCCGACTGCCAGTCCTGCAAGCCCTTGGCGTACGCCAGTACGGCGGCCGTCTCGTCCGGGCGCAGCCCCTTCTCGGCGCACAGCGGTCCCAGTTCGGTGAGCGCCGTGTTCTCGAACTGCTGGAGCCGTGACGTCAGCAGATCGTTCACCGCCTCCGCCGCCTCCTGCGTCGTACACCCGAGGAAGTTCTCCAGCACCAGTACGCCGTTGCTGTTCTCGTGCTCCTCCTCGACCTCACGCTGGTACGAGAAGAGGTCGTTGCGCAGGTGCACCGCGTCCGAGAACGCGTCGCGCAGCACCGCGAGCGGCCGGGAGTGCGCCACCGACGCCGGGACCTCCGCGTTCGCGGCGAACTCGACGATGCCCGCCGACCAGGGCGCGCCGCCGACCTTCCTGCGCATCTCGATGTACTCGACGGGGTTGGCGATCCGTCCCTCGTCCATGTTGGACAGTTCCCACAAGGACTCGTTGAGCAGGTTCCGGGTCGACTCGGCGAATCGTTCCCGCCACGCGCCGGTCATGCTCGGCACGGTCCGCGTCCACAGGTCCGCGAGCCCCGCCTCGACCGGATTCTCCGGCTCCGGCATACCGTCCGACAGATCCATCGGCATGAACGCCGGCAGCCGGTCCAGGTACCGCTTGCCGCCCTCCCGGTCCAGGGTCCGCTTGAACGTCTCCAGGAAGTGGTCGTCGAAGAAGAACACCCACACGTACCAGTCGGTGACCAGCGCCAGCACTTCGGACGAGCAGTCGGGATGGGTGTACGCGCAGAGCAGTGCGTAGTCGTGGGCTTCGAGGTCGCGCTCCTCCCAGACTCCGGAGCCTTCCAGCATCTCCATCCGGCGAGCCCACTCCCGCGTGTGCCGACGGGCCTCGTCGACGTGGGGGTTGAGCCGCGCCGGATACGGAACATAGAAGTCCGGCAGTGTGAAGGGCTGTTGTGCCATGAACGGGTCCGGCCTTTCCAGGACGTCCGCGCGCCCACCGTCGCACGGACCGGTCAATTCCGCCCAGCCCTACCCGTCGCCCGTACGGCCCACTCCCCGCGCCCATTAGTCATACAAAAGGGCGCCACCGCCGGTCGTGGCCGATGGCGCCCCGTCGTCGCGCGTGACGGACTACGACGCGAGTACGCGCACGTTAGCGGCGCGCACATAGGCCACCCGGTGCCCGAACTGGAACTCGTAGTACGCTTCCTTGCCGCGGATCACGCGGTGTCCCGAGGTGTCGAACGTCGGAGCGAAGAAGTACTCGCCCGGGGCGCGGTCGCCGACCACATAGCGCTGTCCGGCGAGCAGCTTGTACGGCAGAGGCGAAATGGCCTGCACCGGGACGGACGTGCCGGCGTACGCCGCCGCCTCCGGGTAGGCCCGCCCGTACACCGGCACCTCGGCGGCCCCGTCCTTCGGCGTCAGCAGCAGACCGCGCGCGTTCACCGCGGTCGGCCGCGAGCGCGGATTGTGGAACCACGCCTTCTGCCCCAGGTACCAGATCGCGGTCCACTCGCCCCTGCGCTCCGCGACGGCGTACTGCTGACCGGTCGAGGCGCGGGCACCGGTGTCGTTGACCCCGTCCGTCGAGTCCTGGCCGCCCGGTCGCAGGCCGACGTCCTTCACCAGGGGTGCGTCCGAGGCGGGCGCGGTGTGCAGCCGCACGGCCCCCGAGCCGTGTGGGGCACACGGCTCGCCCGCCTTCACACAGCCCGTGTAGAGAGGCCGGTGCCCGTCGTACTCGGGCCGGATCGTCACCGCGCCACTGTCCGGGCCCGCCGTCGGGGTGAACGGCCGGCCGAGCAGCTCGAAGTAGTGCGCCCAGTCCCAGTACGGACCCGGATCGGTGTGCATCCCCCGGATGTTGGCGGTGACCGTTCCGGGCACGTTGTCGTGGCCGAGGATGTGCTGCCGGTCGACCGGGATCCCGTAGCGCTTCGCCAGGTACTTCACCAGCCGCGCCGACGTGCGGTACATCGCCTCCGTGTACCAGGCGTCCGGCGAGGTCAGGAAACCCTCGTGCTCCAGGCCTACGGACTTGGAGTTGATGTACCAGTTGCCCGCGTGCCAGGCCACGTCCTTCAGCGGCACGTGCTGGGCGATGTGCCCGTCCGAGGAACGCAGGGAGTACTGCCAGGACACGTACTCCGGGTTCTGGACCAGCTTGAGCGTCGTTTCCCAGGTCGCCTCGGTGTCGTGCACCACGATGTAGTCGATGCCCTGGCTCGCCGGCCGGTCGCCCTTGTCGTGGTTGCCGTAGTCGCCCTCACCGAACTCCTTGTACGGGGCCGGGATCCACTCGCACGCCACCGTCTTCGGGCACTCGGCGGGCCCGGCGTCAGCGGTCCGCAGACCCAGGCCGGCCGCCCGGGCGCGGTCGGGCACGAGCGCGGGGTCGGCGGGCAGCGAGACGTCCTGGCCGCTGTCGGTCGTACGCCGCTCACCCGCCCGGATCACGTCGTACACGTCATCGGCGTACGTCGTCGCGGTCGCCGTGTCGTCGGCCGCGGAGAAGCGGGCGACCGCGCCGTACCAGTCGGCCGGGTCGCTGCTCAGCGGCTGCCCGAGCTGGCGCTGCGCGGCGGCCAGGAGCGCCGCCCCGCCCCGGACGTTCGCGGCCGGGCTCTGCCGCAACTCCGCGTCCGGCAGTCCGGTCAGGGCGGCGGCCCGCTCCAGCGTCTTGAGCCGGTAGGGGAGTTCGGAGACCTCGGGCAGCTCGGCCTCGCCACCGGACCGGGCGGCTCGCGCGTCGTCGCCGCGCGGGTCCTCCCCGGTGTCCGAGTGGTGCGGAGCCCGCGCCAGCGCGGCGGCCGCGTCGGTGAGGTGCATCGGGCCGTAGCCGCCGGTCACGCTCGGCGCGCCGCCGTGCGCGTCCCAGCGGGACTGGAGATACGAGACCCCGAGCAGCACGCTCGGCGGCACCCGGTACTCCGCGGCGGCCGCGGCGAAAGCACGTTGCAATGCACCGGAGGCGGGCTGCTCGGCCGTCGCGGAGGGACCGGCCGACAGCAGGGGGAGCACCAGCGCGGCGGACACCACGAAGCCCCCGGCCTGCCAGGCACGTCTGCGCGCGACACTGGAACGTGACCTGACGGATCCTTGCAATGCGGCCTCCAGGGACGGGTGGTGCGCGAAGGACCTGCGGGCTGCGGCTCGACTACAGGGGTAGCGGCTCGCGGACCATCCGTCAATGAGGCTCAGCGGCAGGGACTTCGCACGTCAGCCCGGGTGCGGCCGAAGTTTCGCCGCGACGGCGGGCGGGCCTGCGGTGCGTCAGTGGTATCGACCAATAATCGGCCAACGGACCCGCACGGTAATTGAACTGACGTCAGGTCACGTCGCGGCCCGCGCGGACCGACTTCAGGGCGAGCAGCAGCACACCGATGTCGTCGAGGAACACCGGGTCGGGCATCAGGTCCGCCGGCAGGACGAGATAGGCGACAGCGGCCCAGAAGACCCAGGGCCGCCCTTCCGGTAGCCCCGCCGCCCGCAGGCTCCGGCGGGCGCGGACCAGCCGTACGAGCACGTAGACCGCCATGGCGAGCGTCGCCGCCACCAGCACCACGGCGACGACGAGCAGAGTCCAGGCTTCGGTACTCACAAGACCTCCAGGCGGCTCACGTCCGGCGCACTCTCTCACACCGTCTGCCCGTGCGCCGGCCGGTTCAGGCACCGGACGACGGCACTTCGCGCGTACGGGCCCACGTCAGCAGATCGTCCATGGACCAGGTGTTGACCACCCGCTCCGGAGGCACGCCGCACTCCTCGGCCCTGGCGCACCCGTAGATCTGCCAGTCGAGCTGACCGGGCGCGTGGGCGTCGGTGTCCACCGAGAACAGCACCCCCGCGTCGACGGCGCGGCGCAGCAGCCGCCTCGGTGGATCCAGCCGCTCGGGCCGGCTGTTGATCTCCACGGCCGTGCCCGATTCGGCGCAGGCGGCGAACACCTCGTCGGCGTCGAACTGCGACTCGGGCCGCCCGCGCCCGGTGAGCAGCCGGCCGGTGCAGTGCCCGAGGATGTCCGCGTGCGGATTGCGCACCGCGGCGACCATGCGGCGGGTCATCGCGGCGGCGTCCATCCGCAGCTTGGAGTGCACGGACACCACCACGACGTCGACCTCCTCCAGCAGGCCGGGTTCCTGGTCGAGCGAGCCGTCGAGGAGGATGTCGCACTCGATGCCGGTGAGGAGCCGGAACGGCGCCCAGCGCTCATTGAGCGCCGCGACCACCTCCAGCTGCTCGCGCAGCCGCTCGGGCGAGAGCCCGCTCGCGACCGTAAGACGGGGGGAGTGGTCGGTGAGGACGGCGTACTCGTGGCCCAGCGCCGCCGCCGTACGCCCCATCTCCTCGATGGGGCTTCCGCCGTCCGACCAGTCGGAGTGCAGATGGCAGTCGCCGCGCAGCAGCGCCCGCAGCCGCTCACCGCCCTCCGTCCGGGGGCCGCCGCTCTCCTCCTCCAGCCGCTTCAGATAGGCGGGCGTCCCGCCGGCCAGCGCCTCGCGCACCACCTGCGCCGTCTTGGGACCGACGCCCTTGAGGGTCTCCAGCGAGCCCGCCGCCGCCCGGCTCGCGGTCTCCTCCGCGGGGAGTGCCGCGACGGCGGCAGCGGCCGTGCGGAACGCCCGTACGCGATAGGTGGGGGCCTGGCCCCGTTCCAGCAGGAACGCGATCCGTTCCAGCGCCTCGACGGGTTCCATCGGCACCTCTCGTCGGCCGGTCCGGCAGTACGTACCCCGGGCTGCCGGGGTGTCCAGCTTCACCCGGCGCGCGCGGCGGCGCACGTCCGGGTACGGCGGACGGTCCCGGAACCGCCCTACGGCTGCTCCGCCGCCGCTTCCGGCCCCGGCGCGGGCACCCGCTCGGCCACCGGCACCGGCTCCGGCGGCGTACCGTCCCCGAACGGCCGCCCGCCCAGCTCCTCCCGGTGATGCGGGCTCAGCCACCCGGACAGGTCAGGACCCAGCGGCACGATCCCGGTCGGGTTGATGCCCGTGTGCACCCGGTAGTAGTGGTGCTTGATGTGGGCGAAGTCGACGGTGTCGCCGAAACCGGGCGTCTGGTAGAGGTCGCGCGCGTACGCCCACAACACAGGGTCCTCGGCCAGCTTCCGCACGTTGCACTTGAAGTGCCCGTGGTACACGGCGTCGAACCGCACCAGCGTCGTGAAGAGCCGGATGTCCGCCTCCGTGATGGTGTCCCCCACGAGATAGCGGCGGTCCGCGAGCCGCCGCGACACCAGACCGAGCCGCCGGAACACGTCCCGGCAGGCGTCCTCGTACTCACCTTGTTCCGTCGCGAAGCCCGCCCGGTACACCCCGTTGTTGACATCGCGGTAGACGCCTTCCATGACGTCGTCGATCTCCGCGCGCAGCCGCTCCGGATAGAGATCGGGCGCCCCCGGACGGTGCAGCGCCGCCCACTCGGTGGCGAAGTCCAGCGTGATCCGCTGGTGGTCGTTGGTGACCAGCCTGCCGCTCGGCACGTCCACGATCGCGGGGACGCTGATCCCTCCGGCGTAGTCCTTCTCCCGCGCCTCGTAGGCCTCGCTCAGGTACCGGATGCCGAGGACGGGGTCGCGGTCACCGGGATCGAGGGTGAACCGCCAGCTGCGGTCGTCCTGGACGGGATCGGCCACGGCCAGGGAAATGGCGCTCTCCAGGCCGAGCAGCCGCCGCGAAACCACGGCGCGGCTCGCCCACGGGCACGCGCGGCTCACCACGAGCCGGTAGCGGCCGGCCTCGACGGGCCAGCCGTCCCCGCCGTCGGCGGTGATGCGGTCCGTGAAGTGGCTCTTCGACCGCCTGAAGGGCTTCTTCCCGTACGCGGTGTTGCTGTACCTGCCGTACGTGCCTTCGTCGTCGGCGCCGCTCATCGTGACGTTCCTTCCCGGTCGGGTACGGAGAGCCTTCCCCTCGTCGCCCGGTACCCCCGCACACCGGCACGCACGCGGACGGCCGCGCCACGATCCGCACGGAACGGCACATGGCAACGCACTGGCCCCCCGGCGACGACGGTCACCGGTGGGCCAGTGCGTTCCCCTCTTCCGTCAGCGGGTGCCGACAGCCGCGCGGACGGCCCGCCGGGCCATCGCGCAGTCGTCGTGCAGCCGCCGCAGCAGCAGCCGCTGCTCCTCACCGGTCGACAGCGCGCCCGCCGGTGCCTGCCTGGCGGCCCCGCTCACGGGGGCGGCCTCGCGCATGGTGCGCTGGACAGCGGTCTCGTACGTACGGATCTCCCGTGTCAGGACGAGCATCAGGTTCACCAGGAACGCGTCCCGCGAGGCTGTCCCCGGCGCCTGTGCCAGCTGGCTGATCTGCCGCCGCGCCGCCGGGGCGTCGCCCAGCACCGCCCACAGCGTCGCCAGGTCGTACCCCGGCAGGTACCAGCCGGCGTGCTCCCAGTCGACCAGGACGGGTCCGGCCGGCGACATCAGGATGTTGGAGAGCAACGCGTCGCCGTGACAGAACTGCCCCATGTTCTGCCGTCCGCCGGACGCGTGCGCGACCCCGTGGAGGAGCTTCTGGAGGTCGCCCAGATCGCGGTCGGTGAGCAGCCCCAGCGCGTGGTACCGGGAGATCCGCGAGGCGTAGTCGAGCGGCGCCTCGAAGATGCCGGGTGGTGGCCGCCACGCGTTGACCCGCGTGATCGCGCCGAGCACGGCCCGCAGGTCCGCGCGCGGCGGCGCCTCGGCCGGATGGCGGGTGAGAGCCGCGACCCGGCCGGGCATCCGCTCGATCACCAGGGCGCAGTTGTCGGGGTCCGCGGCGATCAGCCTCGGCACACGCACGGGTGGGCGGTGCCGGACGAACGCGCGGTATGCAGCTATTTCGTGCCGGAACCTCTCCGCCCAGGCGGGGGAGTGATCCAGTAAGCACTTGGCCACCGCGGTGGCGCGGCCTGTGGTGCCGACGAGCAGTACGGAACGTCCGCTGCGGCGCAGTACCTGCACCGGATTGAACTCCGGGCAGATCCGGTGCACCGAGGCGATGGCCTTCCGCAACTGCGCGCCCTGGGGGCCGGACAAGTCGAGTCTCCCGCTGAGCGGTGCGGACCCCAGCCCTGCCGCCGCGCGCCGGGCCCGTCCCGCGCCGAGTGACGCTCCGCCGGCGTGGTGGGGATCGAGATACGGTCCGCTGCCCGTCGCCACTGGACGGTACGGCCGAGGCGGGGCGGACACGGAGGACGATGCTGTGTACATGGGACAGATCCCTTCGCGCGCCGACGAGTTACGTGCGCCCGCCCGCCCCGGCAACCGGTCAACACCCTGGGGAATGCCGGCCGGTTGCCGGAACGGGGTGGCGCTTTCTTACCTGACACCCGCCTGCGGGTGGCACACCATCTGGCGGACCCTGGCGAACCCTGGCGAATATGCCCGGCGCCTCTGACACGGGGTTACTGTCGAATTCAGCCGAGAACCTGGGGGCTTGAAGTGACCGGAGAACCCAACACCCGCCTGGCAGACCTGTTCGGCCTCGCCGGCTGGTCCAAGGGCGAACTCGCGAGGCTGGTCAACCGGCAGGCGGCGGCCATGGGCCATCCGCAGCTGGCGACCGACACCTCGCGCGTACGACGCTGGATCGACATGGGGGAAGCCCCACGCGATCCCGTGCCCAAGGTGCTGGCAGCTCTGTTCACCGAGCGACTCGGCCGTGTCGTGACCATCGAGGACCTCGGGTTCGACCGGCACGGGCGCACGGGGAAACGGCGAGACGTCAGGAACGCAGACAATCCCGACGGTCTTCCGTGGGCGCCCGAACGGACGGCAGCGGTCCTCACCGAATTCACGGGAATGGACCTCATGCTCAACCGACGCGGCTTGGTGGGCGCGGGCGCCGCGCTCGCCGCAGGCTCCGCACTCAGCAGCGCCATGCACGACTGGATGCACACCGACCCCGCTCTGACGGCCGACGCTCCACACGCTCAAGATCCCCTGCACGCCGACCCCGCTGGGTACGACCGCTACGAGGCCGCCCCCATCGGGTCGCAGGAGATCGAAGAGCTCGAGCGATCCGTCGAAGTGTTCCGCGCCTGGGACGCCGCCCGCGGCGGCGGGCTCCAGCGCAAGGCGGTGGTGGGCCAGCTCAACGAAGTGGGCGGCATGCTCGCCTACCATCACCCCGACCACCTCCAGCGCCGGCTGTGGGGCGTGGCCGCCAACCTGGCGGTCCTCGCCGGCTGGATGTCGCACGACGTGGGCCTCGAACCCACCGCCCAGAAGTACTTCGTCATCGCCGCGCACGCGGCCCGCGAGGGCGGCGACCGCCCCCGCGCGGGGGAGGCCCTCTCCCGGGCCGCCCGTCAGATGGTGCACCTCGGAAAGCCCGACGACGCACTGGACCTGATGAAGCTCGCCAAGTCCGGGTCCGGCGACCAGATGCTGCCGCGCACCCGCGCCATGCTGCACACCATCGAAGCCTGGGCACAGGCAGCCATGGGCCGCGGCCAGGCGATGCGGCGCACGCTGGGGGAGGCGGAGGAACTGTTCGTGTCGGACAAGGGAGATGTCCCGCCGCCGAGCTGGATGCAGATGTTCGACGAGGCGGACATGCACGGCATGCAGGCCCTTGCCTACCGTACGCTCGCCGAGCACGACCCCTCGGCGGCGGTCACGGCGCAGCGGCACGCCAAGCAGGCGCTCCATCTCCGGGAGGGCGGCAGGCAGCGGTCGAAGATTTTCGACTACCTCTCGCTGGCTTCCGCGTGCTTCATCGCGGACGATCCGGAACAGGCCGACCGGTACGCACGCCTCGCGCTGGTGTCGATGGGGGAGACCTCGTCCCACCGCACGTGGGACCGGCTGCGTCAGATGTACCGGCTCACCGGCGAGTACGCCGGATACCCGAAGATCGAGGACCTGCGCGAGGAGATCCAGCTGGCGTTGCCCGCCAAGAAGGCGAACAGGAACACCACCATCTAGATTCTAGATTCCGTCTACGCCGCGATCCGGGCGATCAGCACGCAGGCGTCGTTCTCCCGCTCCGCCTCGCCGAACTCTTCCACGGCCAGCCGCACGCACTCCTGCGCGCTGCGGGCCTCGGCGAAGCGCGGCGCGAGATCCAGCAGCCTGGAAGGGCCGGCATCGTCCGTGGGGGTGCGGCGCGAGATTCCGTCGGTGTGCAACACCAGCAGGTCACCGGCGCGCAGCTGTACTTCGGCCTGCTCGTACGCGGCCCCGGAAGTCGCCCCGAGCAGCACGCCCTCCGGCGGCGTCAGCGCGCGCACCGTCCCGTCGCGGAACAGCAGCGGGGCGGGGTGGCCGGCCTGCGCCCAGGTCAGGAGCCGGGTGACGGGGTCGTAGCGACAGCACATCGCGCTGCCCAGCGCGGGCTGGGTGGAGGTCTCCAGCAGATGATTGAGGTGACCCATCAAAGCTCCGGGTGCGATACCGGCCATCGCCATCCCGCGCACGGCGCCGAGCAGCATGGCCATCCCGGAGGTCGCCGCGACGCCGTGGCCGGTCAGGTCGCCCACCGTCAGTAACGTCTGGCCGTCCGGCAGCTCCAGCGCGTCGTACCAGTCCCCGCCGATCATCGCGCTCGACGAGGACGGCAGGTAGTGGGCGGCGAGGTCGAGCGCCGCGGGGCCGCCGTGCGGGAGCCGCAGGGGACCGCGCCACGGCGGCAGTACCGATTCCTGGAGCTCGACCGCCAGCCGGTGCTCGGTCCGCGCGATGTGCTGCTGGTGCCGGAGCGAGTCGCGGGTCTCGCTCACGGCCCGCTGACTGCGGCGCAGCTCGCTGACGTCCCGCAGCACCGCCCACATGGAGGCGGTGCAGCCGTCGGAGTCGAGCACGGGTTCGCCCAGCATGTGCAGGGTCCGCACGACATCGTCGGTGCGCACGATACGGAACTCGCCGTCGATCGGTTTTCCGTCGACGAGGCAGTCGGTGACCATCGAGGCGAGGAGGCCCTGGTCCTCGGGGAGCAGCATGGAGGGGAGCTCGTCCAGCGTCAGGGGGCCGCTCTCCGGCGCGCGGCCGAAGATCTCGTACAGCTCGTCGGACCAGTGCGCCTCGTCGGTAAGGAGGTCCCACTCCGCGCTGCCGGCCCGGCACAGCAACGACGTACCGCTCGCGGCCGGCGGCCGGTCGGCGGGGGCTTCCCCGGTCTGTGCGGGCAGACCGGCCTTGAGCTGCCCCAAGTGGGCGCCCAGATCGTCGAGTTGATGCACTGCCAGTTCGCACAGAGCCCGCTGCCAGCGCCCCTGCGGGTCTTCGTCGTCCCCCGCGACCGTGTCCCGGCGCACCGCGTCCACGTCGCCGCGCAGCCGGCGCGTCTGTGAGATCAGTGCGTCGACGGAACCCCGCTCGGGCGGCTGGGGCGCAGGACGGTCCGCGAAGAGATGGGACGGCATGTCGTACTCCGATACAGGCGCGGCCGGGCCAGATCTGATGGATGGACCAGTTACGACTGTGGCACAGCGGGGAAAGGCCCGTAAGCCATTTGGCAACACTCGATACGGTGGTGCTTTTGGCATATGCCATGGGCCTCGCTGGAAGGCCCCGAAACGCCTCCACGGGATGCCGGATGCACGGGATGCGGGTCCGGGATGTCAGGATAGAGCCATGACGATCAAGGCTTACTTCGACATCACCATCGACGACCAGCCCGCCGGGCGGATCACCTTCAACCTCTTCGACGAGGTAGTGCCCAAGACGGTGGACAACTTCCGCGCGCTGGCCACGGGCGAGAAGGGCTTCGGCTACGCCGGGTCCTCCTTCCACCGCATCATCCCCGCGTTCATGCTCCAGGGCGGCGACTTCACCCGCGGTGACGGCACCGGCGGCAAGAGCATCTACGGCGAGAAGTTCGCCGACGAGAACTTCAAGCTCACGCACAACAAGCCGGGCCTGCTGTCGATGGCCAACGCCGGCCCGAACACTAACGGCTCCCAGTTCTTCGTCACCACCGTGGTGACGCCGTGGCTGGACGGCAAGCACGTCGTGTTCGGCGAGGTCGCCGACGAGGTGAGCATGGAGCTCGTCAAGAAGATCGAGGGCTACGGCAGCCAGAGCGGCAAGCCGAAGGCCAAGGTCACCATCTCCGAGTCCGGCGTCATCTGATCAACCGCCTTTCCCCGAGATTCCGGCCGTGAGCGCGTCGGCCGACGTCCGCGTCGGCCGGCGCTCCCACTGTGTGCCGGTTCGCAGGTGTTGGCCCGAACAGGGGCGGGGGAGAGTGCGGCGGGACGCCGCCGGACCAGCGCCCCCACCACCCGTGACGCCGGCCGTCAGCAACCCCGGCCCGGACCGTCCGTGACCGAGACCCGTGGACTACCCACGGGTCCTGCTCACGCACTCGGTGACCACGTCCCGCAGGCCACCGCTGCGGCTCAGCAGCTCCCGCTGGACGCGCGCCCCGTTCCCGGTCTTCAGCAGCGCCGCCAGGCCCTCCTGGGCGGGTACCACGTCACCGCTGTCCTCCAGGGCGTCCCGGACGTGATCGAACAGCGCCCGCACGACCGCTTCCGCCGGAGCGGGACGCATCGTGACCGGATGGATCAGCTCCCCCTCCAGCCCCGACCGCCCGGCCCGCCACGCGGCCAGCCGCAGCAGCCCGACGCCGTGCCGCGCGGGCGGCTCGCCGGCCCGCCACTGGCGGGCCGCCGTCTCCACCAGGGCACGCACCAGCGTGGCCACGAGCACGGTCGTACCGGGATCGAGGCAGACGTCGGCGACCCGCACCTCCACGGTGGGGTAATTGTGCGAGAGCCGGGCGTCGAAGTAGATCATCCCCTTGTCCCGCAGCGCGCCCGTGCCGACCATGTCGTTCACCTGCTGGTGGTACCGGTCGGCGCTGCCGAAGATCTCCACCGGCCCGGACGACGGCCACCGCCCCCACACCCGGCTGCGGTAACTGCTGTAGCCGCTGTCCTTGCCCTGCCAGAACGGCGAGTTCGCGCTCATCGCGAGGAGCACGGACAGCCACGGCCGGATCCGGTCCAGTACGGCCACACCCTCGTCGTCGGAGTCCACCGACACATGGACATGGCAGCCGCACGTCAGCTGCTCCTGTGTGGTCAGCCCGAACTGTTCCTCCAGCCACCGGTACCGCTCGCCGCTGCCGATGACCGGGCTGACCGGGAGCGGAGACGTGGCCAGGGCGACCACGGCGGCGCCGACGTCCTCCGCGTGGCGCGCGGCCTCGGCCCGCCAGCGCCTGATCTCCTCCGCGAGATCGCCCATGGAGGTCTGCGGCCGGGTGGCGAACTCCAGCATCTGCCGGTGCAGCTCGGCCTCGAAGACCTCGCCCTCGTCGCCGCCCTCCCGTGACACTGCCGCCAGTACCGCGGTGGACAACGCCTGCGGCTCACCGGTCAGGGCATCCACCAGGAGGAGCTCCTCCTCCACTCCGACACTACGCAAGTCGACTGCCTTTCCGCGGCGCGGCCGGATGCGGGCCCGCGCAATGCTGTATCCATGGTTCAGGGACCCCGCGCCACGGCTGCGATCACGACCGGATCAGGCAGTACGTGCTGCGGTTCCTTACCCTGTGCCCTGCGCCCGGGTCTTAATGCCGCCGATCTCCGCGGGGCCGGTCCGGCTAGGACGCCCGTGCCTTGCGCCGCCCGGCTTTGCCGCTCTTGGCGCTGAGGGCCGTGACGAGCTCCTCGCGGGTCATGGAGGAGCGGCCCGGGACCCCGGCGTCCGCGGCGCGCTGGTAGAGCTCCGCCTTGGTGAGGGAATCGAGCGAACTCGCCTTCGCCGCCCTGGGTTCTCTCCCGGGCTTCGCCGCACCGCCGGCCCGGCGCTTGTCGGCCGTGTCTTTGATCCGGGCGACCGGGGCACTCTCCTCGGCCGTCTTCCCCCGCCCGCCGCGCTTCGCGCCCTTGGCCTGGTCGACGCTGGCCCGCAGCGCCTCCATCAGGTCGACCACGTTCGTCGACGCGGCCGGGGGCTCCGCCTTCTCGACCGACTCGCCGCTGCGCTTGGCCTCGATGAGCCCGGCCACCTGCTCCTGGAAGGTGTCGTGGAACTCCTCGGGATTCCAGTCCATGCTGAGCGTCTCGACGAGCTGCTGGGCCATCTTCAGTTCGCGGCCGGTGACCTCGGTGTCTTCGGGCAGCGTGCCGATCTCCGTGCGCGGATCGCGGATCTCGTCGGCCCAGTGCAGGGTGTGCAGCGTCAGGAGCCCGCCCTCGGCCTTCACGGCCACCAGATACTGACGGTTGCGCATGACGAACGTGGCGATGCCCGCCTTGCCCGATTCGGCCAGAGCCTTCTCCAGCAGGGCGTAGATCTTGGCGTACTCCTTGCCCTTCGGACCGAGGTAGTACGTCTTGTCGAAGAAGACGGGCTCGACGTTTTCGAGGTCCACGAACCCGGTGATCTCCACGGCCTGGGAGCGGCCGGGGGCGATGTCCTCCAGCTCGCCGGGCTCGACGAGTACGTACTCGTCCCCGGCGTCGTAGCCCTTGACGATCTCGTCGAGCGGCACCTCTTCGCCGGTGCGCTCGTTCACGCGCTTGTTGCGGACCCGGTCCGACGTGCCGCGCTGGAGCTGGTGGAAGTGGATGGTGTGGCTGTCCGTCGCCGTGAACATCTGTACGGGCAGGGACACCAGGCCGAAGGTCAGAGCCCCGCTCCACACCGGACGCGCCATGGCAGCCGCCACCTCCTCCTGCATCCATGGCACCCCCACGCGCCCCGTTCCGCATCCCGGGGGCGGGCGGGTGCGCGGTGTGTCACTGGAGTGCGCGCACCGCGGCCGTGAAGAGCGGCGGCATCCTGGCCGCCGCCGGAACGATCAGGCGGGCGACGGCGGCGTGACCGCTCATCCGTACGAGGCCCTCGGTCAGCAGGCGGTGCCGCAGGGACAGCCGCCGCCAGCAGCGCTCGTACGCCTGCGGCCGTCCCGCCTTCAGACACCGCACCGCTGCCTCGGCCGACGCCAGCGCGAGCGCCACGCCCTCACCGGTGAGCGCGTCGGTGTACCCGGCCGCGTCACCCACCAGCAGCACCCGCCCGGCGGTGCGGCGACGGGCCCGCTGGCGCAGCGGACCCGCGCCCCGCACTGAGCCGGCCGGAGGCCGCCCGTCCAGGAGCCGGAGCAGGTGCGGGAAGTGGGCCAGATGGGCGTCGAAGCCGCGCTTCGCGGTGCTCAGCACGGCCACGCCCACCACACCGTCGCCGACCGGCGTCACGTATGCCTCGCCGTGGACGGACCAGTGCACCTCGACGAAATCCGTCCACGGAGCCATCCGGTAGTGCCGTCGCAGGCCGAAGCGCCGGGGCCGGCGACTGGGCACGTCCAGGCCGAGCGCGTGGCGCAGCGGCGAGTGCAGGCCGTCCGCGGCGGCCAGCCACCGTGCCCGCAGCCCTCCCGCGCTGACCGAATCCGTACTCTGCCGCACCTCCGTGACCCTGCCGATGACGACCTCGACGCCGACTTCGGCCGCCCGCCGGGCCAGCGCCGCGTGCAGGTCCGTACGGCGCACCCCCAGGCCGGTGCCGTCGCCGAAGAGCGCCTGCGCCTGGTGGTGCCCGTCGACGTAACGGATACCGCGCAGCGGCCGTCCGCCGACCCGTACCCCGAGGGCCTCCAGGGCCAGCACGCCACCGGGCATGATCCCCTCACCGCACGCCTTGTCCACGGGCGTGGCGCGTGGTTCGACCACGACCACCTCCATGCCGGCCCCCGCCGCGTGGATGGCGGTTGCCAGTCCCGCCGGTCCGCCGCCCGCCACGAGCAGGTCGATCACAGCTTGGCACCCGCCCCGCTCCCGGCGGCTGAGGGCGCCGACAGCCCCAGCGCCTCGTTCTCGCAGCGGACGCGTACGGTGAGCAGCGCCGCGTTGAGGCCGGTGAACAGCGCCGCGGTCAGCCAGGCGCCGTGCACGAGCGGCAGGGCGACCCCTTCGGCCACCACCGCGACGTAGTTGGGATGGCTCATCCACCGGTACGGTCCGCCGGCCACCAGGGGCAGGCCCGGCACCACCAGCACCCGTGTGTTCCACCGGCGTCCCAGGGTGCGGATGCACCACCAGCGCAGCGCCTGCGAGGCCACCACGACGGCGGCCATGGTCCAGCCCACCACCGGGTCGAACGGCCGTCCCCACCCATGGACCTCGGCCAGGCAGCCGACGAGCAGCCCGGTGTGCAGGACGACCATCACCGGATAGTGCCCGCGCCCCGCCTCGAACGCGCCGCGCGCCAGGCTCCAGCGGGCGTTGCGGCGGGCCACGACGAGTTCGGCGAGGCGTTCCACGCCGACCGCCAGGACCAGCGAGGTGTACCAGAGCATGAGTTCCTCTCCCTACCAGCGCAGCAGGACGAGTTCGGAGCAGAAGCCCGGTCCCATGGCGAGCAGCAGCCCGGCGCTGCCCGCGGGAGGACGGCGTTCGGCGAGGGTGTCGCGCAGGACGTGGAGCACGGAGGCCGACGAGAGGTTGCCCACGGCCGCCAGCGAACGCCAGGTGACGTCGAGAGCGCCGTCGGGCAGTTCCAGCGCTTCCCCGACGGCTTCGAGTACCTTCGGGCCGCCGGGGTGGCACACCCACGCCGTAATGTCCTCGCGGCGCAGACCGTGCCCGGCGAGGAATGCGTCGACGTCCCCCGCGAGGTTCTTGCGTACGACGTCGGGGACGCTGGCATCCAGTACGACCCGGAATCCGGAACCTGTGATGTCCCACCCCATCACGTGCTCGCTGTCCGGGTAGAGATGACTGCGCGTATCGACCACGACCGGTCCGGCCGCCGGCCGGCGGGCACCGCACGCGACCACCGCCGCGGCGCCGTCCCCGAAGAGCGCGCCGGCGACCAGGTTGGCCGCCGAGGCGTCGTCACGCTGGAAGGTGAGCGAGCACAACTCCACCGACAGGAGTACCGCCACGTCGTCCGGACGGCCCAGCAGGTAGTCGTGCAGACGCGCGATGCCGGCCGCGCCCGCCACGCAGCCCAGACCGAAGACGGGCAGACGCTTGATGTCCGGCCGCAGCCCGAGCGGCCCCACCAGACGCGCGTCCACCGAAGGGGTGGCGATGCCGGTCACCGAGGTGAACATCAGCAGGTCGACATCGCGCGGGGAGAGCCCCGCCGCGTCGAGCGCCCCGCCCAAAGCCTCGGCGCCCAGGCTCAGCGCCCCCTCGACGAAGGCGTCGTTGAGCGCGCCGAAGTCGCGAGGCTCCGCGTACGCGGCGAGGGGGAGCGCCGTATGACGGGTGCTGACCCTCGCGCTGTCGTGGAGCCGGTCGAGAACCCGGCGGTCGGCCCCCTCGGGCAGACACACCCGGGCGATCATGTCCGTGATATCCCGCTGGGCGTGCCGGTGGGGAGCGAGAGCTCCGTGGACAGCTGCGATCCGGGTCATCTGGGGTCCGAGGTCGGCGGTGGGGGGGACCCTGCAATCAGTGCCCCCGCTCGCCGTCGCCACACGCCTTGTCGCTCGTCCGGCCGCTCACCGCCGGCGACCGTCCGGCCGCCTAGCATGGGCGCGTGGACACTGAGGTCGCGTACCGGGCACCGGCAGGGACCGCCACCAGCCGCCGGCTTCGATCGGTCCGGGGGCTCCTGATGGCATGTCATCCCGGCCCGGCCCTCGCAGTCGGCGCGCTGACGACCGCGCTGGCGGCGGCCTGCGGGCAGGACGCGGCCGGGTGTCTGCTGGTGGCCGCCGCCGTGCTGACGGGGCAGCTGTCCGTCGGCTGGAGCAACGACGCCGCCGACGCCGCGCGCGACCGCGCCGTCGGGCGGAGTACCAAACCCGTGGCCGCCGGTTCGGTGAGCGCCGGTGCCGTACGCGGCGCGGCGCTCACCGCGCTCGTCCTGTGCGTACCGCTGTCCCTTGCGTACGGCCTCCTCGCGGGTACGGTCCACCTGGCCGGCGTCGCGGCGGCCTGGGCGTACAACCTCGGGCTGAAGGCGACCGTGCTGTCCTGGCTGCCGTACGCGGTGGGGTTCGCGGCGCTCCCCGCGTTCGTCACGCTCGGGCTGGAGGGGCGGTCCTGGCCGCCCTGGTGGATCGTCGCCTGCGCAGCGCTGCTCGGTGTCGGCGCGCATCTGGCGAACGTCCTGCCCGACATCGGCGACGATCTGGCCACCGGTGTATGCGGCTGGCCGCAGCGGCTGGGCGCCGCCCGGGTGCGGCTGCTGCTGCCGCTGCCCCTGGTGACGGCCACCGCGCTGACGGCGTTCGCGCGCCCCGGCCCCGCCGACACCGCCGGGGCGGCGGCGCTGCCGGTGGCGCTGGCCCTCGCGGCCGGCGGCGCGCTGCTGGGCCGCCGCTTCCCCAGGCTGCCGTTCCTCGCGGCGATCATGGTCGCGGCGGTCGATGTCGCGCTGCTCCTCCGGGAGGGAGCGGCCGTCACCTGACCCCGGCGCGGGGCCTGCGCCATCCGGGCGACGGGCGGCGCCGTCGGCTCAACAGGACGCGCTGTGGAGGCCCCTGGGCGGGGATCCTGAGGCACACTCCCCCCGAGGAAAGGTTCAGCGATGCTGGAGCGCAGCCGACGCAAGAAGCACACGGAGATCACGTTCGTCATTCCGGCGGGCCAGGCCTGCGGGCAGGTCAGCGTGGTCGGCGACTTCAACGACTGGCAGCCGGGAGCCCACCCCTTCACCGAGCGGGAGGACGGCACCCGCTCCGTCACCGTCACCCTCCCCAGGGAACAGCGCTACGGCTTCCGCTATCTGGCCCACGGCGACTACTGGTTCAACGACGGCCAGGCGGACGACCAGGACGGTCACAACAGCGTCGTCCACACCTGAGCGTGTCGCCGGGCCGTGCCGGGGCACCGTACGGGCGTCGGGTGCCGGCAGCCGAGTGCCGGCGCGTCGTCCCGGTCACGGCCGGTGAGCGGTCCGGCGCCGCACAGAACACCTGATCGAGCGGCCTGGCTAACCGCGACAGTACTGGGTACACAATGCCTAGTACTGGGACGGATCGGGCGGCCCGACGGGTCGCCCCCGTGGAGAAGGAAGTTGCGATCATGAGTGCTCAGCACCGTACGGCGTCGGTCGCCCGGACCCCGGTACAACAGGCGGCGCTGCTGGTCGGCGCGGTCTTCCTGCTGGTCGGTGTCCTCGGCTTCATCCCCGGCATCACCACGGACTACGACACGATGAAGTTCGCCGAGCACGACTCCGAAGCCAAGCTGTTCGGCCTCTTCCAGGTGTCCGTGCTGCACAACCTCGTCCACCTCCTCTTCGGCATCGCCGGTGTGGCCATGTCCCGCGCCGTGTCCACCGCCCGTACCTTCCTCGTCGGCGGCGGGGTCGTCTATCTGGCGCTGTGGCTGTACGGCCTGCTCATCGACCACGACAGCGCGGCCAACTTCGTACCCCTCAACACCGCCGACAACTGGTTGCACTTCGTTCTGGGGCTGGCCATGATCGCCCTCGGCGTCCTGCTCACCCGCCGCACGCGCACCGGCGCGGCACGATAACCGGGGCCGGCGTGATCACGGTGGGGGTCGAGGAGGAGTACCTCCTCCTCGACCCGGACACGGGACTGCCGGTACCGCTGGCCGAAGAGGTTCGGGGGTCGTCGGGCCTGGAGCCGGTGGTGGACCGGCGCGAGGTGCAGTGCGAGCTGCTCCAGGCGCAAGTGGAGGTCGCCACGCCGGTGTGCACCGACCTGGAGGAGGTGGGCGGACACCTGCTGCGCCTGCGCCACGCGGTCGGCGCCGCCGCCGAGGAGTTCGGATGCCGCCTCGCCGCCTGCGCGACAGCGCCCTTCCGGGAGGTCGCGCCGGTGCCGGTGACCCGGTCACCGCGCTACCTCGCCATAGAGTCCCAGGCTCCGCAGCTGGTCGCGGAGCAGCTGGTCAACGGCATGCACGTGCACGCGGCCGTGTCCGATCCGGAGATGGGCGTCGCGGTCCTGAACCGGATCAGGGTGTGGCTGCCCGTACTGGTGGCCATGTCGGCGAACTCACCGCTGTGGGACGGCCACGACACCGGCTTCTCCAGCTGGCGCACCGTGATCTTCGGCCGCTGGCCCGTCAGCGGGCCCCCGCCGCATTTCGCCGGTCTGGCCGACCACGAGCGGCGGATCCGGGGACTGCTCACGTCCGGGATCATCAGTGACCCGGGCCAGGTCTACTGGCAGGCCCGCCTCTCCGACAAGTACCCCACGGTCGAGGTGCGGTGCATGGACGTGCAGCTGAGGGCCGACGACGCCGTCATGTTCGCGGGCATCGTACGGGCGCTCGTCTCGACCGCCATCGCCGAGGAGAAGGCCGGGGTGCCGCTGGCCGTCTGCCCGCCGGAACTGCTGCACGGAGCGAACTGGTACGCCGCGCGCGACGGCATCAGCGGCTCGCTGGTGGACCCCGACGGGAGGCTCCGCAGCGCGGGCGACGTGATCTGCCGGCTGATGGACCACATCGCACCCGCCCTGGAGGAATCGGGAGACGCGCGGGAGGTGTCCTCCCTGGTCCACCGCCTCCTGCGGCAGGGCACGTCGGCGGACCTCCAGCGCCGCGCGCTGGCGGAGGGCGGAACGCGGGCGCTGACCGATCTCGTCACTTTGCAGGGCGCGCCGCAGTGACGGACCGGGGTCGCCCGGGAGCGGCCTTCCTCCGTGCGAATATCTGTCGTGACGGTGGTAGACATCTGAGTCCACAGTGATTAGAGTTTCTAACGTAGCCAACGAAGTCAGCACAGCGCGGCAGAGACGACCGGCGCGTGCGGTGCACACGGCGCCGCACCAGACCAAGGCAAACCGGAATTGATCAGCAAGGGAGGAACAGACGCCATCAGGATCCCTGAGTGAGGATGCCGTTCGCTCAGGCACCGCAGACCCCGGATGGGAAGGTGGTCCCCGGTTACGCATCCAAGGTCCCGCATCTCCGGCCTCCCCGGCGGACGTGCGGCAAAAGAATAGTCGGCGTAAGTGCCGACAGATGGTGTTGAACCCCTAAGGCCCCGGTGCCGGACGCACCGGGGCCCCTCTGTGTGCCCGTCCGGCATCCACCGCGTATCTGTGGCCGCCGAAACAGAAAATAACCCCCCGCGCGGCAGCGGTTTCATCGATGGTTTTACGGCTTCCGGGTGAAATGATATTACTTGCCGCCCTCTCGCGCTCAAGTCGTGCTACGGTAAATATCAGTTGCAGTTGTGGTTCCCAAAGACTTCAAGTGCTCTTGTCGGCCGTTCGTGCCGTCGAGTGCACTTTTATATTTCCGGTGCTGTTTTCCGGAGGGGCGATCATCGCGGCGACACCGGTACTCGCACAGTGCGGTTCCGGGCACTGCCCCGAAGGAGATATGACATGGCTACTGGCACCGTGAAGTGGTTCAACGCGGAAAAGGGTTTCGGCTTCATCGAGCAGGAGGGCGGCGGCGCTGACGTCTTCGCCCACTACTCGAACATCGCCGCCCAGGGCTTCCGCGAGCTCCAGGAGGGCCAGAAGGTGAACTTCGACGTCACGCAGGGCCAGAAGGGCCCGCAGGCGGAGAACATCGTTCCCGCCTGACGCTCAGGCGTACGGCGCAGCTGGGGCCCGCACCTTGGGGTGCGGGCCCCAGCTCGTTGATTTCCGGGCCGCTCTGTCGTCGGCGTTTTTCGTGTTTTTCTCGGCTCGTTATCGGGCGTGCCCTTTAGTTCCGGCTCTCTTCAACCTTGCTGAGGCATTATGCGCTGCGTTATCGCCCGTTTTCCTTTCGACCTGGTCAAAAGCGACGTCCAGGAGTCGATGAAGGGCATCAAGCCCGAGCCTGTCACCGGCGAATCGGTGATCATCGGCCGTCGTCACTACCCCGTGAAGCAGGTGGGAGAAGTCATCACCGGTCAGGACCGCCGTGACTTCAGCGCCGGTGAAGTGACCCGGGCGCTGGCCCGCCTCGGCTTCACCTGCCGCGCGGTTCCCGCGCCGGTCGTACCGCCCGTCCTCACCCCGCTCGAGACCGCTTCCGCGCTGCTGGGCGAGCCCGAGCGCGTCTGACACCGGGCCCTGCCTGGCAGGCCGCCCCGGCGGCCGGTCAGCGTGCGACGTACACGATCCACACCTGGCCGGGGGCGAACGTCATGCGCTCGCCGTCCGCCGCGGTGAACGTGGTCCGCGACCCGGCGTCGTCCCTCGACCACCGGGTCTCGTACGCCTTGCCGTCGCGCAGGACGGTCGCGGAGCCGGAGCCCACGGTCTCGGTGAGCGGTGTCCTGTTGCCCGAACGGTCCCCGAAGTCCGACGGGCGCACGGTCACTTCCTGCATCACGACGGTCGCAGCGGCCAGCCGTTCCCCCGCGGCCGTAAGGGCAGGGGCACCGTCCATCGTCACCAGCCAGCGCTCCTGGTCCGCCGACCAGGTGAAGGCGAAGCCCGCTGCCGGATAGCGAACCGTACGCTCGCCCGTGGGTGCGCCGCCGGACGGGGCCGGACCGAAGCGCAGTCCCATGTCCTCGGCGGCGTTCGTACCGGAAGCGCGGTACGGAGTCTTCCCGGGCCGCAGGTACAGGTTGTGCGGCGCCGGCCGGTCGCCGCCCCGGAAGTACGCGTCCGGCGCGTCCGAGGGGGAGAGCGCGTCCAGCGGCGCCGCCTCGATGAGTGGCATCAGCCGGCTCTGAGCGCCGGAGTAGGCGAGCGTCGGCCGGTTGTACTGCCGCAGCAGCTCCAGGTCCGTCTCGCGGGCGCTGCGCACCGGCCCCACGACTGGCGGCACGGCGGACGAATAGACAGCCAGTATGCGGCTGAGACCGGCTTCCACCTGCTCCAGGTAGACGATGTCCGCCCGCTCCAGCCCCGTCGGCGGCCGGGCCGCCCCGACATTGTCGATCTTCACCGCGAGGACGCGGGCGCCGGACGATACCCGGCTGTCCGCCGGAGCGGTGGTTCCGTCGGTGCCTCCGCTTCCGCCGCCGCACGCCGCCATGAGCAGCAGCGCCAGCGTGGTGAGTGAGGCCGCGGCTGCGCTCCTCGCGCCGGCTGCGTTCATGGCTGCCACCTTCCGGGTCGCACGCGGGACGCACCGCTCCGTGACCGCAGCGACGACAGCTCCCTCATCCATCATCACGCCACCACGCGGTTGCCGGTTCTCGCGGCACCGCTTCGGGAGCGGCTGTTACCCGGCTCGCTCGGCGCTCACCGGGTACGGCGCAGGGGATGAGGGCGCATCCTGGGTAAGTGACGATGCGAGACAACGGCGGCGGGCGGAAGGAGCCCGGGATGCGCGCGACCGAACCCGTCCCTGCCCACCCCGGTCGCCCGGGCGGCGCTCCTTCCACGCCGGGGGGTCTGCTGGACCTGCTGAGCGTCGCGGCCGTCGTGCTGGACGCGCAGGGGCGGATCGTGCTGTGGAGCCCCCAGGCCGAGGATCTGTTCGGTTACTCCGCCGAGGAGGCACTCGGCAGGTTCGCGGGCCGGCTGCTGGTGCAGGAGCAGCATCTGGAGCTGGTCGACGGGCTGTTCGAGCAGGTCATGGCGGGAGGGGCGGGCTGGGCCGGCGTCTTCCCGATGCGTCACCGGGACGGCAGTACGCGCCTGGTGGAGTTCCGCAACATGCGGCTGGAGGACGACCGCAAGGACCTGTACGCCCTGGGCCTGGCCACCGACCAGGCCACTCTGCACAGCCTGGAGCGCGACCTCGCCCTGTCCACCCGACTGGTGTCGCAGTCCCCGATCGGACTGGCGGTCGTGGACACGGATCTGCGCTACGTCACCGTGAACCCGGCACTCGAACGCATCAATGGCCTGTCCGCCGCCGAACATGTCGGCCGGAGCGTCCGGGAAGCCCTCCCCTTCCTGGACACCGAGTCCATCGAGGCGGCGATGCGTGAGGTTCTGGCCGACGGTGTCCCGATCGTCGACCGTGAGTCCGTCGGGCGCACCCCGGCCGACCCGGACGAGGAGAAGGCGTGGTCGGTGTCCTTCTACCGCCTGGAGGGGTCCAGCGGGAAAGTGCTCGGCGTCGCCACCTCCGTCGTGGACGTCACCGAGCGGCGGCGCGCCACGATCGAGGCGTCCCAGGCCCGACAGCGTCTCGCGCTCGTGGCCGACGCCTCCATCCGTATCGGTACGACGCTCGACCTCGACGAAACCGCGCGCGAGCTGGCGGACGTCTCGGTGCCGGAGCTGGCCGACGTGGCCGCCGTGGACGTACTCGACAGTGTCCTCAACGGCCGCTCGCCCGTGACGGCGCACAGCGGCCCCGCGGTGTTCCGTGCCCTGGCCGTGGCCAGCGCCTACCCCAGCGAGGCGGTACGCGCGGCCGACCCGCCGGGTGAGGTGGCCCGCTACGAGGCCGACCGGCTGGTCACCCGGTGCGTGAACACCGGCCGGCCCGTCCGCGTGTCCCACGTGAGCGGCGACGACCTGCTCTGCATCGCCCGCAGCCCCGAGGCCGCCGGACTCCTGCACGCCGCGGGACTGCACTCCTACCTCGCCGTGCCGCTCATCGCGCGCGGCAAGGTGCTCGGCGCCCTCGACCTCAAACGCACCCGAAACCAGGAACCCTTCAGCGCCGACGACGAGGTGCTCGCCGGCGAGCTCGCCGCGCGGGCGGCGGTGTGCATCGACAACGCGCGCTGGTACCGCCAGGCACGCAACACCGCCCTCACGCTCCAGCGCAGTCTCCTTCCCGAGCGGCCGCCGCACCAGCCCGGCCTGGAGATCGCCAGCCGCTACCAGCCCGCACAGCTGGCCGACGAGGTGGGCGGAGACTGGTTCGACGTGATCCCGCTGACGGGCGACAAGAGCGCTCTCGTGGTCGGCGACGTCATGGGCAGTGGCATCAGCGCCGCCGCCACCATGGGCCAACTGCGCACCGCGACCCGTACCCTCGCCGAACTCGACCTCGCGCCGGATCAGGTGCTGCACCATCTCGACCGCATCACCGACCGCATGGGGCAGACCATCACCACGTGCATCTACGCCGTCTACGACCCCCACGAGGGCCGGTGCGTCCTGTCCAACGCCGGCCATATGGCGCCCGTCCTGATCCGCCCCGGCCGTGCCCCCGAACTGCTGGACCTGCCCACCGGCGCCCCGCTGGGCGTCGGCCAGGTCACCTTCCACACCACCACGCTGGCCCTGAATCCCGGCGACAGCCTGGTCCTCTACACCGATGGCCTGGTCGAGACGCGCGACCAGGCCATCGACGAACGTCTGGACGCCCTTCTCGCCCACCTCAGCGCGCCTCCCGGATCGCTGGAGGAGACCTGCGACCTGCTGTTGCACGCCCTGCGCCACCCGGGCGACCACGACGACGTGGCGCTGCTCATCGCCCGGGCCACGGCCATGTCCGGCTGAGGGCCCCGGTCCCGCGAGGAACCGGAGCCCGTCGCTCACGCGCCGGACGCGGCCACTCAGGGAAGCGTCCACCTCTGGTTGGGGCCGGTGTGGCAGCTCCACAGGTGCAGGCGCGTGCCGTCGTTCCAGGTGGCGCCCTCGGCGTCGAGGCACTTGCCGGACCGCGGGTTGCGGACGGTGCCGTCCGGCTGGGGCTGCCACTGCTGAGCGCCGGTGCCGTTGCACGTCCACAGCTGGATCTTCGTACCGTCGGCGGTCCCGCCTCCGCTGACGTCCAGGCACTTGTTCAGCGCGCGGAAGGTGCCGTCACCCGGCAGCGACCACTTCTGCGCGGCGCCGCCGTTGCACGTCCACAGCTGGATCTGCGTGCCGTCACCGGTCGCGCCGCCGGCGACATCCGCGCACTTGCTGCTGACGCCCCTGATCTCACCCGTGCGCGGACCCGGCGGCGTACCGCCCGACGTCCTGACGCGGATGTTGCGGAAGGACACCTGGTCACCGTCGCCGTGGTTCTGGATCCCGATGTGCCCCTGGCGCGGGCTGCGGGCGGGGTCGGTGTTCGTGAAGTCGTTGACCTTGCGGCCGTTCAGGAAGACCTCCAGTCGTTCGCCGGTCACGCGGATCTCGTACGTGTTCCACTCGCCGGGAGGATTGAGCGCCGCGTCGCGTACGGCGAGGTCGGCGGACTTGAACCCGTACACCGATCCGGTCGTGCGGTCGGCGCTGTCGGTGGCGTCGATCTGGATCTCGTACCCGTTGTCGACCGCCGACCACGGGTCGTCGGACGCCGGGAAGCCCACCATGATCCCGGAGTTGTCGTCCCCGTCCATACGCCAGTCGAGCTTGAGCGCGTAGTCGCCGGTGAACTCCTGGGCGGAGTACCACAGCATGCCCAGTCCGCCCTGTGATGTCAGCGTCCCGTCGGCCAGCGTGAAGGAACCCGGACCGGCCTGCTTCCAGCCGGTCGTGCCCGTACCGTCGAACAGCGGTGTGTACCCGGTCTCCGGACGGCAGTCGGCCTCGGTCATGCCCGCCGCCCACCGGATGCCGCCGAGCAGGTGCCTGCGGAAGGCCGGCTCGGTGTACGACTCGTCCGTGTGGCCGCCGCCCGTGTAGAAGGCCCGGCCGCCCTCGTAGCCCTTGCACCAGGAGATCGGATGATCACCGGACATGTTGCCGCCGGAGTAGCTGGACTCGTCCAGCGAGGCCAGGACACGGGCCGTCGTACGCGGGTTGGTGCGGTAGTTGTACCACTCGTCGAAGCGCTGCCAAGTGGCCCCGAGGTGGGCGGTGGCGTCGTGGGCGCGGTCCTCCACCCGGACCGTGGCCGTCTGGTTGTGCGGGTGGGAGTGGAACAGGGCCCCGGCGAGCCCGGCGTAGAACGGCCAGTCGTACTCGGTGTCGGCGGCTGCGTGGATCCCGGCGTATCCGCCGCCGCCCCTGATGTACTGCTCGAAGGCTGTCTGCTGCGTGCCGTTCAGCACGTCCCCCGTGGTGGAGAGGAAGACGACGGCTTTGTACTGCGCGAGGTTGGCGGTGGTGAAGGCGGCGGAGTTCTCCGTGGCGTCCACCGTGAAGTTGTGCGCGCCGCCGAGCTCGCGCAGCGCGGCGAGACCGTCGTCGATGGAGCCGTGGCGGAAGCCCGCCGTCTTGGAGAACGCGAGGATCTTGTACGCCGGATCGGTGGCGGCAGCGGCCCGGACGGCGGTACGGGCGGACTCGCCCGGTGCCTCCGCCCGTACCGGTGCCTGGGCGCCCCCGGCGACAGCGGGCGCGGCGGCCACACACAGCAGCGCTCCCGCGAGCCAGCAGCCGGCGTTGGTGAGAGTGGTACGCATATCGGTCGTGCCTCCTCTCCTGCTACGGCAGGGTCCACTTCTGGTTCGCTCCGGTGTGGCAGGTCCACAGATGGGTGCGCGTGCCGTCGTTCCAGGTGCCGCCCTCGGCGTCGAGGCACTTGCCGGACCGCGGGTTGCGGACGGTGCCGTCCGGCTGGGGCTGCCACTGCTGAGCGCCGGTGCCGTTGCACGTCCACAGCTGGATCTTCGTACCGTCGGCGGTCCCGCCTCCGCTGACGTCCAGGCACTTGTTCAGCGCCCGCAGTGTCCCGTCGCCCGGCAGCGTCCACCGCTGCGCGGCTCCGGCGTTGCACGTCCACAGCTGGACCTGCGTCCCGTCGGCGGAACTCCCGCCCGCGACATCCAGGCACTTGCTGTTCACACCCTTCACCTCGCCCGTCCGCTCCCCGGCGCCCGCAGTGGTGAACCGGAAGTCGTCGACGTCGAAGAGCGCGCCGGGACCGCCCTTGAAGACGAGGTACAGCGTCGTCGTTCCGGCGGGCCGGTTCGTCAGCGCGGTACTGACCTCCTGGTATGCCTCCCATCCGCCGGTCAGGGGCACGGCCGCCGTGCCCAGCACCGTGCCGGTGGGGGAGCCGGCCCGTACCTCAAGGGTGCCGCCGACACCGGCGGAGGCGACGCGCGCCGTGAACCGGGTGGCGTCGTCGAGTGCGTACGGCTTGAAGGAGATCCAGTCGCCGTTGTCGATGTGGCCGACCGTCTTTCCGCCGTGGGCCGGTGTGTGGCTGACGACCTGGACGCCCGACGAGTCGCCGTAGTGCTCACCCTGGCGGTGACTGGGCTGGCTGATGTGCTGGGCGTGGGTGGTCAGGGCGGGCTGGCCGTTCGCCCCCTTGTCGGTGTACTCCGCGTCCCAGACACCGAAGATGTTCGCGTTCGGGTCGTGTTCGCCGTCCGCGATGGTCTGTACGGTGCCGGAGCACCCGGTCGCGGAGGTCTGCGGGTGGCCGTGGCTGTCGTGCCCGACGATGAACGTGATCTTCACCTTGGAGCAGTCGACGGACGCGTCCTCCGGGTCGGTGACGGTCACCTTGTACGGCACCGCCGCACCCGGATCGATGATGCGGCCGTCCACCGGCAGCTCCAGCTTGACGGTCGGTGCGGTGTTGCCGACGGTCACCCGCACGGAGGCGGTGGCGCTCTTCCCGGTGCCGTCGGAGACGGTCAGCTCGGCGGTGTACTGCCCGTTGGCCGTGTACGTGTGGGAAGGGTTCGCGGCGGTCGACGTCCCGCCGTCGCCGAACTTCCACGCGTAACCGAGCGGGTCCCCGTCCGGGTCGGAGCTGCCGGCCGAGGAGAACGCCACGGTGAGCGGCGCCTTGCCGGAGGTGCGGTCGGCCTTGGCCTGGGCGATGGGGGAGCGGCCCCCGGTGACGTGCTCGATGCGGTACAGGGCGGAGTTCGCGTCGCCGTTGAAGTAACCGGTGCCGTAGTCCAGGACGTACAGCGCCCCGTCCGGGCCGAAGGCCATGTCCATCACCTGGGTGCCGCTCCAGGGGAAGGCGTTGACGGACTGCACGGTTCCGTCGGCGCCCTGCGCGATGCGCTTGATCCACTTGCGGCCGAACTCGCCGGCGAAGAAGTTCCCGTCGTAACTCTGCGGGAATTTCACGTCGGAGGGCGAGGAGGCGTCGTACCGGTAGACGGGCCCGCCCATGGGCGACTCCGACCCGCTGCCGAACTCGGGTACCGAGCCGCCGTCGTACGGGATCCAGGCGGGCTGCGCCGGAGGCAGGTCGGTGAGGCCGGTGTTGCGGGGCGAGGTGTTCTTCGGGGCGGCGCAGTCGAACTTCGCGCCCGAGGTCCCGCCGGCGAAGTCGTAGTCGGTGTACGCGTCGTTCTTGCCGGTGCAGTACGGCCAGCCGTAGTTGCCGGCTTTGGTGATGCGGTTGAACTCGACCTGCCCGGCAGGCCCCCGGGAGGCGCTGGCGGTGCCCGCGTCGGGCCCGTAGTCGCCGAGGTAGACCGTGCCGGTGGCCTTGTCGACGCTCATCCGGAACGGGTTGCGGAAGCCCATGGCGTAGATCTCGGGGCGGGTCTTCGCCGTGCCCGGGGCGAAGAGGTTGCCCGAGGGGGTGGAGTACGAGCCGTCCGCGTTCACCTTGATGCGCAGTACCTTGCCGCGCAGGTCGTTGGTGTTGCCCGCCGAACGCTGGGCGTCGTACGCCGGGTTGCGGGAGGCCCGTTCGTCGATCGGCGTATAGCCGTCGGAGGCGAAGGGGTTCGAATCGTCCCCGGTGGTGAGATACAGGTTGCCCTGCGCGTCGAAGTCGATGTCGCCCCCGACGTGGCAGCAGATTCCGCGCGAAGCCGGTACGTCGAGAATCTTCTTCTCACTCGCCAGGTTCAGGGTGCCGTCGGCGGCGAGGGAGAACCGGGAGAGCCGGTTCACGCCGTCGAACGGGACGAAGTCGGCGGCCGTGCCGTCGCCCGGGGCGTCGCCGCCCGGAGTGGTGAGTTTCGGCGCGTAGTAGAGGTAGACGAGGCGGTTGGAGGCGAAGCCGGGATCCACGCCGACGCCCTGGAGCCCCTCCTCGTCGTGGCTGTAGACATCGAGCTTGCCCGCGACCCTGGTCGTGCCCGCCGCGTCCGTGAGCCGCAGTGTTCCGTCGCGCGAGGTGTGCAGTACGGAGCGGTCGGGCAGGACCGCCATCGTCATGGGTTCGCCGGTTTCCGCGACGCCCTTGGCGAGGGTGACCTGCTGGAACTCCTCGGCCGCTGCCGACTTCGCTGTCCCGCGATCCGCGTCCGGGGGGGCCGCGGAGGCGGGTCCCGCGGGCGCCAGGAAGCCGGTGGAGAGCAGCGCGGCGAGCAGGAACGCCGGGACCGGACGGGGTCTGAACGGTTTTTTGCGCACAGAAGTCTCCCGGAGGGGGTGGGGGCCGGCGGACCAGGAGGTCGGTCCTGCCGGGGGGAGCCAGGCGCGCGCCGTCGCGCCGGAAGGTCACCGGACACGTACGCATGTCCGGTTCATTTCAAGGAAGTTAGCGGGCCCCGTCCTCTCGCGTAACCCCTTTCGCAGCCGCATTCCCTACTTCTTCCGCACGCGGACAAAGTGACGGGGACGGCCTTCACCCGCCCGGTGCCGGAGCCGGTGGCGGGGGACGTAGCATCCGGCCATGACAAGCATCGTCCTGACTCCGTGGTGGCTCCGGCGGCGCCCCGTCGCGGCCGGCGCCGGCGAAGCCCCCGGATCGGTGGCCCCCACGGCGATACTCGACTGGCGTCACGAGCGCGTCCAGCGGCTGCTCGCGGACGCCCGGTCCGCCGCCCCGGAGACCGGCGAACGCCCGCTGCTGCTCGCCGCCCACCGCCTGATCGGCGAGCGGGTGCACGCGGTCTACGCCCTCGACGACGCGCAGCCCGCCTCCCGGACGCTGGGCCTGCGCCGCGGATCGTGCAGCCAGCGTCTCGCGGTCCTCGAAGCGGTCGCCCGGGCCGGCGGAATCCCCACCCGCGTACGGGGTCTTCTGATCGACGGCTCGTTCTGGTATCCGCGCTTTCCGCGGCTGCGCCGCCTGGTGCCGGACACGGTCGTGCTGGCGTGGCCCGAATTCCGGTTGGGGCAGGAGTGGGTGGGCGTCTCCGAGCTGTACGCGCCCCTGGGCGCCCTCGGCCGGACGAACCCGGCCGGGTTCACGAACACCGGATCGCAGACACTCTTCGAGGCGCTGGCATCGACCGCCGTGGACTGGGACGGCTCGACCTGCGGAGCGGACGGCTGCTCGTCGTACGACCTGTCGGCGGTGGTACGGCGGGACCTCGGGCGCTTCTCCTCGCGGGACGAGCTCTTCGCCGCCCACGGCCAGACCCTGTGCCCGCCCGCCAGGATCGTCGCGGGTGCGCTGCTGGGCCGCCGCTCCGCGGCCTGACCGCCGGACGTGCGGCGCCCCGGCCGGGTTCCGGCCGGGGCCTCCTCGTACACGGGACGACCGGTCAGAAGGCGAACAGCGCGGCGTCCGCCAGGCCGCCCTCCATCTGGCAGCGGTTGCCGAAGGTGGTCGACCACGAGACCTGCTTGCCCTGCCACACGCCTTGGGCGGTGATCACGACCGGGTCCCACTCGCGCGTACAGGTGCGTCGCGGTGCCGGGTCGATCAGGCCGGCGAACTGGCCGTCCGCCCGGTGCAGTTCGGCGCAGGCCGCCTCGGGCGCCGGGTGGGTGCCGCCGGGGCCGGGGGCGCAGCTGAGCGTCACGGCGCGTGCGACCGTCGCCGTGCCGGCCTCCTCGCCCATACCCATGCTGAGCACCAGGGCGGAGGGCGCGTAGAGGCTGGCCGTTCCGGCCGGCTCCGCGTGCGCCGGGCTCGCGGCGGCCGTGCTCGTCAGTGCGAGGACAGCGGCCGCGCCGACGGCTCCGAGGGTGGTCCGGATGTGACGCATGAATGAATCTCCTCTGATTGCGGATGAGTTGCGGAGGTGTTGCGGTGAGGAGTGTTGCTGACGCGGACAGTGAGTGCACACCGATCACCACATTCCGGCCGTACACGATCGGAACGCCATGACCGAATGGTCGTTCGGGCAGCTCGGGGCCGGTGCGCGGGTCACCTCGCGAGGCGTCCATCATCTGGACAGCCGATAGTGGTACAACTCAAAACGACCGCCTGACCTGCGGCTTCGAGGAAGTGGTTCATTCCTCACCCACGCCGCTTCGACTGGAAAGCATCGCTTCCGGGGCAATGGGCGCGGTAGACGACAACGTGCGCGGAGCACACTCCGCGCGACCCGCGACGGTGGTGCCGCCCTGTCCTGCGCGACGTACCGGCGGCCCTACAGTCCGAGTCCCGTCGAAGGAGCCGCCATGCCCGTCGGACCGCCCCCCGCGAAGAAGAGACTCCCCGCCGTCGCCGTACTGCTGGCCCTGCTGGCCGCACTGCTCGGTGCGGGCTAAACCTCCGCGCCTCCCGCCCGCGCCGCCTCGCTCACGGAGGTCACCGGCTTCGGCACCAACCCCGGCGCTCTGCGCATGTTCCGGTACGTGCCCGACGGCCTGCCGGCCGGGCGGCCCCTCGTGGTCGCCTTACACGGGTGCACGCAGTCGGCCGCCGCGTTCGACGCGGAGACCGGCTGGGCGGCCTGGGCCGACCGCTGGGGCTTCGCGCTCCTGCTGCCCCAGCAGCAGTCGTCCAACAACCTCAACTCCTGCTTCAACTGGTTCGAGCCGGCCGACATCAGGCGCGGCTCTGGCGAGGCACTGTCGATCAAGCAGATGACCGACCGGATGAAGGCCGACCTGGGCAGCGACCCCGCCCGCGTCCACGCCACCGGGCTGTCCGCCGGCGCCGCCATGACCAACGTCGTGCTCGCCGCGTACCCCGACGTCTTCGCCTCCGGAGCGCCGGTCGCCGGCCTGCCGTACGCCTGCGCGACAACGGTCGCGGCCGCCTACACCTGCATGAGCCCGGGAACCAGCCTCTCGCCCGCCGCGTGGGGCGACAAAGTGCGCGCCGCCCACCCCGGTTACATGGGCCCCTGGCCGACCGTCTCCGTGTGGCAGGGGACCGGCGACACCACGGTCGTGCCCGCCAACATGACGGAGACCGTCGAACAGTGGACGGACGTGCACCGCACGGACGCCACGGCCGACACCACGGACACCGTGGCCGGCTATCCGCACGCCGTGTACCGCGACAGCGCCGGACGGCCGGTCGTGGAGACGTACTCGATCACCGGTATGGGCCACGGCCAGCCCGTCGACCCCGGGACCGGCGGCGAGCAGTGCGGTACCGCGGGCGCCTACATACTCGACGTCAACCTGTGCGCCGCGTACCGCATCGGACAGTTCTGGGGCCTCGACGGCGGCACCCAGCCCCCCGGAGGCGGGACCAGGACGGTGGTCCTGCCGAGCCGGGCGGCCGACGACGGGTACGTGAAAGCGTCGGCGACCGGCACCGGGCCGGCCGTCGGCACACTGGAGGGCACGTACGGAGTCGCGGTGGGCCGGGGCTCGGACGGCCTGCACAACCGCGCGCTGCTCTCCTTCGACACCTCGCCCGTGCCCGACGGGGCGACCGTGAAGCGCGCCTTCGTGAGCGTCACGTACGCCAGTGGCAGCGGCGACCCCTGGGCGGCCGGAAACCGTATGGTCCTCGACGTCAGGTCCGGCTGCTTCGGCGCCTCGTGCGCGACCGGCGCCGACGACTGGAGCGCCGGCGCGTCCGCGTCCGGCGTGGCGGAGATCGGCCGGTTCGCCTCCGGCGCGGCGACGTCGACCGACTTCACGGCCGTCAACGACACGGGGACGACCCAGGTGCGCCTGCGCCTGACATCGGCCCCCGCCGCCACGGCGTACGTGTTCCTGAAATCGGGGGCGTCGGCGACGCTGACGGTGGAGTGGGAATGACTAGTGAACTGGTTTGGAGATCCTGTCGCAGTAGCGGCAGATGCGGTCGAGGATTTGGTCGGCGGTCTTGGTCCACTTGAAGGGCCTGGCCTCGTCGTTCCAGACCTTGATCCAGCTCTCAAGTCCGGCCTTGAGGTCGTCGAGGGAACAGAACACTCCGCGTGCGAGGCAGCGCCGTTCCAGCTCGGCGAACCACCGCTCGACCTGGTTGATCCATGACGAGTACGTAGGCGTGAAGTGCAGGTGGAAGCGGGGATGCGCCAGCAGCCACTTGTGCACCACAGGCGCTTTGTGGGCGGAAAGGTTGTCGCAGATCACGTGGACCGCCAGACCGGGATCGGTCTGGCGGTCGATCTCGTCGAGGAAGTCACGGAAGTCCACGGCCCGGTGCTGCGCGGACAGCTTCGTGATCACCTTGCCCGTCGCCGTGTTCAACGCTGCGAACAGATCGACGGTCCCGTGCCGGACGTAGTCAAAACTCCGCCGTTCGGGCACCCCGGGCAGCATCGGCAACACCGGTGCGGTCCGTTCCAGAGCTTGGATCTGCGGTTTCTCGTCCACCGCGAACACAGCCGCGTTGGCAGGCGGGGCGAGGTAGAGACCGACGACGTCACGGATCTTGTCGATCAGGAACGGGTCCGGAGAGATCTTGAAGGTCTCCGTCCGCCACGGCTGCAGGCCGAAGGCGTGCCAGATCCGCAGCACGCTCGCCGGCGAGATCCCCACCACCTTGGCCAGCTCCCGCTTCGACCAGTGCGTCCCGCCCGCGGGCACCTCCTCAAGAGTGCGGACCACCACCTCTTCCACCTGGGCATCGGTGATGGTCCGTGGCACCCCGGGCCGCGGCTCGTCGGCCAGCCCGTCGAGGCGGTCCAGCAGGAACCGCGTCCTCCATCTGGCCGCCGTCTTGCGCTCGATGCCCAGCCGCGCGGCCACTCTCGTGTTGTTCCATCCCCGCGCGCACGCCAGCACGATCTGCGCACGCTGAGCCAGACCCTGCGCGGTCGAACGCCGCCTGGCCCAGTCCTCCAACGTCGACCGCTCGGTATCCGACAGCACGACCGGCGGCAGCCTGGTGTCACCCATCCATTCAGCAGAGCCGCACAAAGCCAGCCACGTCAGGCGAACCCCAAGATCTGAAACAGAACACGACTCACGAGGCGAGCCCCGACCTCAAAACCAGATCACTAGCGGTGGTTTGTTAGACGGGGATGTAGAGGTCAAGTGGGTGGCCTGCGCCGACGGCGTTGATCAGTGCTTGGAGTTCGGGCGGTGGGGGTGCATTCGTCCATGCGTGCCAGCATCGTTGGAGGTTGGTCCAGGGAGCGAGCCAGGCGCGGACGGCTCGGATCGCCTTGGGCCAGCTGGCCGGTTGGGGCTGGTGGGGTCTGCTTGGGCCCCCTCTCAGCCGGTCCCGGCGGCGTCGGGGCGGGCGGGAGCGCAGGGACGGGGGCGGGTTCCCGGTCTGGCGGATGAGCGAACCAGGTGTCCCAGCAGAACGAGAACGCGCAGGTGACCAGTGTCTGGTGGCGGCGGATGGCGGTGTCGGAACGGACCTGGAAATCGGCCCATCCGAGTTCGTCCTTGACCTGTTTGTAGCTCTGCTCGATCCAGTGACGGATGCCGTAGATCCGCACGACTTCGTGCAGGTCAGCGGCGGGATGAGGGTGGTCGGCCTCACGGGGGCCGCCGGGGCGGGGCAGGTCGGTGGCCAGGTACCAAGTTGCCTGCGCGGGCAGGATGGCCGGGTCGGTGGTGGCCACGACCAGGCGGACGTTTCCGTCCGGACCCCACCAGCCGAGGTGGGCGTCGGCGGCCCACCAGGTCTCGGTGTGCCCGTTGCGGAAAGTCCGCTCAACCGCGGTCCAGTCCCCGGGATGCTCGGGATTGGTCCAGGTCAGTGCGCGTGCGGCGTCGACGGGGGTGTAGGCATCCTTGCCGTAGGCCCACGTGCCGTGGCTCGGCTTGAGGGCCATGACGAACGGCAGACCCGCCTCGCCGAGTTGCCGGCGGAAGCCGTCCTGGTCGCCGTAGGCGCAGTCGGCGGCCACGGCCCGGAAGGCCACCCCGGCAGTCTTGGCGGTGCGGGCGAGTTCGGCTGCGATCTGCAGTTTCGTGCGGAAGCCGGGGTCGCTCTTGCCGGCGGGGAAGTGACGGGCGGGGCTGTAGGGCACCGCGTGGAGCGGGTAGTAGACGCTCTCGTCGGCCCAGCAGGTCGTCACGGTGACGATGCCGTTGTCGGTCTTGCCCAGTCGGCCCAGCCACTGCCGCCCGACATGCGCGGTCGCGGTCCCGTCCTTGCGGTCACCCGAGTCGTCGATCACCAGTACCCCGCCCGCGTGCGGCTCGGTCGCCGGGTCGGCGAGCAGCAGTTCCAACCGGCGGGCGTTGATCTGCTCGTGGTCCCAGGTCGACTCGGAGAGGAAGAACTGCAGCCGCTGCACCGCCGGGTGCTGGGCTCCGGCCACGGGCTCGGCGCCGGCCAGGCAGGTCAGGGTCTTGTTGCGGTCCCGCGGCAGCAGCAGCCCGGCGAGGTACTCACGGAACCCGCGTCGCTGGGCCAGCGTGGAGAGCAGGTCATCGAAGCGTGCGGCGTAGGCTTCCAGCGGGCCAGGAGCCGGCGGGCACGGCACACGACGGGTCATCACAACCCCCAGGCAGCGAGGCGACTTTCCTCTCTACCGGCCTACCCCAACACTGACCCGCCGTCAACAAACCACCGCTAGGTCAGCAGCCGCAGCAGCTCGGCGCACGCCTCGCTCTCGCTCGCGTGGCGGGTGACGGCCTCGTACGCACCGCGTTCGTACACACCGGTCTCCCACGCCCCGCGCTCGTCCCGGCTCCTGGCCAGGTACACGAAGTCGGGGGGCGTGGGGGCCGGTTCGTGGACGCCCTCGATGCGGTAGTAGCCGTCGGGCACTCCCGCCGCGCTCAGCGCGGCCAGCAGTTCGTGGCGGTCCACGACGGCGGGGCTACGCGCCGGCCGGTTCGAGGTACTCGTGCTCCAGCAGCCACTTCACGTTCAGCCGCTGCCCCTCACCCGGATCCAGGAACGCCCGGTCGAGCTTGATCTGCTGCCCGCCGCCCGGCTGTCCGAACCACGGCGCGATGCTGCCCTGCCACACATAGAACGGCTTGGCCACCTTGTAGACGCGGTAGTCGCACGGCACCGACGGCTCACGGGTGTTCAGGTTCTGCGGCGGCAGGGCGCGCCGGGCGTACGGGTCGCCGGCGGGCGCCAGATAGGCCCCGAACTCCGAACCGAAACGGTCCAGGCGCTGGCCGCTCCGCAGCTCGGTGGGCGCCTTGTCCACCTCCCCGTTGACCTCACCGAACCCGTCGTTGGGCGGATACTTCCAGCCACCCGAGTCGGCGGGACCCTGCCAGTACTCCTTCAGGAATTCCTCCGACGACAGTTTCCCGGTCCGCTTGTAGCCCTTCAACAGCGGGCCCACCGGCTCCTCGTGCTTGTTCGGAAGCCACTTCGGCCCGAGCCGTGCGTCGTCCTCGTACGAGCCGGTGCACGGCCCGGGCCGGGAGACACCTGCGGCCCGCCCCTTCTCGTGCGGCTGCGGAGCGGCGCTCGCGGCCGGCGCGAGCACCGTCGCGGCGGTGATGCCGAGTGCGGCGAGTACGGTGCGGATTCGGTTCACTCAAGGTCCCCTCGGACTGCTGCGTCCAACACATGACGCGGCGCAGCGTAGTGGAGTGACTACGCCGCGCCGCGTCGAGTCCGTGAGGATCACCCGGAGGGGGACGGATTACAGCCAGTCCCGGGGCAGCGTCTCATTCCAGGTGCGGGAGAAGACCCGCCGCTCCCCCTCATAGCCGTCGAGGGTCGCGTCGACGAAGAACTCCGTCTCGCTGCACCGCAGTTCGGTACGGGTCTCCACGCGTACGTCCCAGTCGTCACGGCTGAAGCGCATCGTCCAGGCCGTTTCACCGCCGACGGAGGTGAAGTCGTCGGCGGTGGCCGTGTAGCGCTCGTAGGCACGGCAGCCCACGTCCAGCCCGATGTCGTCGATGCGCACGGTTCCCCGGTCCTTCACGATCTCCAGCGCGGAGTCGTACCCGATCAGGTCGCGCCTGACCTCCCAGCGCTGTTCGGGCGGGGACAGCCGCGTGGTCGTGATCGGAGGGGCGCCCTCCGGCTCACCGAAGGGGCGCTGCGGCAGCTCGTCCGGCTCCTCCGCCGGACGCACCGGCAGGATCAGCGTGCTGGAACGCTCGTGAACGCTCAGCAGCACCGGCCTGGGCGGCGGCCAGGCGAGGGGCCAGTACGACGTCGACAGGGAGAGCCGGATGCGGTGGCCGGGCGGGAAGACCTGGGCCACACCGTTGAGCTGCACGGTCGCGCGGTAGCGCCGGCCGGGCTCCAGCGGCTCCGGCTCGCCCGTACCGTCGCGGTGGGTCAGGTTCAGCACGCCGTACGTGACCCGGGTGGCACGCCCGTCGGGTGCGACGTCGGAGAGGCGGGCGGCGACGGTGGCCACCGGTTCGCTGACGGACAGGTCGAGTTCGACCGTCGGCGAGCCGAGGATCTCGACCGGCTCGTCCAGCGGCCCGGTGTCGAAGACCAGGGAGCCGCCGTCCTCCTCGCGCTGGTCGTAGGGCAGGTCCGGCGGGGCGTTGTACGACGCCCACTTGCCCGCGAACTGGCCCACGGACAGCGGCGACTGCACCGACATCACCCCGTCGCGGTCAATGTCGCCGTCGCTGTGACCGCTGTCCCCGCTGTGGTCGCTCTCGCCCCCCGGGGGCAGCGCCTCACCCGGCCTGACGAGGCGGTGCCTCAGCAGCGGGTGCGCGACGGCCTTGATGTGCGGCGACGGCCAGTGCGGCTCGCCGACCCACCGGCCGGGCCGCTCCTCGTACGACGTCGAGGGCGGCACGCTGTCCTGCATCCAGGTCTGGAGCATCGGGCCGTCCATGACGCCGTTGTCGACGCCCTTGAGCCAGTGGTCCCACCAGCGCACGACCTCCTGGAGATAGCCGATGGCCGGGCCGGGCTCGCCCAGGTGCGGGAACTTGTGGGACCAGGGCCCGATCAGACCCTTGCGCGGTACGTCGAGGTTCTCCAGCAGCCGCGTCACGGCGTTGGAGTAGCCGTCGGCCCAGCCGCTGGACGCGAGGACGGGGCAGCGTACGGCCGTGTAGTCCTCGCAGACCGACGCGTGCCGCCAGTAGTCGTCCCGGCGCTGGTGGCGCAGCCACTCCAGGACCCACGGACGCGTGTTCTCCATCCGCTCGTGCCACATGTCGCGCCAGCGGTCGCCCACCACCGCGGGGTCCGGCGGACACGTCGCGTACGCGAACATCGTCCCCGCCTCGGCGAGGTTGTCCGACAGCATCGCGCCGCCCATGTAGTGCATGTCGTCGGCGTACCGGTCGTCCGTGAAGGACGCGATGACGACGGCGCGCAGGCTCGGCGGCCGACGGGCGGCCGTCTGGAGGGCGGCGAACGCGCCCCAGGAGATGCCCATCATGCCGGTGCTGCCGTCGCACCATGGCTGCTCGGCCAGCCAGGCGAGCACCTCCTCGGCGTCGGCCTGCTCCCGCTCCAGGTACTCGTCGGCCAGAACGCCCTCGGAGTCGCCGGTGCCGCGCAGGTCCACCCGTACGCACGCGTAGCCGTGACCCGCGATGTACGGGTGATTGACCGAGTCGCGCACGGCCGTCAGGTCGCGCTTGCGGTACGGGATGCACTCCAGCACCGCCGGCACCGGTTCCCCGTCCGAGGAGACCGGGCGCCAGATGCGGGCGGACAGGCGTGTGCCGTCGGACATCGGGACGACGACGTGGTCTTCTTCCTTGGTCGCGTGCGGCAGATTGCTCACGAAACGCATACGGCGGGGCCGCTCCTCTCCCTCGGGTCCTTCACGTCCTCAGACGTTCTTCTGGTCGCGTCCGCCCGGTGTGGTCTCGTCGAAGGCCAGGCCCAGCGCCGCCACACAGCGGTCGTACTTCGTCCGTAGTTCCTCCTCGCTGTCCCCGCCGGTGAAGATGTGGGCCAGCTCGTAGCTGTAGCTGTCCTGCTGCGGCGTCTCGGACAGCCGCTGTCCCTCCTCGGGGACGACGTGGATCCGTACACCCGGGATCTCGCGCTCGATCCGCTCGATGTCCTCGGCCGTCGGCACCCGGCGCGCCGCACCGTCGGCGAACCACCGGTAGTACCACTTGGCCGCCAACTCGTACGGGCCGGCGCGGTGCGGAAGCGCCGGGTCCTTGCCCAGGGCGAGGCTGAGCATGCAGTGGTGGTTCGCGGCGCCGTCGACGTACTCGAACAGCTCGGCGTGCGACTGCGAGTGCCGGGGGTTGATCTCCAGCAGGTTGATGGCGTCGTTCTGGGGATCGTAGAAGTACTCGATGCTGAAGGTCGCCGCCTCCATGCCGATCTGCCGCATCACGCGCTCGGAGACGTCGTGCAGCCGGCGTACCACCGGCTCGGGCAGCGCGGAGGGGTACTGGTGGCGCAGGAAGCTGGAGGAGTCGGGGTAGTTGATCGAGTCCAGGACGCCGTAGACGGTGACCTCACCGTTGTGGACGTACCCCTCCACGGCGACCTGGATGCCGGAGAGCGCCTCCTCGGCCAGGCACACCTGACCGCCGACACCGGCCATCTCCTCGGGCAGATCGAGGCGGTCGAGGATGTACTCGAAGGGCCGGCCCACCCGGGCCACGCCCTTGCGGATCGCGTCGACCGCCTCCCGGAACTCCTGCTGGTCCTTGACGCCGAAGGCCAGCTCCGACGAGTACGACAGGGCGGGCTTCAGCCACATGGGGAAGCGCACCCCCTCGGGCGGCCGCGGATCGTCCGCCTCCATGTCGACCCGGCCGAAGCGCGGATGCTCGTCGACGACCTTCTGCTGTTCGAGCCGGCTCCAGTACTTGTGCTCGCACTTGACGACCGACTCCAGGCCGGTGCTGCGGGTGCCGTAGCGCTCGCCCAGCATCGGCACGAGCGTACTCACGGGGAAGTCCCAGTAGCCGACGATCGCGTCGATGCTGCCGTCGAAGCCGTCGAGTACCTTCTGGGCCTTCTCGAACAGGTCCGCCACCGACACCTCACCGTGCTGGAGCTCCTCGATGGTGAGCAGCGGGTGGTACGTGTACTCATCGGCGTCCGGCACCGCCCGCAGGGCCGGCAGATTGGCCTCGTCCAGGCCGAGTACGAATATGTTCTTGCGCTCGCTCACGTGCTCTCCTTCGTCGGCTCGTCCCGGTCGCCTTCCTCGTCAGACGCTTCTCACACATCTGGTCGGGGAAAAGTGGCCGGTCAGCCGCCTTCAGGAGGCAGGCCGCCGCTTCAGGAGGAGCCGCGGACGACGAGCTCGGTGGGGAGCACGATGTGCTGCCGCGGGGCGTCGGGATCGGCGATCTCCCGCAGCAGTGTGCGGGCGATCGTGGTGCCGATCTCCTCTATGGGCTGGCGCACACTCGTCAGGGGCGGGTCGGTGTGGCGGGCGAAGAACGAGTCGTCGAAGCCGACCACGGCCACGTCGTCCGGGACGCGCCGCCCCTGCCTGCGCAGTTCCATCATCGCGCCGGCGGCCATGACGTCGGACGCCACGAAGACGGCGTCCAGTTCGGGGGCCGCTTCAAGAAGCGAACGCATCGCGAGTTCACCACCGGCCTCCGTGAAGTCACCCGCCGCCACCAGCCGCGGGTCCGCCGCGCGGCCCGCTTCCTCCAGCGCGTCCCGCCAGCCCTGGAGCCGGGTGCGGCCCACGTCCATGTCCATCGGACCGGTGATCGTGGCGATCGCCGTCCGGCCGCGCGCGAGCAGGTGGCGGACGGCCGCCGCGGCGCCGCCGAGGTTGTCGGAGTGGACGTGGCTCAGCGGCTCGGTGGGGGAGCGGCGGCCGGCGAGCACGGTCGGCAGTCCCATGTCCTCCAGCAGGCCGGGCAGCGGATCGTGCTCGTGCACCGACACCAGGAGTACGCCGTCCACGCGCCGTTCGGCGACCGAGTCGGTGAGCTGGTCCTGCTCGCCCTTGTCGCGTACGAGCATGAGCTGGAGCTGGGTCCTCGTCTCGGCCAGCGCGGTGCTGACGCCGCGGATGACGGCCGAGAAGTAGGGCTCCGAGCCCAGGCGGCTCTCGGACTCGGGGATCACCAGGGCGACGGAGTTGGTCCTGCTGGTCACGAGACCGCGGGCGACGGAGTTCGGTACGTAGTTGAGTTCGGCGATCGCTGCCAGGACGGCGGCGCGGGCCTCGTCGCTGACGAGGGTCGAGCCGTTGATGACACGTGAAACGGTCGTACGCCCGACTCCGGCTCGTGCGGCCACGGTTTTGATGGTCGGGCGCTGCCTTCCCCCCATGGCTTCCTCCTAGTAGAGCGGTGTCCCGGCGCCGTTCACCAGCGCATTGTGCCAGACGGTCCGGGGCCGGCGCGGGGCCCGGCGGAACGTCTCCGACATCCGTACGCAACGAAGTCGATTCAAGTTCTTGACAGAGGGTACGCCCGGCGGTCAGTCTTCGTGAACCTTGGTGGGCACGTTCCCACCTGGCTAGTGGGAACGTACCCACTCCACCATTCGAAGCCACAGAGCGGACCGTACGGGCTCGTAGTCCGGTGCGTCGGCGCCGCCACTGGGAGGGCTAAATGAGCAGGGCTCACAAGCTGTTGCGTACAAGGGTTGTAGCCACCGTTTCGGCCGTGGCCGCACTCGGCCTGGTCGTCGGATGCAGCGGCGGCGACGGCGACGGAGGGACCGGCGGTGGAGTCAAGGACGGCGAAGTCACCATCACCATGGGCCTGTTCGGCGTCATGGGATACAAGGAGACCGGCCTCCTCGACCAGTACATGAAGGAGAACCCGAACGTCCGCATCGAGGCCGAGGTGGCGGGGGACGAGCAGACGTACTACACCGCCCTCCAGACCCACCTCGCGGCGGGCAGCGGGCTCAAGGACATCCAGGGCATAGAGATCGGCCGCGCCAAGGAACTGGCCGACACCCAGGCCGCGAAGTTCACCGACCTCTCCGGTGTGAAGGGCGCCGACCACTTCCTGCCCTGGAAACTGAGCCAGGTCACCGCCAAGGACGACAAGGTCATTGGCTTCGGCACGGACATCGGGCCCATGGCTGTCTGTTACCGCAAGGACATGTTCGAGCAGGCGGGGCTGCCGACCGACCGCGAGGAGGTCGCCGAACTGTGGGAGGGCGACTGGTCGAAGTACGTCGAGGCGGGCAAGGAATTCAAGAAGGGCACCAAGAACGACAAGGTCGCCTTTATGGACAGCGCGAGCGGGCTGTTCAACGCCATGATCTACGGCAACTCCGAGCAGTTCTACAACGAGTCCGGCGAACTCATCTACCAGGACAACCCCGCCGTGACCGAGGCGTGGAAGCTCGCCGCGGAGGCCGGCGGCACCGGACTCACCGCGAAGCTGCGGCAGTTCCAGCCCGGCTGGGACCCGGGCCTCGCCAACAGCACCTTCGCGACGGCGGTCTGCCCGGCCTGGATGCTCGGCCACATCAGTGAGAAGGCCGGCCCGGCGAACAAGGGCAAGTGGGATGTCGCCAAGGCGCCGAAGGGTGCCAACTGGGGCGGCTCGTTCCTCGGCGTCATCGACAAGAGCCCGGTCAAGGAAGAGGCGAAGAAGCTGGTCGCCTGGCTGACCGCGCCCGAGCAGCAGGAGTCCATCTTCAAGAAGCTCGGCAACTTCCCGTCCTCGCAGGAAGCCCTCAAGGCCCCCGCGGTCACCGACGCCAAGTCCGAGTACTTCAGCGACGCCCCGATCGGCAAGATCTTCGGTGAGGCCGCCCAGGAGATCCCCGACAAGCAGGTCCTCGGGCGCAAGGACGGCACGATCAAGGACATCTTCTCGCAGGGCCTGACGCTCATCGAGTCGCAGGGCAAGAGCCCGGACGAGGCGTGGAAGGACACGGAGGACCGGATCAAGAAGGCCACCGGCTGAGTCCAGCCGCCCCGGTGTTCCGGTGACCGCCGGCGGTTCCGCGCGGTCACCGGGGCGCCGCAGCCCCGCCCACGTCTCACGAAGGATGCCCTCTGGTGGCCACCTCCCTCCCGACAACCCGGACCGGCGAACGGGAACGCCCGCGCCAGCGGCGGCGTACGCTGCTCCACCGCCTCGACCTGCGCGGAGCGCCGTACGCCTTCATCACTCCGTTCTTCGTGGTGTTCGCGGCCTTCAGTTTCTATCCGCTCGTCTACACCGCCTGGATCTCCCTGCACCGCGTCGAACTCGCCACCATGAACGTCATGGAGTGGGTGGCGTTCGACAACTACACCGCGCTGTGGCAGGACGAACGCTTCTGGAACGCGCTGCTCAACACCCTCACCCTCGGCGTCCTGTCCACCGTGCCGCAGCTGATGACGGCGCTGGGCCTGGCGCATCTCCTCAACTACCGGCTGCGCGGCTCGACGTTCTTCCGGGTCGCCGCCATCACCCCGTACGCGACGTCGGTCGGCGCGGCGGCGCTCGTCTTCACCATGCTCTTCGAACGCGACTTCGGCATGATCAACTGGATGCTGAGCCTGGTCGGTGTCGACAACGTCGACTGGGAGAACAACAAGTGGGCCGCGCAGACCGCCATTTCGACCATCGTGATCTGGCGCTGGACCGGCTACAACGCCCTGCTGTACCTGGCTGCCATGCAGGCCGTTCCCCGTGACCGGTACGAGGCGGCCGCCATCGACGGCGCCTCGCGCTGGCAGCAGTTCGTCTCGGTCACCATCCCGGGCATCCGGTCCACCATCGTCTTCACCATCGTGCTGTCGACGATCGGCGCGACCCAGCTCTTCGGCGAACCGCTCATCTTCGGCCAGGGCCCGATGGGCGTCACCGGGGGAGCGGACAACCAGTACCAGACCCTCGGACTGCTGCTGTACGAGGAGGGCTGGAAGAACTACCAGATGGGGCGGGCGGCCACCGTCGCCTGGGTGATGTTCCTGCTGCTGATCCTCGTCTTCGTCGTCCAGCGGGTCGTCAAACGCCTCGCGTCCCGCCGAGCGTCCTCAGTACGTACGTCCTGACCAGGAGCGAGCCAGCCATGACCACCGACAGCCTCCCCGTCCGGACGGACGTCCGCCCGCAGCCGCCGAAGGACAGCAGGCCGGCCCGGCGAAGCCTGCGTACGCGGCTGCGGCCCGGAGCCGGCCGCCAGCACCACGCGGGCCCCCTCACCTACCTCCTGCTGACCGTCGCCGCGCTCGTCTCCCTCTTTCCCCTGTACTGGACGATGGTCGCGGCGTCGACCGACAACACCCGTGTCAGCCAGACCCCGCCACCGTTCCTGCCGGGACCGCACCTCCTGGAGAACCTCGGCAAGGCATGGCAGGACGCCGCGCTCGGCAAGGCCATGGTCAACAGCTTCATCGTGGCCGGTGTCATCGCCCTGTCCACCGTGCTGTTCGCCACCCTGGCGGGCTTCGCCTTCGCGAAGCTGCGCTTCAAGGGACGCAACATCCTGCTGATGCTCGTCATCGGAACGATGATGGTGCCGCCGCAACTCAGCGTCGTACCCCTGTTCATGATGATGACGGACCTCGGGTGGGGGCAGAAACTCCCCGCCGTCATCTTCCCGACCCTCGTCAGCGCGGTCGGCGTGTTCTTCATGCGGCAGTACCTGTCCGAGGCGCTGCCCGACGAACTCGTCGAGGCGGGGCGGATCGACGGCGCGCATTCGCTGCGCATCTTCTGGAGCATCGTCCTGCCCATCGCCAGGCCGCCGATGGCGGTCCTGTTCATGATCACCTTCGTGCACGCCTGGAACGACTTCTTCTGGCCGTTCATCGTGCTCGACATGACCAACCCGACGGTCCCGGTCGCCCTCACCCAGCTGAGCGCGGGCTACATCCGCGACCAGTCCCTGATCATGGCCGGCGCCCTCCTCGGCACCCTGCCGCTGCTGGTGATGTTCGTCGTCTTCGGCCGCCAGATCGTCGGCGGCATCATGCAGGGCGCGGTCAAGGGCTGAGCCCACCTCCTCACACACACCGGACATCCCCGACCCCCGGAAGGAACCACGCCCGTGGTCACCGCAATCCGACGCACCGCGACCGCCCCCCAGACCGCCGACAGCCGGGTGTTCCCCCCGGGATTCCTCTGGGGAACGGCCACCGCCGCGTACCAGATCGAAGGGGCGGCGGCGGAGGACGGACGCACCCCGTCCATCTGGGACACCTACGCCCGCACCCCCGGCAAGGTCCGCAACGGCGACACCGGTGACATCGCCACCGACCACTACCACCGCTGGCGCGAGGACGTCGCCATCATGGCGGACCTCGGCGTCGGCGCGTACCGCTTCTCCCTCGCCTGGCCCCGCATCCAGCCGACCGGCCGCGGCCCCGCTGTGCAGAAGGGCCTGGACTTCTACCGCAGGCTGACCGACGAACTGCTGGAGAAGGGCATCCAGCCCGTCGCCACGCTCTACCACTGGGACCTGCCCCAGGAACTGGAGAGCACGGGCGGCTGGCCCGAGCGTGCCACCGCCGAACGCTTCGCCGAGTACGCAGCCCTCGCCGCCGGAGCACTCGGAGACCGGGTGCACACCTGGACGACGCTCAACGAGCCGTGGTGCAGCGCCTTTCTCGGTTACGCGTCCGGCGTCCACGCCCCGGGCCGGACCGACCCCGTCGCCGCCCTGCGCGCGGCGCACCACCTCAACCTCGCGCACGGACAGGCCGTACAGGCGCTGCGCGCGAATCTGCGCGGTGACGCGCGGATCTCGCTCACCCTCAACGTCCACCACGTACGCCCGCTCACCGCGAGCCCCGAGGACGCGGACGCCGCCCGCCGCATCGACGCGCTGGCCAACCGCGTCTTCACCGGGCCCGTCCTCGGCGGCGCGTACCCGGCCGACCTGCTGCGCGACACCGCCCACCTCACGGACTGGTCTTTCGTACAGGACGGCGACACGGCCGCGATCCGCCAGCCGCTCGACTTCCTGGGCGTCAACTACTACACGCCGACGCTCGTCTCCGCCGCCACCGGCGACGCCGGCCACGGCTCCGACGGCCACGGCAACAGCGCGCACAGCCCGTGGCCCGGCGCCGACAACGTGCACTTCCACCTGCCGCCGGGCGACAGGACGGCGATGGGCTGGGCCGTCGACCCCAGCGGTCTGTACGACCTGCTGCTCCGGCTCAAGGCCGACTTCCCCGACCTGCCCCTCATGATCACGGAGAACGGCGCGGCGTTCGACGACTACATCAATCCGGGGGGCGAGGTGATCGACCCCGACCGGATCGCCTACCTGCACGGCCACCTCACGGCGGTGCACCGGGCGATCCAGGCAGGGGTGGACGTGCGGGGCTACTTCCTGTGGTCGCTGCTCGACAACTTCGAGTGGGGATACGGATACAGCAAGCGCTTCGGGGCGGTGTACGTCGACTACCCGTCCGGCCGCCGCACCCCGAAGGCGAGCGCCCGCTGGTACGCCGATGTGGCACGTACGGGCACACTGCCGGCGCCGGACGCGACCTGACCGCCGGCAACACAGGCTCCGCCCGGCGTGCGCCCGCACGCCGGGCAGGTGTCGTGCCGTGTGTCCGTCGCTCACTCGCCCGGGTAGCGCAGACCGACGAGTTCCCGGATCCGGTCCAGCGTGCCCATGACGTCGAGGCTGCCGTGCAGCGGCACCAGGGGCGACTCGGTGCGCTTCTCCCGCAGACAGCGCATCACTTCCCGCGCCTGATGCCCGTAACCGTGACCGGTCTGCGGGTCCGCGACGAGGGTCCGCGGCGCGTGTCCGTCGCGGCGCACCACCGCGGTGCGCGGGTTGTAGAAGTCGGCGGGGAACTCGATCCGCCCCCGGGTGCCGTGGACGACCGCGCCGCGCGCGCTGTCGGACGCGAGCGAACACGTCAGGACGGCCATGGCTCCCCGCTCGTAGCCGAGGACGGCCGACGTACTCTCGTCCACCCCGGTGCCGCCCAGATGCGCCCAGGCCGCCACATGGTCGGGAGGGCCCAGCAGCAGGTGGGCGAACGACACGGGGTACGTACCGAGGTCGAGGAGGGCGCCGCCGCCGGCGGCGGGATCGCGCAGTCTGTGCCCGGGTATCGCCGGAGCCCGCACCCCGAAGTCCGCGTGCACGGAACGTACTTCCCCGATGACACCCTCGTCGAGCAGGGCGCGGACGCGCCGGACCAGGGGGTTCAGGCAGGTCCACATGGCTTCCATGAGGAAGAGGGACTTGCGCTCCGCGAGCTCCGTCATCGACGCGGCCTGCGCGCGGTTGAGGGCGAACGGCTTCTCGCACAGGACCGCCTTCCCGCCGTCGAGGCAGGCCGTGGTGGCCGCGACGTGCTGGGAGTGCGGAGTGGCGACGTACACGACGTCGACGTCCGGGTCCGCCGCCATGCCCTGCCACCCGCGGTAGGCGCGGGGGACGCCGAACCGGTCGGCGAAGAGCCGGGCGGACTCCTCGGAGCGCGAACTCACGGCGACCACGTCCGCGTCCGGGATCAGGGCCAGGTCCTGGGTGAAGGCGGCGGCCATGGGGCCGGTGGCGAGGATGCCCCAACGGACCGGACGTTCGGGCATGTGCTGTCTCCTGAGGCGTGGCAGCGGACGGGTGGGAACGTTCCCACCGTGCGCTCGCAGACTCACGCACGGGGTCGCCCGCTGTCAAGGTGTACGGAAGCCGTGCTCGGTCCCGCGCGTCGGAGGAGCGCTGGCGCGCCGCGGCTCGCTACGGGCCGTCCGGGTGTGCGGTGGGGTCCGGTGGGCTCACCGCACCCAGCAGTGCTCGTTCAACGGGTGTGCGGCGGAGGACGGCCGGCGCCGCCCGGCTCCGCCGGCCGCTCACGGCCCGGCGAGAAGATGGGTCATCAGGCAGGCGGCGGTGATGGCCCCCAGCAGGCGGACTTCGTCGCCCTCGCGCTCGATGACGGCGACGAGAGGGCTGTGCGTACGGGCCATGAGCGCCGCCACTTGCAGCAGACCCGCGTCGGGCCCGACCACCGGCGGTGCGTAGGTGCGCGAGGGCAGCCACTCGGCGACCGTCAGGCCGTCGATCTTCTCCGTGACCTCGCCGAGGTGCCGGTCGTCGACCACGGAGACGAGCAGCGGCTCGGCCAGCAGGTAGTCGGGCACGAGCTGCTTGATGAGCTGGGAGCCCGGGACGATGGCGTACGGCCGCTGGTCGGCGTCGACCACGAGGAGCGCGGGCAGCTTGTTCCCGGCCAGCAGCCTGGCCGCGTCCACCGCGTCGGCGTCGACCGACACGTGGGGGTAGGTTTCCGCGAGATCACGCGCGAGCATGGCCGTTCTCCTTGCTGTGGTGGGCCGTCCGCGGTGAGCTTGATCAGCATGTCGTGCAAGGAGCGCGAACCCTACGGCCGGCGCACCGGTGGGGCGTCGGCGTCACTGTGCCGAGGAGCCGCTGTGCGGCGGAGCGGGAACGGTGGCGGCGCCACCGGCACGTACCGCTGCGACCACCGCGTCGTGCAGGTTCCGGCTGTCGGCCTCCGAGGGGGACGGCACGGGACTGCCCGCCATGGTGAACCAGTCGGACGCGCCGCTGTACTGCACCGCGATCCGCGCCTCACCGCCGGCCCACGTGGTGTGCACCGTGAGGTCCCCGGTCAGGATGCCCGCTTCCTCGGTGAGCACCCCGCCGCGGCCGGTCAGTACCCCGAGCGTCGTCCATGAAGCCCAGTCCATGTTTCCAAGTCTCGCATTGGTGGCCACATCCGCTACCGGCGTAAGGCAGGGGGCAGATGGGCGTGGGGCAGGGGGCGGTCGGGCGGGGCTGGAGCGGTCAGCCCTGGTCCCGCTCGTCGGGGTATGCGGGGTCGTCCAGGTACGCGCCGTCGTCCGGTTCCACGGCCCGGTCCCCGGCCCGTGAGGCCCGGCCGGCGGACTTCTCCTCTTGCTCCCGCGCCTTCCGCTTCTCCTCCTCCAGCTGCTTGCGGACCTCTTCCGGCTTCTCTCCGAGCTGACTCATCGCTGTTCCTCGCGTCGGCACCGCCTGGTCTCGCGGTCAGGGTCACACAGCACCCCCACGGCCGCATCCCGGCGCCGCGCGGGCGATCGGCCATTGGCCGGTCTTCCGCCCTCCGGGCGGGCGGACCGCCGGGGTGATGGATAGCCTGATCAAGAGAACCAGGACACCGACGGATCAAAGGTGCCGACCGTCCGGCCGCCCGGCCCGGATCAGACCGGTGAGAACCCGATCTCGGGGGTGCGTGTGCGCATTGCTCGCAGCAACGACGATCCCCTCGACGCGGGCAACGCCGCCGGGCTGCTGGTGGACGCCGCCGGGACGATCCTCGGCTGCACACCGGCGGCCGAGGTTCTCCTGAACCGGCGGGCCGCCCAGCTCTGCGGCCGGCGGCTCAAGGACCTGCTGGCAGACCCCGCCCGCTGGCCCGAGGTCATGGCGCAGCAGGACGGTCCCGTCTGGGAGGGCCGGGCCGTGGTGAGCGCGGCCGGGGGCGGGGAGGAGGACATCATCTTCCGCGTCCTTCCGCTGGACCGCGGAGAGCCGGACCGGCGCTCGGCGCGCTTCTTCCTCGTGGGGGCGCCCGCCGCCCTGATGCTGCGGTGGCGCCAGGACCACGCGTTCATGCAGGAGATGTTCCTCCAGAAACGGGTCGGGTTCGCGATGTTCGACCGCGACCTGCGCCTGGTGCGGACGAACACCCTGGTGCTTCCGTACACCGGCCTGCCCGCCGACCTCGGCGGCCTGCGGCTGGGCGAGTTCCTGTGGGCCGAGGACGCGCGGGTGATCGAGGAAGAGCTGCGGAAGGTGCTCACGACCGGTACGCCCCTGGTGGCGATGGACGCCCTCGTACGCACCCGGATCGACCCGGGGACGGGGCGGATCATGGCGCTGTCCGCGTTCCGCCTCCAGGAGCCCGACGGCCGGGTCATGGGCGTCACCGCCCTCTTCACCGACGTGACCAGGGAGCGCGGGGCTCGCCGGCGCCTCGATCTGCTGCACCGCGCCACCGCCGTACTGGGCAACTCGCTGTCGGTCGCCGAGACCACCCAGGACCTGGCCGACGTGCTCGTTCCGGTGCTGGCCGACCTGGCCGCCGTAGACATCGCCGAGGCCGTCTTCGCCCACGAGGAGCCCGGCCCCGGCCATCAGCGGGAGCACGTCCTGCGGCGGGCGGCCGTGGCGGGCGGTGACGGCACCGGGGAGCTTCCGGTCGGCGGCTCCCTGCGGGTGGACATCGGCGACGACGCGCCGCGCGGCCGTATGTGGCCACGGCTCACCGGGCACGGGCCGGACGCCGACGACGTGCCGGCCCCCGCGCCCGGTTCCGGTGCCCGCTGCGCCATGAGCGCGCTGCTGCGTGCCAGGGGCAGACTCCTGGGACGGGTCACGGTGTGGCGCACGGGCACCCGGCCGCCCTTCGACGCCGACGACCTGGCCGTGCTGGAGGAGATCGCCTCCCGGGCCGCTCTCGTCGTCGACAACGCGCGCCGGTACGCCCGCGAGCGCCACGCCTCCGTGAGCTTGCAGCGCAGCCTGCTGCCGCCGACGACGACCGAGACGACCGCCGTCCAGAGCGCCAGTGTCTACTACCCCACGGACACGGCCGGCGGAGTGAGCGGGGACTGGTTCGACGTCATCCCGCTCTCGTCCGCGCGGGTCGCCCTGGTGGTCGGGGACGTCGTCGGTCACGGCCTCCAGGCAACGGCGATGATGGGACGGCTGCGCACCGCCGTGCGCACGCTCGCCGATCTGGACCTGGAACCCGACGAGCTGCTCACCCACCTCGACGACCTCGTCTCCCAACTCACGGTGGAGAACAGCAGTTACGAGAACGGTGCCACCGCGAGCGCCGCACCGCCGAGCGCGTACGACTCGTTCGGTGCCACGTGTCTGTACGTGACGTACGACCCGGTGGCGCGCCAGTGCGTCATGGCCAGCGCCGGGCACCCCCCGCCCGCCCTGCTGGCGCCCGACGGGACCGTCACCTACGCCGACGTGAGCCCCGGACCGCCGCTCGGGGTCGGCGGACTGCCCTTCGAACCCGTGGAGATGGAGATCGAACCGGGCAGCGTACTGGCGCTCTATACCGACGGCCTGGTCGAGAGGCCCCTGGCCGACCTCGACGAAGGCATGGCGGCGCTCCGGGACCGGCTGATGACGGCGGACGCCCTCGACCGTCCGCTGCGCGACGTCGGCCGGGAGATGGTGGCCGATCTGGCGCCGAGCCCCTTGTCGGACGACGTGACGCTGCTGCTCGCCCGTACCCGCGCGGTGCCTCCGGAAGCGAGCGTGGTGTGGGTGCTGGAGCCCGATCCCGCGGTGGTGGCGGACGCCCGTGCGCTGGTGGTCGAGCAGCTGTCCCGCTGGGGCCTGGACGAACTGGCCTTCACCACCGAACTGGTGGCGAGCGAACTGGTCACCAACGCCATCCGCTACGCGGGCGGCGGCCCCGTCGAACTCAAGCTCATCCGTACGTCGGCACTCATCTGCGAGGTGTCCGACCCCAGCAGTACGCAGCCCAGGATGCGACGCGCACGGGCCACCGAGGAAGGCGGGCGCGGTCTCTTCCTGATCGCACAGCTCACCGAACGGTGGGGCAGCCGCTACACACGGCACGGGAAGACGATCTGGACGGAACAGACGCTGCCGGGCTCCCCGTGAAGGGGCGACACCACAGGGCCGAGCGGGTGAACCGTGTGACGAATGTGACGCATGCGGTGTGGTGTGTGGCCGGCCGGGTACCCACATGCGCCTGCAGGGAGCAGGACCGCCGTACGGGAAAGGAACCAGCGCATGTCTGACGACGAGGCACGGGGCGACGACGTCTACCAGCCCGGACACTCCGACGTGGACAACAGGCCGACCGACGACCTCGACCTGGAGAACGCGGTCGGGGAGCGCGACCTGGACGAGACGCTGGACGAGGGGTACTCCCCGCCGGAGCGGGCCCTGGGCGTGACGAAGTACGGCACCACCGGCGAGGAGCAGCGCGAGGGGGAGTCCCTCGACCAGCGCCTGGCACAGGAAACCCCCGACGTGCGCCCGCCGGAGGGTGACGACGTCGGTGACCTGCCCGGGGGCGAGGGGGAACCCCTGGACGAGAGCGCCGCCGACACCCGTGCGGGCCGCATCGCCCCGGTGGCGGAGGAGGCGCCGCGGCGGAACATCGGTGTGCTGGGGCGAGATGTGGGGATCGACGGTGGTGCGGCATCGGCCGAAGAGGCCGCCATGCACGTCGAACCGGCGGACGGGGAAGAGGCCGGCGGCGCGCGGTAGTACGGGTTCGCCGGGGTGGCGCCGGGGTAACCGAACAGCGCTACGCCGAGTGAAACTGGGCGCCTTGCTCGACAGCGAGTTGAGCGGTGATGTCGAATTGCCGCACCCGTGTGGTTCTGCGGGTACGACACATGTGAGTAGCATCCGCCTCCAACAGTCGTGCAACGAAAGTGAGCTGTCATGGCAGAAGGCAACGCCACACTGAAGTCCCAGTACGCCGAGCAGGTCGACGCGGATCTGGAGCGCAACACACAGGAACAGGAGCGCGTCAGGTCCGAGGTGGCCGCCCTTCAGAGCCGGCTCGAGGCACTGGAGAAGGACCACGAACTGCTGGTGAGCATGCGGGCGGCCCTGGGTACCCCGCCGGCGAAGAAGGCCAAGGCGGCCAAGGCACCGAAGACCGCCAAGGCGGCCGCCACGGCAACGGTTCCCCGCGCCCGCCGCGCGGCCAAGGCGGCTCCCGCGGCGGCCAGGCGCACCAGGAAGACGGCAGAGCCGGACGCCCCGCAGAAGGCGAACAAGACCACACCCCCGCTGCGGGAACTCGTCGTCGGTGTCCTCGCGAAGCACGACGAACCGCGGTCGGCGGCCGAAGTGACGCAGGAGCTGGCGCAGGCACATCCCGGACGCACGTTGAGTGTCACCGTGGTGCGCAACGCCCTCGAGGCGTCGGTCGCCAAGAACCAGAGCGAGCGGACCAAGCAGCAGAAGTCCGTTTACTACCGGGTCGTCAAGGACGCGGAAGCGATGCAGGAGCCGTCGGCCGCGACGCCGGCCGCCACAGCGGGCGTGTAACGCCGTCGCGGCCGTCGCGCGTGGCGGCTCCTTCCGAGTGGTGCCGGGTTGTTGGTGTGCGGTGACGCGCATACCGGCCGCCCGCGCGCGGGTTGCGCGACCCGCGCGTGGCGGCGACAGGGGCCCGGCACGGCCCGCGCCACCGATGGACGTGTCCCCGCTCGGCGGCGCGGCCCCGGCCGGGCCGGGACCGCCGGATGTCCGCGTGCCCGGTGTGTGTGTCCGGGGAGATCCGGCCGCTCGCTGAACACACCGCCCACACGTTGCGTACTACGGGCTGTCCGCGCCCGAGCCAGGCGCGGTGTTACGTCTCTGTGGCAACGACAGGAGCGGACATGAACGAGCGCGTCGAATCCATGATGCAAGGACTCCCGGACGGTGGTGCCGAGCTTTCCGTGGTGCTGACCCTGCGTTGGGACGATGTGGCGGCGCTCGGCCGGGAGGCGAGCCGGCTGGCCGCGCAGCGCGGGGCTCCGGTGACGCTCGACGAGGCCGCCAGCCACCGGCTCCGGACGTGGTCCTCGGTGGCGAACGCACCCGACGAGCGCAAGAGTGCGGCGCCCCCGTCCGGCCACCCGGCGACCGCCGCCATAACGGGCACTCCCGCCGTGGAACGGCCCCGCCCGCATGTGGGTCATCTGAGCGAGACCGCACCGGTCGCGTCCATCCCACAGCATGCTGCCCAGCCCGCACAGACCCCGGTGGGGGCGGCCGGCAGCCGGTAGGGGCCACCGCGCGAGCCGTACGTACGAGGGGCCGGCGTCCATTCCGGACGCCGGCCCCTTCGCCGTTCGCGGCAAGGCGGGGGAGGCCCCTACGGGGAGTCGGCGGACGCCCTGAAGTCCGTTTCTTGTGCCGGTGCCGGTGCCTCCGAGGCGGCGGTCATGTACGAGGACCACACCCGCAGCGGCAGGAAGTCACGCGTCTCCGCGGATGCGCCCGGCCCGGCCGCTCCGCCCAGCCCGGTCAGCGGGAGCAGCCCGCCCCTGCCTGGTTTGTCGCGGAAGACGGTCACAGCGGTCGAGAGTTCCTCGGTGTAGCCGACGAACCAGGCAGCGGGCAGCCGGTCGTCGTCCCCGGTCCGGCCCGCGGCGACCGGGCCCAGCGCGCGCAGGGTGTCCGGTGCCAGGGCGTCCACGGCCACGTCCCGCATCGCGCGCGAGACCTCACGTGCCACGGCCGTGTCCAGTACCTGCCTGCCGGGCGGCGGCTCCAGCCCCTCCAGCCGCGCCCCCCGGTAGGTGACCGCGGTGACGGAGTACGGGTCCGTACGCCGGCCCTCCTCGGCGAAGGTGGCGTACGCGTCGGCCATCCTGATGGCGCTCGGTGTGGAGGTGCCGACGGAGAAGCGCCGCTCCAGGGGAGCCATGCTCTGCGGCAACAGGCCCGTACTGACCGCGAGATCACGTACCTTCGCCAGACCGACGTCTTCGCCGAGGCGGCTGTAGACACTGTCGCCACCCCGCACCAGCGCCTCGCGCAGGGTAGGGAGCCCGGTGGCGAAGGGCAGCACACCGTCCCCGAACCGGCTCTCTCCGCCACGCGCCAGCAAAGGCGTCGCGGCTGTCAGGGCGCCGGTTGGGTCGTAGAAGCTGTCGGACGTCACGGGCAGCCGGGGCGGGGCGGCGCCGGCCGAACGCACGCCGTGCTGAAGGGCTGCCGCCAGCACGAACGGTTTGAAGGCCGAACCCACCGGCACACCGGCCGTATCGGCGTTGTTGGTGAAGTGCTCGGTCGCGTCGGGACCGCCGTACAGCGCCAGCACCGCACCGTCACTCGGCCGGACCGAGGCGGCGCCGACCTGGACGTCACGGTCGGCGGCCCGGTTCCCGGGGTCGAGAGCCCGCGCGGTGACCTGCTCCACGCTCCGCCGCAGCCGCTCCACACCGGTTTTGTCGAAGGTGGTGCGGATCCGGTATCCGCCGCGACCCAGTTCCTCGGCGGTCAGCCCGGTACGTTTCTGGATGTACTTGTTCGCCACGTCCACCAGGTAGCCCGTCTGTCCCGACAGGCCGGGGGACACCGACTGCGGGCGCGGCTCGGGGAAGACGGTGTACCTGGCCCGCTCCTCCCGCGTCATGTGGCCGAGTTCCACCTGCCGGTCCAGGACGTACCGCCACCGTGCCTCGGCCCGGCGGTGGTTCGCCTCGCTCAGCGAAGGGTCGTACTGCTCCGCTCCCTTGAGCAGCGCGGCCAGCAGCGCGCTGCGGCCGGGATCGAGGTCCTTCGCGTCCATGCCGTAGTAGGCCACCGCGGCGGCCTGCACCCCGTAGGCGTTGCGGCCGAACCAACTGGTGTTGAGGTAGCCCTGGAGGATCTCCTGCTTGGACAGTGACCTGGACAGCTTGACCGCCAGACACAGCTCGCGCAGCTTTCGGTCCACGGTCTGTTCCGGGGTCAGGTAGGTGTTCTTCACGTACTGCTGGGTGATGGTGGAGCCGCCCTGGACCTGCCCTCCGCGTGCCATGTTCACCACGGCCCGGCCCACGCCGCCGACGGAGAAGCCCGGGTCGCTGTAGAAATCGGCGTTCTCCGCCGCGATCACGGCGTTCTGGAGGGAGGGCGGGATGTCGGACAGGGGGATGTTCTGCCGGTTGACCGCGCCGACCGTGACCATGTGCGTGCCGTCGGCCCAGTAATAGACATTGGCCTCGGCCCGCGCGGCGGCGTTCACGTCCGCGATGTGCACGGTGGAGTAGACGTAGCCGACCAGTGCGGCGACCGCGCCGCAGCAGAGCAGCGAGAGCGCGAGCAGCTGGCGCCACGACGGGACCAGCCGTAACAGCCCGCGTCGGCCCCGGCGCGGATAATCGACGCGCAGCCGCCGACTGTTGCTGCTGTTGTTGGTATTGCCGTGGCCGGTGTTGTTGCCGTGGCCGGAGGACCGGCGTGGCGGCACCCACGCTTCCGGTCCTTTTCGACGCATCACAGGTGTTCGCCTCTTTTCCGCACGATCACGGTCACCCCGTCGTTCCCTACTACGCGGCGCGACGGCCGCCCGTTCAGGAGGGGGTGGGGTGGCAGTGTTCGTGCGGCGGAGTGCGGGGGGTTCAGCCCGCCCGGCCGAGCCGGAGAAGCCCGTCGGCGGTGGGGTCGGGCTCCACCGAGGTGCCGAACGTGCGTCCTGCCCTGGTCAGGGTCTCGCACAGCCAGGCGGAGTCCGCCGCGGACGCCTGGTGCAGTGTCATCCGCCGGGCCCGCAGGGGGGCCATGCGCAGACCGGCCAGTTCGCCCGTACGCGCGTCCAGCGACGGGAAGTACAGCAGCCGCAGGTCGTCCCGGTACCGCTCGTGGCCCGAGATGCCCTCGTAGTCGTCGACAAGGTCTCCGCAGCCGTACAGGACGAGTCTGCCCCGGTAGACCTCGATCGGGCGCGGGTGGTGCGACGAGTGGCCGTGCACGACGTCCACACCACCGTCCACCAGCCGCCGTGCGAAGGCGGTCTGGGCCGGAGGCACCCCGTATCCCCAGTTCGACCCCCAGTGGATCGAGACGACCGTCAGGTCGCCCTCCCGCCGCACCGCCCGCAGCCTTCGTACGAGGGCGTCCGCGCTGCGGTCCGACAGATCGGGTACGAAATCGACGCCCGGCCGGTCGTCCGTCGCCGCCCAGTACGACGGGATCCCGCTGGAAGCCGTCCCGCACGACAGCACGAGCACCCGCCCGCCGCCCTTCGTGGCGGTCGCCACCGGGCGCCGCGCCTCGGCCGTGTCCCGTCCCGCACCGGCCGGCCGGAGCTCTGCGGCGTGCAGGACGTCCAGCGTCTCTTCCAGGCCGCGCTGCCCGAAGTCCAGTACGTGGTTGTTCGCCAGTACGCAGACATCGGGCCGCGCCGCCGTCAGGCAGGGGACGTTGTCCGGGTGCATCCGGTAGTTCACGGCCTTGCCGGGGGCGAAGTCGTCGCTCGTCGTGACGCTCGTTTCCAGGTTGATGATCCGGGCGTCGGGCGCCACGGCGTCCATCACACCGAGCGCCGCACCCCAGGGCCAGGCATAGTCCACCGGGTCGGGGACCGGGCCGTTGACGGCCTCGGCCAGCGCGACGTAGTCGCGGGCGTCGCGGATGTAGCCCTCGCGCAGTGCCGGGTCGCCGGGATGCGGAAGGATCTGGTCGACACCCCGGCCCGGCATCACGTCCCCGGTCAGCAGAAGCGTCACGAGAGCACCGCTCATACATCCGATTTTCCCACCGGAGGGTCCGTCCCTCACTCCGGTGGCAGCCGGATCACGGCCCCGGTGGCACCGGGGCGGGAGTGGGGGTGGTTGCCGTCGCCGGGGCCCCCTTGAGTTCGATCTCGACGAAGGCCAGCCAGGAGCTTCCCCCGTTGACGACGTCGTGTTCGGCCCCCGCCGGGCGGGCGTACGACTCGCCCGCTCGCAGGTGCGACTCGGTCACCGACCCGTCGGGCGCGATCGCGCTGATCCGGCCGTCCACCACCGGGACGACCACGTAGGCGTATTCGTGCGCATGGCGGCCCGTGCGCGCTCCGGGCTCGAAGTCCCAGCGCGTGACGCGCACCTGCTCGTCCTCGTGCTGCACGCTCGCGCGAGCCGTCGTCGCCATCGCGCTCACTGCCCCGGGTAGGGCGGCTGCTGCGTGTACGGGTTGGGGGAGTACGGGGGCTGGTGCTGCGGAGCCGGGGGAGACGGAGGGCCCGGCGGCACCGCGTAGGGCGCGGGCTGCTGCGGGTAGCCTCCTTGCACAGGTCCGTGAACCGGTCCCGCGCCGCCGTTCCCGCGGCCGCGTCCGCGCGCGATCACTGCGATGACGATACCGAGCACTACTACGCACGCGATGCCCGCACCGATGGCGATCAGCATTCCCATGGGGCTGTTTCCATCCTGAAGTCGCTGGTGGGAGAGGGCGGCCGGGGATGGCTGACCGGTCCGGCCGGCTGCCCGGGCCAGACTACGTGATCAGCGCGGAGGCGGTGGGCGGCTCCGCGGCGCCGCCGGCGGCGACCGACGTGCGCCGGTCGGCACGCCACCCGCCGTCCCGCCGGGCCTGACGTACGGTCCCTCAGCGCTGGTAGAGGCCGACCAGTGTGCCGGTGGCCAGTTGCCGCTCGTCGACCGCCGCGTGCACGTCCTCGGCGCTCGCGTCGTCGGCCAGGTCGACCGGTCCGGACAGCGCGTACAGGCGGAAGAAGTAGCGGTGTGCCTTGTCGCCGGGGGGAGGCAGCGGGCCGCCCCAGCCGGACTCGCCGAAGCCGTTCTGCCGGGCCTGTCCGCCTTCGGGGCTCTGTCCCGGCTCCACTCCACGGCTCGCGGGGTCGATGCCCGTCACGAGCCAGTGCACAAAGGTCCCCGAGGGGGCGTCGGGGTCCTCGCACAGCAACAGCAGCTCGGAAGCGCCCTCCGGCACACCGGACCACGAAAGACCGGGGGAGACGTCGTCGCCGTCCTTGGCGTAGCGGCGCGGGACGAACGCGCCGTCGTCGAATGCGGAACTCTTGAGTTCGATACCAGCCATGGAGCAAGGGCTACCCCGCCGAGGTGTCCGTCCGCCGAGCAGGCCGTCAAGATGCACCAAGTGGCGCAGCCGGGCGGACGCGCGTACCGGCGGGCCGGTCAACCGCCCGGGCGGAGGGGGCCGGGAGTACCGTCGCCGCCGCTCTCGCGCGCGCCTGCGGTGTCCCGGGGACCGGCGGGCGGCTCGGTGACCGTCACCTGGGCGGCCCGCAGGAGGTGGTCGCCGACCCGGTACCCCGGCCGCAGGATCCCCGTACAGGTGGAGCGTTCGACCTGGTCGCCGCGGATGTACGAGACCGCTTCGTGCACGAACGGGTCGAAGGGGTCGCCGGCCGCGCCGAACGACTCCAGTCCCAGCGCCCCCAGTTCCGACCTCAGGGCGCGGGCCACCTGCTCGAAGCCGCCTGTCACCTCCCCCTGCTCGGTGGCCTCGGCGAGGGCGTCAAGCACCGGAAGCAGCCGGCCGAGCACGTTGGCCACGGCGATCTCACGGACCGCGAGCCGGTCACGGCGTACGCGCTTGCGGTAGTTGTCGTACTCGGCCTTCAGCCGTTGCAGGTCGGCCGTGCGCTCCCGCAGCTGCGCTCCGAGCGCTTCCTCCCGGGACGGTGGTGGCGTACCGCTGCCCGCGGGCTCGCTCCCACCGGGGCCGGACGCTGCCCCGGCGGTCCGCCCGGTCCGCTCCTCCCGCCGTGGGGCGCGGGCCGAGAACGCGGCGGGGAGGCCGCCGCTGCGCCACCCGTCCCGGACGATCTCCAACGACGGCACCCGGGGGTCGCCGCCGCCGTCGGTCGGGCGGTTCATCCCGCGCCTCCCTGCTGCTTGTCGTCATCGACGATCTCCGCGTCGACGACCTCCTCCTCGTTCTCCGCCCGCGCGGAGCCCGATCCCGCGCCCGTGCCCGCACCCGCGCCCGGTCCCTGCGCCTGGGACTGCGCCTGGGCATCGGCGTACATGGCCTGCCCGAGCTTCTGCGAGACGGCCGCGACCTTCTCCGTCGCCGTACGGATTTCCGCCGTGTCCTCACCCTTGAGCTTCTCCTTCAGCTCGGCGACGGCGGTCTGGACCTCGGTCTTCACATCGCCGGGGACCTTGTCCTCGTTGTCCTTGAGGAACTTCTCCGTCTGGTAGACGAGCTGCTCGGCCTGGTTGCGCGTCTCGGCGGCCTCCCGGCGCCGGTGGTCCTCCTCCGCGTACTGCTCGGCGTCGCGGACCATGCGCTCGATGTCGTCCTTCGGCAGCGCGGAGCCGCCGGTGACGGTCATCCGCTGCTCCTTGCCGGTGCCCAGATCCTTGGCGGCCACGTGCATGATGCCGTTGGCGTCGATGTCGAAGGACACCTCGATCTGCGGGACACCGCGCGGGGCCGGCGGCAGGCCCGTCAGCTCGAACATGCCGAGCTTCTTGTTGTACGCCGCGATCTCGCGCTCGCCCTGGAACACCTGGATCTGCACCGATGGCTGGTTGTCCTCCGCCGTCGTGAAGATTTCGGAGCGCTTGGTCGGGATCGTGGTGTTGCGCTCGATCAGCTTCGTCATGATGCCGCCCTTGGTCTCGATACCGAGAGACAGCGGCGTGACGTCGAGCAGCAGGACGTCCTTGACCTCACCCTTCAGGACACCGGCCTGAAGCGCGGCGCCGATCGCGACGACCTCGTCGGGGTTCACACCCTTGTGCGGGTCCTTGCCGGTGAGCTCCTTGACCAGTTCCGTCACGGCCGGCATCCGGGTCGAACCGCCGACCAGGATCACGTGGTTGATGTCCGAGACCTTGATCCTGGCGTCCTTGACCGCGTTGTGGAACGGGGCCTTGCACCGCTCCAGGAGGTCCGCGGTGAGCTGCTGGAACTGCGAGCGCGTGAGCTTCTCGTCCAGATGCAGCGGCCCCTCGGCGGACGCGCTCAGGTACGGCAGGTTGATCGTGGTCTCGGTCGCGGCCGAAAGCTCGATCTTGGCCCGCTCGGCGGCCTCCCGCAGCCGCTGGGTGGCCATCTTGTCCTTGGACAGGTCGATGCCGTACGCGTTCTTGAACTGCTTGGCCAGGTAGTCCACGACCCGCTGGTCCCAGTCGTCGCCGCCCAGGTGCGTGTCACCGTTGGTGGCCTTCACCTCGACCACGCCCTCACCGATCTCCAGCAGCGACACGTCGAACGTGCCGCCGCCCAGGTCGAAGACGAGGATGGTCTGGTCGTTCTCCTTGTCCAGGCCGTAGGCGAGCGCCGCGGCCGTCGGCTCGTTGATGATCCGCAGCACCTTGAGGCCCGCGATCTCCCCGGCCTCCTTGGTCGCGGTGCGCTGCGAGTCGTTGAAGTACGCGGGAACGGTGATGACGGCGTCCGTGACGTCCTCGCCCAGGTACGCCTCCGCGTCGCGCTTGAGCTTCTGGAGTACGCGCGCGGAGATCTCCTGCGCCGTGTAGCGCTTGCCGTCGATGTCCCCGGTGTCCGGGAATCGCCACTGCGCCTCGCCCATGTGGCGCTTGACCGACCGCGCGGTCCGCTCGATGTTCGTCACGGCCTGTCGCTTGGCGATCTCGCCCACCAGCACATCGCCGCTCTTCGCGAAACCGACCACCGAAGGCGTGGTCCGGGCGCCCTCCGTGTTGGTGATGACCGTGGGCTCGCCGCCCTCCAGGACGCAGACCACCGAGTTCGTCGTACCAAGGTCGATACCCACTGCACGTGCCATGACCTTCTCCTCACCACCCTGTGCTCCACTTCCACAGCAGGTCCCAGCCGGTGACCCGGTGCGGCCGCGGCCGGCCGGACGCGTCGGGTGCCGGGCGCACCCGGGTGGGACCCGCCCACAGCGGCGCGTCGCGGCGGGGCGGAGCCGGGTGCACTGTCACTCTCACCGTCACGCGCGCCGCGTGCGGCATCCGGGTACCCCGGACGTCCACGGGCGTATCACGGGTCACCGGCTCGGCGGGCCCGGTCAGGCCGAGCCGGGAGTCGTATTCCGCACGGAGGACGGGGTCGTGCAGCGTGCTGTAGGCCACGACGACATCGGTGAACCGGCCGTCCGCCGCCGGTCCGTCCGGACGGGTGTCGGGGTGCAGCGCGCGCACCAGCCGGCGGTACGCCGCCGTGATCTGCCCGGCCGAAGCGGTCGGCTCCACGCCAAGCACCGCGTAGTGGTCGCGCCGTCCACCGGATGGCTCCAGCCCTGCCACTGCGTTCACCTCCCCCGCTCTGACCTGCGGATATGGAGGGAAACCCTCTTCAAAAACCTGAATAGAACGTGCCGCCGCGCTTGTCAAGACATGCCCGGCCCGGCGGGTGCGGGCCCGCCCGTGCCCGCGGTCCCGGGCCGGGGCACGGGGGTGGACAGGACAGCAGGTCAGGGGTTGTCTGGAGGAACAGCCGGTCCACCCCGCAGCCGCATCGCGATCGACGGGGGCGCCGTGAACGACACGTTCCAGCTGGGCGTCCGCGCCACCGGACCCGACACCTGCCGGATCACCCTGGCGGGGGATCTCGACGTCGCCACCGCGCCGGAGCTCAGGGAAGCCGTCCACGCCGCTGCGGCGGGCCACCGGCAGGTCGTGGTGGACTGCGGCGGCCTGACCTTCTGCGACTGCTCGGGTCTGAACGCCATGCTGGGCGCCGCACGGACCGCCAGAGCCGGCGGAAGCGACCTGCTGCTGTGCGCCGTCCCCCGCTCGCTGGCCCGGCTGCTGCAGCTGTCCCACACCACGAGCGCGTTCACGATCGAAACGGAGCGGGCCGACGCGCGGTAGAGGCCGCGGCCGGGCCCCAGGCGCCCCACCCACGTACGGCGAGGCGCCCGGGGCGTCGCACCGGTCGCGCTCAGAACGCGCCGTAGTTGACCTGCCACGTGGGCAGACCCATCCGGCGCCACACCGCGACCACGCGGTCACGGTCGTCCAGCGACACCCGCACCGCGTACCGGTGACGCACGTGCCGGTCGAACAGCTCCGCCTTCACGACGTCGTCGCGGCGGCCGTCCTTCGCCGGGCGCATCCACAGCTCGTCGTACGGCACGTCGTGCGCCCGGAGCCAGGCCTCCGTCTGCGCGCGGTACTCCTCACCGCGTCCCGACAGAAGCACGACGGTGTCGTTGTGCGCGCTCCGGAAGGCGCGCAGGGCCTGCCGCACCGGCGCGTTGAGCAGGTCGACCTCGCAGCGCGTGAAGTCGTACGGTCCGCGGTCGCCCGTCAGGGCGAGCGTGCCGTCGATGTCGCACATCACCGCCGCCGGCAGCGAAGGGTCGGGCACGTACGGCTCGACGGGCGGCTGGTCGTTCAGCCACGCGTCGGTGAGCCGCCAGCCGCCCCGGGTGGCCTGCGCGTGCTTGTCGGCCAGGAGCCGGATGATCTCCTCGCCGACGCGCTTCTCCCGCTCGGCGTCCCGGCGTACGCACTCCTCGACCGGTACGTCCGTGAAGTCGTGCACGGTGAACGTGGCCAGGCCGGCGACCGCCGCCTTCAGCCGCTTGGGGATGTGCGGCGTCATGTGCGTGTTGTCGACCACCACGTCGAAACCGCCGTCGACGGCCGCCCGCACCGCGGCGTCCTGGACCGCCAGGACCGTCTGTTCGTGCGCCCACGACCTCCGCTCGGTGACCGGAAGGTCGAGCATCGCCCGCAGGTCGTCGAGGTTGACCCGGCGCATCCGGCCCTCGGCCTCCGCCTGGAGTTTGCGCGCGGCGGTCGTCTTGCCCGACGCGGGCAGCCCCGTCATGACGTGTACTACGGGCACCGGTCAGTTCTCCTCATCGGTCTTGAAGGGGTCGGCCGCCTCGGGCCGGACGGCCCGCCACACGACGAGGTCCGTCGGGCGTCCGTCGAGACGCAGGAACATGGCGGCCCGGATCTGCCCGTCGGGCAGTTCCCGCACCGCGCGCGCGAACTCCCCCCGGTCGGCGGCCAGATGGGCGAGCTTCCCGAACGCCTCGTCGATGGCGCGCTCGCGCGCCGCCGCGTCGGCCTCCAGGCGCGCGATCACCCCGCGCACCCATGCGTCGAACTCGTCCGGTACCTGCTCCAGCAGGACGTCCAGCGGCCGCCCGCCCGCCGCCGTGATGCCCCCGAGTTCGGCGCGCGAGCAGCCCAGGCCCTGCGCCAGACGCTTCGCGGACATGCCGGCGAACCGCTGGATGCCGTGGCTGCGCCAGATGTCCCGCTCGGTGACACCCGTCAGTACCTTGTGGAGCCGTACGTACTCGGAGAGCTTGGCCTTCGCCCGCACACCGGAGGCGAAGCGCAGTACGAAGCCCTCGGCGTCGGTGCCGGACGCGGAACGGCCGCCGGGCATGGTGTTCGACGTGGTCAGCGCGATCAGGTCGGCCAGCGGCATGGCGGGCCACCTCGTGACCACGGACCCGATGGCCTTCCAGGCGGCCTCGGCCCCGGCCACGGGTATCTCCTCGCCGTCCCTGCCGATCGCCGCGAGGAGCACCAGGTCCCGGCGGTCGCCGTAGTCGACGACGATGCGGTTCTGCGGATACAGGATCTCCGCCAGGTACGTCACCCCGGGCGTCAGGGCGGAGGTGTCCCTGTTGTCGAGGCGGCGCTGCGCCCACTTCGCCTGCGCGCTGATGAAGGACCCCTTGGACGCGACCCGCCACCGGTCCGCGTAGTGGAAGACCACCGCGAGGCTTCCGTCGACCTTGTCGTACACCTCGAACGGTTCGTCCGGCAGAGCGGGCGCGTACGGCTGACCGGCCTCGTGTTCACCGACGTTGAAGAACTTCGGCAGCGGCAGCGCGACGATCTCGCCGGTGGTGTCGTCGGCGACGAGCCCGCGGCAGCGCGTGGTCACCTCGTTCCAGATCCGCTCGTACTGGCACGTCCGCGTGTAGGTGTAGAGAGACAGCGGCAGTTCGGGGTGCGGCTTGCGGGTGACGTGCCCGGCATCGAGAGCGGCCGCCAACTTCTGTGGCGGCAGCAGGTCTTGGAGAGTCAGGTACGCCTGGCTCATGGGTTCCTCCCGGTTTCTGATGCTCCATTCTGTCGTGCGGGAGGACGCGGTCACAGTGAATAATCAGGCAGCGGGCGTCGAGGTGCGCAGGTCACGGCGGGGGTACGGCGGTGCTCGCGGATGACGGGATCTCTCGCGGCGGCGGACCGGGTCAGCGCGGCCGTCGCCGGCGCCCGCCCCGTGTCCACATGATGACACCCGCCGTCAGGCACGCCGCGCCGACGAGCGCGGCCAGCCACGAATACGCGCTCCCCGAGCCGGACTCCTCCAGCGCGGCTGCCTGCGCGGCGGGAACCGGCGCGGTCGGGGCATCCCGAAGCCCGGCGGGCGGTGTCAGCGATCCGACCGGGTGGACCCGGCCCGCGGCGGAGAATCCCCAGTCGAGCAGGGAGCGCGCCTCCTCGTAGACGGCGTGGCCGCCGCCCTTCTGCGGGTTCATCACCGTGACCAGCAGGCGCCGGCTGCCACGATGGGCGGCGGCGATCAGGGTGTGGCCGGCGTGCGAGGTGTAGCCGTTCTTGAGGCCGATGATGCCGGGGTACTTCTTCACTCCGTCGGCGCCCGTCAGCAGCCGGTTGGTGTTCCGGATGCCGAACGTCCAGGTGGGGCTTCCGTCCCTGCGCGTGCCGCCCGGGAACCTGGTGTCGACGGTCGCCGCGTACTGGGCGAACTGCGGATCGGCCAGCCCGGACCGCCCGAACACAGCGAGGTCGTACGCGGACGAGACCTGGCCCGGAGCGTCGTAGCCGTCGGGGGAGACCACCCGGGTGTCCAGGGCGCCCAGGGCGCGTGCCTTGGCCTGCATCTGGGCCGCCGTGACCTTCCAGCCGCCGTTCAGCTCCGCGAGTACGTGGACGGCGTCATTGCCGGAGCTCAGGAAGACACCGCGCCACAGATCCGCGATCCGGTACGTGCCCCCCGGCGTTACCCCCACCACGCTGCTGCCCTCGCCCACCCCCGACAGCTCGGTGGCGGTGACCGTGTGCAGAGCGGCGGGGGAAAGGCGGGGGAGGGCGGTGAGGGCGAAAAGGGTCTTCATGGTGCTGGCGGGGGGCAGCCGGCGGTGCGCGTCCCGCGCGGCGAGCACCTCACCCGTGGCGGCGTCCGCCACCAGCCACGACAGCGCGGACACCTCGCGCGGCAGGCGGGGCGCCCCCGGCCGCAGACGCACATGGGTGCCTGGACGGTGCAACAGGGCCTTGTTGACGGACGCGGGCCGGGGCGGCGGCAGCGGATCGTCCCGGGTGGCCGCCGCTGCCGGTGGCGGCAGGAGGGAAACCGTACAGAGAGCGAACCCCGCACCGGCGAGAGCCCCGCGAACACTGGACCTGGTGATCATGGCACCAGCGTAAAAACGGACCGGGTTACGCGCAGGGCCGCTGGGCCGACCGGCCGAACCCCTCCGGGTCCGCGGTGGCGCCGCTGTGACTCCGGGCCACATAGACGGTGTTGGACGCCGTTCCCCCTTGCAGCGGATTGGGGAAGTCGACGACGTGCGCCCGCGCTTCCGCGAACACCTGCGCCAGGACGGACCCGAACTCCTCGTCCGGCGGATCGTTCGACCACAGGGCAAAGACGCCGCCGGGATGCAGTCGGGCGGCCAGGGCGCGCAGCCCGGCGGGAGTGTAGAGCGCCGCGTGGCTCGGGTTCAGGACATGGCGCGGCGAGTGGTCGACGTCCAGCAGGACGGCATGGAACCGGCGCTCCGGCTGCTGCGGGTCCAGCCCGCCCGGATCGCCCACCATCGCGAAGAAGTCGCCCTGGACCAGCCGGCAGCGCGGATCCGACGCCAGGCCGGCGCCCAGCGGCACCAGCCCCCGCCGGTGCCAGTCGATCACCTCGCCCAGCGCGTCCACCACGACCAGCGCGCTGACGCGGGGGTCGTCCAGGACCGCGCGGGCGGTGTACCCCAGACCGAGGCCGCCCACGACGACGTCCAGTCCGGTGTCCGGCAGCTCCGCCAGGCCGAGCCGGGCCAGCGCGATCTCGCCGGCCGTGAACAGGCTGGACATCAGGAACTCGTCACCGAGCTTCACTTCGTACACATCGCCGCCCGACGCGGGATCGCGCCGCCGCCGCAGACTGATCTCGCCCAGTGGCGTCGGCCGCCAGTCGAGTTCCTCGAAACGCGCACCCATGCGCTGGCCTTTCCTCGGCACGGGCCGGAGCCCGGGGCCCGGGACGCGGTGTGCCGCGCCCCGGGAGAAACCACCGGACTCCCTGGTCAGGCGTCGATGATGACCGGGATGATCAGGGGCTTGCGGCGGTGGGTACGGAACGCCCAGGACGCCACCGCGCGGGCGATGAGCTGTTCGAGCTGGTGCGCGTCGCCCACGCCTTCCTCGGCGGCCGTGGCCAGCACCTTCTCGATCACCGGGACGACCGGCTCGAAGGTGGTGTCGTCGTGGACGAAACCCCGGGCCAGGAAGTCGGGGGCCTCGGCCAGCGCCCCCGTGTCGGCGTCGACGATCGCCACGACCGTGACGACGCCTTCCTCGGCCAGGGTCAGCCGGTCCTTGAGCGATGCCTCGGTCGCGCCGCCGACCGTCATGCCGTCCACGTAGACGTAACCGGCCGGCACCTTGCCCGTGATGGAGGCGCGGCCCTTGACGAGGTCGACTACGACGCCGTCCTCGGCGATGACCACGCGGTCGGGGTCGACCCCGGTACGGATGGCGAGGTCACCGTTGGCCCGCAGGTGGCGCCACTCGCCGTGCACCGGCATGACGTGGCGGGGCTTGACGATGTTGTAGCAGTAGACAAGTTCACCGGCGCTGGCGTGCCCGGAGACGTGCACCTTGGCGTTGCCCTTGTGCACGACGTGGGCGCCCCACCGGGTCAGTCCGTTGATCACCCGGTAGATGGCGTTCTCGTTGCCGGGGATCAGGGAACTGGCGAGCAGGACGGTGTCGCCCTTCCCGATCCGGATCATGTGGTCACGGTTGGCCATCCGGGACAGCGCGGCCATCGGCTCGCCCTGAGAACCCGTGCAGACCAGCGTGATCTTGTTGTCCGGAAGCTTCTCCAGTTCCCGCAGACTCACGATCAGTCCGGACGGGACCTTCAGGTAACCCAGCTCGCGGGCGATGCCCATGTTGCGGACCATCGACCGGCCCACGAAGGCGACCTTGCGGCCGTGCTGGTGCGCCGCGTCCAGCACCTGCTGGATGCGGTGCACGTGGCTGGCGAAGCTGGAGACGATGACCCGCCGCGGAGCGGTGCGCATGACCTGCTCGATCGCCGGGTTCAGATCGCGTTCCGACGTGGTGAAGCCGGGCACCTCGGCGTTGGTCGAGTCGGTGAGGAACAGGTCCACACCCTCCTCGCCGAGCCGGGCGAACGCCCGCAGGTCGGTGATCCGCTCGTCCAGCGGGAACTGGTCCATCTTGAAGTCGCCGGTGTGCAGCACCATCCCCGCGCCCGTACGGATCGCGATCGCGAGGCTGTCCGGGATGGAGTGGTTGACCGCGACGAACTCGCAGTCGAAGGGGCCGAGACTCCGCCGGTCGCCCTCGCGCACCCGCGTGGTGCGCGGCCTGATGCCGTGCTCCTTGAGCTTGGCTTCGAGGAAGGCCAGGGTCAGCTTCGAGCCGACGACCGGAATGTCGGACCGTTCGCGCAGCAGGTACGGAACGCCGCCGATGTGGTCTTCGTGGCCATGGGTCAGCACCACCGCGACGACATCGTCCAGGCGGTCGCGGATCGACGTGAAGTCGGGAAGGATCACGTCCACCCCGGGCTGGGTCTCCTCGGGGAACAGCACGCCGCAGTCGACGATGAGCAGTTTGCCTGCGTACTCAAAGACGGTCATGTTGCGGCCGATCTCCCCGAGGCCGCCGAGGGCGACGACCCTCAGCCCTCCGTCGGGCAGGGGAGGGGCGGCTTTTAGTTCGGGATGCGGATGGCTCATAGCTTGTGACGTTACCGGAGGCTCCGCCGTAGATTCTTTACGGGTTCACCCAGCAGGTTCAGCGGAACACCCGAAGTGAGGCGACGGGCGCGCGCGCGGGCCCGGACCGGCGTGATCCGGCCACAGGTTCCGCGCGGAGCCCCGGTGGCCCGCCCCGCCACGGACGGCGGGGCCGTCCGGCGGGCCCGGCCCGGTTCCCTGCCTGATCGGCGCCCGCAAGTCGGCGAATGGTACGAAGGAGTTCGCTCCTTTGGTCATACCGGTGGTCCGCCGCTCATGGGGCACATGATGCGGTACGGAGCCCGCTGCCGTCGATCAATCGGGTGATGGCCGCGGCCCGGCTTTCACCGGCCGAGGGCACCGTGCTTATATTTGCCGCACGGCAACAATCGAACGGAGCAGGAATCATCCCGGCCGGCCGCGAGGCGCTCGTCGTCGGTGGGGGGCGTGAAGGGAAGTCTTGTGAGCAGCAGTGAAACGGCCGCCCGGGAGTGCGTCGCCTCCGCCGTGCGGGGACGCGTCGAAGAGATAGCCGACCGGTGGGTCCAGTTGCAGGCGCGCCAGTCCGGCGGCGGTCACCCAGTGGACGAGAGCGAGCTGCGCGAGGAGGCCGACACCCTGGTCGCAGCCCTGGTCGCGGGCCTCGACAGCGCACTGCCGACCGACCGGATCGTGACCTCGCACGCCGATCTGCACCGCGAGGTGACCCGGCTGTCGTTGCGCAGGGCGCGGGGCGGTGAGTCCCCGACGGCCACCTCGCTGGCGGTTCTCGCCCTCAAGGAGGCGTTGCTGGAGGCCGTGCAGGAGACCACGCAGGAGAGTGCGCAGGAGAGTGCGCAGCTGTTCTCGGCGGCCTTGCTGATCAACCGGCTGCTGGACGCGGCAGGGGCGCTGTCCTTCGACACGTACGTCGAGGGACGGGAGGAGATCATCCGCAGGCAGAGCAGGCAGCTGCTGGAGCTGTCGACGCCCGTGGTCCGGCTGTGGCGGCAGGTTCTGGGCGTACCGCTCATCGGCACGCTGGACACGGCGCGTACGCAGGTGGTGATGGAGAACCTGCTCCAGGCCATTCAGGACCAGGAGGCGACGGTCGCGATCATCGACATCACGGGCGTGCCGACGGTGGACACCGCGGTGGCGCAGCACCTGATGCAGACCGTCAACGCCGTACGGCTCATGGGTGCGGACTGCATCATCAGCGGCATCCGGCCGCCGATCGCGCAGACTATCGCGCAGCTCGGCATCGACTTGTCCACCATCATGACGCGGGCCACCCTCTCCGACGCACTGTCCGAGGCGGTCAAACTCACCGCGGGCTCCCTGCCCGCGCCCGACGGACCGGTCGCGCGATGAGCGGGCGGCCGTCCACCGGCGTGCCCATCCTGCGGCTGGGTGACGTCCTGCTCACGGGGCTGTTGAACGAGCTGGACGACAAGGCCGCCCTGGCCTTCACCCACGAACTCACGGAGCGCGTCTCGGCCGACGGGGCACGCGGGGTCCTGATCGACATCTCCCGGCTGGAGATCATCGACTCCTTCGTCGCGCGCACCTTGATGGAACTGACCATGATGGCCAGACTCCTGGGAGCGCGGGTGATCGTGGCCGGGATGCGGCCTCCCGTAGCCATCACTCTGGTCGAACTCGGCATCGAACTCGTCGGTGTGGAAACCGCCCTGAACGCAGAGCAAGGCATGGCCGTTCTGGGCTGGCACCAAAGTCCGCAGCCCCCGGAAGGGGCCCACCGTGACTCAACTCGCTAACACCGCCACCACGGCTCCACTCCGCGACGGCCGGCCCGAACGGGCGGACGCCACCCCCGCGGAGCCTGTCGCACGAGTGGTACTGGCCACGGAGGAGGATCTGCTGGCGGTCCGCCACGCGGTGCGCGCGGCCACGCTCGAAGCCGGTTTCGGCATCGTCGATCAGACGCGGGTGGTGACCGCCGCCAGTGAACTGGCGCGCAACGCCTACATCCACGGCGGGGGAGGGACGCTGACCATCGAGTACCCGCGCCGCCGCGGTGCGAAAGGGCTGCGGCTGACCATATGTGACGAAGGGCCCGGCATCCCCGATGTGGACGCCGCGCTGGTCGACGGCTTCACGACCGGGGCGGGGCTCGGCCATGGCCTGGGCGGCGCCCGCCGGCTGATGGACGACTTCGAAGTGCGCACGCAGCCGGGCGCCGGAACGACCGTGATCGCGACCCGCTGGGTGGACCGGTGACGCGTCCGGTCGCGCTGCCGACCGCACTGGTACGCATCGATCACTACAGCGCCGTACACCTGGCCGCGGCGACCGCCCGGTCGGTCGCCCAGCGGTGCGGGCTTCCCGGTGCGATGCCCGACCGGGCGGCGGTCCTCGCCTCGGAACTGGCCAGCAATCTCGACAAGCACGCCAAGGACGGCGCGCTCTACATCCAGCCGCTGCCGCTGGGGGCCGGTCTGGAGGTTCTCGCGGCGGACCGGGGTCCGGGCATGCCGGAGCTGGGGCGCTGCCTCGCCGACGGTTACACCACGACCGGCACGCTGGGCGCCGGGCTGGGAGCGGTGAGCCGTATCGCGACGGAGTTCACCATCCGCACCCGGGTCGGCGTCGGCACACTGGTCGGCGCGCGGCTGGCGCTGCCCGGCCAGCCGCAGCCGGTGTGCCGGGACGCCGGGCTCATCTCGCTGCCCGCCGACGGCGAGCAGGACTGCGGCGACGCGGGCGCCGTCGTCGAGGACGGCGAACGCCGCACTGCGATGGTCGTCGACGGGCTCGGGCACGGCCCCCGTGCCGCCGACGCCGCACAGGTCGCCCTGCGGGCGTTCGCCGCCGCGCCGCCGGACCAGCCGCTGTCCCAACTCCTCGCCGCGCTGCACCGGGCGCTGCGCCACACCCGCGGCGCCGCCGTCGGCCTCCTGCGCCTGTACGCGGCACACGCCGAGTACTGCGGGATCGGCAACGTCCGCGCCCTGACCGTCTCGCCGCAGGGTGTCCACCACCGGCTGACCGCCCAGCCCGGTGTGGTCGGCTGGAAGATGCCCGCCCCCTGGACCCACACCATCCCCCTGCCCACCGGAACCACCGCCGTACTCCACAGCGACGGCATCACTCCCCAGTGGGCACAAGCCCCTTCCCCCTTCCTGCTGCGTCTGCCGCCCCCGCTGCTCGTCACCAACGTCGCCCACGCCCACCGTTCCGGCCGCGACGACGCCACCGTCCTCGCCGTCAAGCCCCAGCAAGAGTTCCGATGACCGACAGTCTTTTCCGTACGCTGCCGTCCCTGCGCCGGGCTGTGCGCCGCCTCGCGCGCGAACACCGGCTGCCGCCGGAAGTCAGGGCGCGCCTCGTGCTGTCCGTGAGCGACCTGGCCGCCGACGAGTTCCGGACCGGCCGGCCGGTCGAGCTGAGCGTCGCGCCGGAACCGGGCGGGGAGGCGGGCGCGGGGAGGGCTGCGGAGAGGGACACGGGCGGCGCGGGTGGCACTTCGCCCGACACGGAAACGGACCCGGACACCGGCTCCACCGCCCTGACCGTCACCCTGCGCTTCCCGCACGGGTCCGGTCCGCTCGTCACCGCCGGTCTGCCCCTGCCCGCCACGGAACCGGCGGGTGACGCCGTCACCTGGCGGATCTCCGCTCCCGCCCAGAGAGACCGCACCGGCTCCGGACCGCTCCCGAACGGCAGCGACGGCAGCCGGCCCGACGAGCCTTCTCCGGACGGCGCCGGCCTCTCGGCAGAGGTCCGGGCGGTCGAAGAAGAGCTCCGCGCGGCTCTCGCCCAGACCGACGGCCTCGTCGCGGAACACCGCCGTCTCAAGCACGAGCTCGCCGAGACCAACGCGGGCGTCCTCGCCCTCTACGTACAACTGGAGGAACGCGACGAACAGTTGCGCAAGGCCCACGGCCAGATCCTCCAAGAGCTCGAAGACGCCCTGCGCCCGCCGCCGCTCACCATCGACGGTCTGGAACTCGCCGTCCACTACGCGCCGGCCGACCCCAACGCCCCCACCGGCGGAGACCTCTACGACTGGTTCCCGCTCCCCGACGGCACCCTGCACATCACCGTCGTCGACGCGCTCGGACACGGCGTACGCAGCACGCGCAGCGCCCTCAACGTGACCCACGCGGTACGCACGCTGGCCCTCGAAGGCCATCCGCTGAAGTTGATCCTGGCCCGTACGCACGAGATCCTCATGCCGCTGGACCCCGAGCTGATGGCGACCGTCCTCCTCGCCAGGCTGGACCCGGCCACCGGAGAGCTTCAGCTGGCCAACGGCAGCCATCCGCCCGCCCTCCTCGTCCGGTCCGGCAGCGGCGACGCGCGCTTCCTCGAACTGCGCGGCAGGGGCATCGGCTACCCGCTGCCCGGGAGCGAGGAGATCCTGCGGGCCCGCATCGACCCGGGCGACCTGCTCATCCTCTACACCGACGGACTCACCGAGAGCCGCAGGGACCCCACCGAAGGTGAGGTCCGCCTCATCGAGGCAACGCGCCGGCACGCGTCGAAACCGCTGGGCGAGATCCCCGCGGCTATCGCCGCCGACATGCACACGGTCGTCCTCCACCCCGACGACACCCTCGCCCTGGCCATCCGTCTCACCGACCGCTCCCCGTGGGCGCGACCTACGGCAGAAAACGGAACCTGAGTATCCTCATCCGGTCCACGGGAAGGATCCACGGGAAGGAGACGTCAACGGGAGCGTTCACCGCCGCGCCCCGGCACTGTCGTGCCCGCACGACGCTGTCGGTCCGAACGAGTACGCCCCGCACGGTCCGCTACCGGGACCGTGCCCTTCTGCGATTGGGACAAGTCCCTTGCCTGCACGTTCGATGCCACCGGAGAGGTCCTCGGTGGACGCGCCGACCCCTGCCGCCGCCGCGGCCCCCGGGATGGCGCCCCCGCCGCTGACCGCCCGCGAAATCTCGCTCGTACGCGCCGGTCTGGCGGTGGTCGAGCCCCACGCGGCCGACCTGACGGTCTACTTCTACACCATTCTCTTCGCCCGCTACCCGCAAGTAAGGGAACTTTTCCCGGACAACATGGACGGGCAGCGCGACAGGCTCCTACGCGGCCTGCTCCGGATCGTCGACCTCGTCGACGATCCGGAGAACCTCGTCCGCTTCTGCACCCTCCTCGGACGTGACCACCGGAAGTTCGGCGCGCTCGAAGGGCATTACCCCGCCGTCGGCGAGTGCCTCCTTGACTCCCTGGCCCGCTACGCAGGCGCCGCGTGGACCGCGGAGGTCGAAGCCGCCTGGAGCCGCGCCTACACCACCGCGGCGCGGGTGATGATGCTGGCCGCCGCGGACGACACCCGGCTGCGCCCCGCCACCTGGGCGGCGCAGATAGTCCGGCACGAGCACCACGGCCACGGCATCGCCGAGATCACGGTCCGCACGGACGTCCCCTACGCGTACGAGGCGGGCCAGTACGTGAGTATGCAGACGCCGTGGCAGCGCAGGGCCTGGCGGCAGTACTCGCCGGCCAACGCGCCCCGGGCGGACTCCTCGCTCACCTTCCACATCCGTGCCGTGCCCGGTGGCCGGGTGAGCAATGCCCTGGTGCACCGTGCCGCCGTCGGCGACATCGTCACGCTCGGCCCGCCCCAGGGCGACATGACGCTCGCGGCGGCAGGCGACCGCGACCTGGTGTGCGTCGCGGGCGGAACCGGCCTCGCTCCGATCCGCGCCCTCCTGGAGCAGGCGGCCCTCAGCGACATGCGACGTTATGTCGACCTCTTCGTGGGAGCCCGTACCGCGGAAGAGCTCTACGGCCTGGACGACATGCTGCGGATGGCGCAGCGTCACTACTGGCTCTCCGTTCGGGCCGCCGTGTCGCACCAGCACATCGCCGGCCGTGAGGGCACCCTGCCGCAGGTGTTGCGCGAGTTCGGACCCTGGGGGCAGCATGAGGCCTTCCTCTGCGGGCCGCCCGGCATGGTCACCGCGGCCGCCCGGATCCTGCGGAACGACGGAGTGCCCGAGGCACGCATCCACCACGACCCGCTCACCGATCCCGTCCTGACGGCTCCCCTCGCACCTTCCCGACACCAGCCCGAGAGCGAATACCTGTGAACAGCCACGACGCCGCGCCCTCTCGCGGGGAGCGCATGCTGCAAGACCACCTCGGTACCGCCGAGCGCGCCGACGCCTTCTACGACCGGCAGGTCCATCCCCATCTCACGGAGCCGATGCGGGACTTCATCAGCCGCCAGTCGATGGTCTTCCTCTCCACGGCGGACTCCCGTGGCCACTGCGACGCCAGCTTCCGGGCCGGTCCGCCGGGATTCGTCACCGTCCTGGACGACCGCACCCTCGCCTATCCCGAGTACCGCGGGAACGGTGTCATGGCGAGCGCGGGCAACATCTCGGAGAACCCGCACGCCGGGCTGCTGTTCGTCGACTTCACCCAGCACCACATCGGACTGCACATCAACGGGTCCGCCCGGCTGCTCCATGAGCGGGACCTGCGTGCCGCCCACCCCCTCGTGCCGGCGGACACGGCTCCGGGGCGGCAGCCCGAGTTCTGGGTGCACATCACGGTCGTCGAGGCGTACATCCACTGTTCCAAGCACATACCCCACCTCGAACCGGCCCGCCGCCCCCAGGGTCCCGCTCTCAAACGCCCGAAGGACGCCGACTACTTCATCGCCGCCGTGCCCGCCGACCGCCTTCTCACGGACCGGTAGCGCCACGCCCGGCCCGCGCCGCGCGGGCAGGGGGCGGCTGACAAACCACTCTTCGGAGTGAGAGGGTGGTGAGATGCTCCGCACTTTGCACTCCACCAGCCGTCAGCAGGTGGCACATGACGCGTGCGCGGCGTTGGAACTGCTGCAACTTCTGTGGGGCCGGGGCCAGGAAGCCGCCCCATCCGGCCCCGTGTCCCCCTCGCAGCTGCGCGCGCTGACGGTGCTGGAAGGCCGGGAGGGTGCCAACCTCCGCACCCTGGGCGAGGCGCTGGGGTCGCGGCCGTCGTCCGTGAGCCGGCTGTGCGACCGGCTGGAGGCCGCGGGTCTCGTCGAGCGCTTTCCGAGCCCGACCAGCCGCCGGGAGGTCGAGGTGCGACTGAGCCGGCGCGGCCGCGCCGTACTCGACGACTTCCGTACGTTCCGTGTGCGCGAGCTCGAAACGGTGCTGCGGGAGATGAGCCCGGCGAAGCTGGCCGCGCTCGCCGAAGGACTGGAAGCGTTCCACGTCGCGGCCGCCGCCCGCATCGGGCTGGACGGCGCGGCCGACGGCGCCGGCGACGCGGCCGACATCGCCTGAGCGTCCCCCTCCGAAGCACGCTGCCGCCGTCGCCGGAGCCCGGCTAACCACGCCGTTTCGGGTCGGTGCGGCCGGACCGGGCAGCCTTCGAGAAGGCCAGCAGTCCGGCCAGCAGCTGCTCGCGCTCCGCGGCCGGCATCCGGCTGAGGACGGCGCGGAACATCGCGTAGCGCCGGGCGAAGAGGGCGTCGATCAGACCGTGTCCCTGGGCGGTCAGCACCAGCCCGATTTCCCGCCGGCTGGCGGGGGCCGGCTCGCGGCGCAACAGGCCGGCCGCTTCCAGCCGGTCGCACAGTCTGCTGACGGCGGGCGGGGCCGCGCCGACTTCGCCGGCCAGTCCGGTCAGGTTGATGCCCGGGTGTCGCCGGGCGATCAGCAGCGCTTCCAGCTGGAGTGCCGAGAGCCGTGGAGACGCGCCGAGAGTGGCTCGCGTCCAGGTGGAAACCACCGCTTCGGCGGCTTCCGCCACGTGGGCGGCGAATTCGCCGGAGGCGTCGTCTGGTGGTTCCGTGCGGTCCAACGGCCGTCACTCCCATGAACGCGCGTGCACCTCTTCGGGAGGCCGGCACTCTCGTCTCGCACGCGTCTGCCGACTCGTTACCCGTCGTCTGCCCACTCTGCCGAAAGTATCCCGCCGCGACGGCATCGAAAGCCGCGGCACATGCATGCGACCGGAGTGTTCGCGTCGCTCCACCAGGTCGGGCCGGGGCCGGCGGACGCCGCGCCGGCCCTTCTCACCACCCCCGCGCGTCAGTCCGTGACCGCCATGGTCCTCTTCGCCAGTTCGTACGCCGGGAGCATCGCCTCGTGCTCCTGGGTGTCCAGCCCGCCCAGGTGCAGCACCACCGAGCCGCCTGGGGTGCTCACAGCGAGCGCCCGCTCCTTCTTCGGCTCGCTCTCGAACTCGCCGGTGATGAGGTAGGTGACCTCCGCGGCGGCGAGTTCACCGGCCTCGGTCGGGCGGTAGCGGACCGAGGCGGCCTTCTTCTCGTCCGCCATGAAACCTTCGAGGACCTCGCGCGGAGTGCCTTTGCCCTTGCCGGTCCAGACACGGAGGTAGCCGACGCTCCCGGCGGGCTTGGCGTCGATCTCGCAGACCAGATTGACGCCGCCCTGCCTGACGAGCGAGGCGAAGGCGGGATCGTCCCCGGCCGTCACCTTCTCCGCGGTCCAGTCGGCCGCCGTACTGAACGAGACGGGCAGGGCGCACGGAGTGCCGGCTCCGCCGATGACCGCGCCCTCGGCGGCGCTCCCGCTCCCCGCCCCGGCCTTCGCGCTGCCGCTCGTTTCCCCGGCCGGCTCGGCCCGGTCCGCCGTATCGCGCTCCGGCGCCGTCGAACAGCCGGCCAGTACGAGCACTGTCAGCGCCACCGCCGGGACGATGCCCCGCGCCACGTTCTGCCCCATGAACCCCACCCCTGAGCTTGATCGATCGCCGCAGGCTATCCCACGCCCACGAGCGCTTCTCCCGGCGCCCGGACCAGGGCCGAGGCAGGTCCGGAGCAGGGACAGGGCAGGTCAGGAGAAGTGCAGCCGGGCCTCGGCCGCGCCACGCGCCGAAGCCACCGCGGCGGCCTCGGCGACCAGTTCCTCGCGTAAGGCGGACGACAGCGGTCCGAAGGGCGTGAGCGTCACGTCGAGCCGGCGACCGGCGGCCCTGGCACGCCACGTACCGGCGATCTCCGAACCGACCAGCAGTGCGCCGGGACCGCCGATGGGCCGCCAGATCTCCCGCTGTCTCGTCCGGTCCGGTACGACCAGTTCCCGATCGCGGGCCTGGAGGAACGGGTCGCCCGGCGGAAGCAGCCGCACGAGGGCGCGGCTCCGCGCGGACAGCAGCGCGTCGAGATCCGCGGCGGGCAGCCACGTCTTCCTGCCCTCCAGCCACACCTCGGCGAGGTCGTCCGGCCACATCGACTTCACCACCGTCACCTTGGTGCCGAGATACTTCGCCACCTCGGCGGGGGTGGCGGGGCCGAGGAAGCGCAGGTAGGCGCGGACCAGCTCGGCGGCCCCGGACGGCGCGGCCGGAACCGGGAACCTCTCGTCCAAAGGGGTCAGCACCGTCCGGCCGCCCTCCGGCCGGACACCGACTGCTCCGAAGAGCCCGGCCTGCTGGAACAACAGCCCGGAGATGTGCCGCGCACCGCAGGCCGCGCACCAGTACGTCAGCGACTCCGGTACGGCCGCGCTGACAGCGGTACTGACCTCACCCTTGGCCATCGGCGCGGTCACCACCTCGCGAAACGCCTCGGCGGTCACGCGGAACGCCTCGACACCGAGTCGCGCCCCCTCCTTGATCACCGCCGTGTCGATCCGCGCGGTCGCGTCCGCGTCGGTCACCGGCCACAGGCCCCCGGCGAGCCTCGGCAGGTCGGCGCGCCGGTGCAGATGGGGCGCGCCGCGGAACGACCAGACGAGTACGAGTCCGTCGGCGGACGCGCCGCGCGCGGCCAGCGCCAGCCGCGCCGATCCGTTCGGCGTGTCCTGGGCCCCCAGGGCGAGCACATCGGGCCGGGGCGACGAGCGTGCGAACCCGTGGGCCGCGACCCGGTGGGCCAGTACCTGTTCCCGCCGGACGTCGACCCGGTGTGTGCTGCTCACTGCCCACCCTCCGTACGCGCTGGACGTACCGTATCCACTCAGGTGCCCGAGGGGGGCGTGGCGGTGCTGCCCCCTCCTGGTGCCCTCGGTTTCAGGCTACGTCCGGCGCCCGCACCCTCAATCCGGGCTGTGCGGGCCCGTGCCGCGGCCGCCTTTCAGCGGCCCACGGGGTCCGACGGGGAGGCGTCACCGGGGGTGATGAGCGCCAGGTGGCCGCCCTCGTCGAGCGGCGTGGGAACGGTGACGAGCGCCGTCTGACGGGCCGTGGCGGCGTCGAACACGTGGACCTCGCCGTGGCCGCCGCGGGTGACCGCCACCAGCGAGGCGCCCGGGGACGCCGCGATGGCCCGGCGCTGCACGCCGTCCCACGGGGTGCCGCCCCGGCGCGGGGCTCCCGCCATCGGCGGCAGGGGCAGGCGCGCCGACACGGCCGGCACCGTGCCCCCGGTGGAGACCAGGATCAGTTCGTCGCCGTCGGGGTGCACGCGCGCGAAGGCGACGTGCGCGGCCAGCACCGCCAGCCGGAAGACCAGACCGGGGCCGAGGCCGAGGCGGCCGCCCCGGCCCGAATCGAGGTGGTGCCACCAGGCGTCGTTGGTCCAGTCCGGCCAGTGCCCGGGAGCGGCCGGACCACCTCGTACGACGGACCACAGCGTCCGGCGCGCGGCGTCGAGCCGCAGGTAGTAGCCGCGGCCGCCGCTGCGTGCGCCCACATCCCAGGGCAGCGTGTCCGCGGATACCAGGGCGCCGCCGTCCACGCGGGCCCGGTGGACGCCCGAACCCGCTGCCGCGAACACCCCGCCGGTCAGTGGGTCGCAGGCGTCACCGTGCCCGTCGTGGTCCGGCAGGGGGAGGGTGTACGCGGGCTCGGCGGGCGGCAACGAGGGGGCGGCCGCCATCAGTTCGGCGTGCCGGTACGCGGTGAGCTCACCGGGCTCCCGGTGCCGCAGTACGACCATGGGGTCGTCGGGGGAGCCGGTGAACGTGACGCCCGGTTCGCCCGTCCGGGTGCGGACGCGCACCGCGCTGGGCCCGCCGTCGGCTGCCAGGTCGACGGCCGTCAACTGGTCGCTCCAGGCGGTCCAGTTGCGGCCCAGGCCCGTGGTGACGGCGATACGGCGGCCGGAGCGGTCGGCGGCCAGGTGCTCGGCGGGCACGGCGACCGGTACGCGGGCCTCGACGGCCGGGCGTCCGTGATCCGGCCCGTAGGGATCGAGGACCAGCAGCTCGCCCGCCCTGTCGTCGACGAAGGCGGTGCGGTCGCGCGGAAGAGCCAGGAAGCCCGCGTGCTCGGCGAGATGACGCCGGTCGAGCCGGGCTGTCGTCCTACCGGTCCGTATGTCCAGAATGCTCAACTTTCCGGCTACATGGTCGGCGACGACCAGGCGTGGTCCGAGGTGCATGGCGGGTTCTCCAGGTGTGAGGCGACTGGACAAGACTTGTTTTGATAATGATTATCATCTCTAAAGTTGACCGACGAGAACCGAGAAGAACAGAGGGCACGTCATGTCGCGCGCAGTGAGAAGGGTCCGCCGCTGGGCGGCGGCCGTCGTCATGGGGACCGTGCTGGTCGGATGTGGCGGCGGCGCGGAGGAGCCCGCGCCGGGCAGGGCCGGGGCCGACGAGTCCGGTCCCAGGACCAGCGTGGACGTCCGCCCCGTCAAGGCATCGAGCACGATCACCGACGCCCGGGGCGTCACCGTCACCGCCAAGAAGCCGCCCCGCCGCATCGTCTGCCTGGTCGCGCTGTGCGACGACATGCTGGTGGAACTGGGCATGACCCCGGCGGCCACCAACTCCACGCTGCTCGCCCACCCGGAGTTCCTCGGCAAGGATGGTGCGGGGAAGATTCCGGTGGTCCCCGGCGGCTTCCTCAGCCCGGAGGTCGAGGCGGTCCTCTCGCACGAACCGGACCTGGTCATCGGTCTGGAGGACACGCACGGCAAGCTCGCGCCCGCACTGAAGGGCGCCACCACCTTCTGGCCCGTTCAGCCGTCCACCTGGCAGGACAGCGTCCGATACCTGCGCGATCTGGGGGCTCTGACAGGGCGTACGGAGCAGGCCGAAGCGGCGGAGAAGCGCCTGCGCACCAAACTGGTCCGCGCGGAACGGAACAAGAGCGACAAGACGTCTCTGATCATCTTCGGCAGTGACGAGAACTTCGGAGTCGCGACGCCGGGGAACGACGTGGCCGCCGGCCTCTTCCCGAAGATCTCGTCCTATCCCTGGAAGGGGCGCGGCGTCGAGGGCAGTTACAGCATCGAGGAGATCCTCACCCGCGACGTCGACGTCCTCTTCGTCGAGACGCTTTCCTTCGGCGCGCCGGACGGAAAGCTGTCGGACAAGCTGGCCAAGAACCCGCTCTGGGCGCGGATCCCGGCCGTACGCGACGACAAGGTGATCGAGGTCGACGCCGACGTCTGGGCCAAGGGACGCGGAACCCGCTCGCTCGGTCTCGTCCTCGACGAGGCCACGGCCGCGCTGCGGTGATACGTCAACCGGCGGCCGCCACGGCCCTGCTGGTCGTGGCGGCCGGTGTCGCCCTGTGCCTGGGTACGCCGTACGTCGCCCCGCACCGCCTGCCCGCGGCGCTGAGCGGTGACGGTCTGGAGGGTGTGATCCTCACCGAACTGAGGCTGCCCCGGCTGGTACTCGCGCTGGCGGCGGGGGCGTGCCTGGGCGCCGCCGGCCTGGTCCTCCAGGAGGCGCTGCGCAACCCGCTGGCCGTGCCGGAGATGATCGGAGTGTCCTCCGGCGCCGCTCTCGGCGTCGCCGCGCCGCTCGTGCTGGCCCTGTCGATGCCGGCGGCGGTGGTGCCGCTGCTCGCCCTGGGCGGGGCGGTGATCGGCGGCGTACTCACCCTGGCGGCCGCCGGTTTCGGGCGCAGTCCGGCCGCCGTCCTGCTGACGGGAGCGGCCGTATCGGCCGCTCTGCAAGCCGGCCTGCTGGTGCTGATGGTGCTCGCCGACCAGCTGGATCTGCAACTCATCTACCGCTATCTGCTGGGCAGTCTGTCCGCCCGGACCTGGGACGACGTGTCAGGGCTGTGGCCCTGGCTGGTCGTCGCCGTCCCGGCGCTCGTTCTGTGTGCCCCGGTGCTCGGGGTGCTGCGCCTGGGGGACGACGACGCCCGAGCGATGGGCGTGCGGGTGCGGCGGGCGCGGCTCGGGGCGCTGGCCATCGCCATCGTCCTGATCGCCCCGGTCGTCGCCGTCTGCGGGCCGGTCGCGTGGGTGGGGTTCCTCGCTCCGCAGCTCGCGCGCCGCCTTCGGCCGGCGGCCGACGCGCGGGCCTGGCTGCTCTGGTCGGCGGTCTGGGGCGCGCTGATCGTGCTGTGCGCCGACCAGCCGGCCCGGTTGGCGCTCGCGCCGGTCGAGACGCCGGTCGGCGCGTGGACGGCGCTGCTCGGGGTGCCGGCCGGGGTCGCGCTGCTGCGCGTGCGGCGGCCGGCCGGTGCCACCCGCCCGTCCGGTGGGAGCCACTCCCCGCGGACCGTTCCCGGAGGTGACCGATGAGGGCACCGGCCGTGGCACGCGCGCCACGCCCCACCGGGGCACCCGAGCCCGCCCGGCTCGGGGCCGCGGCCAAACTGGGCCTCCTGCTGGGCCTGTTGGCCGTCGCCCTGTGCGCCCAGATGACCGTCGGCCGCAGTCCGGGTGCGGCCGGAGTGTGGGAAGTGCTCACCGGCTCCGGCGAACCGACCGCGCGGCACATCGTCGTACAACTGCGCATGCCGAGGGCGCTCGTCTCGCTCGGCGCCGGAGCGAGCCTGGGTCTCGCCGGGCTGCTGCTCCAGTCGGCGCTGCGCAATCCGCTGGCGGGCCCCGAGGTCACGGGTGTCACGCCCGGAGCGGTGCTCGGAGCGGTGACGGCGACCGGGCTCGGCCTCGCGGGCTGGGAATCACCGACGGCGGTGGTTGTCGCCGCCTGTGCGGGCGGTTTCCTCGGAGCGGGACTGCTGTGGCTGCTCGCCGGGCGCGAGAAGGGGGACCCCGAACAGACCGCCGTGTACGGCGTGCTGGTGTCCGCCGTACTCGCCGGACTGACCGCGGTGGTACTGCTCGTCGCGCCCGGGGAGCTGGGCAGCGTGGTGCAGTGGCTCATCGGCTCCACGGAGGGGCGGGTGTGGGAACACTGGTCGCTGTTGTGGCCGTGGGCTCTCGTGTGGGCCGCCGCGGCCTGCGCCCTGGCGGCCCCGCTGACGTTGCTGCGCTGCGGTGACGACCAGGCGACGGCAGCGGGACTGGCGGTGGGACGCGCCCGCGGCGCGGCCCTCGTGTGCGCCGTCGCGCTGACGGCGGGAGCCGTCTCGGCTGTGGGAGCGCTGGGGTTTGTGGGACTGCTGGTGCCGCATCTGGGGCTCGCGGTCTTCGGCGCCGACCTGCGCGTCACCCTCCCCGGAGCCGCGCTCATCGGCGCGGTCGTGGTGTGCGGGGCCGACGCGGCGGCGCAGTCGCTGTCCCGGCTGCTGGTGGAAGGGCTGGACGCCGGACGGCTGACCGTACCGGTTGGGGCGCTGACGACCTGCGTGGGCGCCGTACTGCTCCTCGTCGTGGCACGGCGTCAGGGAGCAGGGCCCGGCTGACGGCCGGGCGGCAGACGGGAGTCCGGCGGACAGCTGTCTCGGCCGGACCGACATTCAGCGCGCAGGAGCGCCATCGGCGCATCGGCCCATTCAGGAGGAAAGATGACCGCCTCGCAGATGTCACGGCCCGGGGGAGTAAGGGAGAGCGGCGCGGCCCGGAGCGGCGCCGTACCCGCGCGCGGGCCGGCGATCGCCGTCGAGGGGGTGAGCTTCGGCTACCCCGGCCGGAACGTGCTGGCGGACGTGGACCTGCGGGTGGAGGCGGGTGAACTGGTCGCCCTGATCGGCCTCAACGGCTGCGGGAAGAGCACGTTGCTGCGGCTCGTCGCCGGTCTGCTGCGTCCTTCGGCGGGCCGGGTGGTGCTGGCGGGTGACGACCTCGCACGCCTTTCCCGGCGGGCCACGGCCCGCCGCGTCGCGCTGCTGCACCAGTCGGCACCGGCTGTCCCCGGCATGACGGTGCGGCAGTTGGTGAAGCAGGGGCGCTACGCGGCCCGGGGCCCGCTCGGCATGCTCAGGGACGGGGACGACGACGTGTGCGCGCGGGCCCTCGGGGACGTGGGGGTGGCCGGCTGGTCCGACCGGATGGTCGATTCCCTCTCGGGCGGTGAGCGCCAGCGGGTGCGCCTGGCGATGTCCCTGGCCCAGGACACCGGCGTACTGCTCCTCGACGAGCCCACCACCTATCTCGACCTGCGGCACCAACTGGAGGTGCTGCAAACGGTGGTGAGGTTGCGTGAGGAACGGTCCCTGACCGTGGTGATGGTGCTGCACGACCTGGGGCACGCCGCGCGCTTCGCGGATCGCGTCGTCGCGCTGCGCGGCGGGCGCGTGGCGGCGGACGGCCCGCCCGCCCGCATCGTCACGCCCGAGCTGCTCGCCGGGGTGCTGGGGGTCGCCGGGCGGGTGGGCAGGGACCCGGAGGGTGGTTGGCCGGTCTGTTACCCAGATCACCCTCTGGCCCCCGAAGAGCTATTGCGAAACGATAATCATATTCATTAGTGTCTGTGGTGCGCCGCCGACAGGCGGTTCGCATCTCCCGAACGAAGGAGTCTTCTCATGGAGCACAACAAGGTGTTCAGCCCGATCGCCGAGCAGGGCCAGCTGGCGCACCTGTCGGCGACGCACTCCAACGCCCTCGTCGAGAACCCCTTCGACGACACCGCCGCCGACGTCACCGTCGACGAGAGCAAGTAGCAGCAAGGGAGCGGGCCCGCCCAGCAGTTGGGCGGGCCCGCTCCTTCTCTCCGCAGCAGAGCGACCTCTTACCCCAGGAGCCCCAGTGACCGTCAGCCGACTCGTCCCAGGCGTTGAGATCGTCGCCGTGCCCGGACAGGGCGTGGCGGTACGGACCCCGGACGGCGACTTCCTGCGCGTCGACACCGGGGAGGTGGCGGCCGAGGACCTGATGACCCGGCTCGAGGGCGGGGCTCGGGGGGGCGCGGCCCTGGAGGATCTGGTGCTGGCCTTCGAGAACGCCGGCTATGCGGGCCGTGACGGCGAACTGCCCCTGGAGGGACGGACCGTACACCTGCTCGGCGACGTGAACCTGACCGCGAGGCTGGCGCGTCGGATCGCCGAGGAAGGCGCCGACGTCCGGTACGCCGCCCCCGGCGAGGTCTCCGCCATGGCGGAGAACGGCGCCGGGCTGCCGGCCGGCGCGACGGCCGCGGTGGTGTGGTGCCTCGACTCACCGGTCGGCGAAGGGCTGTGGGACGCCGCCGACCGGCTGCCCGAACGGGGCATCGGCTGGCTGCGCTGCCACCGTGAGGGATTCCAGGCGTGGATCGAACCCCTTGCCGCGGCGCCCGGTGACGTCACCTCCCGCGACGTGCGGCTGCGGCGCCTCGCGGCCACCGCCGCGCACCGTGAACTCGCCGCCTACTGGGCGGGAAACCGGACGGCGGAGACCGGATCGGCGGGCGGCGAGGCGTCGGCCGCGCTCCTCGCGGAACTGCTCACCGCCGACCTCGTCGCCTGGGCCGGCGGACGGCCCAGGGCCGGCCGTCTGCCGGTACGCCGCCGCCTGCGCCGCGTCGACCTGCGGGACCTGACCGTCACCGAACACCCGGTGCTGCCCGTGCCTCCGGTGGCCCCGTTGCCCCGGACGGCCGCCACGGCCGCCGGCACGTCCGGTGCGGCCGGCCGCCGTGGCGGGGCCCGGTGAGCGGCGGTCGTGGCGTCGGCGCACCGGCGAGGGACGGGCACGCGCCCGCGCGTCGCGACGGCGGCGGGGCCGCCTGCCCCGTGGAAGAGCGGCGGGCCGGGATGTCCGACGGCGTCCGGCTCACCGCGGACCTGTGTCTACCTCCCGAGGACTTCGGCGACGGCCCGTTCCCGGCTGTCCTGATACGCACTCCGTACGACCGTCGCCGTCACCGCGCCGAGCTGCGCGCCTGGGCTTCGCTCGGCTTCGCCGCCATGGCGCAGGACGTACGGGGCCGGTACGCCTCGGAGGGCCGGTGGCACCCGTACCGGAACGAGGAGGCGGACGGCGCGGCGACCCTGCGCTGGATGCGCGCCCAGCCCTGGTGCGCCGGGAAGGTCGTCGCCCACGGCAGCTCCTACGGCGCGTACTGCGCGCTGGCCGCCGCGCTGGGCGGAACGGCGGACGGCCGCCCGGACGCCGTCATCGCCGCAGTGCCCGCCCTCGGAGCCGCCGAGACGGCGCGCGAGGCGGACGGTCCGGAGCGGCTGCTGGCCCGGGCGGGCTGGTGGGCCGCGCACGGCGACCGCAGGACGTCCGACGAAACGGCCCTGGAGAGGGCTCTGGCCAGGGACCCGCACCTGTTGGACCGCCTTCCCGTGAGCGACTTCCCCCGGGGGCTCCGGCGGCCCCTGCCCTCCTGGGCGGGACTGTGGCAGCAGGCCAGGGGCTGCGGCATCGCCGTGCGCGGGGCGGCCGCCGCTCTGCCCCTGCTCGCGGTGGGCGGGACCCGCGACCCCTTCCGTGACGACACCGTCGACCTCTGGCGGCACTGGGGCGGCCCCGCCCGGCTCCTGATGGGGTCGTGGGGACACGCGCTCACCGCGTCGCCGGGACCCGAAGCCCGTCCGGAGCACCGGCTGAACCTGGGCGCGCTGTATGCCCGCTGGGCGCGAGCGGCGCTCGCCGGCGACCTGGCGGGCGACCGCCGCGGGGTGGCCGCCCTGGGCAACAGCGGGTGGTGGGCCTCCCTGGCGGACCTCCCCGAGCCCACCGTCCACCCCTTCGGCACCGGGCTGCGCCTGCTGCGCGGAGCGGGCTTCCAAGCCGACCCCGAACGGCCACTGCGTTCCGACCACTTGAACGTACCGGAGACCGGAGACGCCGACCGGTGCCTCCTGGTCACCGCGCCCCTGGCCCGGCCCATGGACCTCCTCGGGCGGGCGGAGGCCAGGCTCACGGCGGTGGCGGACACCCCCGCCGCCGACTGGCTCGTACGCCTGGTCGCCCTCGACCCGCGGGGTACCGCCGACCCCCTCGCGACCGGCATCGTACGGCGCCGGGACCCCGCGCACACGGCCGCCGGGATCACGGTGCCGCTCGGCTTCGTCGCCCGCCGCCTGGCCGCCGGAACCCGGCTGCGCCTCGAAGTCGGCGGACACCACTTCCCCGCGCACGCCCGCAACCCCCACACCGGTGAGGACCCGGTCACCGCGACCCGGCTGCTCCCCTCGCGCCGCTCCGTACTGCTCGAAGGCAGTGCCCTGTCCCTGCCTGTCGTCCCCGCCCGGCACCGCTTCGCGCGTGTCGATCCCGCACAGGAGATCTGCCGTTGACCAGCACCAGCACCAGCACCAGCACCAGCACCAGCACGAGCACCGGCACCAGCCCCGGCACCGGCGTGGAGGCCGAACTCATACCGGCCGAAGACCTCGTGGACCCCGTCTGCGGGCTGATCCGGGGCGTGGAGCCGGTCGGACACCCCACCGGCGCACCGCCCCGCTACACCGCGATGACCGCGGAAGTGGCCGACGCCCGGCGCTTCGGCGCCTGGCCGGCCGACCGCGTCGCCCTCGGCACCACCTTCGGTGACCCCGCGGGCGCCCGCATCGCCGCCATCGCCGAAGCCGTGGAGCGCTACTGCGGCAACCGGTTGCCCCCACCGGGACACCCGGCGGCCCCCGTGCGCGCGACGGCGCGCCGGCTCCGCGCCGAGGGCAAGCGGCTGTACGGGCCCGGCGCCCTCCCGCGCTACGCGTCCTGGCAGTACGACCGTCCGGGGTTCCCCTACCGGCCGCTCGACGAGGACACACCCGCCCTGTGGACCTGGGGCAACCAGGGCGCGGGGGAGTGCTGGGCGCCGGTCGCCCTCACGCACCTCAACTGGCGCCAGGGCGAGCTGCGTTCCCTGCCGCGTACACACCACCTGAACTACGCGGGCATCGCCACCGGCCAGGGCTTCGACGACGCCGTGGAGCGCGGCCTGCTGGAGGTCGTCGAGCGTGACGCGCTGGAACTGTGGTGGCACCTCGACGGACCGGCGCGAGGTATCGACCCGGCGACCGTGCCCGGCCTGACGGCCGATCTCGACGGCTGCGACCTGGACGTCTCGATCGTCGAGATGCCGTCGGAATTCGCGCCGTGCATGGCCGCACTGGTCTACGACCCCGTGCGCCGTATCCACGCCGCCGGATTCGCCTGCCGCTACGACCCCGCGGAGGCCGCCCGCAAGGCCGTACTCGAAGCGGTCCACACGTGGGTCTTCACCCAGGGCGCGGTCGACCGCGACGGATGGGTCTTCCGGGCGGTCGACGCCGGGATGTTCGCACCGGGCCTCTACCTGGAGCACCGGGAGGACCGGCGCTACCTGGACGACTGCGGCACCGACTTCGCCGCCGTACGCGACCTCGGCGCGCACGTGCAGGTGTGGCTCGACGAACGCGTCACCCCGCTGGCGGCGCGCTTCACCGACCCGGCCGGCGGAGTCGTCGGGATCGGCGACGTGGCGCCGGGCAGCCGCGGCGCCCTGGACAGCCGGCTCGCGGCCGGCGGGCACCGGGTTTTCACCTTCGATCTGACCACCGAGGACGTCACCGCGACGCCATTGAGGGTGGCGCGCGTACTGGTGTCCGGGCTCATCCCCAACGCACCGGCGGCCTTCGGTTACTTCGGCAGCCCGCGCTTCGCCGAGGCCGCGCTGTGCCGGGGCTGGCGGACCGAACCGCCGCGCGCACCACAAGATTTCACGCTCACACCGCCGCCCCACATGTAAGGGGGAACGACGTGTCCACAACCAACGACGTGCCCACCAGCGACGTGCCCTCACCCCACGACGTGCCCTCCTCCACCACGACGGACCAAGCCGCCCGTACGTCCCTCGCCATGGCACGGTCCGGAGCGGTGCCCGGCCCGGAGACCCCGGCCGGAAGAGCCGCCGTATGGACCTCACCGGCCCAGCCCCTCACCGTGGGGGCCGGGCGGCCGGACCTCGACCACGTACTGCGGCATTCACTCGCCGCGCCGGAAGGCACGAACGGGCGGCTGCGGCCCGCCCCTTCGGCAGGCGCGCTGCACCCGGTCAACGCCCACCTCCTGATGGGCCCGGGAGGACCGCTGCCCGCCGGGCGCTACGCGTACGACCCGCTGACGCACCGGGCGCACCCGCGCGGCGCCGCCCCCGGTGACGTGCCCGACGGCACCCTCGTCGTCCTCACGGTCCACGCCCGGCGCACGGTGTCGCACTACGGGCACCGCGCCCTGCCCCTGCTGCTCCTGGACGCGGGCCACGCCGCCGCCGCGCTGGCCCGGGCCGGGGCGGCAGCGGTGTGTCTGGACGCGGACGGCGCCCTGCTGTCCGCGGCGGCGGGTCTGCCCCGCTCCGCCCGCTGGCGCCGGACCTGGCCCGGCACAGAACCCCAGCATCCGCTGGCCGCAGTCGCACTCGGACCGGCGGCCGACCACGCGGAGCACGCTCTCCGGCGCTGGGCCGCGTGGGGTCCCGGCCCGCCCCCGCGGCCGGAGCCGGCTGCCGGGCGAGTGTCTCCCGTACTGGCGCAGACCTGGCGTGCCCTCGACGACATGACGTCGGCCGCGGCCCGGCCGGGGGAGTGGACACCGACGCGGGCGCACCTTGCCACGCAGCCGCCGCCGTCCCGCCGCAGCGCCCCGCCGCCCTTGCGGGGCGCGCCCGCGCCGGAGGTCCTCGCCCGCGTCCTGGCCCGCGCGGCGGACGCGTCGCCGCCGGGCGGGCCGAAGTGGTGCGCCGCCGTCGGCGGTCCGCGGCCCGCGCTGCTCGAACTCGCCCGCGACGGCGCGGCGGACGGAGCACGGGAACACGGGCGGGGCCCCGCCCTGCGGCGGCTCGCGTCCGGCGACGCCCGGCCGACGCTCGCGGTGTGGGCTGCCGGCCAGGCCTGGATCGCCGACGCCGGAGCCGTACTGCTCGCGTACGGATGTCCGGAGGCGGCGGACGCGGGGCGCGTCCGCCGCGAACACCTGGCGGCCGGGTACGCGGCCGGCCTGGCGCAGTACGCCGCGACGGAACTCGGGCTGGCGTCGCGCCCGGTGGGTTCCTGGCAGCAGGCGGACCTCGGCGCCGCCCTGGGCGCTCCGCCCGGCCGGGACTGGATCGTGCACGGACTTGCCATGGGAAGAGATGATCACCAGTGATGCTTCACCCGGAGCTGACACGGGCCGCCGGCGCGGCACGTGGCGCGCTGCTCGGCGCCACGGCCCTGCTCGGCGCGGTGGCCCTGACCCACCTCGTCCAGGCCGTGCTGCTCGCCGTCGCGCTCTCCGCAGTCGCCCGCGGCGACACCCGTCGGCTGCCCCTCCTGCTCGGCGCCGTGCTCCTGGCCGTCTTCACCCGCGCAGGGCTGAGCTACTGGCAGCGGCGTACGGCCGTAGCAGCGGGTTCACGGGTACGCGTGCGGCTGCGCGACGCCCTGCTGGAGCGGCTCGGACAACTGGGGCCCGCCCATCTCGACGGCGCCCGCGCCGGGGCGGTCCGCGCCACGCTGGTCGACGGCGTCGAAGGCGTGGACGCGTATGTCTCCCGCTACCTGCCGCAGTTCCTCGTCACCTGCGTCGTCCCGCCGCTGCTGCTGACCGCCGTCGCGGTCATCGAGCCGTACGCCCTCCTCGCCCTCGTACCGGCCCTTCTCCTCGCGCTGCTCGCCCCCCGCTGGTGGGACCGGCTCCTCGAGGACCGGGGCCGCGAGCACTGGGACAGTTACGAGGACCTGGCGGCCGACTACCTCGAAGCCCTCCAGGGCATGTCCGCCCTGCGCGCGGCCGGGGCGGTGGGGAGGACCCGCGCGCGGCTGGAACGGCGGTCCGCCGCGCTCCACCGCGCGACCGTGGCCAAGCTCCGTGTCTCCCTCGTCGACACCGGCCTCACCGATCTCGCGATCCAGGGCGGTACGGCGGCCGCCGCCCTGGTGGCCTGCGCGTCGGCGGTGTCCGGGAACGCGACGGCGACCGGCACGTACCTGCTGCTGATGCTGTCCTCGGAGTGCTTCCGCCCCGTACGCGACCTCTCCAGGGAGTGGCACGCGGGATACCTCGGCGTATCGGCGGCGGACGGCATCGCGGCTCTGCGCACGGCGGCGGGCGGCGTCCCGGACGAGGGACGCCGCCAGGCCGACTGGCACGGCCCGCCCGCCCTCACCTTCGACGGCGTGAGCTTCCGGTACCCCGGCGCCGAGCGGCCCGCGCTCGACGGTGTCACCTTCACCGCCGAGGCCGGCGCCACGACCGCCGTGGTCGGTCCGTCCGGCGCGGGCAAGTCGACGCTGCTGTCCCTGCTGACGCGCCACAGCGACCCGCAGCACGGCCGGGTCCTGGCCGACGGTACGGAGACGACGCGCTTCACCCTCGACTCGCTGCGGGGCGCCGTCGCCGTGGTGTCCCAGGAGACGTACCTCTTCCACGCGTCCGTCGCGGACAACCTCCGCCTGGCCCGCGAGGACGCCACCGACGACGAGCTGCGCGACGCCGCCCGCTCCGCCGGAATCCACGACGAGATAGCCGCCATGCCGGACGGTTACGACACCGTGGTGGGGGAACGCGGCGCCACCCTGTCCGGCGGCCAGCGTCAGCGACTGGCCCTCGCCCGGGCGCTGCTCGCCGACGCGCGCGTACTCGTCCTCGACGAGGCGACCAGCGCGGTGGACGAGCGCGGAGAGGCCCGGATCGGCGCGGCCCTGTCCCGGGCCGCCCGTGGCCGCACCTGCGTCGTCGTCGCCCACCGCCTGGACTCCGTACGCCACGCGGACCGGATCGTCGTGCTCGACGGCGGACGGGTGCAGGCGGTCGGCGACCACGCCACCCTCATGGCCGCCGGGGGGCTCTACGCCTCACTGGTCGAAGCCGGGCGTACGACGACGGAAGCGGGTGTACCCGCGACGCAAGCACCCGCACGCGCGACGGACGAAGCGGCTGTCCCCGCGACGGACGAGACACCTGTCTCCGCGACGGACGAAACATCCGTCCCCGCGACGGACGAAGCCGCCGGACCCGCGCGGGAAGCAGCCGGACCCACCACGAAGGAAGCAGGTCGCGCGGCATGAAGCCCTCCGACATCGCGGAGCGCGGCTCCCTGCGGGCACTGCTGCCCGCCCTCGGCCCCCACCGGGCCATGGTCGCGCGTACCTGCGCGGCAGCCCTCGTCGACCAGGCCGCGCTCGTCGCACTCGTGACGCTCGGCGCTCTCGCGGTGGGAGCCGCCGTCGTCGAACGCACCGCCCCCTCCGCCGCCGTGGTGACCGCACTGATCGCGCTCGTCGTCGTCCGGGCCCTGGCCACCTGGCGCGAGATGGACCTCTCGCACGACCTCGCATACCGGATCCTCGCCGAGCTGCGGGTACGGGTCTTCGACGGTCTCGCGCGCAGTGCCCCGGCCCGGATCGGGGGCCGCCGCAGCGGCGACCTGGCCGCGACGGCCATGGGAGACGTGGAGGCCCTGGAGTTCTTCTACGCCCACGCCATAGCCCAGCTCGCCGCGTCCGCCACGGTGTTCGGCGCCGGAACGGTGACCCTGGCCGTCATCGAGCCGCACCTGCTGTTCGCGCTGATCCCGGTCGCGGTGCTGCTCGTTCTCGCGCCGCTCCTGGAGGGCCGGGGAAGGACCGTACGGGGCGCCCCGACGCGTGCGGCAGCCGCCGAACTGTCCGCGGAAGCCGTGCAGACGGTGGACGGACTGCGCGAACTGCTCGCCTTCGGCGCCCTGCGCCGCAGGCGCGCACGGCTCGCCTCGGCAGGGGCTGACCTCGCTGGCGCACAGCGCGCCGAACAGTCCTGGGAAGCGGCCGCCGCCGCGGTCCGCGACACGCTGGTGGTCGCCGCGGTGGCCGGGGTCGTCGCCCTGGCGGCTCACGCGGTCGCCATCGGGCGGCTCGACGGGCCGTGGGCCCCCGCCGCCATGGCGCTGGCGCTCGGCACCCTCGCCCCGGCCGCCGACGCGGCCGCGGCGCTCGGCCAGGCGGGCGGACTGCGCCCGGCGGCCGCCCGCGTCGGCGCGGCGATCACGGCAGTCGCGGGCGCTCCGGAGCCCCTCGCACCGCGCACGCTCCCCGACGGCCCGCTCGGCGTACGGCTGCGAGACGTCCGCTTCGACTACGGTGCCTCCCGGGTCCTCGACGGCGTCGACCTCACCGTACGCGCGGGAGAGGCCGTCGCCCTCGTAGGAGCGTCCGGCGCGGGCAAGTCCACCTGCGCCCACCTGCTCGCGCGCTTCTGGGACCCGTCGGACGGAGCCGTCGAGCTGCTGCCGGCCGACGGCTCCCCGCCCGTGGACCTGCGCGAAGTGGCAGAGCCGGAACTGCGCCGCGCCGTGGCCGTGGTCGGCCAGGAGACGCCGCTCTTCCACGGCACCCTCGCCGACAACCTCCGGCTGAGCGCGCCGGAAGCGACCGACGCCGAACTGGCGGCGGTGGTCCGCAGCTGCGGCATCGACCGCTTCGTCACGGACCTCGACACGCGGGTCGGCGAACGCGGTACGACGCTGTCCGGTGGCCAGCGCGCCCGTATCTCACTCGCCCGGGCCCTGCTGGCCGATCCCCGCGTACTGGTCCTCGACGAGACGACGGCTCACCTCGACACGGCGGGCGACGCCGAACTCGCCGCGGCGCTCGCGGCGGCCTCCGCGACGCGCACCACGCTCTGGATCGCGCACCGGCCGGCCACCGTCCGCAGGGCAGACCGCATCGCGGTACTCGTGTCGGGCCGCATCGCGGAGGAAGGGACGTGGGGTCAGCTCACCGCCCACGAGGGCCCGTTCACCCGCGTCGTCGTGCCGCGAGCGCGTACGCCCATCGGCCGGACGTGAGTACGACGCGACCCGTGCGGCCCGCCCCTACAACGCCACGACGGTCGTCTCGGTCGCTTTGACGCTGGTCCATACGGAGGTTCCGTCGCCGAGACGGAGTTCGGCGGCGGCCTGCGGGGTGATCTCGGCCACGAGGTCCGGCGCCCGGTCCGAGGTGATCAGGACGCGCAGCCGGCTGCCCGACGCGGTGATCTCGCGGACGGTGCCGGGCCAGACGTTGCGGGGACTTCCGGTGGGCTTGTCGCGGTGTACGGAGACGGCTTCCGGGGCGATGATCGCGAGCGCGTCGGTTCCGGCGGGCAGCGGTTCCGCGACGACCAGCGTTTCGCCGCCGGCCAGTTGGAGGCCGTTGGCGGTGGCGGTGCCGGGCCAGGCGTTGCGCCCGAGCATCCTGGCGACCCAGGGCGAGCGGGGGTGGCGGGTGACCTCGGCGGGCGGGGCGTCCTGGAGGGCGCGGCCGTCGTCGAGCACGAGGACGCGGTCGGCCAGCGACACGGCTTCGACGGGGTCGTGGGTCACGATCAGGCAGACGCCGCCGAAGCCGGCGAGGTGGTTGCGCAGGGTGTGGCGGACATGGGCGCGGGTGGTCTGGTCGAGGGCCGCGAGGGGTTCGTCGAGGAGCAGCAGCCGTGGCCGGGTGGCCAGTGCGCGGGCGAGGGCGACGCGCTGGGCCTGGCCGCCGGACACCTCGGCGGGTTTCCGGTGCGCGAGGTGGCCGACGCCGAGGCGGTCGAGCCACTCCTGTGCGCCGCGGCGGGCCTCGGCGCGCGGCACGCCGTGAGCCCGGAGCCCGTACGCCGTGTTGGCCAGCGCGCTGAGGTGGGGGAAGAGAGCGCCGTCCTGGGGCACCCAGGCCACCCCGCGCCGGTGCGGGGGAAGCCGGGTGACGTCGGTGTCGCCGAGGCGCAGCGTGGCGTGGGCGCGCGGGGTCAGCCCGAGGAGTGCGCGCAGGAGGGTGGTCTTGCCCGCGCCGTTGGGGCCGACGACGGCAATGGTGGTACCCGGCGCGGCGTCGAGCGTGAGCCGGTTGAAGCCGGTGACCTCGGCGTGCAGGGCCCAGTTCTCCCGCGGTCCGGCCGGCCCGGCAGCGGCGCCCACGTCGGCAGCGGCCGGCTCGGGTTCGTCCGCCGCGGGCCCGGATTCCCGCGCGCGGGCGGCCGGTGCGCCGGTCCAGCGGCCGCGCAGTGCCACGAGGACCAGCATGGCGATGGCGAGCAGGAGCAGGGAGACGGAGGTCGCCGCCTCCGGCTCGTCCTGGAGGAGCAGGTACACCTGGAGCGGCAGGGTCTGGGTGGTCCCGGGCAGGTTGCCGGCGAAGGTGATCGTCGCGCCGAACTCCCCCAGGGCGCGGGCCCAGGTGAGTGCGGCCCCCGCGACGAGACCCGGGGCGACCATCGGCAGCGTAACGGTGAAGAAGACACGTACGGGAGAAGCCCCCAGGGACGCGGCGGTCTCCTCGTAACGGGGCCGCAGTCCGCCGAGGGCGCCTTCCAGGCTGATGACGAGGAACGGCATGGCCACGAACGTCGCCGCGAGAACCGCGCCGGACGTGTGGAACGGCAGAGTGATGCCGAAGGTGTTCTCCAGCCACGGCCCCAGAAGGCCGCGCCGGCCGAAGGCGAGAAGGAGGGCCACGCCGCCGACCGTGGGCGGCAGCACCATGGGCAGCAGGACGAGGGAACGGACGAACGCCTTGCCGGGGAAAGGGACACGCGCGAGCAGCCAGGCGAGCGGGACACCGAGCAGCAGGGACAGGCCGAGCGCCCACAACGACACGACGAGCGAGAGCCTCAGCGCCTCGGTGGTACCCGGCCTGCTCAGGTGATCCGCGAGGTCGTTCCACTGCGTACGTACGAGCACCCCGATCAGCGGCAGCAGCAGGAAGGCGACGGCGAGCAGCGCCGGAATCCCCAGCAGAACGGGGGTGCGCGGGCCGGCTGCACGGCTGCGGAGGCGCTTCATCTTCGGTTCCCTGGGGGCGTGGTTGCGGTACGTACGCGGGAACCCGCTCTCCCGAGCCGGGCGCCCGCGTACGAAAGAGGGTTACGGCTGCTGGAACTCCGCGTCCGTGAAGATCTTCCGCGCCTCGGGGGAGGACAGCCACTTCACGAACGCCTCGGCCGCTTCCGCGTTCTCGGACGTCTTGAGTGTCGCGGCCGGGTACTCGGCGATCGCGTTCTGCGCGTCGGGGATCTCGATCGCGTCGACCTTGCCGGTCGCGGTGGCGGCGTCGGTCTTGTAGACGAGCCCCGCGTCGGCCTCGCCCAGCTCGACCTTGCTGAGCACGGCGCGGACGTTCGGCTCCTGCGACACCGGATTCACGCTGATCTTCTGGGCGTCCAGGATCTTCTGGCTGTAGCGGCCGACCGGGACCTCGGGTGCGGCCAGTACCACCTTCAGACCGGTGTCCGCGAGGTCCTTGAGTCCCTGGACCTTCTTCGGATTGCCCTCGCCCGTCGCGATGACCAGACGGTTCTTGGCGATGACCGTCGCGGCGCCGGTGTCGGTCTTCAGCGCGTCCATGGTCTTGGTGTCGGCCGTGACCAGGGCGTCGGCGGGGGCGCCCTGCCTGACCTGAGCGGCGAGTTCCTGGGAGCCGGCGAAGGAGAAGGTGAGCTTCGTACCCGGGTGGGCCTTCTCGTAGGCGGCGCCCGCTGTCTTGAAGACGTCGGTCAGTGAGGCTGCGGCCAGCACGGTCAGATCGGCCTCGGGTGAGTCGGTCGCCGAGGTGCCGGTCTTGTTTCTGGTGTCCTTCCTGGTCCCGTTGTCGCTGCCGCAGGCGGCGAGCGGGACGAGGAGGGCAGTGGTCACGACTGCGGCGGCGACGCGGCGTCCGGCCGATGGGAGAGCGAGGGACATGACGGTGGGACTCCTTGGGAACACGGCCGGCGGACGCCGTCCGGGCGGATGGTGACGAGCCGCGCCGGGGACGGGCGACGCCGCTGGACGAACAAGGGGTCAGGTGCGGTCGATGTGCACGCTGGTCGACTTCACGCGGGCGGTGGCCTGCATGCCGACCTCCAGACCCAGTTCCTCGACGGCCTCCCGGGTGAGGAGCGAGACGAGGCGGTGCGGACCCGCCTGGATCTCCACCTGAGCCGCGACGTCGCCGAGCTTCACGGCGGTGACGATGCCCGGAAAGGCGTTGCGGGCGGAGGTGTACGGGGCGTCCTCCTCGCCGGGGCCGCTCTGTCCGACCTCGATGGAGAAGGCCGCCAGATCACGGCCGTCGATGAGGCGGCGCCCGCTCTCGTCGCGATGGGTCGCGACCCGGCCGGCATCCGCCCAGCGGCGCGCGGTGTCAGGGCTGACGCCGAGCAGGCGTGCCGCCTGTCCGATGGTATAGGACTGCATGTGCGCCAAGATATGTCTTGATACCTGGCATCTGCAAGCATCTGTCGGATGCTTCATGGCAGATGCGGTCTGCCTTGGACAATGTGACGAACCGCCTGTCGGCGCGCCTGCGCGAGAGCGCCGTCCGCCCCTTCCCCCGGCGGCCCGGCCCTGCTGCGCGCGCCGTGACGCCGTACCGGTGGGAGAGTCGGAGAGCGCGTGCCCGTGCGACCGGAGGTGCTGCTCGTGGAGACCGTCCTGATCACCGGTGGGACCGGCCACCTCGGCCGTGACGTGGTCGCTGAGCTGAAACCCCGGTACCGGGTGCGGGTGCTCGCCCGGTCGCCGGGTCCGGATCCCGACGTGGAGTGGGTGAAGGGCGATCTGGCCACCGGCGCGGGGGTGCCGGAAGCGGTGGCGGGCGCGCGGATCGTGGTGCACGCCGCGACGCTGTCCCCGGCCGCCCGGCGCGGCTACCTGTTGCCGGCGGACTTCTGGCGCAGCCCTCCCCAGGTCGACGTCGACGGCACCCGACGGCTGCTCGACGAAACCCGCAGGGCGGGCGTCGCCCATGTCGCCCACATCTCGATCGTCGGGGTCGGCCGTTCGTCCATCCCCTACATGCGGGTCAAGCGCACGGCCGAGGAACTGGTACGGGGGAGCGGAGTGCCCTGGTCCGTCCTGCGGGCCACGCAGTTCCACTGGCTGGCCGACCGGATGCTCGGCAAGGCCGCGAGGCTGCCGTTGCCGGCCGTACCGGGCTCCCTGGTCGCCCAGCCCGTGGACTCGCGAGACTTCGCCGCGTACGTGGCCGACCGCGTGCGGGAGGGGCCGGGCGGGGACTGCGCGGAGTTCGGCGGCCCCGAGGTGCTGGAGCTGCGTGACCTGGCCGGACAGTGGCAGCGGGCCCGTGGCCGGGCGCTGCGCGTGCTGAACGTGCCCGTACCGGCCCGTGTCCGGCAGGCGGCCCGTGACATGACGGCTCCCCACGGCCGCCTGGGCCGGACCACCTGGTCGCAGTGGCTGAACACCCACGGACCCGAATGAGCACCGAGGAGCGGCCCACCCCGAGGACCATGGGAAGGCACGCGGTCAGGGAAGGGCGCTTCACCCGCCGCGGGGCGGATCTCGTCTACGACGACGCGGGCAGCGGCCCCCTCGCCGTGTACGCGCACGGCGGCCTCGTCAGTCCGGCGGTCGAGGACCGCATGGGCCTGTTCGACTGGCTGCCGCTGCTGGACGCGGGCCGGCGCCTGGTCCGCTACGACGCCCGGGCCCACGGCCGGTCCACCGGTGAACCCGTGGACACCGACTACGCGTATGCTTCGCTCGCGGATGATCTGCTGAGCCTGCTCGACCACCTGGGCACCGCCGAGCCCGTCGACGCCATGGGCGCGTCCATGGGGTGCGGCACCGTACTGCACGCCGCCGTGCGGGCGCCCGACCGGTTCTCGCGGCTGGTCCTGCTCGTCCCGCCCACCGCCTGGGCGACGCGCGGGGCCTATGCGCGGGCCAACCGGGCCTCCGCCGACGCCATCGAACGCGAGGGAGCGGACGAGTGGTGGGCAGCCCGGCGGAACGAACCGCGCCCAGCGGCGGTGGCCGGCGTTCCGGTGTTCCCGCCCACCCCGGCCGAGCGGGTGCTGCCGTCCGTCCTGCGCGGCCTGGCGCTGTCCGACCTGCCCCCGCCCGCCGAGATCGCCGCGCTGCGCCGGCCGGCCCTCGTCCTGGCCTGGGCGGACGATCCGGGCCATCCGCTGTCGACCGCCGAAGCACTGGCCGGCTCACTGCCGTACGCCGGCCTGCACGTGTCCCGGACCCGCGCCGACATCCGCACCTGGGGCGAACGCGTCGCTGAGTTCCTGACCCGGCCGTCCCCACCGGCCCCCTGAAGGCCCTCGGGCGCCGCTGTCAGAGGCTCCCCCTATGCTTCCGGCTCGTGACGATCAAGAACAGGCTCGACGCGTTGCTGGAAGCCGGATTCACGGACCGCCTGGGTGAGCGGGACCGAGGACTGCTGGCACGCCGCGCACTGCTCAAGTCGTGCCACGAGGAGCCCTCGTGGTACCTCCCCGACAGCTGGTGGTTCGCGGTGCCGGGTGAGAGCTACGAGGGCCTGTTCACGGCTCTGGACCTGCACGACCGGTTCCCCGTCACCCTCGGCGAAGGGGCCGACGTGACGCGGCTGCCGTCCCGGCGCGGAGCGGTCCCCGTCTTCGTGACGCCCGAACTCGACGGCTGGCGGCTGATATGCGGGAATCTGGAGGACGTGGTCGGCCTCGACTGGGACGAGTGGATGGAGGCGGTGGAACGGCTGAGCGCCCACTGCGGCGAGGCCCAGATGTTCTGCGAGGACATCGCCGGAGGAACCAACATCTGGGTGGTCGCCGAGCACGGACGCATCCGGCGCCGGTACGCGTGCGACGGGGACCCGGAGTGGACCGGCGAGCCGCTGCCGTGGGAGGAACTGCTCCCCGACGCCCCGTACTTCGACCCGGATTCCGGCGAGGCCGAGCCCAACGAGGGCACCGCGGACGTGGCCGAGGCATGCGGTCACCTGTCGGTGGACCCCACCCGGATCGGCGCCCGCACCACCGTGCGCGGCCATGGCTGGCTGGCGCTCAGCGCACCGGGGGTGGGCCACCAGGATCTCCGGGGAGTCACAGGTTCCGGCCGCTGACCCGAGGCCGCCGCGCCGCGCACCCCCTCCGTCACCTCAGGTGCACGCCGATCAGGCACGTGTCGTCATCGGTGTCCGAGCGGCTGTGGGTCAGCAGCCGGTCCAGGTACTTGTCGAGTTCCGGGACCGGTTTCTGTGCGACCGACAGCAGATGGTCCAGCGACTGCTGCACCGAGAGGTCGCGCCGCTCGATCAGGCCGTCGGTGTACATGAGCAGCCGGTCCTCGGCCTCCAGCGTGACGAGGTGCTCCTCGTACGGCGCGTCGGGCATCGCGCCGAGCAGGATGCCGCCAGGCAGGGGCAGCGCGGCGGCCTCGCCGCCGCGTACCAGCACGGGCGGAGGATGCCCCGCGCGGGCCCAGCGCAACTGCCGTGTCTCCGGGTTGTAGATGCCGCAGATCGCCGTGGCCGTCACCTGGTCGGTCAGGTGGTGGGCCACCGAGTTCAGCCAGCCGAGCAGTTGCGCCGGGCCGGCCCCCGTCGCGGCGAGGCCCCGCAGCGCGTTCCGCAGCACGACCATGCCGGTCGCGGCCTTGATGCCGTGCCCGGCGACGTCGCCCACCGCCAGCATCACCGACTTGGAGGGCAGTACGACCGCGTCGTACCAGTCGCCTCCCACGAGGTGACCCTCCTCGGCCGGCCGGTACCGCACGGCGACCCGCAGTCCGGACGTGTCGACCGCCGGGGGAGAGGGAGGCATGATCGCCTGCTGAAGTTGCAGTGCGAGGCGGTTGCGTTCGGCGGACTGCTGCTCCGAGTCGGCCAGCCGGTCCCGGGTGGCGGCCAGGGCGACTTCGGTCCAGTGCTGGGCGGAGACGTCCTGGTAGGCCCCGCGGACGGCGACGAGTTGTCCGACGGGGCCGGTGACGGGTTCGGCGACGATACGGATGTGCCGCACCACCCCGTCGGCCCGTTGCAGCCGGAACGCGGTGGAAGCGGAGTGCCGGTGGTGCAGCAGCGTACGCAGGAAGCGGCCGATCGCCACCGAGTCGTCCGGGTGGGCGTGCTTGTGCAGCCTTTCGAGCGGGACCGGGGACGACGTGGGCGGCAGCCCGAACAGCGAGAACAGCTGGCTGTTCCAAATGACCTGCCGGCTGACGAGGTTCTCCTCGAAGCCGCCGATGCGCCCCAGCCGCTGCGCGTGCTGGAGGAGTTCGGCCAACCGGGCCGTCTCACTCTCGACGCGCCAGGTCAGCAGCACGCTGTCGCCGAACCTGGACATCCCCACCGACGCGACCGTGCTGAGCGGTACGTCGGCCACCAGCGTGCCGAGGGCCATCCGTTCCGAGCGGAACGGCTCGCCCGTGGCGTGGACCCGCAGGACGTGCTCGTACAGACCGCCCTCGCGGGCCGTCAGCGGATACGCCTCCAGCAGGCTCATGCCGGTGACCGTGGAGCGGGGGCGTCCGGCGAGGTCGGTGAAGTGCGCGTTGGTGTGGGCGATGCGGAAGTCCGACACCGCGTCCTGACCGTCGATCAGCGGACGCAGCACCAGAGCGGGATCGAGCAGCCCGTCCGCGAGATCGCCCAGGGCGTTCATGGCGTCGTCGGGGTGATGGGCGGTGCTGCTTGCTCCCAGGTCCGTGCCCGGCAGCGTGTGCGCGCACAGGTCGGCCAGCGCGTCGAGCTGCCGGGTGGTCGCGGCAGTGAGCGGTGGCTGCGGGTGCGGCCAGCACACCTCCAGTACGCCGAGTATGCGGCCGGCGCTCTCCGCCGGCAGCAGCGCCCGGGCGCCGCCGCCGCCGCGTCGCCCGCCGATGCCGAGCGCGCCGGCGGGCGGGCTGCCGTACCACTGGGGCTTGCGTTCGGTCAGGGCGCGCTGCGCGAGCGTCCCGACGCCGGGCGGTACGTACCTCCACCGTTCGGCCTCCCCGCGCGGGAAGCCGGCGTGACCGGCCAGGACGAGGGCGCCGTCCTGCCCTGCCGCCCACAGGGCCAGCGCGTCCGCGCCGAGCGGGGCGAGCGCCTGGTCGAGCAGGGCCTCCGCCGCGGACTGTGCGTCGCTGGACAGTGAACCGGCTTCCGCGGCCCGCAGCCGCAGCACCGCTCCGGGGGCGCCCTTCGTGTCCGAGTGCGCCGCCGTGGGCGGCAGGACCTCCGTGACGGCGTCGCCGGACGCGGCGTTGACGACGTCGGCCGCGAGTTCCAGCAGCGGCAGCCGGGCGGCTTCCGCGAGCGACTCCAGGTGCTGCGCGGCCTCCGTCGGCCCGCCGTGACCCCGCTCGACCAGGATGCCGGTGGCGATCCCGATCAGGGCGCGGGCATCGGTCGTCTCCTGCGCGAGGGCGAGGTCGCTGCGCAGCTGCTCCACGGTGGCCGCGAGTGCGTCGAGTCGCTGATCGCCCCCGGTCACCGGTTCAGCCAGCGGATCATGCAGGCCACGAGCACGTCGGCGTCGACCGGCTTGGTGATGTAGTCGTTCGCCCCGGCGGCCAGGCTCTTCTCCCGGTCGCCCTCCATGGCCTTCGCCGTTACGGCGATGATCGGGAGATCCGCGTGCTCGGGCATGGCTCTGATCGCGGCCGTCGCGGCGTAACCGTCCATCTCGGGCATCATCACGTCCATGAGGATGAGCTCGATGCGGTCGTGCCGGGCGAGTACCTCCAGGCCCTTGCGGCCGTTGTCGGCGTGCAGCACCTGCATGCCCTGGGTCTCCAGGATGCCGGTCAGCGCGTAGACGTTGCGGGCGTCGTCATCGACGACCAGGACCACCCGCCCCGTCAGCTGGCTGTCCGGGCCCGCGTCCAGACTGTGCGGCGACGCCGTGAGCGCCGCCGATTCGGCCGACCACGCCAGAGGCAGTACGTCGGACGGCCGCTCCGCCGTCAGGTGCAGCGCGATGCGCTCGCGCAGTTCGTCGAGGCTGGGCAGCAGTTCGAGCGGCTTCATCCGGGCCAGTTCGCGCAGCCGGCGCTCCTGCTGGTGGTCCAGGCGGCGCGTGTGGTGGGCGAGTACCGGCACCTGGCGCAGGGCCGGGTCACCGTTGAGGGCCTCCAGCAGCTGCATGGCGGCGCCGCCGGCCATGTCCAGGCCCAGCACGACGCAGTGGCAGGGCTCCGCGGCAAGCGCGGCGGCCGCTTCCTCCGGGCCCACCGCGGTGCGCAGCCGCACCGGCCCGCGGGCGTCGACGAGGGTGTGGTTGTCCGCCAGTTCGGCGACGGCGCTCTCGGCGACCAGGGAGAGGAGACCGCGCGGCCTGTCCTCTATGACGAGCAGGCGGCGCTGTGCGGGGATGACGTGCGGGGCGGACAGCTCCAGCGGCTGCTGGCTCTCCTGGTCCCCCGGCGCCGGCTCGCGCTCCTCGAACCGAGCCACCGGCAGATGGAGGGTGAACGCGCTGCCCTCGCCCAGGGTGCTGCTCGCCTCGATGACTCCACCGAGCAGGTGCGCCAGTTCACGGCTGATCGACAGACCGAGCCCGGTGCCGCCGTACTTGCGGCTGGTCGTGCCGTCGGCCTGCTGGAAGGCCCCGAAAATCGCCTCGAGCTGAGGTTCGGCGATGCCGATGCCGGTGTCCAGGACGCGGAAGGACAGGGCGGGACCGTACTCGCGCACGTGCGGGGGCACATCCGTGTCGGCCGCCGGAGCGATCCGCAGCTCGACGGCTCCCTCCTCGGTGAACTTGACCGCGTTGGAGAGCAGATTGCGCAGCACCTGCCGCAGCCGTGAGTCGTCGGTGACCAGGTCGGTCGGGACCCCGGGCGCGACGCTGATCCGGAAGTCGAGCCCCTTCTGGGCGGTCATCGGCCGGAAGGTCGCCTCCACGTAGTCCAGCAGACGGCGCAGCGGCACCCGCTCCGGACTGATGTCCATCTTCCCCGCCTCGACCTTCGACAGGTCGAGGATGTCGTTGATGAGCTGGAGCAGGTCCGACCCCGCCGAGTGGATGATGCCGGCGTACTCCACCTGCTTCGGCGTCAGGTTGCGGGTGGGGTTCTGCGACAGGAGCTGGGCCAGGATCAGCAGGCTGTTGAGCGGGGTGCGCAGTTCGTGGCTCATGTTGGCCAGGAACTCCGACTTGTACTTGGAGGCCAGCGACAACTGCCGCGCCCGCTCCTCCAGTTCCTGGCGCGCCTGCTCGATCTCCAGGTTCTTCGTCTCGATGTCGCGGTTCTGCGAGGCCAGGAGAGCGGCCTTCTCCTCCAGCTCGGCGTTGGAGTTCTGCAACTCCTCCTGCCGTACCTGGAGCTCTCCGGACCGGGCCTGGAGCTCGGCGGCCAGGCGCTGCGACTCGCCGAGCAGCTCGTCGGTACGGGCGTTCGCCACGATGGTGTTGACGTTGACCCCGACGGTCTCCATCAGCTGGTCCAGGAAGTCGCGGTGCACCTGGGTGAACGCGGTGACCGAGGCCAGTTCGATCACGCCGAGGACCTGGCCCTCGACGACGATGGGCAGCACGATCAGGCTGCTGGGGTCGGTGGACCCCAGCCCCGAGGAGATCGTGATGTAACCGGCCGGCAGCTCGTCGATCGCGATCGTACGGCGGCTGCGCGCGGCCTGGCCCACCAGTGACTGCCCGAACCGGAAACGCACCGGACGGTCCACGTCCGAGGCGTCGCCGGGATGTCCGTACGAGCCGATCAGCTCCAGCTCGCTGATTCCGGCGTGCTCCTGGGCGAGGTAGAAGCCGCCGTACTGCGCGCCCACGAGGGGGGTCAGCTCGTCCATGATGAGTTCGGCCACGACCTTCAGGTCGCGCCGGCCCTGCATCAGGCCAGACATGCGCGCGAGGTTCGTCTTGAGCCAGTCCTGTTCCTGGTTGGCCCGGGTGGTCTCGCGCAGCGACTCCACCATGGAGTTGATGTTGTCCTTGAGTTCGGACACCTCACCGGACGCGTCCACGGTGATGGAACGCGTGAGGTCGCCCTCGGCCACGGCGCCGGTGACCTCCGCGATGGCGCGCACCTGCCGGGTGAGGTTGCCCGCCAGCTCGTTGACGTTCTCCGTCAGGCGCTTCCACGTGCCCGATACGCCCTCGACCTCGGCCTGGCCGCCCAGGCGGCCCTCGCTGCCTACCTCGCGGGCCACCCTCGTGACCTCGGCGGCGAAGGAGGAGAGCTGGTCGACCATCGTGTTGATGGTCGTCTTGAGTTCCAGGATCTCGCCGCGCGCGTCGACGTCGATCTTGCGGGTCAGGTCGCCCTGCGCCACGGCGGTGGTCACCTGCGCGATGTTGCGGACCTGGTCGGTGAGGTTGTTCGCCATGGAGTTGACGTTCTCGGTCAGGTCCTTCCAGGTGCCCGCCACGTTCGGCACCTGCGCCTGGCCGCCGAGGATGCCCTCGGTGCCGACCTCGCGGGCCACGCGCGTCACCTCGTCCGCGAACGCCGAGAGCGTGGTCACCATGGTGTTGATCACACCGGCGAGCGCGGCCACCTCGCCCTTCGCCTCGACGGTGATCTTCTGCGACAGGTCGCCCCTGGCCACGGCTGTCGCGACCTGGGCGATGGACCGCACCTGGCTGGTGAGGTTGGACGCCATGACATTGACGTTGTCGGTGAGGTCCTTCCACGTGCCCGACACACCGCGTACGGTGGCCTGGCCGCCCAGGTTGCCCTCGGTGCCGACCTCGCGGGCCACGCGGGTCACCTCGTCGGCGAACGCGGAGAGCTGGTCGACCATCGTGTTGATGGTCTCCTTCAGCTCCAGGATCTCCCCGCGCGCGTCCACCCGGATCTTCTGGGAGAGGTCGCCCTGGGCGACGGCGGTCGTGACCTGGGCGATCGAGCGCACCTGGGCGGTCAGGTTGTCGCCCATCACGTTCACGGACTCGGTGAGGTCCTTCCACGTGCCCGAGACGCCCTTGACGTCCGCCTGGCCGCCGAGCCGTCCCTCGGTGCCCACCTCACGGGCCACCCGGGTGACCTCGGCGGCGAACGCGGAGAGCTGGTCGACCATCGTGTTGATGGTCGTCTTGAGTTCGAGGATCTCGCCGCGCGCGTCGACGTCGATCTTGCGGGTCAGGTCGCCCTGCGCCACGGCGGTCGCGACCTGGGCGATCGAGCGGACCTGCGCGGTGAGGTTGCCGGCCATGAAGTTCACCGAATCGGTGAGATCCCGCCAGGTCCCGCCCACTCCGGGGACCTGCGCCTGGCCGCCCAGCCTGCCGTCGGTGCCGACCTCGCGGGCCACGCGGGTCACCTCGTCGGCGAACGCGGACAACTCGTCGACCATCGTGTTGATGGTCTTCTTCAGCGCGTGGATCTCCCCGCGCGCGTCCACCGTGATCTTCTGGGAGAGGTCGCCCCTCGCCACGGCGGTCGCCACCTGGGCGATGTCCCTCACCTGTGTCGTGAGGTTGCCGGCCATGGCATTGACGGAGTCCGTGAGGTCCTTCCACGTACCGTCGACTCCGGGCACGTGCGCCTGGCCGCCCAGCCTGCCGTCGGTGCCGACCTCGCGGGCCACCCGCGTCACCTCGAAGGTGAACAGCGACAGCTGGTCGACCATGCCGTTGAAGACGGTGGCGATCTCCCCGAGGAGTCCGTCACTGTCGGACGGCAGCCGCGTACCGAAATCACCGTCGCGCACGGCGGTCAGCCCGGCGAGCAGCTGCCGCAGCTCGGGCTCGCCCACCGCACCCGCCGCACCGCCCCGCTCGGCGTCCCGCACCCTTACCGCGGCGCGCTTCCCCTGCCCCTGGCCCACAGTCATGCTGATTCCCGCCCCTCGTTCACAAGTCCCCGTGGACCGACCGACAAGGGACCGGCCGTTCGCATAGCAGCCGATTCCGGATGTACGGCCGGACTCATACTGCCATAGTTGCTATGCGGCAAGCATTCCGTCGCCCCACCGGTCACCGCAGTGGATTCCTGTACGCCGTGCCACCGGCCAAAACCCCGGGACCGGTGGCGCTTTCCGTGCTCTGCGGCACATCCGGTGACGGGCCCCCGGGAGTCCGTTTTGACGTAGGGTCGCCGGAGTCGTCGGACGCACGGAGGCCGACCGGAGGGGAAGAGCTTCAGACGATGCCAGCATCCGTGCCGGCGCCTTCGCAAGGAGCGGCCGTACGCGGCCCGCTGCCGTCCGGGCCGGAGCAGGAAGCGGCCCGCTTGGAGGCGGTCCGGCGCTACGACATACTCGACACGCCTCCCGACGGCGCCTTCGACCGGGTGTCCGCGCTGGCGGCCCGGCTCTTCGACGTTCCGGTGGCGACCGTGACGATCGTCGACAGCGACCGGATCTGGTTCAAGGCGGCCAGCGGACTGGACGGCGTCAGCCAGATCGGCCGCGACCCCGGGCTGTGCGCCTCGGCGATCCTGGCCGACGGCGCGACCGTCATCCCCGACGCCCTCGCCGACCCCGTGGCCTGCTCCAACCCGCTGGTCGCCGGTTCGATGGGCGTACGTTTCTACGCCGCGGCCCCGATCACCACGCCCGACGGCCACCGGCTCGGCACCGTCAACATCCTGGACACCCGGCCCAGGGTGATCAGCGAAGCCGAGATGGAGACCCTGTCGGACCTGGCGGCGATCGTCCTCGACGAGATGGAGCTGCGGCTCTCGGCGCTGAAGGCGGTACGCACCGAACAGGAGCGGCGCAAGGCCGAGCAGCGGGCACGGACCCAGGCGGAGCGGGACAAGGCGTCCCTCGCCGCCTTCGCTTCGACCCTCCAGCGGACGCTGCTGCCCCCGGCCCTCCCGGTGGTCCCCGGGCTCGAACTGGCCTGTCACTACCAGACGGCTTCCCCGCAGGACGTCGGCGGTGACTTCTACGACGTCTTCCCGCTCGGCGGAGCGCGCTGGGCGTTCTTCCTCGGCGACGTGTGCGGCAAGGGCGCCGAGGCCGCGGCCGTCACCTCGCTGACGCGCTACACGCTGCGGGAGGCCGCCCAGCACCACGAGGAGCCCGAAGCGGTACTGGCCGCCCTGAACACGGCGCTGCTCCTCGACGCCTCGATCGGCAGCCGCTTCTGCACCTGCCTGTTCGGGTTCCTCGAACCCGCGGCGGACGGGGGATTCAACGTCACCGTGGCGTCCGGCGGACACCCGCCCGCCTACCGCCTCCACACGCGACCGGGCGGTGGCGCGGAGGTGGAGCCCGTACACATCAAGGGCGGAATGCTGGTCGGCGCCTTCGAGGAGGCGGCCTTCACCTCGCGCACCTTTCACCTGGGTCCCGGCCAGGGGCTGCTGATGTACACCGACGGGCTCACCGAAGCCCGTCTCGCCGACGGGACGATGCTCGGGGAGAGCGGCGTGGCCGCGTTCCTTGCCCGGCGGACCGGCCCGGCCGACGCCACGGCTCTGGTCGACGACGCCGTGGCCCTGATCCAGGGCCTTCCGCAGGACGTCGGAGACGATGTCGCCCTGCTGGCCCTTTCCGTACCCCCAGTACAGGCCGTGGGCGGTCACGGTGTGAGCGCGACCGCCCACACCACTGCCGCCCCCGTTCCTGTCGACGCGACCGGCCCGTCCGGCGAGAAGGACTGACGTGGTGTCCCACAGCCTCGCTTTCACCGTCCAGCAGTTCGACGGCGCGCTCGCCCTGCTCACCGTCACGGGCGAGATCGATTTCACTACGGCTCCCGATCTGCGCGACCGCGCCCTGGAACTGAGCCGCCAGGGCAGCCGCCATCTGATCCTGGACCTGGCGCCGGTCGACTTCTGCGACTCGTCGGGGCTCAACGCGCTCATCGGCATTCTGCGCTGCGCCAAGGAGACGGGCGGCACGCTCGCCCTCGCCGCGGTCCCCGACCGGCTGTCCCGGCTCCTGGACCTGACCGGCGTCAGTCAGCTGATGCCCGCTCACGCGGACGCCGCCGCGGCCATGAGTGCGCACAGCGCGACCCATGGCCCGGCGGCCGCCGGGCCGGCCGTACGGCACCTTCGGGCCGTCGCCACCCCGCAGGACGGCGCGGACATACCCGAGGCCCGCGAAGCACCCTGAGCGGGATACCGCCGCTCGCTCGGGGTGCCTCGCGGGCGGCGGGCCGGTGAGAATGCCTCGCGGGCCCGGGGCCGGCGAGGCGGGCATGCCCGCCTCAGGCGAACATGCCCGTCCTGAGCTTGGCGATCGTGCGGCTGAGGAGGCGGGAGACCTGCATCTGCGAGATACCCAGCCGGGCGCCGATCTGCGACTGTGTCAGCTCCTCGCCGAAACGCATCTCGATCAGACTGCGCTCACGGGCGTCGAGCCGGTCCAGGAGGGGAGCCAGCGTGTGCAGGTCCTCCACGGTCTCCATGGCGGGGTCCGGTTCGCCCAGCACGTCCGCGAAGCTGCGCGCCGAGTCGCTCCCGGCGTTGTCACCGCTGTCGTTGGGTGTCTCCAGGGAGCCGGCCACGTATCCGTTCGAGGCGATTATCCCCTCGATGATCTCTTCCTCGCTGAGCTTCAGGTGCGCGGCGAGTTCCTTCACGGTCGGGTCCCGGCCGAGGTCGACGGCGAGGTGCTCCTTGGCCTTGGCCAGTTCGGTACGCAGTTCCTGAAGGCGCCGGGGAACGTGCACGGCCCACGTGGTGTCGCGGAAGAAGCGCTTGATCTCCCCGATGATGTAGGGGAGGGCGAAACTCGTGAACTCCACTTCGCGCGACAGGTCGAACCGGTCGATGGCCTTGATCAGCCCGATGGTCCCGACCTGGATGATGTCTTCCATCTCGCCGCTGCCGCGGTTGCGGAACCGGCGGGCGGAGAAGTGCACGAGAGAGAGGTTCATCTCGACAAGGGTGTTGCGTGCGTACTGGTACTCGTGAGTGCCCTCTTCAAGGACCTGGAGGCGCTCGAAGAACAGCTTCGACAGTGCTCGGGCGTCCTTCGGGGCGATCTTCCCCGCGTCCTCGATCCAGGGCAGCTCTTCGACACCGGCCGCTGAGCCGCCCACAGACGGGGCCGCGGCCTCCATCTCATCGGTGTCGGCAGCAGCCTGTGCGGAAGTCGCTGTCATGTGCCTGTCCTCCCCTTGTAGTGCTTGTTCCCTCCGGGGGGTGCCCAGCCTTTATTTTTGTATTCATGCCGCCCAACAAGAATTACGTTCCACAAGGATCAGGGGCAGTCGCCGGCGGCCGCGGGCACCTCGATTTCCCAGGGTGCTGCTCCGCTGCCGTCGGTCCAGGCGACGAGCCCGGTGTGGTCGACGCAGACGATCCCGCACTGCTCGGCGTACTCGGCCGCGGGCTGGGTGAACTCGCCGGTGGTCACCACCGCCGCGACGTGGGCCTCGTGCACCGCGAAGCACGTACCGCCGAAGCGCTGGACGTCCTGGGAACCGACCTTGTTCATGGGGCCGTAGCGCTTGCACTGGATGACGACGCGCCGTCCGTCCGGAGCGGTGGCCACGACATCGGCGCCGAGATCCCCGGCTCCGCCGACGACGTCGACGTCACGGCAGCCGTCCCGCTCGCACAGCGCGGCGATGGCCTGCTCGAAATCCGCCGGATCCATGGCGGCGTAATCCGTGGACGCGAAGGTCTCGGCGGGGGCGACTTCCGCCTCCGCGACCGGGACCGGTTCCGCCGCCGTTGCCGGAAGGTCGCGGGGTTCCGCCGCCCCGGGGTACCGGGACGTCTCGTACGTCGCTTCGGCCACGGCGCCGGCGACGTGCGCCGCGCCGCGACGCCTGCGTAGGCTCCGCAGGGCGGCCACCGCGGCGACCACCGCGACGGCTGCCGCCACGGCGAGGGCCGGGCGGTTGTCGGCCGCTCGTAGGGCCAGCTTCAGAGTCAGGCCCGCACCGCACAGGACGATGGCGACGAGTCCGAAGCAGAGGATGGTCTGCCGGAGGCTGAAGGCCGTTCTCCGGCTCGCGCGTCGCGGCCCGCGTATGCGTACGGTCATATTCGGCGGTCACCCCTGGATGCGGCGGCATGAAGATCACTCATGGCTGCCGTCTGCCCCGGTCCGTCCGTTTAAACAGGGGAGCGACCGGACGCCGACGCACGTGGCCCCCGGGGGACCGGGCGAGGGCCGGGGCAGGGCCTTGAAGATCGTCGTGACCGATCCCGTAGCCTTTGGCCCCCAATGCTTCGAGTCCGGCCGAGGGTAACCATGGACGTGATCACCTCCAGACAGAACGCGCGAGAGCGACGGCCCGCGCCGTGAGCGACCACAGCTGGCGCATCGTTCCGGGCCCCGGCGCGTTCGCCCACGCCCGCGACCTCGCGCGAGAAACGCTGGAGTCGTGGAACTGGCCGCCCGAACGTGTGGACGTCGTCGTACTCCTCGTCTCCGAACTGGTCACCAACGCCCACCGGCACGCGGGAACCGACGCGTGGCTTCAGCTGCACCCGACCCCGGACGGCGTCCGCCTGACCGTCCACGACGCCAGTACGCGACAGCCGGCCCGTCGGACTCCCGACCTCGAAGCCGCCGTCGGCGGGTTCGGCCTGCACATCCTGGAGCGGCTGGCCTCGCGATGGGGCGTCGAAACGAACGCGGACGGCAAGCGGATCTGGGCTCTGGTCCCCGCCGCGACCACGTCGCCGGGCTGACGCCCGCGCTGCCCGGAAGCCGGGACGCCCGGCCTGCGGCGACAGCGGCCCTGCTCCGGACGTATCTGATGGCCTCTCAGGTGACCGGTCCCGGCGCACCGGCCGGCCGCGACGGTCACCGCCGGCGCCCGTTCCGCCGCCGCTGGGTGCCGGCCCGCACGTAGTTACGCAACTGTCGCATTTCTCCGTGCAACTGCCGCCTCCCCTGCGCCGTCTATTAAGCGAAACGTCAATCACGCGGGCGCGAGGAAGGGACAGCGGTGAGGAACATACGCCGAAGAGGATTTGTCGCAGCCGGAATTACCGCGCTGGTGGCTCCGCTCACTGTGGCCGTGGGAAGTACGCCGGCTCAGGCCGCGTCGTGCACCACGCAGACCGGGGCCTACCAGAAGCAGGTCGAGAAGTTCCTCGGCCGCCCGGTGGACGGAAGGCAGTCGGTCGCCGACTGCAAGGCGATTCAGGCATTTCAGACGAAACACTCCATCAGTCCGAACGTCGGACTGGCGGGTCCCATCACCTGGGGCGTCATGGACCTGATGAACCGGCAGAAGGCAGTCGGGAGCAATCCGAACAGAGCGGGCAAGTGTCCCACCAACAAGGGCCGTATCGCCTGCGTCGACCTCACGCTCCAGCTCAGCTGGATCCAGGACGGCAGGGAACTGGCGTACGGACCGGTTCCCGTGCGCACGGGCCGCAACGGGTACGAGACGCGCACCGGCCTGAAGAAGGTCTACTGGCGCAACATCGACCACGTCTCCAGCATCTACCACGTGCCGATGCCGTACAGCCAGTTCTTCGACGGCGGACAGGCGTTCCACTCGGTCGGCATCAGCGTGTGGGCGCCGCCCGGCTCGCACGGGTGCGTGAACATGACCAAAACCGCCGCTTCAAAGTACTGGAGCATGCTCCGCAAGGGCGACGACGTCTTCGTCTACGGCCGCAAGCCCGGCACCTGAGCAACCTCACGGGCGGTGGTGGAACGCTTCTTTCGGTCATGGTGACGCGGCGGGCCGCGGCCCGCTGTTTCGCCCGGGCGAGGCGGGGCATCCGCAGGGGGCATGCCGGCACCGCAGGGCGTGCCGAGCGGGAAGGAGTGCTCCCATGTGCCGATGGCTCGCCTACTCCGGAACGCCCGTCCTGCTCGGCGACATCCTGTACAAGCCGGCGCACTCCCTGATCGACCAGAGCCTGCACTCGCGGATGGGCGTCGAGACGACCAACGGCGACGGTTTCGGCATCGGCTGGTACGGATCCGACGCGCATACACCGGCCATCGTCCGGGACACGGGCCCTGCCTGGAACAACCGCAACTTGCAGGAAATCGCGGACCACGTCCGCTCACCGCTGTTCTTCGCCCATGTCCGCGCCTCGACCGGGACGGCAGTGCAGCAGACGAACTGCCACCCTTTTCGCCATGGCCGGTGGATGTGGATGCACAACGGTGCGATCACCGACTTCCACCGGCTCCGGCGTGACCTCTCCCTGGCCATCGACCCCGCGCTGTACTCGCTCCTGGAGGGGTCGACCGACTCGGAAGTGATGTTCTACCTGGCCATCACCCTGGGCCTGGACCAGGACGCGCCGGGCGCTGTCGCCCGGATGGCCGGGCTGGTCGAGGGACTGGGCCGCGAACACGGGGTGGAGTACCCCCTCCAGATGACCATCGCCGTGACCGACAGTGAGCGGCTCTGGGCCTTCCGGTACTCGAGCCAGGGGAAATCGCGGTCGCTCTTCTACAGCACCAGGGCGGCCACGGTCCGGGAGCTCCATCCCGACCTGGCCTTCCTGACGGGCGTCTCCGCCGAGACACGCCTCATCGTGTCCGAGCCGCTGGGCGATCTGCCGGGCGTCTGGAACGAATTGCCCGAGAGCAGCTGCGCCGTGGTCCAGCCCGGCACGGACGAGCTGTTCACTTTCGAACCCCAGCCGGTGTAACGGACGGGGCCGGTCCGGCGACCGTACGAGGAAGAACGATTCCTCCGCCGCGGCGGCGGCCCCCGAAGACGTTGTCCTACTGGAATTCTATTAACCCCAAAGGGTGGCGCGAATTCAGATTTTCGGCGGTGGGCCACAAGAATACGAATCTCAGCCCACCCCTGGAGGTGCCGTTGTCCCGTCCCGCCTCGTCCCCGTCGACCATGATGACGCTCGGGTGCGCGCTGTTCGCCACCCGGTGGCTCCAAGCACCTCTGTATTTCGGCCTGGTGGCCGCGCAGGGCGTATACGTCTACAAGTTCTTCAACGAGTTGTGGCATCTTGTCGACCACGTCATCAGCGGGCGGGCGGACGAGACCCACGTCATGCTGGCCGTGCTTAAGCTGGTCGACGTAGTGATGATCGCCAATCTGCTGATCATGGTCATCGTCGGCGGGTACGAGACGTTCGTCTCCCGGATCGGGCTACAGGGCCACCGAGACCAGCCGGAATGGCTCTCGCACGTCAACTCCAACGTGCTGAAGGTGAAGCTGGCCACGGCCATCGTCGGCATCTCGTCGGTGCACCTGCTCCAGATGTTCGTCGACGTGCACCACACGCCCCGGCACGACCTGCTCTGGGGGACGGTGATCCACATGGCGTTCATCGCCTCGGCGGCGATCCTCGCGTACATGTCCGGACCCATGGCCGCGCACGAGCACCGGGGGAACGCCGCGCCCGGGACCCAACCGGTGGTCCTGCCACGGCAGCGGGACGGCACGGCCGAGGAGCCGCCCTCGGCGGCGGAGGAGCGGATCGGGGCGGCGGGGTTCCCCACACGCAAAGTGCTGGAGATGTTCGACGACAGCCAGCTGCGATCGCCCGACCCGCAGACGCTCGTACGGCTGGGCAAGGCCGACTTCGTCGGCCGCAAGGGCAACGTGGTGTTCCTCGGCGCTCCCGGGACCGGCAAGACGCACCTGGCCGTGGCGCTGGGCGTACGGGCCTGTCAGGCCGGCCACCGGGTGCTGTTCGCCACCGCGGCCGAATGGGCCGCCCGCCTCGGCGAGGCCAAGGCCGCGGGCCGGCTGACGAAGGAACTCGCGCGGCTGGACGAGTACCCGCTGCTGATCGTGGACGAGCTCGGATACGTACCGCTGGAGGGAGAGGCGCCCCATCTCCTGTTCCAGCTCGTCTCACGCCGTTACGAGCGGGCCTCACTGATCGTCACCAGTGACCGGCCGTTCGCCCGCTGGGACGAGGTGTTCGGCGACGCCGCGGTCGCCTCGGCGGCGGTGGACCGCCTGGCCCACCACGCGGAGGTGATCACCCTCGACGCCGACAGCTACCGGACACGGGGCCTGGAGGCCACGGCCGTCGGGCGGCGCACGGGAACGGGCTGCTGAGCGGAACGGGCTGCCGAGCGGACGACGCCCGTAACCCGCAGGTGGCACCGGACGTCCGGGCGCACATGCGCGAGCGTACCGGTTCACCACCACAACTCTGCACGTTCATGACCCGTTCGGAAGGGGTGCAAAACCATGTGGAGGTGTGCGGGGGCGGTCGACATGATGGCCGTATGAGTCATCGCGCGTTTTCCGTAGAGGCCCTGTTGGTCGTGGACGTCCAGTCGGCGTTCGTCTCCGGTGCGGGGGCGGTGCCCGAGGCGGAGCGGCTCGTGGACCGGACGGCGGAGCTGATCGCACGTGCACGGAGGAGCGGGGCGCTCGTCGTCCATGTGCAGAACGACGGGCCGCCCGGAGCGGACGACGAGCCCCACACCCCCGGTTGGGAGCTCCATCACTCCGTCGAGGCCGGTCCCACGGAGGTGGTGATCCGCAAGACCCACGACGACGGCTTCGAAGGCACGCCGCTGGGACGCCTGTTGACCGACTCCGGGGTACGGTCGCTCGCCGTCTGCGGCATGATGTCTGAGATGTGCGTACAGGCCACGGCCCGTACAGCCCTGGCACGCGGGTACCGGGTCGTCCTGCCGCACGACGCCCACGCGACGCACGACATCCCGGCGGCGCCCGGGATCAGCGAGCGGATCCCGGCCGCCGCGGTCTCGCGGGTCGCCGAATGGGCCCTGGGCTCGGACGTCGAGATCACCGCCCACGCCGGGGACCTCACGTTCACGGCCCTGCCCGCGCGTCCTGCCGAACCCGCCGTACGGACGGCATGAACGTACGCCGGTGATGTCGCGGGCGGCCGGGAACGCCGACCACCGGCCAAGTGGCGGGCGTTCGTCCGGCTGTCCGTCAGGAGCTCGTGAGGATGACGAGTCGCTGGGTCGCTCGGGTCATCGCCACATAGCGGTCGACCGCTCCCGCGATGCCCTCGCCGAACGATGCGGGGTCGATGAGGACGACCAGGTCGAACTCGAGCCCCTTCGACAGCTGCGGGGTCAGCGACCGGACGCGGGGCGTCGCCCGGAACGCGGGATCACCGATGACGCAGGCGATGCCGTCGGCATGCTCGGCGAGCCAGGTGCCGAGGACCGCGTCCAGATCCGAAACAGACCCGTGTACGACGGGAATGCCGCCGGCGCGGATCGAGGTCGGCACGTTGGCGTCCGGGAGCACGGCCCGGATGACCGGCTCGGCTTCCGCCATGACTTCTTCCGGCGTCCGGTAGTTGATGCTCAGCGAGGCCACGTCGATGCGGTCGAGTCCGACCCGCTCGAGCCGTTCCCGCCACGACTCGGTGAAACCGTCCCTGGCCTGGGCACGGTCCCCGACGATGGTGAAGCTCCGGGACGGGCACCGGAGCAGCAGCATCTGCCACTCCGCGTCGGTCAGTTCCTGGGCCTCGTCCACGACGATGTGGGCGAACGGGCCGGCCAGGGGCTCCGCGTCGGTGCCCGGCAGCGCCGTGTCGTCGACCAGGCTGTCGCGCAGATCCTGTCCGCGCAGCATCGTCACCGCACCCTCACCGTCGTCATCGGCCGCGAGCACGTTGTCGATGACGCCGGCCATGCGCTCGCGTTCGGCGGCCACAGCGGCGTCGTGCCGGCGCTTGCGCAGCGACGCCTCCGGGTCGCCGAGCCGTTGCCGGGCCGCGTCCAGGAGCGGCAGGTCGGACACCGTCCAGGCCCCGGCGTCCGCGCGCCGCAGCTTCCGTACGTCGTCGGGGCTCAGCCAGGGAGCGCACATCCGCAGGTAGGCGGGTACCGACCAGAGATCTCCGACGAGGTCGGCCGCTTCGAGCAGCGGCCACGCGCGGTTGAGGGTCCCGGTCAGCTCCTCGTCGTGCAGCAGTGCCCTGCGGAACTGGTCGGCCGGGACATCACCGTCGTGCTTGTCCATCAGGATCGTGACCAGCTCGTCCCAGATCACGTCGCGCGCCTCGTTGTGCGGCGTACCCGGTCCCGGTGCTTCGAACGCCTCGGCCCAGTCGTCGGCGGTCAGCCGGACGTCGGACCAGGGTGTCGTGACCGTCATCCCCCGGGTGGGCGGCTCCTCGTAGTACCTGACCGCCGTCTCGATCGCCTTCACCATGTCCGCGGACGACTTCAGGAGGGCCACCTCCGGGTCGGTCTCGAGCGCTGCTGTGGCGCCCTCGGCGACGAGGTCCCGCAGGGTGCAGGTCTGCACGCCGTCCTCGCCGAGGCTGGGGAGGACGTCGGCGACGTAGGACAGGTAGGGCCGGCTCGGACCGACGAACAGCACACCGCCCTTGCGGTGGCCCAGGCGGGGGTCGGAGTAGAGGAGGTAGGCGGAGCGGTGCAGAGCGACGACGGTCTTTCCCGTACCGGGACCGCCGTCGACGACGAGAGCGCCACGGGATCCCGCGCGGATGATGGCGTCCTGGTCGGCCTGGATCGTGCCGAGCACGTCTCGCATCCGGGCCGACCGGTTGCTGCCCAGGCTGGCGATGAAGGCGGACTGGTCGTCGAGCGCGGCGTGCCCGGCGAACCCGTCCGAGGTGAAGACCTCGTCCCAGTAGTCGCTGATCCGCCCTCGGGTCCAGCGGTATCTGCGGCGGCTGGCCAGCCCCATCGGGTTGGCGTGGGTGGCTCCGAAGAACGGTTCGGCCGCGGGGGAGCGCCAGTCGAGCAGCAGTCGGCGGCCCTCGCTGTCCGTAAGGCCGAGCCGTCCGACGTACACGGGCTCGGGGTCGTCCGCGCCGACCATGTGTCCGAGGCACAGATCCAGACCGAAGCGGCGCAGTGCGCGCAGGCGAGCGGTCAGCCGGTGGATCTCCAAGTCCCGCTCCATCGCCTCCCGGCCTATGCCGCCGGGCGCCCTGCGCTCGGCATCGAGGCGGTCGGACAGTTCGGCGATCGCCTGCTCCAGGCTCTGCGCGATGGCCGCGAAGTGCTGCTCGTCACCGGCGATCAGCGCCGGATCGGCCTTGGGGGAGAGGTGGCCCGGAAGTTCGAACGCGCTGGTGGTGAGGGGGGTCATCGCATCAGTTCCGATCTGGGTTCGCGTGCGGCAGTGACGACGCGGCAAGGCGTCTTGACCTGGGTGACGAAGAGGGCGGCCACGACGGGCAACGTCTCGCCTGCCGGGGACCCCGTTGATCCTGGGGGCCTGGGCTCTGCTCGTGATGTCGCGTGATTCACGCGGACACCGGCGGCCTTTCCCGGCCGATCGTGTCGAGCAGCAGCTTCGCGGCCACTGTCGTCCCGTCGGTGCGGATGGTGGCGGCCACGGCCCTCGCCCGGTCGCGGGTCTCGGGGGTCAGGGTGGTGCGGAGCGCGGCGGACAGGGACTCTGCGGTCGGGGCGGGACCGTCGTGTGCTGTGCCGATGCCCAGCTCGGCCACCCGGCCGGCCCAGTACGGCTGGTCCACCATCTGGGGTACGACCACCTGGGGAGCGCCGGCCCGGGCGGCTGTCGTCGTGGTGCCCGCGCCGCCGTGGTGCACGACGGCGGCCACCCGTGGGAACAGTGCCTGGTGGTTGACCTCGCCGATGGCGAAGCAGTCGTCCTCGTCGTCGATCAGGGCCAGGCCAGCCCAGCCGTGGGAGACGAGTGCGCGTCGGCCCTGGGCGCGGATCGCCTCGATGGCGGCCCGGGCGGCGTCCTTCGATGCCCTCATGGGCATGCTGCCGAAGCCCACGTACACGGGTGGTGCGCCGGCATCCAGGAACGCCACCAGCTCGGCCGGCAGCGGGCGTTCGTCCGGCAGGACCCACGCGCCGGTCTGTACGACGTCGAGGTCCGCCGGCTTCCGCCAAGGGCCCAGGGCCGGGTCGGCCGCCAGCCACGGCTGGTCGGTGAAGACGTAGTCGCGGACGTTGTCCACCGGGGGCATGCCGATCGACGCCCGGTGCGCGTTGAGCCCCGGTCCGAACAGTTCCTGCACGCTGTGGGCGTTCAGGTCCCACAGCGCACCGTTGTCGGTCACGTCCGTCGGGAGCGGGCGGCCCGGCAGCGGGTGCGGCGGGTGGTGCGGCGACGGGAGCATGGTGGGAAAGTAGGTCAGGTACGTGTAAGGGATGCCCAGTTGGTCGGCCACCGACCGTGCGGCGGCCGCGGCCGGTATCAAGCCGGTCGCCACCAGCGCGTCACATCCCGCGGCCGCCGCGGCGACCGCGTCGAACTGAGCGGTGATCAGCGCGGCGGCGCGCTGGGGCAGGCTCTCCACCGTCGGCGCCGTCGCCCCGGCCACCATCGCGCGCAGCGGCTGGCCGACTGGCACCAGCTCCACGCCGACACCCGCCAGCAGCTCCGCGAATTCCTTGTCCGGCGGCGCGCACACCCGTACCTCGGCGCCCAGCTCGCGCAGCCGCACCGCGAGTCCCACCATCGGTTCGACGTCTCCGCGCGATCCGTACGTCGACAACAACACACGCATTTCGTGAACTCTCATTCCGCAGTATCTGGCCGAGGTCGACGATTCTGCGGCACGACCGGGGCCTTGCCGCAAGGCCCCCTGTGCGCTATAAGTTAAGAGTGGCAAGGAGTGAGTATTCCTCTTGCCGGTGATGTCCGCGTCAGACGGACAACCTTCTTGAGCAGCTACAGCGCGCCAGGTACGGCGGGAACGCGAAGCTCTTTACCCTCCTTTTCCCCTGGTCCCCATGTGGTGGAGCGGGAGCCCGAGTGCGGACATGGCTCCCGCTTCTGGACTCATGCCGCTGTCCGGCCTGCTCCGCTGCGGGGGTTCGCGGTCATCAGCAGCGTGCTGGGACGCACGGTGGCCCGGGCAACGGGCCGGACCACCTGTCGGTCCGACAGTTCGAGCCGCCACTGCCTGGCAATCGTCGCGACCGCCGTAGTCAGCTCGGTCAGGGCGAAATGGTCACCGTCGCACTTGTGCTTACCGGCACCGAACGGGACCCAGGCACCCTCGGGGAGAGCCGCGGCCTGCCCCTCGTCCAGCCACCGGTCCGGATCGAAGCGCAACGGATCGGGGAAAATGGCGGGGTCCCGGTGCATGGCGTGCTGACAGTACGCCAGCTCGCGGCGGGGATCTCCCAGTCGCCCAGGCGCGTGGGGGTGAGGGTGCGGCGCGTGACAAGCCATCCGGTGTGGTGCAGGCGGAGTGTCTCCGTGATGACATTGCGCAGGAAGGGGGGCCTGCCGACGTCCTCGAAGGCCACAGGGCGATCCGCGAGTACCTGTTCCAGCTCGCTGTGCAGCCGCTCCTCGATGCCGGGGTCGCGCGCGAGTTCGTACAGAATCCAGCTGAGGACCGAGGCTGTGGTTTCCGTACCGGCGACCGCGAGTGTCAGGATCTCGGAGCAGATCCGGTGACGCGACATCAGTTCACCTGTCTCCTCGTCCCGGGCGTGCAAGAGCGCCGAGAGCATGGCCCCCGTGTCGTGTCCCGACGCCTGCAGGCCGTCCACCGCGTCACCGATGATCGCGCGGACCGCGGCTCGGGACTCGTTGAAGCGCCGGTTCGCGGGCAGTGGCAGTTGCTCCACCCAGTCGGGCAGCATGACGCGTGTCCCGACGCCGTTCATCACGATGGACAGGTCGCGCCGCAGTTGATGAAAGGCCCGTTCGTCGAGGCTTGAGGAGAACACTGTCGCCACGAGCATGTCGAGGGACAGCTTCACCATCGCCTCGCGTACGTCCACGACTTGCCCCGGTTTCCAGTCCGCGACGGTACTGGTCACCTGTTCGCGCATGAGATCGACGTACCGGGCGATCTCCGCATGACGGAAGGCGGGCTGCAACTGGCGTCGCGCACGGACGTGTGCGGTGCCGGCGGCGGTGACGACGCTGTCGCCGCCGAGAACCTGGCCCATTTTTTCGAAGAGCCGGCCCTTGTCCAGGTTTGGTGCGAGGTCCACCAGCATCGTGCGGATCAGGTCGGGGCGGTTGACGACGATCGTCGGTTGCCCTGGCTGTAGGTAAATCCTGACCAGGGGTCCGTAGTCGCGCAGGGAGGCGATGAAGCGCAGGTTGTCGCGCATGAGGGGGACGGCGTGGCCCAGAAGGGGGAGAGCACCGGTGGCCGTGGGTATAGGTGGCGCAGTATTGATCATGGTCGCATCATTTCCCCTCCACGCGCGGGCGCAATCGCCGCCCGGGGTGAGGTGGCGTCAGAGCCCTGGCGCCGCACCGGCCTCTGGTTCACGCCAAGGCGTTTCGCGGATCGCGCGGCCCTTGTCGCGGCATGGTGTGGAAGAGTTGTGGTAGCGAGTTGTGGTTGTCGCATGGATGTCACCCACAGTTGCCCGTGGTGTGGAAGGGTCCGGTCACCGTCGTGATCGCCCGCCGCTGTGGCGGGCGCCCGTGAGAGGACACCATCCCCATGTCCCGTCGTAACAAACTGAGATGGGCCGCCGCCCTGGTCGCGACCGCGTCCATAGGCATGGTCACCGTAACCCCCACCCAGGCCCGCCCCGCCGCTGCGCCTGCTGACAGCGCCGCAACCGCAGCGGTGGCGGCGTCGGACCCGAGCACGTACTACGCGGCGGCGGCCGGCAAGACCGGTGCCGCGCTGAAGAGCAGCCTGCACACGATCATCAGCACACAGTCCACGGTGTCGTACGACCAGGTGTGGACGGCCCTGAAGAACACCGACCAGGACCCGGCGAACACCGCCAACGTGATCGAGCTGTACACCGGCAAGTCCATCGCCAAGACGCGCAACGGCGGCAACACCGGCGACTGGAACCGTGAGCACGTATGGGCCAAGTCCCACGGCGACTTCGGAACCTCCACCGGGCCGGGCACCGACCTGCACCACCTGCGGCCTGAAGACGTTACCGTCAACAGCATCCGTGGCAACAAGGACTTCGACAACGGCGGCACCGCCGTTTCCGGCGCGGCGGGCAACTACACCGACGCCGACAGCTTTGAGCCGCGCAGCGCCGTCAAGGGCGACGTGGCCCGCATGATCCTCTACATGGCCGTCCGTTACGACGGCGGAGACGGCTTCGCGGACCTCGAACCCAACGACCGGGTCAGCAACGGCTCGCTTCCCGCGATCGGCCGCCTCAGCGTCCTGAAGCAGTGGTCTCTCCAGGACCCGCCGGACACCTTCGAGAAGCGCCGCAACGAGATCATCTACAGCACGTACCAGCGCAACCGGAACCCGTTCATCGACCACCCCGAATGGGTCGAATCGATCTGGTAGAGCCGGCTGCGCGAACCATGTCACGACCGGGGTGGTGGCCTTCGTGCCGCTGCCCCCGGTCGCTGGTGCGCCGCCCGCCCCGTGCGGGCCCTGGGCGCCGTCCCCTCCATCCCTCGCGGTGGTCCCGGTGGTGCCGGTCGAGGGTTCCACAAGGACCGGAGAGGGGCGTTTCGCTGCCGGGTGGACGCATCTGCGAGTACCGCGCGTATGAGCGGGAAGGTGCGATCTACGACGAAAAGGGCAACGTGGTGAGGCGGAGGCAGGAGGTCGAGGGTCATGAGCCGCTCAGGGCGGGCAGCGCACGGTATGCGGGTGAGTGCCCAAGGACCCGGTCCGGCTGATCCCGGCCCACACATTCTTGTTCCCGGTGGGATCATCGGGGCAGCGCACGCGGCAGGCGGCCGTCAGTCATGGCCAGCCGAGGAAAGGCGACCGACATGACCACCTCATGGAACACGCGGCAGGACGAGGACCCGCTCGTCGGCGTACGGACGTACGCCGACATCGACCTGGCCCTCAAGGGGCACCGGGGGACGGGTGGGGTTCCGCAGTTCGCTGCCGGAGCGGAAGCCGCCTACGCATGGGCCATGGGCCGCAGCGGCCGCTCGCCGGTCACCGGCACGGACGACGCGGAGCACATTCCGGAGCTGTCGCTGCTGACCGCCGAAGTGGACGCGTCGGTGGTCCGGTTGGACGACCCCACCCTCGAAGCCGGCACGCGTGACTTCGTCCGCGGGGTGCACGACGCTCTGGCCTGGATCTGCGGGTACAGCGACCAGCCCGCCTGAACCGCGCGTGCGCAGCGGCAGCCGCAAGGGGGGCCGGGTTCAATCGGCGCAATCGGGCCCACCGGTTCAAGCGATCACTCCAGCGCGACGGTCAGCAGGGCCGAAGCGACCATGACGGACGCCACGACCAGCATGATCAGCCTGGTCCGTTCCCCGATCGCGGCGAAGGTTCGCAGACTGTTCCGGCCCGGCGGACGCGTAAGCGTCTTCCCTGCCTGCCGGGGCTGGTCGTCGACGTCCAGCAGGAGCCGGCACCAGCGACAAGCCTGGGCCGCGTGCGCGTCATCGAGCCAGTACGAACCCGCGAGCTGTGCGTAGGGGACCGACCGAGGCGTGTCATTGGAAGCGTCCATGTGGACCACAACGACGGAGCAGGCGGGGGAGAACGCCCGGTGTCACAGCCGCAATGGCCCCGTCATCCACCCGTTAGGCGACTGTGCCCTACGAGCCGGGGAGGTCGGCGGCGACCGGCGCGGTGGCCACGTGGGCGGCGCCGGTGCATATCTCTATGCGCCCCCGGCGCACTTCTTCCTTCCCGGCCCGGCCACCGGTCGCGGTTCGGGTGTGCGACGTAGGTTGATGGCGGGTTCGCGGTCGCCGGTCGCCCGCCGCCGGCCGCTGATCCGGCGGCGATGACGGCGGTTCACCGGCTCCACAGGCCGGGCACGCGTGCGGGACCGGTCGCAGGAGGCGCGGCAAGTTACCTCAGCCGCATGAAGAACCGATACATCATTTGAGCGGAACACGCCTTTGCGTGACAGAAACCACCCATATGCCGCGCATCCTGCCTAATGCTTATGCAGTTGGGTGGAATATGATAAAAATTATGCGGGTCGGCATGCCCGCGCGCCGCTCGCTCACTTCCGGGGGCAATAGCGCGGCCTTCGCCGTTCGTATGGGGGAGTGGGTTTTCACACCGGCCTCCGGTCACTCCGCCCGGGAAGCGGGCGCGACCTTGCGCGACGACGACCGATGGATCGACCTGCGGTATTCGGCCCCGCTTCTTGAAGACCTGCTGGCGGAACTGCGAAGCATCGAGGCGGATTTCGTCGCCCGGTCGAGCAGCGCTGAAGTGTCCGACTGGCCCGGTGTTCAGTCGGCCGGGCAGCCTCATGCATGAGGGACGCGGCCGTCACAGCCGCGTAGGCCCTTTTTCTCCTGCCGACCCGCCCACCGACTGGACGAACCCGGTCGACGGCTGTCCCCCGCCTCCACTGCGCCATCAGCCGTCCGATCCGCTCGACTCCCTGGACGTGGCCTGGGACCCGGCAGAGGAACTCGCCCACCTCTTGCAGGAAGCCATCGCGGCGGACCCCGGCGACGCCCCCACGCTGCCCGGTGCGGACGAACCGCCGGTGGTCGGAGCCGACGACGCCCCTCTCACGGGCCTGACGCGGATCACGGCGGAGCTGCCGGCCGTGCGCCCCTCGCCCTCCCGCCGCCGTCGCGCCCTCTCGCGCAGACGCACGGCCGGAGCCTTGCAGACCGCCAGCTTCTTTCTCGCCGCGCTCGCCGCCGTCGTGGTCTCCATGGTGTGTGTCTTCGGTGGCATGGTCACGTACGACCCGCTGCGTCACCTCGCCAAATACCGCACCACGGACAACGCCGTGCGGTGGTGGCCGCTGCTCGTCTACGGGCCGTGGATGGTCGCATCGCTGTCCATCCTGCGCGCCGCCCTCCACCAGCGCCGCGCCGCACACTCCTGGGCCGTCGTGCTGCTCTTCTCCACCGTCTCCATACTCCTGTGTGTTTCACAGGCCCCTCGCACCGTGGTCGACGTATCAGCCGCCGCGCTCCCCTCGCTCGCCGCGCTCGCATGCTTCCAGCAGCTCGTACGGCAGATCACCCTCACCCGGCCACCCCGCCAAGCCGCCCCCCGTCACCGCGGTCCGGCGACTTCGGCGCAGCGCTCCGCCGGCTCGGGCCGGACACCGGCGTAGCACCGGCCCGCGCGCGCGGGCCGGTGCTACGCACCTGTTCAGCGTCGTACGTGGTGCTGGACTGCCGAACTGAACGCGGAGCTGAAAGCGGTCATGCAGGAGGAGCAGTACCGTTCCGCGGCCGCTTCGATCTGGGCGAGCAGGGCGGCGGGGGAGTCCGGCATCAACGAGCGCCCGCACAGAGTGCTGGCGGTGACGTCCTTGTGGATGACATGCCAGATCAGTTCGCCCTTGCCGATTGTGGGCTCGGCGCGCATCTCGTACATCGGCGTGCCTTTCTGCGCAGACGCAAAGCGGGACGAACTGCCCGCTGTCTCCATGAGAAGCGATCGCGGCCGAAGGGGCGAATCGGCGTAGGCCGACGGGCGGAAAACCGTACGGCGGAGGTTTACCGGTACGTAGCCCTCCGCCGCCCTCGTCGAGCGCATCCGCAGCTCAGCGCCGGTGGTGTGCCCCGGTGCACGCGCCTGGTCAGTCGCTGAGGCGCACCCGGCCGAGCCGGACGACCATGGCGGGGTCGCGGTGGTCGAAGAACTGCGAGGTTCCGGTGTCCAGGGTGGCGATGGACGCCATCTGGGCGGCGGTGAGTGCGAAGTCGAAGATGTTGATGTTCTCCGCCATGCGTTCGGCGCGAACGGACTTGGGAATCGCGACGATGTCGCGCTGGGTCAGCCAGCGCAGAACGACCTGTGCCACGGACTTGCCGTGGCTCTCGGCGATCTCGCTCAGGAGCGGGTGAGTGAAGATGTTGTTGCGGCCTTCCGCGAACCCGCCCCAGGACTGGAGCTGGACCCCGTGCTCGCGCATCACGTCCTGGTCGGTGCCGCGCTGGAAGAACGGATGGGTCTCGATCTGATTCACCGCAGGCGTCACCTCGTTGTTGATGGCCAGGTCCACGAGCCGGTCGGGATAGAAGTTGGCGACACCGATCGCCTTGACCCGCCCTTCGCGGTAGAGGTCCTCCATGGCGCGCCACTGCCCGTAGACGTCGCCGAACGGCTGGTGCATCAGATACAGGTCGACGTGGCCGAGGCCGAGCTTGTCCAGCGACGTCTCGAAGGCGCGCTTGGCGTTCCGCTCCGCGGGCGCGTCCTGGACCCACAGCTTGGTGGTGACGAACAGTTCCTCGCGCGGGATGCCGCTGCTCCTGATCGCGCGGCCGACGGCCACCTCGTTTCCGTAGGCTGCGGCGGTGTCGAGCAGGCGGTAGCCGGCGGCGAGGGCGTCGGTGACGGCCCGCTCTGTCCGGTCGGGCGGGATCTGGTACGCGCCGAAGCCGAGGATCGGCATACGGACGCCGTTGTTCAGGGTGACGTTCTGCACGGGGTTCCTTCTGGGCGCGATGCGGCGGTGGGGACTTCCACTCTGGCCCGATCGCCCGGGGGCCGCTCGCCGTGGGGACGAGTGCGCCGTGTCGCCGGCCAGCCCCGGCCCCGGCTGGGACTGGGACCGGGCCCTTGGCCGGCGTCCGAGACGGCCGGAAGCCGCAGCGCCGGCCGAGCCAGTGGCCGGCCCTCCCTCATGCGTCGCCAGAAGTGAGGGGGGACGGATTGAACCCCTTGCTGATGAGCCGGACGGCGAGCGTGACTTCCCAGGCGAAAACGGGGATCGCCGCGACCGAACCCAGCACGGAGAGCTGCTCGTAGAGACCGAACATCACAGCGGTCGCCGAAACGCAGATCAGCGGACCCCGACCAGCCCCAGCACGGCGATGAACCGGGGTACGAGCCGCGAGCGGTACATCAGGTACGCCAGGACCAGTGAGTTCGCGCCCAGGATGAAGTTGGGCCCGAAAAGGAACGTCCAGTCATGGATCGCCACCAGGGTCTTGCCCGCCGTGACCGTGGCCGCGGCGTCGGCGCCGGAGGACGCCGCGAAGTCTCTTCTCAGCGTCACGACCGACAGAACGCTGACGATGCCGACGACAATGACGGCGGCTTCGAGAAGGCGACCACAGACGTAGCCCAGAGCGGCCCCTTCGTTCTGTCTCCTGATGACCGGGAACAGGGTGACCCCGGTACCGATGGCGGCTATCGCGAGGACGAGTTCGAACAGCGCCCCCAAGAACACCCGGCTGTCGGCGCCCGGACCGACGACGTAACCGGTGCTCTCCAGCACGGGCCCGTACAGCACAAGCCCGCCGATCGCGGCGACCTCCGTGACAAGGAAGAACGCTCCGGTGACAACCGCGACTTTTCCAGCTGAGCCCATGTGGACCCTCCCCATGAAAGGTGTACGGCGTACACCGAAGGCCCACGGTAGGTGTACGGCGTACACTCGTCAAGGCGGATGCCTTCCACGGCTCACCACAAGGGGAGTTGACCGACATGACTCAGCAGGCGGAGGCGGCGCGCCGGCCTCCTCTGAGCAGGGACCGCGTGCTGCGCGCCGGGGTCGCGCTCGCCGACGAGGCCGGGATCGATTCACTGAGCATGCGCAAGCTCGCACAGGAGCTGGGCGTGGTGCCGATGGCGCTCTACAAGCATGTCGCCAACAAGGAGCAGCTCCTGGACGGCATGGTGGATGTCGTCGTCGGCGAGATCGAGCCCCCGGACCCCGGAAGCGACTGGAAGGGCGCGGTCAGGCGCAGGATCCTCTCGGCGCGACGAGCGCTCATCGGTCACCCCTGGGCAGCTCAGGTGATCCAATCGCGACCCAGGCCAACACCGGTCGTGCTCGCGTACATGGACTCGGTGATCGGGATGTTCCGGACCGGCGGCTTCTCGGTCGATCTGACACACCATGTGATGCATGCGCTGGGCAGCCGCATGCTGGGGTTCACCCAGGAACTGTTCGACGCCTCGCCCGGCCCGGAACCGGACGCGCCGGCTCCCGCGTCCGCGGGGGACGCGGGACAGTACCCCTATGTGGCGGAGCTGGCCGGGGCGGTGGCCCATGAGGAGGGGTCCGTCGTGGGCGGGGGCTGTGACGATCAGTTCGAGTTCGAGTTCTCGCTGGACCTTCTCCTGGACGGATTCGAACGACTCCGGCGGCAGGGGTGGACATCCGCCCGTCGCCCGCAGGAGACGTCGGAGGCGCAAGAGGCGCAGGAGACGACTGGATGACGCGACGCCCCCGGCGTGGGGCGCAGTGGCCTGCGTAAGACGGTAGTGGAGAAGAAGGCCCGCCGGTCAGCCGGTGGCGATGCGCTCGACCGCGGCCGCGACGAGTTCTTCGCGTTCGGCCTCGGAGAAGACGTCCGGCAGCGTCAGCTGCTCCACGATGAGCCAGTTGAACGCCAAGTACAGCAGCCGGACCGAGGTGGCGTCCCCGGGCAGGCCGGAGGCCAGATGGTAGGAGACGTTGGCGTCGATGTCCGAGCGGACCCGCTCGGTCAGGACCGCGCGCAGCTCGGGGCGCCGGGTGGCTTCCAGCCGGAGTTCGAGCAGAGCCAGATAGCCCGTCCTGAACGTGCCGACACGGCTGACGAGTTCGCGCATCAGCATCGTGTAGGTGTCCCGGTCCGGCTTGCCGGCGCGGTGCCGTGCGATGGTCGCGTCGTCCGGCTGTAGCCGCTCGTAGACGCGGGAGCCCGTCTGGGTGAGCAAGTCGTCGCGGTTGGCGAAGTAATTGGACGCGGTCCCGGCGGGCACGCCGGCCTCGACGTCCACCGAACGGAACGTCAGGCCGCGCGCGCCTTCTCTGGCCAGCACCTCGATGGCCGCGTCTACCAGGGCGGCCCTGCGCTCGGTGTTCTTGCGCACCATTGAAGCTGCTCCACACGTAGTACTGCACCGGTGTCACTACAGTCAGAGTACTACGGTTGGAGTTCACCGTACGGTGGCGAACGGGCCCCCGGGGCCGAAGGCCAGGGCGGCGAAGCGTTCGCCGATGCGGCGGTGGGTGGCGGCGTCCGGGTGGAGCTGGTCGGGCAGCGGCAGTTCGGCGAAGTCCGCCTCGCCGTAGAGGTCGCGGCCGTCGAGGTAGTGCAGGTTCGGGTCGTCGGCAGCCCGTTGCTTCACGATGCGGGCCAGTTCGTCCCGGACGACGTTGAGGGTCAGCTTCCCGCCCGCCCGTTCCGCGGGGTCGCCCGCGGCCCGGAACCGCAGCCTTCCGGCACTGAGGTCGCTGAAGTCGGGGGCGCTGGGGCCGGGGGTGTCCTCGTGGATGGGGCACAGGATGGGTGAGACGACCAGGAGCGGAGTGGTGGGGTGGCCCTCGCGGACGGTGTCGAGAAAGCCGTGCACCGCGGGCCCGAAGGCGCGCAGGCGCATCAGATCGGTGTTGACGAGGTTGATGCCGATCTTCACGCTGATCAGGTCCGCCGGGAGGTCGCGCAGGGTGCGGGCGGTGAACGGATCGAGCAGGGCACTGCCGCTCAGGCCGAGGTTGGTCAGCTCCACACCACCGAGCGAGCCGGCGAGCGCCGGCCAGGTCGTGCTGGGACTCGCGGCGTCGGAGCCGTGGCTGACGGAACTGCCGTGATGCACCCACTTCCTGCGGCCCCCGTCCGGTCGGGGCTCGACGGGAGCGTCGGTGCGCAGCGCGACCAGCTCGGTGACCTCGTTGTACGGCAGCCAGATCTCGACGTCCTTGGCATGGCCGGGGAGGCCGGAGAACCGTACGGTGCCGACCGGTCCCGGCAGGGTCTCGGCTGCTCCCGTCGTCATGTCCATCAGGAGGACGTTGCCTCCGGTGACACTGGCCTGCCGGGCCGGCCGGCCGTCGACGAGCAGGTCGTACACCCCGTCGGGGCGGGGCGGAGCGCCCCGGTAGGCGTTCTTGGTGCGGAGCGCGTCCAGCTCGACGACCGTGGCCCGCGTACGGAACACCAGCCGTACGCCGGACGGCTGGGCCTCCGCCATGGCCAACTGCCCGTCGGCGCACTGGGCGCGGGCCCGGGCGGGCAGCCGGTGCGGCAGCACGCCGTGCGCGGTGCGCTCCAGATCCAGGGCGCCGCGCAGGAGGTCCGCGGTGATGGACGTGGTTATCCAGTCCGTCTCGCGGTCGGTCGTGGGGGTGTGGGGGATGTCGCTGAGCCGGTCGTTCATCGTCGCATTCTGCTGGACGGGTACGTGGTGAGGCCAATGAATTCCCGTAGGGCACATCCGCACGACGTCTCCCGGTGCGCTGCTCAGCGAGTGGCAACCAGTGGTACATCTCTGGGAGTTCTTCCGCTGTGGGGCCAGGAAGAGCGCCTGCCGACCCTGGCGGGGCCGCGCCTCTCGTCGGGCTCCCGGAGCCAAGCGGTATCGCGCACACCGCAGTCGCGCACACCAGTCGCGAGCGCCGGGCGGTCAGTCGGGAAGCGGGCTGCCACAGCGCGCGCAGTACCGCGCGTCCCGGTCGGCGGCCAGCCGCCCGCAGTCCGGGCAGACCCGCTGGAGCAGACAGGCGGCTTCGCCGCCTTCGGGTGAGGCTGGCGTTACGCCGAGACCGGGCCGCCGGGTGTGGACGGTCAGATACGTCATCCCGTCCGGGCCGGCGGTCAGCGAGCGCCGGGACCCCTTCGCCAGCCAGGCAGCCGAGTGCAGTGTCAGCGGACGCGTTTCCTCGCCGGTGGTGACTCTGCCGCTGCCCTGAACCACAATCATCAGCACATCGAGGGTCGGTTCCGTGTGCTCGGCGATGACACCACCCGGCCCGAGGCGGACAAGATTGGCGTCCAGGCCGCGCTGCGCCCCGGTCAGCCGCCACAGGGCGCCGGCCGCTCCGGCGGGGGCCCCGGCCATCTCCGCGTCGAGGTCGGTCACGGCCGCGGCGGAGGGGGAGTGCGTCATGTCCGTCCTTTGCGCGTCGCCGACTGCCCGGAAGCGAGCGCCGACTGCCTGGAAGCGAGCGTGGCGCTCGATCCCCCCACCCTAATTCGTGCGGGGCGCGCGAACGGACCGAGCCTTGTCACCCCACCGCGCCGGTACCCTCCCAGGGCGATGTCGTTCACCGGCAACCGGCTCGGCCGACCCGGACCAATCCGTAGAAAACCCGCACGTTAAGATCATGGGTGATTGCGTCGGCCGAACCAGGACACGGGCGCGAGGGTGGCCCGACTGTCGATCACAGCACTGGGCGCAGCAGTCCGCCCTTCCTCATCCTGCCCTTTGTCCCTGCCCGGCCGTACGGCCGCCTGCCCCGGAAACACCGCACATGAGCATCGACGCCGCCCCGCGTCCCGATACGGTCCCACTCGTCCCCGAGGCACCGAGTCGGCGTAAGCCCCTCGGACGGGCTCCGGCCCGGCCCACCCCTGTGGCCGCCTTCCACAGCATCAGCGCCGCGACAGCCGTCCTGCTGGGGCTCGTCGCGATCGGCGCGATGATCCACGAACCGGTACTCATACCCCCACTGGCCGCCAGCGCGGCCCTGGTGCACAGCGCCCCCGCCCTGCCACTGGCCCAGCCCGCAGCGTGGTCATCGGCCACTTGATCGGAGCCGGCGTCGGCTACGGCGTCCTGGCGGCGGCGGGCAGCAGCCCCTGGGCCGCGGCAGTGGCGGCCGGCGTCACGCTCGCGCTGAACATGACCGCCCGTACGCCGCAAGCACCCGCCTGCGCCACGGCCGTCGTCATCGTGCTCCAGGCTCCGGCGCCCGCCCGGTTCGTCCCCCTGCTGCTCGGCGCCACCGTTCTCCTCGTCATCACGGGGTACGCGGGCTCCCGCATCCGCCGCACAGCGGTGAGGTACCCCGCCTACTGGTGGTGAGGGTTCGCGGCTCGTCAGAACACCTGGGCCGTAACGGACCGGTGCCCCGCACGGCGGGTGGCGGTGGCGGAGCAACCGGACCCCGTCGGGATTCGATTGCCGCGCCACCGCCACCCCGCCGCCGGGGCACCGGACCGGAAAACCGGCCGGGATCAGACCGCGGGGGCCGGGTAGGTCGGGTACTCCACACCGGAGACGTGCTGGACGACGCGGATCACCTGGCACGAGTAGCCGAACTCGTTGTCGTACCAGAGATAGAGGATCGCGTTGTCGCCCTCGACCTTGGTGGCGCCCGCGTCCACGATCGAGGCGTGGCGCGATCCGATGAAGTCGCTGGAGACCGCGTCGGGAGCGCTGATGAAGTCGATCTGGCGCTTGAGCGGCGAGGTGAGCGACACGTCGCGGAGGTAGTCGAGGACCTCTTCGCGGGTGGTCTCGCGCGCGAGCTGGAGGTTGAGAATCGCGATCGAGACGTCCGGCACCGGGACGCGGATCGAGCTGCCGGTGATCTTCGCCTTGAGGTCCGGCAGCGCCTTGGCGACGGCGGAGGCGGCGCCGGTCTCGGTGATGACCATGTTGAGCGCTGCCGAGCGGCCGCGACGGTCCGAATCGTGGTAGTTGTCCAGCAGGTTCTGGTCGTTGGTGAACGAGTGGACGGTCTCCACGTGGCCACGCAGGACGCCGTACTCGTCCGCCATCGCCTTCAGCGGCGGGACGATCGCGTTGGTGGTGCAGGACGCGCAGGACAGGATCTGCTCGTCCGGCTTGATGGTGTCGTGGTTGACCCCGTGCACGATGTTGGGGACGTCGCCCTTGCCCGGAGCGGTCAGGACGACCTTGTCGATGCCGGGGCGCAGGTGCTTCGACAGACCCTCGCGGTCACGCCACTTGCCGGTGTTGTCGATGAGGATGGCGTTGTTGATGCCGTACGCCGTGTAGTCGACCTCCGACGGGTTTCCGGCGTAGATCACCTTGATCTCGTTGCCGTTGGCGACGATCGTGCTGTTCGCCTCGTCGACGGTGATCGTGCCCTGGAACTGGCCGTGGATCGAGTCGCGGCGCAGCAGCGAGGCGCGCTTGACGAGGTCCTGCTCGCCGCCCTGGCGGACGACGATGGCGCGCAGTCGCAGACCGTTGCCGGAGCCGGCCTTCTCGATGAGCAGGCGGGCTACGAGGCGGCCGATGCGGCCGAAGCCGTAGAGGACGACGTCGCGGGGCTCGCGGCGTTCGATCTTCTCGGCACCCGTGGCGCCGGCGACGGCCTCGGCGGTGAACTCCTCGACCGAGAGACCACGCTCATCGGTCTTGTGCGTGGCGGCGAGCATGCCGATGTCGATCTGCGACGGGCCGAGATCGAGCTTGGTGAGGGCCTGGAGGAACGGGAGCGTCTCGGTGACCGAGAGCTCCGCGCCGGCTATCTGCCGGGCGAATCGGTGGGTCTTGAGAATGCTGACCACCGACTTGTTCACCAGGGAGCGGCTGTGAAGGAGGACCGTGACGTCCTGCTCCCGGTGCAGCTTCCCGATAATCGGGATCATCGACTCCGCGATCTCCTCGCGGGTTTTCCAGCTGGTGAACGAGTCGTCATTGACAGTCACAGGTTTATCTTTCGAGCTAGGCGGCGCTCATATGCTAGCCCCTCGCTACTTTGATCTTTCCATGGGTCCCACCGGGGCGGCGCCTGCCCGGGTCCGGCGCTGACCACGCGGTGGCGCCCGCGGGGCACACCGGCCGGGGGATACGGCACCCTGGCTCAGTCGAGGACGGCGAGTCAGTCGAGGACGGCGAGGTGGTCGGCGGCGCCTCCCCGCCATTCGATCTCGAAGACGGTCGCGTCGTCGCTGGTGCGTCCGCCGCGTGCCTTCTTGAGCGCGCGGGAGATCCACAGGGCGCCTGCCCGCATTCCCTGTTCGGGGTGCTCGTTGATGCAGCGGATGAGGCGTTCTTCACCGGACGGTTCCCCGTCGGCGTCGCGCTCCTCGATCACGCCGTCGGTGTAGCACACCACCCGGTCTCCGGGCCGGAGCTGGTACTCGGTGATGGGCGGGTGGTCGCCGCCGAGACCGACCGGCAGGGTGGTGGGGCTCTCCAGCTGCCGGTCGACCCGCTGGTCGCGGATCAGCAGCGGTGCGGGTGGCCCGCGTTGACCCATTGCAGCAAGCCGGTGGTGACGTCGAGGTTCATCATCTGGGCGGTGACGAAGTGGTCCGGCCCGAACTGCTCGGCGATGGCCCTGTCCATGTACGTGTACTTCTGGGCCAGGCCGATGCCGGAGCGCCTCGCGTGGCGGTAGGCGCCGACGGCGACGGTCGCCATGGTGGCGGCGTCCAGGCCGTGGCCCATCGCGTCGATCACGGCCGCGTGCAGGATGTCGTCGTTGAGGGCGTAGTCGAAGCTGTCGCCGGCGATGTTGTACGCGGGTTCGACGGCTCCCGACACGGCGACCTGCGGTACGGACATCGTCAGCGGTGGCAGCAGTGACCACGGCATCTCGGCGGCGACGCTCATCGGTTCACGGCGCCGGGCCTGGAAGAACCGGTCCGTGTAGGCGTGCTTGGTGACCAGTATGTCGGCGACCAGGCCGGCGAGTCTGCGCAGCAGGCGCCGGTCGTCATCATCGATGGTGTCCAGGGTGAGGGCCATGACTCCCACCTCGTCGCTGCCGTCCAGCAGCGGCAGGTAGACCCGTACGCCGTCGGGCCGCCGTACCTGGACCGATTTCCCGAGCAGGAAGGCATCGCCGGCCGGAGACTCGCCGATGACCTCCGGCTCGCCCACGACGAGCTGCCTGCCCGGGAGCGGCACGAGCAGTTCCTGCGCGTAGTCCTGTAGGAGGATCGAGACGTCACGGCCACCGACCCTGGCGACTTCCTCGGCGATCAGTGGAGCGATCAACTGGGGCGGCATCTCGTGCGCCCGGTCGAGCAGCACCCCGAGCAGCCGCTCACCGAACCCCTCCGACCGGTCCACCCTGTGACGGTCCGGCCGTCGCTCACCTTCTGCCACAGCCGTTCCCTCTCCTGGCCCGACCTGTTGGTTGGCGTTCACCTGCGTGAGGCGTCCATCGGTCGTCTCGCCCCAGAAGCTTCGCGTCACACGATGATCGCCCGTCGACCCCCGGCATGCCCCGCGTGAAGGGTCTCTTCCCCGATGAATCCCTCATACGGCGGCAGGTGCGCGAGGGCGGTCCCGCTCCTGGAGCGCCTTCCAGTCCACACGGACGCTGTGGCCCCCGCGCGCGAATACCTGTGGCGGCAGGCACAGAAATTGCCGTAATGCGCGATGAGGGTTTGTGGACTCATGGGGAGAGCGATATCGCTGGACGCACACGGGCGATTTCTCCGTGCTACTGTTTGATCTCAGTTGCAGTTGTGGTTCCCAAAGACTTCAAGTGCATTTGCTGGCCTCTTGCGTCGGCGGATGCATTTTTGTATGCCGGAGATTTTTCCGGACGGGGCGATCATCGCGGCGACTCGGGGCACGCACAGTGCGGGCCCCTGGGCATTGCCCCGAAGGAGATATGACATGGCTACTGGCACCGTGAAGTGGTTCAACGCGGAAAAGGGTTTCGGCTTCATCGAGCAGGACGGTGGCGGCGCTGACGTCTTCGCCCACTACTCGAACATCGCCGCCCAGGGCTTCCGCGAGCTCCAGGAGGGCCAGAAGGTGAACTTCGACGTCACGCAGGGCCAGAAGGGCCCGCAGGCGGAGAACATCGTTCCCGCCTGACGCTGAAGCGTATGGCGTAGCAGGCTGGGGCCCGCACCTTGGGGTGCGGGCCCCAGCCCGTTGCTTTGTCCAGGGCCTGCTGGTCGCGTCGTGTACGTCGCGCGAGCGGCGCCACGCATCAGTGCCCTGGCTGTCTCACCGCACGGCGGACGCTCCGCCCACGGCTACGGACGCGGATTCGTCCGGCCCTCCGATCAGGCATCCCGGACCCTGTCCGGCTTCTGCCGATCATTTTCGACGCACTTGGCCTCTGGTGTTCATGCCGGCCCGGTTTCGTTTTCGTCTTACTTCGGCTCGTTCTTGCGGTTCCCTGTGCTGTTCATTTATTCGTGCCGGGAATTCCTTGATACGTGCCGCATCGAGGAAGGTTCCGAGTGAACCGCACAGCTCGCACGAACGACCGCCATTTCCCCAGCCGCACCAGCGGTTCTTCCGGCTCCGCCGGTTCCGGACGCGGGAGCCGCTTCGGCGCTCCGAGCCGTTCCGGTGCTCCCGGCCGCTCCGGCGCTGTGAGCCGTTCCGGTGGCTACGGGCGCCGTCCCGTCGCGGTCCAGGGGGAGTTCGCGCTTCCCGTCACCGTCACACCCGCGCTGCCGGCCGTCGAGGCCTTCGCCGACCTGGAGATGCCCGCGACGCTGCTGGCCGCGCTCGGCGTCGCGGGGGTGACGGTGCCGTTCCCGATCCAGGGCGCCACGCTGCCGAACTCGCTCGCCGGTCGTGATGTCCTCGGCCGCGGGCGCACCGGTTCGGGCAAGACGCTGGCCTTCGGGCTTGCCCTGCTGGCCAGGACCGCGGGTCAGCGGGCCGAACCGCGTCAGCCGCTGGCTCTGGTGCTCGTACCGACCCGTGAGCTGGCCCAGCAGGTGACCGACGCGCTCACCCCGTACGCCCGGTCGCTGCGACTGCGGCTGACCACCGTGGTCGGCGGCATGTCGATCGGCCGCCAGGCCGGTGCCCTGCGTGGCGGCGCGGAAGTCGTCGTGGCGACGCCGGGGCGGCTGAAGGATCTCATCGAGCGCGGCGACTGCCGTCTGGACCGCGTCGCCATCACGGTGCTGGACGAGGCCGACCAGATGGCCGACATGGGTTTCATGCCCCAGGTCACCGAACTGCTCGACCAGGTACGGCCCGAGGGGCAGCGGATGCTGTTCTCGGCCACCTTGGACCGCAACGTCGATCTGCTGGTCCGCCGCTATCTGCACGATCCCGTGGTCCACTCGGTCGACCCCTCGGCCGGCGCGGTGACGACGATGGAACACCACGTGCTGCACGTACAGGGTGCCGACAAGAACGCCACGACCACGCAGATCGCCGCGCGTGACGGGCGGGTGCTGATGTTCCTGGACACCAAGCACGCGGTGGACAGGCTGACCGAGCACCTGCTGAACAGCGGCGTACGGGCTGCCGCACTGCACGGCGGCAAGTCCCAGCCGCAGCGCACCCGCACCCTGGCCCAGTTCAAGACCGGCCATGTGACGGTCCTGGTGGCGACCAATGTCGCGGCGCGCGGCATCCACGTGGACAACCTCGACCTCGTGGTGAACGTCGACCCGCCCAGCGACCACAAGGACTATCTGCACCGCGGCGGACGCACCGCGCGCGCCGGCGAGTCAGGAAGCGTCGTCACCCTGGTGCTGCCCAACCAGCGCCGCGAGATGACCCGCCTGATGCTGGCGGCGGGCATCACTCCGCACACCGCGCAGGTCCGCTCCGGCGAGGCGGAACTCAGCCGCATCACCGGAGCCCAGGCGCCGTCGGGTGTTCCGGTCACGATCGTCGCGCCGGTCGTCGAGCGCCCGAAGCGAGGCGAGTCCTCGAACCGGGGCCGGCGCGGCCGCCCCGCTCAGACCCGGCGTACGGGCTCCAACTCCCGTGCGGCGGACGGAAGTTCCGGGGCTCAGCCCCCTCTCGGCGCGGCCGCTTAGCACGAGCGCCGACGCCGGTCTCCCGGGCCGCCACCCCCGGCCCGTCACCTCTCTCCACTCTGCCGAGGCACTATGCGCTGCGTCATCGCCCGCTTCCCGTTCGACCTGGTCAAGACGGAGGTGCTGGCAGCGATGAAGGGCATCAAGCCCGAACCCGTCGTGGGCGAGTCCGTGATCGTCGGCCGCCGCCACTACCCCGTCAAGCAGGTGGGTGAAGTCATCACCCGACAGGACCGGCGCGACTTCACCGCGAGCGAGGTGACCAGGGCGCTGACCCGACTCGGTTTCACCTGCCGCCCGGCGCCCGGCCTCGCTCCGGTCGCGGGGGTCGCCGCACGGCTCACCCCGCTGGCCGCGGCGTCCGCCATGCTCGGTACCTCGGCAGTCGCGTAAACCCGGCGGCGGGCACAGCTGAGCCCGGGCAGCGGTGAGGCCCCGACCGGTGCACCGGTCGGGGCCTCACCATGTACGGCCTTGCGTGCTCAGTGATCGGAGTAGCTGAAGTCACCTACCGTCCATGCGCTCACATCCTCGATGGCGATGCGGTACATCCCGCCCGTCTCGGGAATCCCGATGTTGCCCTGGAGGATCCTCGCGACATGGAAGTGCAGGTGCGTGGGCGGCACGTCCTGATCCGGGCGGGAATCCGGGCTGGGAGCCATGAAGATGCTGGAGAACGGTCCCAGCCGGTCAGAGTCCTTCAGCACCTCGGCCACTCGCTGCCTCCACACTGCTTCGGGAGCCAGCCGTCCGGTGATGACAGCACCGCCGGCGACGACGGTGAGGGACATCTGATTGCAGTGCTCGGACTCCACCATGGCGGCAACGTCAACGAGCAGGTGATCAGCGTTCGACATGGCACCTGATTTTACTACGGTCAAAGCCTCACCGGTACGCCCACCTCGAACCTCCGACCACCCGCGAGGACACTGCGGCAGGTCGCAAAAGAGGACTTCGGGGATGAATCACCCCGGCCTCCGTCAGAGTGCGGCGAAGCGCCGACCGATTATGTCTTCCCCGTGACACAGAAAATAAGACCGCGCGTGGGGGAGACTTTATGGACGGACGGCATGAGTGATATAGCGTCGGATACTCGGCCGTTCGCATTATGTTACGGTTGAAATTCGTTTCGATGGCGCACTCCGCACAGTTCAAGCACATTCGTCGGCATTCTGTACCGGCGGGCCCCCTTTCCTCCGGCGCGCTTCGGCGGCGGGGAGGCGACGGCCGCCGCCGCTCCAAGGAGGTACGACATGGCTACTGGCACCGTGAAGTGGTTCAACGCGGCCAAGGGCTTCGGATTCATCGAGCAGACGGACGGCGCCGAGGTGTTCGCCCACTTCTCACACATCGCCGATCGGGACCTCTTCTCGCTGCTCGAAGGGCAGAAGGTGCACTTCGACGTCATGCACGCCGCACGCGCCCCGTACGCGGAGAACATCGTCACGGCCTGACTGCGTCAGTGCTTCACGGAGCACCGGGCCCGCTCCCTGCTTCTGCTGCGCAGGCGTGACGCGGAGCGAGTGCGTCGCGCAGCCGGCCCGGCGCCACGCGCTCGTCCCTGCCGCCGTCAGCGCCCCCTGGTCGCACCGGCGTGCGCTGCGGCATATGCCGCAGGAAGAAACGCTCCTCCGGTTCCGAACGGGCGATCGCCCCGGCATCCGGCACGGAAATCACGTACGCCTCTGCATAGTTGTGGGCCATTGGACCGGAAGTTCGGGTTACCGAATTCTTCCGTCCTCCGGCTGCCCCAGGGCCGCCGTGAAATGAGCGAGACGAGACTCCAGCAGAGACGGAGCAACAGTGTCCAGCGAAAAGGGCGCCAAGCCGTATGTCATCCACGGCAGTGGGCAGGACAAATGCCCCAGCGATTCCTTCTGTCTGTTTGCCGACATCAAGTACAACACGTCCGGAAAACAGGACAGCATCCTCGTCATTCCGGCCAACGCAACGGCGAACAACTTCAGTGAGCACGGCTTCACGCACAAGGACGACGGTGTGAGTGCCGTCGTCAACAACACCGGAAAGGACAACTTCCTCTTCACCAAGACCGACCAGGGCGGTGACCGGCTCTCGGTCCCCGCGGGTACCTCGATCGCGGACCTGACGCAGAAGAAGCTGCCGTCGAGCCCCAACGGGACGTGGAACGACCGGGCGCAGTCCGCTCTCGCGCACAACGAGCCCGTCCCCCTTCCCGTCATCACCGAGCCCGCAGCCGACGCCCAGGTCCAAAGCCGCCGGCAGACCATCAGCGGCACAGTCGGCGCCAGTGTCGGGAGCGTGGAGCTCTTCGACAACAAGACCCCGATCGCCACATGTCCGGTCGCTGACGGCAAGTGGAAGTACACCCCGGACTCGGACTGGACGATCGGTCAGCACGACCTGTCCGCCGTCGCCATGCGCGGCGGCACGGGATCCGGCAGGGCGTACCGCCGTTTCTACGTCACGCTGCCCAGCCCCGTCGTGGAGATCCGGTCTCCGAAGGACGGCGCGAAGGTGGACAGCGCGATCTCCATCGACGGCATCGCTTTCAACGCCGATACGGTCGACGTCGCCGAGGGAGGAACTCAGCTCGGTTCCGTTCCGGTGGCGAACGACAGGTGGAGTTTCTCCCGTGCGGGTGGCTGGACTCTCGGCAGCCACAGCGTGACCGCCGTGTCGGTCAGGGGCGGCCAGAAATCGGATATGGCCAAGGTCGGATTCACCGTGGCCAAGAGGAATCTCACGGTCAAGTACAAGCTCCGGCAGGAACCTTGGCAGGACTGGGAGACGCAGAAGTACATCTACCCCTTCAGCATCACACTGAGCGCCGGTGAAACCGACGTCAAGCGCTGGCGGGTGGGGTTCGGACAACTGCCGTCGGGGACGGTTCTGTTCAAGGACTTCGTCAACAGCTTCTGGGGTGTGATCACCGAGGACGGCTCCCACGGGGCTGTCCTCCTGGGCTCCCCGGCCAAGGGCAGGTACATCGTGCCGGCCAGGAATTCCCTGAACATCGACATCCAAGTGCTCTTCCCGGCCAAGGACGAAGCGAACAAGAAGCTCTACGGACTCTTCGCCGAGGACTGGAGCTGAAGAAACCCGCATCCGGCACGGAGCGGTCCGACGGTGCGGGTTCCGGTGCTGACGCGGGTGTCGGTTCCAGTGGGGCTGAGCCGACATCCTTGGCACAGGCCGGAAGGCATCCGCGCGCCTGCATGGGGATGACAGGCGCGTAGGAGTGAGAATCCGCGCCACAAGGTCCTGCCGGGGAGCGGTTGAGGGCCACGCACGGCGGTGCGTGGCCCTCAGCAAGGCGGTCCAGCAAGTGCCCGCCGCCGCACGGCGTCACGGTCTCGCCGAGCCGGAGACGCGCGGACTCCAGGGCCGACACGCCTCGTTGCCCCGCGTTCCGCCCGGTCGCCGTCGACGGGTCAGGGGCTGGACGTGGAGCTCGGCCCGCCCACGGCGCGGCCGGCTCACTTGCCGCTCAGCTCGTTCGCCGCCTGCTCCACCGCGTCCAGCGAACACGCCAGCGCTTCCTGCGACGCGGCTCGGGCCTCCCGCCATCTCGCCCGGCCGTACCCGGCGAACGCCAGCGCACCGGCCCCGTACGCGGCCGCCAGCACCCCGGCCACGCGCTGCGCCGGCCACACGCGCTCCAGCGCGCGTATCACCGATTCCTGTGCCGCGAGCAGTGCCAGCACTCCGAGTACTCCGCCCGCGCCCAACGCGGCCGATCCCCGGCGCCCCTCGGCCACGGCGGCCAGCAACTCCGCCTTGACCTGTGCAACGTCCTCACGTACCAACGCGATCACATCCTGAGACAGTTCCTGCATGACTTTCCCCGTACCCCTGACACAGCCGGGCACGCGTCGGACGTGGTGGGGGGACTCCGGGCGGGGCGTGGACCGGCACGTCCTCAGCCGTGCCCGTGCGCCAGGTACCGCGGGATGATCCGAGCGCGACGCGTCAGCGACGCCGGCGCGCGTTGAGCCGGGCGGCCTGGCGCGTCAGGTGGTCGCGCTCGGCGAGATTGGTCGCCTCGCGGGCCGCCTCGGCGTACAGCCGCGCCGCCGTCGCCAGGTCACCGTCGCGCTCGTGGAGGTACGCCGCCACCGCGGCACGGCGGGGGACGGGACATCCCCTGCTCGTGCCAGTCCGTGAACGTGCGGAAGACTCGTCCAGGGACGCGAGCGCCGCCAGACCGGCGCGCGGCCCGTCTGCCTCGCCCACGGCCACGGCGCGGTTGAGCCGGACGACCGGGCTGTCGGTCAGGCGCGCGAGCTCGTCGTACCACTCGACGATCTGCGTCCAGTCGGTCTCCTCGGCTGTGGGCGCGTCGGCGTGGAGCGCCGCGATGGCGGCCTGTGCCTGGAACTCGCCCAGCCGGTCGCGGGCGAGGGCCGCCTGGAGGATCTCGACGCCCTCGGCGATCGACTCGGTGTCCCACCGGCCGCGGTCCTGCTCGGCGAGCGGGACCAGACTGCCGTCGGGTGCGGTCCGGGCGGCGCGCCGGGCATGGTGGAGCAGCATGAGGGCGAGCAGTCCCGCCACCTCGGGGTGGTCGATCGCGGCAGCGAGCTGCCGGGTGAGCCGGATGGCCTCGGCGGCGAGGTCGACGTCGCCGGAATAGCCCTCGTTGAAGACCAGATAGAGGACGCGCAGCACGGTGGCGACGTCACCGGGCTGGTCGAACCGCACGCCGGAGACCATGCGCTTGGCCCGGCTGATGCGCTGCGCCATGGTGGCCTCGGGCACCAGATAGGCCTGGGCGATCTGGCGGGTGGTCAGCCCGCCGACGGCGCGCAGCGTGAGCGCGACCGCCGACGAGGGTGTCAGCGACGGGTGCGCGCACAGGAAGTAGAGCTGGAGCGTGTCGTCCACGGCGGGCGCGGGCCCCGGCGCCGGTTCCTCGTCGACGAGGTCCTCGCGCCGGCGGCGGGCGGCGTCCGCACGGGTCGCGTCGAGGAACTTGCGCCAGGCCACCGTGACCAGCCAGCCCTTCGGGTCCCGAATGGGGTCTTCCCCGCCCGAGCCGGATCGAGAGCTCGGGGTGGGGCCGGTCGGCCAGACACGGACCGCCTCGACCAGCGCGTCCTGCACGGCGTCCTCGGCCGCCGCGAAGTCGGCTCCGCGGCGGACGAGGATCCCGAGCACGCTCGGTGTGAGGCTCCGGAGCAGTGCCTCGTTCATCGCAGAGGTCACTCCGTGACGGTGGGATGTGCGGCCAGGAAGGGGCGTACCTCAAGCCACTCGTGGATCGGCTTGCCGCCCGCCCCGGGGGCGGCCGACAGCTCTCCGGCCAGCTCGACGGCGCGCTCGTAGCTGTCCACGTCGATCACCATCCAGCCGGCGATGAGGTCCTTGGTCTCGGCGAACGGGCCGTCGGTGACCGGCGGACGCCCCTCGCCGTCGTACCGTACGAACATCCCCTCGGGGGCGAGCGCCTGACCGTCGACGAATTCGCCGGTCTTCTCGAGCCGGGCCGCGAAGTCGTTCATGTACTGCACGTGGGCCGAGATCTCCTCCGGCGTCCACTGGTCCATAGGTACGTCGTTGACCGGAGCCGGGGCGCCGCGGTAGTGCTTGAGCAGCAAGTACTTGGCCATCGTGGTTCTCCTCGGTGCTGGTGCGACCCATTCATTGTGGTCGCGTTCACTGCGGGGACGGAGCCGGTCACGCTTTCTCGACATCGCCGTCGGCACGGTTTTGCGCCGACTGGCTCAAGAGGTTCCCAAGAAGTTACTGACCCGTTCGGTAGCGGCCGTCGTGGGCGGGCACCCCTTAGAGACCATCTCATTTGGTTACACCGGTATTCTGTGGGTCATGGTGGGGATCGTTGAGCGGCTGGTGCCGGACGAGCTGTGGGAGTTGTTCCAGCGGGTGGTGCCGGAGGCGCCGTCGCGGCCGCAAGGTGGTGGCCGGCGGCGGCACGGTGACCGGGAGGTGCTGGCCGCGATCGTGTTCGTGGCCACGTCGGGCTGCACCTGGCAGCAGTTGCCTTCCGCGTCGTTCGGCCCGTCCGGGGCGACGGCCCACCGGCGGTTCTCGGAGTGGTCGAAGGCCAGGGTGTGGGCCAAGCTCCACCGCCTGGTCCTCGACGAACTCGGGGCTCGTGGCGAGCTGGACTGGTCGCGGTGCGCGATCGACTCGGTGAACATGCGAGCCCTGAAAAGGGGGACCTGACAGGTCCGAATCCTGTCGACCGGGGCAAGTACGGCTCGAAGATCCACCTGATCACGGAACGCTCCGGTCTGCCCATCTCCGTCGGAATCTCCGGGGCCAACCTGCATGACAGCCAGGCCCTGATCCCTCTCGTGAAGGGCATCCCGCCGATCCGCTCGCGCCGTGGCCGACGGCGGCGCAAGCCTGGCAAGCTCCACGCCGACAAGGGCTACGACTACAACCACCTGCGACGATGGTTACGCGGGCGAGGCATTACCCACCGCATCTCCCGCAAGGGAGTTGAGTCCTCACAACGCCTGGGCCGCCACCGCTGGACCGTGGAACGCACGATGGCATGGCTCGCTGGATGCCGCCGCCTCCACCGCCGCTACGAGCGCAAAGCCGACCACTTCCTGGCCTTCACCAGCATCGCCTGCACCCTCATCTGCTACCACAGACTCGCCAAACGAGATGGTCTCTAAGCGCTTGCTCAGCCTATGTCAGTCGAAGTTACTCATCGGTCACCCGGTCTGTCCAGAGTCCGAGTCTGTGATCCAGCGCCGTTCGGCGGAGTCGTGCACGTACGCCGGCCTCCCCCTGGTCCCGCTCGTGCGGAACGGCTTCCCGCCGTCCGTGATCCGCACCGTCCCCGTACGGCCCCCGGCGCTCCACTCCAGCTCCAGGTACCAGCGGCAGTCGCAGCCCGCCGTCCGCGCGGAGACCAGCAGCTCCTCGGGGTCGGAGGAGGTGACCTTGTACGGGAAGGAGACGGCCGGGATCTTCCGGACCTCGGCGCCGGAGGCGTCAAGGCCGTCGACGGGCCTCGCGAGCGGGCGCGGCCGGTCGAGGTCCACGGCGAAGTGGCGCGGGGTGACGGCGCCGCCACAGCCGTTGTCCATCCGGTACGCGTTCCACGGCAGCGGCGCGGCGCGGTCGACCACGCGCACGTGCAGGGCATGGAGGACGACGGCGTCGGACGGCGACCGGCCCTGGACCGTGATCCGCACCAGCGCCTCCCCGCCGTGCACGGCACCGTGCGACCCGGCCCACGCCCCGGAGTCGGCCGCGACCGGCGGCGGGGCGACCGCGCGGGGGGCCCGGTCCACGAGGTAGGTGTGCCCGCAGCCGCCCTCCCAGAGCTGGGAACCGATGCTCCAGGTGAAGGGGAGGGGGGGCGCGGTCCGCCCCGGAGCGGTGGAAGCGGGAGCGGGGGCGGAAGCCGTACGGGTGGGGTGGCCGAGCAGGGCGGCGGCGAGGGCGAGCACGACGAGGGCGACGGCGGCGGCGACGAGGAGGGGAGCGGGGGCGCCACGACGGGGGCGGGCGCGGGGCGCCTCCGGCGCGGACGGATCCGCGGCGGACGGGTCCGGCGCGGTCGGGTCCGGGGCGGGGCCGGGGCCCGGTTCCGGCGCGGACGGTTCCGGGTTCGATTCCGGCGCGGCCGACACGGCCGGCACAGGCGTGGGCGCGGGCGAGGCCGCTCGGCGGCGGGCGCGGTCCGCCTCCGTCCAGGCCGCCTCCAGGGCCCGCCGTTCCTCCTCGTCCGCCCCGCACAGCAGGGCGAGGCGGTCGACCACGGGGAACTCCTCCGGGACGGTCGCGCCCGAGCAGTAGCGGTGGAGGGTGGACGCGCTGACGCTCAGCCGCCGGCCCAGCGCCTCGTAACTCCTCCCGTCCCGCGCCTTCAGCGCGCGCACGAGCCCCGCGAACTCCTCGACGGCGGCGTCCTTCGGCATTCCATCCCCCTCGACCCTGCGTCCCATCCTTCACGTCCTTGCACGTCAGCGGGGGTGGAATGGTTCCGGGACGGCTGGTGGGCGCGTGATCGTTGCAGCCGGCGGGCGCCGGCCCCACGCTGGTTGAGCACTGACCGAACGAACGACCCGACGGGGGATCCACCACCATGAACAAGCTCCGCACCGCACTCGCCACCGCAGCCGCTGCCGCACTGGGCCTCGCGGCCCTCGCCACAGCCCCGGCGCAGGCCGCTGCCCAGCCCGCCTTCCTCGCCGCCTCCCAGATGCCGCCGTCGTCGACGCCGTGGACCGCCACCCAGGTCTTCACCGGCGTCCCGGAGAACGGCGGCGTCCTCTGCGCCCCGTACAAGATCCCGGCGCAGAACACCCGCTACCGCGAGTTCAGCACCGAGCTCGACACCAACGGCGTCCAGGTCACCACCGTCGCCCGTACCGAGGCCGACGCCGTGAAGCTGGTCGACACCCTCCGCGGGGCCCTCGCCGGCTGCGGCCCCCTGCTGGAGCAGCAGAACCCGGGCCTGCAGGCCGTCAGCGCCTCCCACGGCAAGCTCGCCGTCGAGGAGGGCGCCTGGGTCTACAGCCTGGACACCGCCGACCCGCAGATCGGCATCTCCGACATCCACCTGTTCTCCGTCGGCCGCGACGGCCGCACCGTCACCCTCGTCCGCTGGGGCCAGATGGGCGACCTCGAGGACGCCCCGCTGACCGCCTTCCGCACCACGACGAAGACCGCCGTCAACAAGCTCCACTGACCCGGGGGCTCCCCCGAGGGCTGACCACAGCTCGACAGTGGCGCGGCCGGAACCCGGGCGCGCCGTTGTCGTGCCCACCTGCTCCGCCGGCGGCGACCACTTCCTGGCCTTCACCAGCATCGCCTGCACCCTCATCTGCTACCGCAGACTCGCCAAATGAGATGGTCTCTTAGGTCCAGGGGAGAGTATCGGCCGCAAGATCGCTGCTCGGGGCGCAACGTCCCGGCGTCCGGCGACGTCATTCAGGACATGATCGAATTCCTCGACTCCGCCGGCCTCGACGACGGCGAAGAGACCGTGCGGCCCGGCCCGTGGTGGCGTCATGCCCTCTGGGTGGTGGGCATCACCGCCCTCGGTGTCGGCCTCGGCTGGGCGGTCGCCCTCTTCCGTATCGGCCCCGACACATACGGGTTGCCGTCCGCCGCCACCGGGGCGGCATGGCCGTATCTGACCGCTTGGGCTGCGACCGGCCTGGCGGCGGCAGCCGCACTGCGGGCCGCCGCCGCCAGGGTGCCGGTCTACGCGGCGGGGCGGATCGCCGGCGGGCTCACGCTCCTGGGCACCCGGCTCTCCCTCGGCTGGCGGCCGGAGGCACCGGTGCTGGCCGCGATGGCTGCGGCGGCACTGACCGCTACGGCCGTCTGGTGCGCTCTCGCGCTGCGCTCCCGCCACCGAGCCGACGCCGGGCGGGTGACATCCGGCGGCTGAGGGACAGGTGTGGGCCGGCCGCGAGCCGCTCGGTACGGGCATCTGTTCGGGCATCCGTTTTGGGCGTCCATCAGGTCACTGCGGCGTGACGCCGGGGGCTTCCGGGCCCGGTTCGCGAGCCGGCGGTGCGGACGGTGGTGGCGTCTCCGGCGCGGCAGGGGCCTGGGGCTGGTCCGGTGGGTCGCCGGCCGGGGCCTCGACGGTGGGCAGTCCGGCCCGGGCCCTGACCATCTCTGCCTCGGCGCGCAGCAATTCGGCCCGCGCACGGACCATGTCGGCATCGGCCTGGCCGCGGGCCGAAACGTACTTCGCGAAGGCGGTGACGCTCACGCCGACGAGAGCGCCGATGGCTGTGCCGAGGCTGACAATGGTGGTGACGACGGCCGGCGTGTCGGAGGGGCCGAGACGCCCGTGCGTCTCGTAGCTGCTCAGCAGTGCCCGCACGCCGGCGGTGGCGAGCACCAGCAAGACTCCCGCCACCACGCAGACGATCACCGCCGCGCGTATCCACGGTGGTGTCTCGCGGTGTCCGTCCGGCGCACGTCCGGATGTGGGGTGCGACCGCGGCGCCGGTCCGCTGCGGTTCTGCCGGTGCGTTGCGCCTCGGGGCCGTACGAGCACTGCGCTCGGCGTGCGGCCGTCGCCCACGAGGGGCCATGACACCCACAGAACGCCCACCCACACGACCAGTCCGGCGATGGCGAAAGCGCCCCGCACGACGGGGCTGACCCACTCGAACGTGAAGTACGCGAAACCGGTTAAGGACAGGGACATGATCCCGATGGCGCGAGCCAGGTTCTTCCGCCCGCCGGCCAGGGAGCGCAGCCCCACGGCCCCGAGCAGGACGAATGAGACCGGAGCGAAGTATTCGAACATGATCGTACGGCCTGACACGCTGCCCCCTTCGATGCCCTGTCCTGTCGACAGGTGCGATGCGCCGATGATCCGCGTACGAAGAAGCTACAGCGAGGGCCGACACCGGTTGGCGCGGCGCCCGTTGGGCCGGCCGGCCGTGTACTCCGCAGCAAAGGCACGTGCAACCTACTGGTTGCGCCTGACTTTGCTATGTGCAACCCTGAGGTTGCACCTAATGTCGACGGTGGAGGAGTCACCTCATGAGCGAGGACCGGATCGAACGTGAAACCCTGATCGAGGCACCCCTGGACCGCGTCTGGTCCCTCGTGGCGGAACCCGGTTTCTGGGTGTCCGACACGGCCGGCCTGTCCGGCACGGTGGCCAGGGAGGGCGAGTCGATGGTGGCGAAGAACGCGAAGTACGGCGACTTCCCGGTGCGGGTGGAGAAGGTCGAGCCGCCGACGTACCTGGCGTACCGCTGGGCCAGCGCGTTCCCCGGACAAGAATTGCGCGAGGACAACAGCACCCTCGTGGAGTTCACGTTGACCGAGGAGGGCGACAAGACACGGTTGCGCGTGGTCGAGAGCGGGTTCGCGGCGCTGGCCGGGCCGGATCACGTACGCAGTCAGGCGGTGAAGGACAACACCGACGGCTGGCCCCAGGTGCTCGACGCGCTCAAGAAGCGCGCCGAACCGTCATCCGCGTGACGGACGAACGCCCTGGCGCCGCCGAGGGGGTCGACGGGGTGCTCGCCGCGCTTGCCGACCCGACGCGACGGCAGTTGCTCGACCTGCTGGCCGCACACGGGGAGGCCACTGCGACCAAGCTCGCCGAACGGCTTCCCGTCTCGCGACAGGCAGTGGTCAAGCACCTCGCCGTCCTGGACGCCGCCGGACTGGTGTCCGGCAGCCGGGTCGGCCGCGAGGTGCGGTACGCGGTGCGGCCCGCGGCGCTCGACACGACGGCGCGGTGGATGGCCGCGCTGGCGGCCGACTGGGACCGGCGGCTGGAGAACATCAAGCGTGTCGCCGAGGCGGCGGAGCGGGATTCGCGCCGCCCGGCGCCACCCGACTGAGGGGCGGTACGTCGCAAGTGGCTGAGGCCGGTCCGTAAGCGCTCCGGACGCGCGGCGGCGGAACGGACCGTCGGCCGCAGCGGACCGAAGCTGTGGCCGGGCATCGAAGCACCACAACTGCCACCAGCAGGACCCGGGCCCGGGTCCTGCGCGGCCGCCGCACCACGTCGACGGCGCGCATCACGCGATGCGCGCCGTCGACGGGCAGCGCGACTTCGACCTCGCCGGACAGGCGAACCGGCCGCCTTGCGCTCCCTGACCCGAGTGCCGTGAAGGAGGCGGCCCGGACTGGGACTGCTCATCGCGCTCGGTTCGGCCGGCGACGGGACTCCTTCACCTCCCGGTCGAGGGCCCAGGCATCCGCCACCGGCCCCATGTGCCCGAGCTTGTCGGGGTTGATCACCGAGCGGATCGTCTGCACCTGCCCGTCGAGCACCTCAAGGGCCAAGGCGTACAACACCCTGCCGTCCCGGTCACGGAAGATCGCTCCCGGCTGGCAGTTGACCTCGTGCGGCTCGAACGACACGCCGACCCGCGCCATCCGAGGCAAGACGGCGACAAGCAGCCGGGCCACGTTCCTGGCGCCGACGACGGCCCTCGCCAGCTGCGGGGCCTTCCCGCCGCCGTCACCGACCATCGATACGTCGGCGGCGAGCAGCTCCTGGAGGCCCGCGACATCGCCTTCGCGGAGGGCGTCGAAGAACCGCGAAGCCAGCTCCTGCCTTTCCTGCCGGTCAGCTGCGAACCGCGGCCGCCCGGCCTCCATATGCCGCCGCGCCCGCACCAGGAGCTGCCGGCATGCCGCCTCCGAGCGCCCCACCGCCGTGGCTATCTCGTCGTACCCGAACCCGAACACCTCCCGCAGAACGAACACTGCCCGTTCCAGCGGGCTGAGCCGCTCCAGCAGCAACAACGCCGCCATCGACACCGAGTCGGCCAGTTCCACCGACCGCGCGGGATCCTCATAGGGGTCGGCGAGCAGCGGCTCGGGAAACCACGGGCCCACGTACTGCTCCCGCCGCACCCGCGCGGAACGCAGCACATCGATCGAGATCCGCGTCACCGCGGCCGACAGAAAGGCCTTGGCCGACGTGGGCCGGGTCGCCGAGCCGTCAAAGCGCAGCCATGTCTCCTGCACCGCGTCCTCGGCCTCGCCCACGCTGCCCAGAATCCGATAGGCGATCGAAAACAGCAGCGGCCGCAGCTCCTCGAACTCCTCGACCTTGCTCACGCCGGCTTCCTTCCTTCCTGAGCCCTCCCGCCCGGCCGTACTCGCCGGCGCAGGCGGCTTCCGTTACTCATCCGGTCAACGGCCGTAGCGGTGAGCACAGTTGCGGTGCTCGGAGCCCACGGCCGGACCCCGAGCCGGTTGGTGCTGGATTCAGACCGACTTCAGACCGTCTTCAGGCCGACTTCAGTGGAACTGCCCGGGCTCGTAGTCACCGGCCGGCTGCTGGGCGATGACGTTCAGCCGGTTTGTCATGTTCATGATAGAAACCAGCACCACCAGAGCGGTGAGCTGCTCCTCGTCGTAGTGCTTGGCGGCGTACGCCCACACCGCGTCGCTGACCCCACCCGCCGCGTCCGCGACGCGGGTTCCGTCCTCCGCCAGCTCCAGGGCGGCACGCTCCGCCTCGGTGAAGACGGTGGCCTCCCGCCACGCCGCCACCAGATGCAGCCGCACCGAGGTCTCGCCGGCGGCGGCCGCCTCCTTGGTGTGCATGTCGATGCAGACGGCACAGCCGTTGATCTGACTCACGCGCAGCGCCACCAACTCCTGTGTCGCGGCCGGCAGAGGCGAGTCCTTGAGCACCTTGCCGGCCGACATGATGTGCTTGAAGATCTTGCCGGCGGTGGGGCTGGCGAAGTAGTTCAGTCGCGCGTCCATGGTGTGCGTGCTCCTCCGTGGTCGTCAGTGGCTACACCCCTTGAGACGGGGCAGCCCGATCCCCTGTGACACGAAGGAATGTGCCCCGCGTCTCCTTGCCGTCTGCGCCCGTCGGTGGAGGCGGCTCCCGAAGGTGCGCGGGGCTCAGGTCGTCAACGGATCACTGCGCGTCCAGCGCGCTCGTAGCGCGGCGGTGCGGGGCGCCAATTCCAGTGGCCCTCCCGGGCGCGGTCGGGGGCCGCCGCGCCCATCCGGCTCTGGCCGCCCGATCGGCATCATGAAGAAACTTGAGCCTTGTCTTGTCAATATGTGTGCTGCGAGTTATATAAGAACTGTCGGAAGCCGAACGGCCCGGACGCGTACAACACACAAGGAGGCGATGATCAGATGCTGTTGCGGACGGATCCCTTCCGTGAGTTGGACCGACTCACGGAGCAGGTGTTCAACGGAGTGCGGCGTCCTGCGGCGATGCCCATGGATGCCTGGCGCGAGGACGGCTCGGTCCGGGTCGAGCTGGACCTGCCGGGCGTCGACCCCGACTCCGTGGACCTGAAGGTCGAGCGGGACGTGCTGACGATCCAGGCCGAACGCAAGCCATCGACGAGAGAAGAGTCCGAGGTGCTGATCTCCGAGCGGCCCAGGGGCACGTTCACTCGGCAGCTGTTCCTCGGCGAGAACCTGGCCACGGAGCACATCGAGGCGACGTACGAAGCGGGCGTGCTGAGCCTGCGCGTTCCGGTGGCCGAGCAGGCCAAGTCGCGCAAGATCGAGATCAGTGGCGGTGGCCGCAAGGAGCTGCGGTCCTGAGGTACCGCCGGGTGTCTCGGGGCGCTCGGCGTGGCGCGAGGCCCTGCGGACACGGATCCGCAGGGCCCGCGACTGTCCGGTCCGACCCCTTCACGCGTTCCCGCGCGGTACGTGCTCGATGGTCGAGAGGGTGAGCCCGTTGGGCGGTGGCGGCGGGTCTTCAGCCGGCGACGCGCTGAGAACCACCGTCAGGATGAGCCCCACAATGGCAATGATGATCACTGCCAGGGCGGTCCGCTTGCGCCAGTTCCACCGAGACGGCTCCTTCCGGCGCCCGGCCTGGAACTGCTCATTGAGAGCGCTCATGCGGGCGGCCAGTGCTGGGTCCTCACTGGCGAGTCGTCGCTCGATCTGCGCGAGCACGCGCCCTTCCGACTCATGTTCCATGGCAGCCACCTGCTTCATGGCGGAGACGCACGCGCTGAAAAAGCCGTTCCCTACACGTAGACATTCTCCCCCAATGCCTTCGCTTCTTCGCCTTGGCGGCAACCCGAAGCGCCGAAGCAGGCTCCGCCCCTGGCGCCTGCGCCCGGCCAGTCGATCAGTCGACATACGATTCGAGGGTGCCACGGCGCCGGATGTCGAGCGTCGCGCAGTGGAATGAGCCGCCGAACGGTGCGTGGTGCAGCAGGTCGCACGGGATCGGCTCGAACCCCCATCGCTCGAGCGCGCGCAGCATGTCGGTGTGGTGCCGCTCCGCGATCACCCGCTTTTCGTCGATCATGAGAACGTTCATGTTGAGCCACTTGCCGCACATCGAGGTGATCTTGAGCAGGCGCTCGTCGATCTCGTTGGGCTCGGGCGCGATCAGGATGTCCCACGCACTCAGGACGTCGGGCAGGTGGTCGACGTCGATGTAATCAGGATTGATCAGCACCTTGCCGGGTGACAGCACGAGGAATGTCGTGTCGATGTGCATGGGTGTGCGGGAGCGGCTTTCGACCTCGTGGATGCGATATCCGGGTCCGAGATGGCGGCGCAGCCATTCGATACCCATGCGGTTGGTGACATTGCTCCGGGTAACGAAAAGATCGCGCCCCGCGCGCACGAAATCCGCAGCGTCGAAGACCGGCTCGTACTCGGTGAGGATGTAGCGCATGGGCTCACCGGCCTCGGGGACACGGAAATCCGCCTCGAACAGTTCGTCGGTGAGCTGCGGCTTCGGCGCCGCCGTCCAGCGCGCGCCGCGCCGGAAATAGTCCTTGAGGATCTCGCGATAGGAGTGGGTCTCGAAATAACGGCACGGCCACGCCATCGGAGTCTCGATGATCTCATCGCCGATCACCAGCAGGCTGTCACGCGGGCAGGTATTGCAGAAGCCGCGCGACGACCAGTCGGGCGTGCCGAAGCGCTGCCTGTGGTCGACCGGCTCCGGGCGCCTGACCGTAACGCCGAGGGACTCCAGGAGAGTGATGAAATGATCGAGCTCCTGCTGTGCCGGCTCAATCAGTGCGCGCGGGTACTTGAAGCCTGCGGCAAGCCCTTGGAGCCGTGCCGCCCATTGCGGGATGTTGCAGGCCACCACGGGATGGCTGGACGGGATCGTCGCGCCGTCGAGGCGTCCGACGACGATCTCCTCCAGTGGGTCCCACTCGTTGTGGGAATTGACCGGCGAGACGAGAGGTCCGGATGCGCCGGCGGTCCCGGCAGAGGGGGCCGGTATCGCGTCGTGATCCAAGGGCAGCGTACCGGTGCCTCCGCCGGGCGCCGCCCTCGGTATTCCGGGCCTCTGCACCATCGCCATGCCCCACCGCTTCCGATCACAGAAGTCAGATTTACTATATCCAAACGGGCGAACCGGTGAATGGCCGCAGTGGTCCGGCCGGCGCACTGACTCGACCGGCCTTTTCGCTCGGCGGCGGCGTCGAGAAATTTATGGCTCTTCCTGCTGCCCGTTCGGCTTCCGCGATCACTGCTGTCCGTGTCATCGCCGATACGGCATGCCACACCATGAATCGGTGCAGTGTCCGTGCTGGAAAGCGCGGAGCAGGCGACTCGGCCGGCTGTGTCACGACGCCTAGCGGCGACCTGCGTCGTTGAAGCCGCTCACGTCCGTGTCCATACCTCGATATCGTTCGTCACCGTCCGGGTGCAGATCGAGTATGTCGAGGAATTCGGCCAATTCGGCGGAGCTCCTGGCATAGCTGGCGAGGGTGCGTCGGGCGGCGCGGCGCTCATTTACGGCCCTCGCGGATGGGGCACTGTCGTCGGCAACATCCATGGTGATGATGCGATCACGAGCCGGGCTCTGACGCATCAGTAGCGCGCACGGGCTCAGCCGTAAGAGCGCCGCTCCGACCGGCGTCGCCCGCTCCGACCGGCATCGCCCGCGCGATCCGCGCGGCTCTGTCCTTGGGTGTCGGTCCTCTGCCGGGCGAACCCGGCACCCCCGGACGGCCCCCGCGCCGGATGCGGGGACGGGGCGACGCTGTTTCGCTGGTGTGCGCCCCGGAATTCTCCGGGCGGCCGGCACCCATGGAGTGAGTGATCATGAGCGTTTCCGACGAGTCCGGCAGTCGAAGCCGGCGGCTGCGCGCCAGAGCGCAGGAGATGGAGCAGGCCGCGGAGCGTGCCACCGACCCGGCGAAGCGCCGGCGGCTGAAGGAGGAGGCCCGCCTCCTCAAGGAGCGCAGCGAGCGGGCGAGCGGCCTGGGGAGTCGAGAGGGCATCGACCCCACGTAGTGGCACGGAACCGACTGCTAAGCCGGGGACAGGTGATGTGGCAGCAGTCCTGCCCACCCCAATCCGCCTCGTGGACAGGAGAGTACGGCCGGCCGTCGCGCCGCTCGGCAGGGTTGCCCGGAGTGGTGCTTCCGCGCATGCGGCGCAGGCCGCCCCGGGTCTCCGTGGTCATCGACACGTCCAGATCGGTCAGTGACACCGAACTCGGCAGCGCGCTCCTGGAGGTCGCCGCGATCTCCCGCTCCGCGGGCGGCCGTCGCGACCTGGTGACCGTGCTGTCGTGCGACGCCCGGTAGGCGGCGCGGGGCCGTGGCACCGTACCGCTCGGCGCGGTGGGCGCCGGAGCGCGGGGGCACCATCGTTGTCCCGTACTCCGCGAAGCGCCCGGCCGGCGAGCGGCGGGACCGGCGGTGCCCGAAGGCTGTTCGACACGGGCGGACGGGAAGGCCGCGCACTGACTTCGTGACGGCCCCGTTTACGCTGCACGGATGCTGTCGTATGACGAAATGACGCCGCCGGAACGGGAATTGTGGGACGCCTTCCCCGAAGGACGTCAAGTGGACCTGCGGGCCGGCGCGACGGGCGGCGACGATCCTGCCGGAGGGGCGGACTGGGGGCCCGAGCGCACGCTTCGTGCGGCCGTAGTGACCGCTTTGGCGCGGGGAGGCAGCGCGGCGCCACCGGGTGCGGTCACCGCCCTGCGGGTGGCCGGCGCGCGGATCACCGGGCGTCTCGATCTGTCCGGAGCCGACATCGGACACCTGCTGTGGTTCGAGGGCTGCTGGTTCGAGGAAGGTCCGAGCTTCTACGGAGCCGCCACCCGGACGATCGGCATCATCGGCAGCCGGGTGCCCGGCCTGGACGCCACCATGGCCCGGATAGAGGGCCGCCTGGACCTGAGGCGATCCGTCCTGCACAGCAGGGTTTCGCTGGTGAACGCCCGGGTGGCCGGGGAGCTCGCGCTGACCGGCGCGGCGCTGTCGGACCCGGACGGACTGGCGTTGTCCGCCGGTGGCCTGGTCATGGAAGGCGGGATCTTCGCCCGCGACCTCACCACGAGAGGCGAGGTACGGCTGGTCGGAGCACAGCTGTCAGGCGGCCTTTTCATGGAGGGCGCGCGACTGGAGAACCCCGGCGCCTCGGCGCTCGTCGCGGACAACGCCCTGGCCTCGACGCTTGTCTTCTCCCAGGGCTTCGGGGCGCTCGGAACCGTACGCCTGCGGGGCGCGCAGACAACGGACCAGCTGACCTTCCGGGGCGCCACCCTCAGCGGTGACCGGGTCGCGCTGGACTGCTCACGCATGCAAGCGGGCGATCTCGACCTCACACCCGCCGCACCGCCCACAGGCGCCGTGGACCTACAAGGCGCCCAGATCGCCGTCCTGCACGACAGCGAGGACGCCTGGCCCGACGTCGTACGGCTACAGGGGCTGGTCTACGGTTCCCTCCAGCCCGCGGAAGGCGCCCGGGACGACGTGGCACGCCGCGTGGCATGGATACGGCGCGAACCCGGCTACGCACCGCAGCCCTACGAGCAGTTGGCGAGCTGGTACCGGAAGGTCGGCCACGACGACGACGCCCGCCGGGTACTCCTCGCCAAGCAGCGCCACCGTCGCAGCGTCCTGGGCACGGCCGGGCGCGCCTGGGGCCACCTGCTCGACGCCGTGGTGGGTTACGGCTACCGTCCCTGGCTGGCCGGGGTGTGGATAGCGGCCCTGACGGTGCTCGGTACGTGGGTGTTCCGAGCCCAGTCGCCGCAACCGGTCAAGGCCGGCGAAGGGCCGCCCTTCAACGCCCTGGTGTACACGCTCGACCTGCTGATTCCCATCGGCGGCCTCGGCCAGCGCAGCTCCTGGTACTGGCCGGAAGGCCCCGCGCAATGGCTGTCCTACACCCTGATCGCCGCCGGCTGGCTGCTGACGACGGCGGTCGTCGCGGGCGTGACCCGGTCGCTGAACAAGACCTGACAGCTCCCGGCCGCGCGGCCGCGTCCGGACAGGTGGGTGACGTGCGGATTACGGGGAAGGCGTTCGGTCTACCTACTCGCACAACCAGGAGGCGATGTGACCGACGTCGTGGAGCTGATCACCCGGGACCACCGGCGGATGGAGGACCTCTTCCGCGCGATGCGGAGCGTCGAGGAGGACCGGGCCGCCGCGCTCAGGGAATTCGCGGACCTGCTGATCGCACACGGCGAGGCCGAGGAGGCGGAGGTCTACCCGGCGCTGCGCCGCTACCGGAAGGTCGACAACGACGAGGTCGACCACGGTGAAGAGGAACACACCGAGGGGAACAAGGCCCTCGCGGCTCTCCTGGAGGTGTCCGAGGTGGGCTCGCAGGAGTGGGACGAGAAGCTGGAGGAGCTGTCCGAGGCCATCACCCACCATCTGGACGAGGAGGAACGCACGCTCCTCAACCACGCCAGGGAGCTCGTCGCGGACGAGCGGCGGGCGGAGCTGGGTGAGGCGTTCGCCCGCGAGCGCGAGCGGCTGCTGAAGGAAGGGTGCGGAAGCCTGGAGAACGTACGCAAGGTCATTGCGGCGTCCGGCTGACGCTGCTGTGAGGCAGCGGGGCCCCGGCCGGGGCGCGCGCCACCGGCCGCCGTGTCCGGGCGACGGCGGCCCCGCTTCCACCGCGGGGCCGCTGCGGCATTCCCGATGCTCAGAGCGGTCGGCAGAGCTTGCCGGTGTACCAGGCGTTCCTGTACTTGAAGGCCCACCCGAGGGTGTTCACGCCGGGTTCGGCGCAGGTGTTGAAGTCGGGACCGTGAACGACGTCCACCCGGATCTGGATCCGTGAGCCGTCCGTGGTGCAGTGGTTGTACCAGGCGCGCCGGTCGGACTCGGAGTAACCGCAGGGCTTGTCGGCAAGTTGTACGCCGCCGGTCCTGGCCGATGCGGTGGCGACTCCGACGGTGGTCGTCAGCGTCAGCACGACCGCTCCGGCGAGCGCGGACCATCGGGTCCTTCGCCGCGCCGTGGTGGACAACCGAGTGGTGGACAACCGCGTGGTGGCCTTCCGCATGTTCCGTCTCCCCGTTGCTTCGAGGCTGCCGTAGACCTGTACCGCCTACGCCGTGGCAGCTCATTCTTCCGGCTTTCAGGGCAAGTTGTCATGGATATCGACAATCACGACATCGGCGCCCGAACGAGGGGGCTGTGATGCGGTGGAAGAGGCGATCGCGGTACGGCACCCCGTGTCAGGGCGTCTCCGAGTCGGCGCAGGCGCGGATGAGGAGCAGGGCGATGTCGTCGTGGCGCGGTGCGGACTTCGTGGCGTGGGCGATGAGAGTGTCGGCCAGCGCGTCCATGGTCTGGTCCCGCGCCAGTGCGAGCTGCCGGGCGAGGTGGGCGATGGAGTCGTCGATGTCCGTGCCGGGGGTTTCGACGAGTCCGTCGGTGTACAGGGCGAGCACTGTTCCGGGCGGCAGCGGTATCTCGGCCGTCGGGTAGTCGGCGTCGGGTTCGATGCCGAGCAGGAGCCCGGGGGGCAGACGAAGGACCTCGGTCCGTCCGTCGGGGTGGCGCAGGAGCGGCGGTGGATGACCGGCGGTGGCCAGGCGGGCCCGGTGGCGCGCCAGGTCGAGGTGGACGTAGAGGCAGCTGGTGAACAGGCCCGGGTCGAGGTCGGTGAGGAGGCGGTTGGTGCGGGCGAGTACCTCGCCGGGGAACGCTCCGGCTGTTCCATGGGCGTGGACGGCGGTACGGACCTGCCCCATGAGCGCGGCGGCCGTGACGTTGTGCCCCTGGACGTCGCCGATCGCCGCGGCGGCGGTGCTCTCGTCGCAGCGGATCAGGTCGTAGAAGTCTCCGCCGACGTCCATGCCGTGGCCGGCGGGGAGGTAGCGGGCGGCCACCTCCAGCCCGCTGACACGGGGCAGCGTCTGGGGCAGCAGGCCGGCTTGCAGGGTGTGCGCGAGCTGGTGCTTGGTGTCGTAGAGGCGAGCACGGTCCAGAGCCTGGGCGAGCAGTCCGGCCAGTGAGCTCAGAATCGCGCGTTCCGCCGGGGGGAAGGGACGGGTCCGGTCGTACGCGAGGACGAGCGAGCCGACGCCACGGCCCGAGGCGATCAGGGGCAGGAACGCCCAGGCGGCCTTGTCGTCCTGGTGGACCGCCGGAGGGTACGCGCGCTTGAGGTCCGCGAAGGTCGAGTAGAAGCTGGGTACGCCGGTGTTCAGGACGCGTACGGCCGGCGTATCGGTGGTCAGCGGCTCGGCGTCGAAGCGCCGCATCAGCTCCGCGGGGTAACCGCGGTAGCCGATGATCCGCAGCCGGCCGTCTTCCGGCGTCATCAGGGCCAGCGCCTGGGCACCGAACGCGGGCACGATCTGGTCGGCGACCAGGTCGACCACGTCCTGTACGCCGACGGCTTCGGTGAGCGTGGCGGCCAGGTGGGTCAGGTGGTAGAGCGCCGTCGCCCCGACCGGCTCGGCGGAGCGTGCGGGCTGCTCCCACGGTGCCGTGGTCGGGGCGTGCCCGGAGGGGATGGGCGTGATGTGGACGCTGATGCCGGAGGCGTCGGGATAGAGCTCGAAGAAGAGCCAGTCGTCCGGTGGGCGCAATGCCGTGAAGGACGTGGGCCTGCGGCTGACGACCGCCTCCCGGTAGCGGTCTTCGAAGACCGGGTCCTGGAGCCAGAGCAGCACCTCCCAAGGCCGGGCGCCCGTCAGCGTGACGGCCCCGGCGCCGACCAGATCGGCCGCGGTGGCGGTGATGAACGTGATCCGGCCGTCCAGATCGAGCGCGCAGCAGCCCAGGGGAAGCCGCTCGGCGAAGTCGACCGCGGCGAGAGCCTCGGCCCGCTCGGGGCTGCGGGAGCGCGGAGGCGCCAGCACCCGCGGCTCCGGTGCGGGCAGCACCGGGTGCCCGCTGTCGGCCCCCTGGCGCAGGAGGAGGCCCGTACGGCGGCAGAAGGCGGCGATGGCCTCCCGCTCCAGCGAGCTCAGCTGCGGCGAGTGCCGAATGGGCCACAGCAGTACGACGCCGCCCCACACGGTGGTGCCGCTGGTGATCGGGGTGGCGGCCAGCATGAAGTCGTAGGGCAGTACGAGCCCGAGCTGAGGGTAGCGGCGCGCCACCTCTTCCTGGCTGCCCAGCCACACCTGGTGCCGTTCACGGACCGCCTCCGCCACCGGGATCGGGGCCTCCACCGCGATCCGCGCCCACGGGGCGGCGATCCGCCGGGAAACCCCGGACACCACGGCGAGCTGGAGCACCCGTTCTCCCGGCGGCAAGAGGTACACCAGGGCGACCGAAGCCCCGGCGTCCCGCACGAGAGCGGCCACGCTGCTGTCGAGCTGGTCCGGGCCGGTGCCCTGGCCGGGCCCACCAGGCTGCTGCATGCCCTCACCCGCCTGCTGCGGCGGAGGGGGAGGCGCGCTGCACTGGCGATACGGAGACCTCCGCCTGCGGCAGCGGATTACCGTACCGGCCACATCGAGCGTCACCCATATACGGACAATACCCCCGCCGGGTTGGCGCGGCACCACCGTCGCCAGGGCGCTCGCGGCGCTTTCCCCTCGGCGTTTGTACCCCTCGGTCGGGCGTCGGGGTGAGGCCGGGTGCGGGTCGGGTCGCCGGTCAGGTGGCCGGGAGGTGCATGGCCGCCCAGACGGTCTTGCCCTGCGGCGCTGTCGTCTCCCAGGACCAGCTGTCGCTCAACGAGCCGATCAGGAGCAGCCCTCTGCCGCCGACGTCCGAGGCGTCGGCGAGGGGCTGACGAGGGGGAGCCGGACTGGGATCCGAGACCGCGCACATCAGTCGCGAGGGGTACCGGAAGAGGCCCAGCCACAGGGGATACGGGCCGACGTGGGGCCGCAGCGGCTCCACGGCGTGCCGGACGGCATTGGTGACGAGTTCGCTGACGACGAGTTTCGTGTCCGCGACCAGGTCCGGCAGGGCCCACTGGTCGAGGGTGCGGCCCACGAAGCGGCGCGCCTGGCCGGCGTTGTCGGGGCGGCCGTCGAGACCGCAGGCGGCGAAGCCGTCGGGCAGCACCATGGCGTCGGGGTCGCAGCCGGCCGGCGGGGGAGGTGGTGAGGCGTGGCGGGCGGTCGGCAGTCGACCCGGGCCCATCGGCCCGACGTGCGGGTTTGCCAAGTGCGCCATGTGATTCACCACGGATCACGTCCCTTTGCAGGCTTCGGGGGCTCGATGCTGCGTCGGCCGCTGGGGCACGAGTATCGTCGACCCCGCCCACGGAGTGCAATTGCATCCGCGATTGCACTGTCCGAATCCATGGGCTTGAATTACTGATCCAAGAGGGGGCGGTGGGCATGGAGTTGTGCAACGGCATCGGTGCGAGCGCACTGGCGTCCGCAACGTGGATCAAGAGCGGTCGCAGCAACGCCACAGGAAACTGCGTTGAGCTGGCGGCACTGCCCGACGGCCAGGTGGCCGTCCGTAACAGCCGCGACCCCCAGGGGCCCGCCCTGATCTATACGCGCGACGAGATCGCGGCGTTCGTGGCCGGAGCCAAGGACGGCGACTTCGACTTCCTTATCGGCTGAAAGGCGTCGCCTGGCCGCAAGTGCCTCTGGCTTGTGTGCGGGACGGGTCGATATGGTCGGGGCTCTTCATCGTCCGCAGGAGCGCGAGATGGCCGCAGCCGAACCAAGCCCGTCCCTCTTCGTCCGCCCGCTGGGGGCGGTTGAGCGCAACCCGACCGCTCTGAAGGTCATCCTGGGCGGAAAGTTCCGCGAACTGCGGGTGGCCGCGGGCCTCGACCCCGCACACGTCGACTCCAAGCTCGGCTTCTCGCGCTCGAAGACCAGTCGCATCGAGCTGGGACGCCACGGCTGCAAGCCCGCCGACGCCGCCGCGCTGCTCGACCTGTACGGCGTGGACGACGACGTACAGGTGGCGGAGTTCCTGCGTCTGCTGGAGCAGTCCCGCCGACCGGACTGGTGGCGGTCGTACAGCGACGTCCTGTCGGACTTCTTCGCCCCGCTGGTCGCGCTGGAAGGCGCGGCGTCGACGATCAGGACCTACGAACCCTTCTATGTGCCGGGCCTGTTGCAGACCCCCGCCTACATCGGGGCGGTGGTGCGGTCCGGCCCCGGCCCCCTGCTCGCGCACGACATCCAGCGCCGGGTGGAACTGCGGCAGGAAAGGCAGCGGCAGCTCGAACAGGGCGACGGACCGCGGCTGTGGGCGGTGATCGACGAGTCGGTGCTGATGCGTACGGTCGGCGGGCCGCAGGTGATGCGGGCCCAGCTGGAGCACCTGGTCGCCATGATGGGGCGCGCCCGCGTGACCCTCCAGATCGCCCCGCTCGACCTGACGGCATCGGTCGGCGTCGGAACGGGCCTCACCTATCTGCGGTTCGCGCCGGGTGATCTGAAGGACGCGGTGTACATCGAGCACCTCACGGACAGTACGTTCACGCAGAAGCCGCGGATCGTCGAGCAGTACCGCGACATGCTCGACCGCCTCGGCGCGTGCGCGCTGACTCCCAGGGAGTCGCTGGAGGCCATCCAGAAGCGGCTCGCCGGCATGTGACGTCCGACGGCCGGGGTCGGCCGTCGGACGATGGACTCCGGGGAGGCCGCCATCCGCCCCGTCGTCGGGCAGCAACGCCCGGTGAGCCTAGGGGAGTCGGCCGATGCCACCCCATTCAAGCCACTCGTCGGACGGCTGTACGGGCGCCAGCTCGTTGTCCGGGCGCCAGGTGGAGACCTCCCCCAGGCCGGGTTCCAGGATCTCCAGGCCGGCGAAGTACTCGGCGACCTCGTGCTCCTCGCGCACCCTGCCCCACTGGCCGCCGGTCGCCTCCGCCATGAAGTCGGTGACGAAGGTACGGATCTGCGGCCGGTCGCTCACGAGCTGGCAGATGACCAGGAAGCTGCCCGGCGCCAGCCGCGCCGCCACGCGCCGGATGAGCCCCGCCGGGTCGTCCGCGTCGGGGATGCAGTGAAGTACCGATACGAAGAGGGCCGCGACGGGTCGGCTGAAATCAATCAGCCGGGTCGTCTCCGGATGGCTGAAGATTCCGTCCGTGTCCCGCATGTCGGCCTGAATGACGGCTGTGCGGTCGTTCTCCTCCAACAGCGCCCGGCCGTGCGCCAGTACGATCGGATCGTTGTCGACATAGACCACGCGCGAGTCGGGATCGACGGCCTGGGCGACCTGGTGGACGTTGTCCTGTGTGGGCAGGCCGGAACCGTGGTCGACGAACTGCCGGATGCCGTACTCGGCCGCCAGCAGGCGCACCGCGCGGCGCAGGAAGCGCCGGTTGTTGACGGCCAGCACCTTGGTGCTGGGCACCTGCTCGAGCAATTGCTCGCATGCTTCGCGGTCCGACTGGTAGTTGTCCTCACCCCCCAGGAAGTAGTCGTACATGCGTGCCACGCTCGGCACCTTCGTGTCGATGGCGTCTGGCCGCCACGACTCCTGTCGCATCCAGGCCTCACCCGTACCAAGAGGAAATCGGCTTCGTAGGCGGACATGCTAGGACCGCGCGGGCGCCGGGAAAGCCGATGTCCACAGTGACCGAAATGCTGGGCAGATTTTCAGCCGATCTGGCGCGGTAGCGCCGGTGTGGGTCCCTGTGCGCGACCGGCTCCGCGAGTTCGTCGGCCCGGGCGAAAAAACTTTCCGTGGTGGGCAACCTTTCGGTTCGCTGCGGCCACTTGGAGGCGGAGGCACCGTTTCTGCGGGCTTCCTACGCATCACGTGCACCATTGCCCCACGTAAGGACTCATCCGTGACATCCCCCACTCACCGCCGGTCGACCCGTCTGCGGCGTACCGTCCTGCTCTCGGCCGCCGCCGTGACCGCCGCAGGTCTCGGCGCCGTCCCGTTCGTCATGAACGCGAGCGCGGCCGCCGACCTCGCCCACCAGGTCCTCCCGGCCAAGGACGGCTGGGCGGCCGAAGGCTCCGGTACCACCGGCGGCTCGAAGGCCGACTCCGCGCATGTCCACACCGTCAGCGACCGGGCCGGGCTGATGAAGGCACTTGGTACGGGCACCGACTCGACGCCGAAGATCATTCGGATCTCGGGCACGATCGACGCCAATACGAACGACGCCGGGAAGAAGTTGACCTGTGCGGACTACGCCGCCGGCACGGGTTACTCGCTGAGCGCCTACCTCAAGGCGTACGACCCCGCGTCCTGGGGCAAGAGGATGCCGTCCGGCACGCAGGAGCGGGCCCGCGACGCCGCAAAGGCCAAGCAGCAGAAGAACATCCAGTTCCGGGTACCGTCGAACACCACCCTCGTGGGTGTGCCGGGCACCAAGGCCGGGATCGTGGGCGGCACTCTGCTGGTCCAGGACGTGAACAACGTCATCATCCGTAACCTCACTCTGAGCGCCACCGAGGACTGCTTCCCGCAGTGGGACCCCACGGACGGTTCCACCGGGAACTGGAACTCCGCGTACGACTCCGTGGGCCTGCGCGGCGCGACCCATGTGTGGGCCGACCACAACACCTTCAGCGACGCCCCGGGATTCGACAGGGGCAACAAGACGTACTTCGGCCGCCCCTACCAGGTCCACGACGGGGCGCTCGACATCACCAAGGGCTCGGATCTGGTGACCGTCGAGCGCAACCAGTTCACCAACCACGACAAGACGATGCTGATCGGCGGCAGTGACACCGACAGCGTCGGCAAGCTGCGGGTATCGATCCACCACAACGTGTGGAAAGGCATAACGCAGCGCGTGCCGCTCGCCCGGATCGGCCAGATCCACGTCTACAACAACTACTTCGACACGACGCCGCTCAACGGCTACGAGCCCAAGTACACCATCGACTCCCGCGCGAAGGCCCAGGTCGTGGCCGAGCACAACCACTGGAAGCTCTCGGCCGGCCACAAGGTCGCGAAGCTGCTGAGCGGCGACGGAACGGGCTCGGTCGCGGGTGGCGGGAACTACGTCAACGGCGCGGTGACCGATCTGGTGGCCGCGTACAACACGGCGAACTCGTCGAAGAAGATGAAGACGACCGTCAACTGGAAGCCCGTCAACACCGCTGGGCTCACCGCCTCGGCGGCCGGTCTGCCGACGGAACTGGCCAACAGCACCGGTGCGGGAGTGCTCACGGCCTCCGGGACCACGGCCAAGTAGCCGCAGGCCGCGAAGGCCGGGACGCGTGTGAGCACGCGCACGAGCCCCGGCACGCGGGCGCCGTTGTGGTCCGCTGTCCGGCCCGTACGCCCTTCAGCCCTCGCGGGGGAGTGGCGTACGGGCCGGACCGCCCCCTGATGCCCTGTGCCTGCCCGGCGACGGCGGATGTCGTGCCTTCAGTCGGCAGGGCGGAGCAAGGCCAGCAGCAGGCGGACGAGTTCCTCGACGACCTCGTCGAGAGTGGCGTCCACCCAGCCGGCGGCCCAGTCGTGCAGAAGGCCGTTGACGCTGCCGATGAAGGCGGCCGCAGCGATGCGGTAATCCCGGTCGGCGGCCTCACCTCTCAGGGCGGCGGCCGCCGCTTCGGCGCACATGAGATCGATCCATCGCGCACGACGGGCCAGCCGCTGCTCGTCCATGCGAGGACTGACACCGACGATCTCGGTGAAGGTCATGCGAATCCGGCGCGGGTCCACGGCGATGCTCGCCGCGTAGGCACGGAACACGAAGCCGTAGCGATCGGCGAGCGGCCGGCCCTCTGTCCGGCCGAGGGCCTCCAGCACGGCCGCCTCGGCCCAGTCGTTGACCTGTAGGTGCAGGGCGGCAAGCACGTCTTCGAGGGTGCGGAACTCCTCGTAGAACTGCCGGGTCGACAGCCCGGCCGCTTCGCAGAGGGCAGCGACGGTCGTCGCCCGGTAGCCCGGCGCGGCCCCGAAGAGCTGTAGCGCCGCATCGAGAAACCTCTGCCGGCGCTCGGCGTGCCGCTCGGTCGCCGACTTGCCCGCGTACCGACCGGTTGACTGCCTGCGCCGCTCCTTCACCGGTCCCCCTCACTCGTGCCCCGGTCATCTTCTCCTGTCCGAGGGGTTGAGGAACCGAGGGCCTGTCGTTACTTTCGAGTAGTCAAAGTGAAGTGAGTCATTTTCACATTGCGCGGTCAGGGCGCCTCGTACGGACGACACCTCGAAGCGGCACCGGGCGCCGACTTCCTGCTCCACTCGCAGAGTCGCCACACGGAGGAATGCCATGCTCGGATCCAGCAGCCGTCAAGCGGACACCACGGCGTCACCGTCATCTGCGCCCCGGCCGGCCAGGGTGGCTTCGCACGCACTCCGCAGCCGGCGCCGCCTGCCTCTCGCCGCCGCGCTGGCAGTCCTTGCCGCCGGCACCGCGCCGGGCGCATCGGCTCTTGAGCCGGGACCGGCCCCGGAGGCCGCGGCCCTCCAGGAAGTGATGTTCGTCGGCAACAACTGGGACGGCACGGCCGATGTGATCAGGTCCAGTGGCACCTTCGCGAAGCTGGGGCGGATCAACGTGATCCCCGACAAGCAGAAGCGCCTGGCGGAGATCTACATCAATCCCGTAAAGCTCGTCTACTTCCTGGGCATCAGGAACGGGCCGGGCGAGGGCCATGACCAGTTCGTCGACGACATGTACTCCACACCGGACGGAACGGCCATGGTCGTCTCGCGCCCGAGTTTCGCCGACGTCGTCTCCATCGATCTGACGACCGGGAAAATAAAGTGGCGCTTCCCCGTCTCCGGCTACCGCTCCGACCACATGGCCGTGTCGCCCGACGGCACCCGCGTGGCCGTCTCCGCCTCCACCTCCAACACGGTCCACGTCCTCGACATCACCACGGGCAAAGAAGCCGGCTCGTTCAAGACCGGCGACAAGCCCCACGAGAACGTCTTCACCGACGGAGGCAAGTACATCTGGAACATGGCCATCGGCGACGTCAACACCGACACCGACGCCCCCTGGCTCGACTGGACGAAGGGCGACCGCAAGATCACCGTCGTCGACGCGGCCACCTTCAAGCCGGTCAAGGTCATCGACATGCGGGACCGGCTCGACGCCTTCGGCCGCAAGGACCTCAACGACGCCGTGCGCCCAGTGGCGTTCACGCCTGACGAGTCCAAGCTCTACTTCCAGGTCTCCTTCTTCAACGGTTTCGTCGAGTACGACGTCGCCGACGACAGGATCACCCGGGTCAAGACCCTCCCCAAGAACCCCGGCACCAGCGAGGACCGCACCACCTGGGTCAACGACTCCCGTCACCACGGCATGTCACTGAGTCCGGGGGGCGACAAGCTGTGCGTCGCCGGAACCATGGACGACTACGCCACCGTCGTCGACCGCGCGACCCTTCAGGAAGGCCCGCTGATCACCGCTTCCAAGCCCTACTGGGCGACAGTGAGCGGGGACGGCAAGGCATGCGTCATCTCGGAAAGCGGCAGCGATCAGGTCACCGCCATCGACTTCACCACCGGAAGGAAGACGGTCTCGGTCCCCGTCGGAGACCACCCCCAGCGCGTCCGCATCGCCCACGTACCGGCCGACTGGACCAGCCCGGCCGCGCTCGGATGACCCGCACCGTGGTCCACCCGGCTGCCGGCACGGCCTGCCCGGCGCCGCGCCCGGGGCGTTGCCACCGGCCGGCTCGCACGCTGCTCGGTTGACGAAGCCCTGCCCTCAGCGAAGCGACCGGAGCGACCGGGCGTGCACGACGACGGGTGCGCGCGCCGGCGCGGTCCGCTGCCGCCCGCGTCCGGAATTCGCGATGTGCCCACGGATGCCTGGAGACTTAGGGGGCACTCGTAGTCCGTGCTCGCACGGGCCGGTCGGCGGCCCGATGTCCGGCCCCCGGGCCGACGCGAGGCAGTCACGAGCCCGCGCGTCCGTCCGACACGGACGCAGGTGGGGCGAGCGGACTACGGCAGTCGACGGCAGAGGGCAGGGAAACACAGATGAACGTCCGCCCGTGGGCGAACCGACCGGATTTCCGGCTCACGACCCAGGTGGTCGCCGGCCGTTACCGGCTCGAGGACCTGCTCGGGCGCGGGGGCGCGGCTGACGTGTACGAGGCCCTGGACCTGCGACTGCGGCGCCCGGTGGCGGTGAAGGTCTTCCGGCCGGAGAGCGATGCCCAGACGGAGGAGCGATTCGACGACGAGGGCCGGCTGCTGGCCCAGTTGCAGCATCCCGGGCTGGTGACCGTGTACGACTCCGGGCGGGACGACGGACGGCCCTACCTGGTGATGCAGCTCGTCAAGGGGACGACACTGCGCCGGCGGATCGCCGCGGCCCCCCTGACGCCCGCCGAGGTCTCCGGGACGGGGTCCGCACTGGCCTCGGCGCTGGGACACGTACACGCGGCCGGTGTCGTGCACCGCGACGTCAAGCCCTCGAACATCCTCCTGGGTGAGAGGGGCACACCGCACCTCACGGACTTCGGCATCTCCCGGCTGCTGGACAACACCACCCGCACTGTCACCGGCCCACTCCTGGGCACCCCCGCGTATCTCGCACCGGAGCAGGTACTGGGCAGGGGAGCGGGCCCGGCCGCGGACATCTACAGCCTCGGCCTGGTGCTCCTCGAGTCGCTGAAGGGCGAACTCGAGTACGGGGGAGCCCCGTTGGAAGCAGCGATCGCGCGGCTTCACCGGCCTCCGGTGATTCCGTCGGACCTGCCGGGGGATCTCGTCGAGCTGTTGGAGGCCATGACGGCTCAGGACGCGAACAGCCGCCCGGACGCCCGCGCCTGCTTCCGAGCGCTGGCCGGCATGCGGCCGGACGGCCACTCCACCCTCTCCTTGCGCCGGGGCGCCCCGCCGGGAGACGGCGTGGACAGCCGATACGCGGGGGGCGAGACGCTGCGGTCGGAGGTGATCGGCGCCCGGACGAGTGGTGCCCCTCCGGCGGTCGCGGTGGCGCCAGGTGAGGGGACCGGGTCCGCGAAGCCCGCTTCCGTGTCACTCGCGTCACCCGCTTCCCCCCGCGTCAGCCGCGCCCTATTGGCGGCGGGTGCGGCCCTGGCCGTGCTCGGAGTGACACTGACCGGCTCGATCGGCGGCCTGCCCGCCGAGGGTGACAACGCGGCCTCACCACCTCGCCGGGCCACCACGGAACCCACTGTGTCCAGGGCGGATCGTCCGGGTCCGTCCTCCTCGCCCGCGGTTCCGGACACCGCCACCCGTCGGGTGACGATTTCACCCACTCCCGTCAAGGCGCAGGTGACGGCCGGCAAGTCGAGTGCGCCGGCCACCGGATCTGCGGCTACCGGATCCGCGGCCACCGGCCCTGCGGCCCCCGCTCCCGCCACCTCGCGGGGCAGGGACAGCCGTCCGAAGGGACCGGTCGTACGAGGTCCGGAGCGTGACAAGGCGGAGTCACGGCCGGTGAAGGCCAAGCCGGCGAAGAAGAAGCACAAGAACTGACACGAGACCGACACGACGCCCCCCTGGCCGAGGGGGGCGGTGTCAGGCGGCTGCGGCGGCTGCGTCGAGGGCTGTCGAGATGGCGGTGTCCTTGCGGGCGTGTATGACGGGTCGGGTGCCGTCGGTACAGGCGTTGGCCTCGAGCAGGCGGCGTGCGGGCGCGCTGTGCGTGGCGATGGACATCAGGATCCCGAGGTGGCCGCACATACGGTGGGCACGGAGCACGGCACTGACCGCCGCGGTGCCGGCCGCGCGGTCATCCAGGACGATGACGACGGGCGCGGGCCGGTGGGCGTGCACGAGGTCGCTGATCGTCTCCGACACCCGTGCCCGTCCGCCGATGCCGGGGTCCTGGTCCACCGTGATGACCAGTACACCGTGCTCGATCGTGTGGGACACCATCGCAACCTCCGATTCCTTCGCCCAGGGGCGGGCTTGGCCATAGTGAACGTGCCCCGTGCGGGTCCTGCCATGCGCCACGCCTTCGCTGCGTGAACCACCTGTCGGCACGGTCGCCCAGACCGATGTCGCCCAAGCGCATGTCGCGCGCTTCCTGCCCGACCGGCGGGCTGGAGTCCGCGGTCGGCCCATGGCGTGATCCTGGCCCGGATTCCGGGTGACTACCTCGGCCAATGGTGGGTACTCAACCAAAATTTGCCCGTACTGATTGACAGGGGCGGGCTGGGGCAGGCGGTCACCCATGAACGACGACCAGGGTCCCGGCGGTCCGCACGCGCAGTGCTCTGAAGGCGACCGGACCGGGGATCAGCCAGTGGACCCTGTGCCCGCCGGCGTCGCCGCGTCACCCAGGCACACCGCCCAAGACGTCGCGGAGGAGACTGCGTCTGCTCCGGACGACGCGGTACTCGAAAGCCGTTGCCCGTGGGCGGGAACGTCGTACGACGGGTCTCCCGAAGCGATCGGGGACGCCCGGCGGTTCGTCGTCGGCTTCCTGGCCCAGCTGCAAGAGGAGCGAAGGGCCGAGATCTCCGCACAGGTGACGGGCGTGGCACAGCTGATCGTCAGTGAGCTGGTGACCAACGCCTGCAAGTACGCCCCCGGGCCGTGCGTGGTCAATGTCGAGCTGGCCGGGCCGGTTCTGGAGATCACGGTGTGGGACAGCCATTCGGCCTTGCCGGTGACCTGTGCGGCGGAGCCGGACAGGATCGGTGGGCACGGCCTGGAGATCGTCGGCGCGCTGTGCGAAAGCTTCGAGGCAGAGCGCCGGCCCATCGGAAAACAGGTCAAGGCCCGGGTGTCCGTAAGGCCCACGGCCGACTAGGACGGGCCGGACAGCTCAGCCTTGTTGGCAGCCCCGGAGCGGCCGAGGAAGCCGTACCGACGGCGCGCCGAACCGACGGCGCCCGGAGCAACTCCGTGCCGCGCCGTCGGTTGCCGCGTCTGTCGTACGTCTCGTGGGCCTCAGAACGGCATACGGCCGCGGGTGCGCCGTCCGGCGGAGCCGCTACGGCTCACGGCGCGGGAACCGCTGCGGAAGGGCTTGCTGAACATCCGGCCCAGCACGCCGGGCGCCTTGCCGCCGGCGCGTGAGCCGGCTCCCAGCGTGCGCTGGGTACCGCGCTCGGGGTGCCGGGACAGCCGGGGCAGGAAGAATGCCAGGACGGCCAGGACTATGCAGACGGCAATGATGCCGACGATCATCATGTGGGGCTCCTTGCGGGTCGAGGCGTGTCTGCCGCCTGCCCCGCGAGGAGTGACCGCATGCGCAGGGCGCCTGTCCGCCTTCGGGCGGTCCGGGAGAACCCGGCGGCCGGAGACCGCCGCTCTCGGCCGGCCGGCCCAAGCGTCGAACCTCGTGCGAAGGTTGTCCGGAACCGTTGTACGTACGTCGAGCTGCACGGCAGCCCCCTGCCCGCGCCCGCGCTGTGGCTGCTGCTGCGGCAGGCGGCCGCCGGGCTGGCGTCGGTGCACGCGCTGGACATGGTGCACCGGGACGTCAAGCCGTCCAACGTCATGCTGACCCTCGACGGTCTCACCCTGATCGACTTCGGCGTCGCCCGGGCCGCGGAGCAGAGCCGGCTGACCAGGACCGGCATGGTCGTCGGCACGCCCGCCTACATGGCACCCGAACAGGCCGCCGGCGCAAAGCGGGCGCCGCCACCGATGTGTTCGCGCTGGGCTCCGTACTCGCGTACGCGGCGTGCGGCCGGCCGCCCTTCGGTGACGAGTCGGGGTACGGAGTGCTGTACCGCATCGTCCACGAAGAGCCCGACCTGGAGCCGTTGCGCGAGCTGGAGCCGGAGCTCGCCGACGTCGTCGCGGCGTGCCTCGACAAGGACCCCGAGGGCCGTCCGACCGCCGCCGAACTCCTCGAACGTGCCGCGCGGCACGGCCCGTTCACCGCCCCGCTGTGGCCGGCGGCCATCAGCGAGCGCCTGTCCGAACGCGCCGCGTTCGCCGCGGACGTGCGTCTGGCAGCCCTTCGGGCACGGCGCCGGCGGCGAAGTCACCGGCAGGGCGGAAGGCCGGGGAGGAAGGCGAGGCCAAGGGCAGGGCGGGACTGGCGGGTCACGGGGCGCTGTTGAGGAGGGCGCGGGGGCCGGTGCCGAGGACGACAGGCCAGGAAGCGAAGAATCCGGCAGCTCGGGTGCGTCCGGCGGCTCCGCCGGCTCTGACGGGTCAGGCAACTCCGGCAACTCCGGCACCTCGGACGACTCCGGCGGCTCCGGCACCTCTGAAGGTTCTGGCAGCCCGGGCGGTTCCGACGCCTCGGGCGGGGGACGTCCACGGCCCCCACACCCCCGGCTTCCGGCACCGGCCGCTCGGCCGGTGCATCACGCAGGTCTACGTCGCATCGGATCACGGCGACTGCGCGGACTCGACCGCCCGGTGGACGTTGCGGAGCGGACCGGACGGCACGTTCAGGCTCGTCAACCAGCAGACGAGCCAGTGCCTGTATTCCAACGGGCTGGGCCAGGCCGTCTTCGTGGGCGACTGCGCCCAGGACGCCGGCCGGCTGTGGCGTACGGGTTCGGGTGGCAGCCTTCGCAGTGACTACGGCGGCGGCTGCCTCGACCTGGGCATGAGCAGCGGCCTGGTGACGAGGACGTGCGCGGGTGCGGCATCGCAGCGCTGGACGAGGCAGGCATAGCCCTGGGGGACGTCCTTGCCGAACACGATCCCGTCGCTTCCTGCCAGGTGGGCCGCGTCCGGTGGGGAGTATCCGAAGCAGGGCGACACGCGGGCGGCGGGCCGTGCGTCGGCGAGGGCAGACGATCCTCCCGTCGACGGTGACCCGGCCGCCCGACGCGTTCCGCACGACGAGGACGGCCTGGGCGCCGCAGTTGGGGTCAGTTCCTGAGGGCTGCCGCGATCGCGTCCGCGAGCGGTGTAGTCGGCCGGCCTATGAGGCGTGCCAGGTCTCCGGTGGTCCCGGCCAGCAGCCCACGCTCCACCGCCGCGTCCACGTCGACGAGCATCGCGGCCAGGGGCTCCGGAAGGCCCGCACCGGTGAGCATCGTGAAACGCTGTTCGGCCGGGACGTTCGTGTACGTGATGCTCTTTCCGGACTGCCTGGTGAGTTCGGCGGCGTACTCGGCGAACGACCACGCCATGTCGCCGCTCAGCTCGTACGTCTTCCCCTCGTGGCCCTCGCCGGTCAGCACGGCGACCGCGGCCGCTGCGTAGTCGGCGCGCGAGGCGGATGCGACGCGCCCCTCGCCGGCGGAGGCGACGACCGACCCGTGCTCCAGGACGGGGGCCAGACTCTCCGTGTAGTTCTCGTGGTACCAGCCGTTGCGCAGGAGCACGGACGGCAGTCCGGAGCCGAGGATCGCCCGCTCTGTCACCTTGTGCTCGGCAGCCAGATCGAAGTCGGCGTCGGGACCACCCAGGACGCTGGTGTACGCCAGCACTGCCACGCCCGCGTTCGTCGCGGCATCGATCACGGCCTGGTGCTGCGTCACGCGCTGCCCGATCTCACTGCCCGAGATCAGCAAAACGCGGTCGCCCGCCGCGAAGGCCGCCCCCAATGTCCCGGGAGCGCTGTAGTCGGCTACGCGCAGCTCCACCCCACGCGCTGCGATGTCCGCGGCCTTCTCCGCGTCCCGTACGACGGCGGCGATCCGCTCGGCCGGGATCCGGGCCGAAAGCAGCCCGTCGATGACGAGGCGGCCAAGGTTTCCGGTGGCTCCGGTAACGACGATGCTCATGTGCGGATCTCCTCCAGGGGGCGTGCGTATGCACTAACCCTAGAGAAGGCGCTAACCAATCGAAAGTACCCACTTTGAAGTAAGGTACTGACATGAAGGTAAGCAGCAAGCCCGGTGGCGCCGCCGACCCGGTGTGCCCGCATCGGCTCGTCCTGGAGCACGTCACCAGTCGCTGGGGCGTCCTCGTTCTGATCGCACTGGAGGAGCGCTCGTACCGATTCAGCGAACTGCGGCGTTCCATCGGCCGGGTCAGCGAGAAGATGCTGGCCCAGACCCTTCAGACACTGGAACGCGACGGCCTGGTGCACCGGAACGCAAGGCCGGTGATCCCGCCGTGGGTGGACTACTCACTCACCGACCTCGGCAGGGAGGCAGCGGTCCAGGTGCGGACGCTGGCTGACTGGACCGAGCAGCGCATGGAGGCGGTCGTCGCGGCCCGCACGGCGTACGACGCCGCCCGGGAGGCACGGCAGACGCAGACCTAGAGGTGGCCGGCGGGAGCGCGGAAGGTACCGAGCGGGAGGACACCGCTCGCCACTTTCCGCCCGCGCCCCTCTACCCGGCCCACCGTTCACGAAGGGGTCTGGAGGACGGACAGCACATTGCCGGCGGGGTCCGCGAACCATGCGATCAGCGGGCCTCCACCGCGGAAGATGCCCTTGTCGTCCGTGGGCAGGTGGTCATAGCGCAGGAACGTCACACCCCGGCGGGCGAGCTCGTCGGTGGCGGCCTCGATGTCGTCGACGGGGAAGTTGAGCACGGTGTACGTCGCTGGTTCGTGGTCGGGCTTGGGGTAGATGAGGATGTCCCGGTCACCCGCGATGTGCAGGGTGAGCATGCCGTCCTCCTCCGAGACCTTGATGCCGAGCGTCTCGCCGTAGAACGCCTTGGCCGCCTCTGTGTCGTCCACCGAGAATCCGCTGAACGCCTTCGTCGTACCGAACATGATCGCCTCCTGTGCCGTCGTCACGCGTACGGGCCGTGCGGGGCCGGGAGCCGCCGGGCGGAGGAGCCCCGAGGCGGCCGTCACACCAAGGACTGGACTGAAGCAGCGAATTCATCGCCCCTCACGCAAGGGCCGCCGGCAGCCCGTACCGGAAGTCTCGAAGTACCGCCGGGCGACGTGCCATGCGCGCCCGTGGGCACGCCCGCACCCTCGCTCCAGCGGCCGGGCCGACCCCGCTCCACCCATTGTCGCTCGGTACGGCCGCAGGGGGCGAGCGCAGCGAGCCGGGCGACCGCTGTCGTGGCCGTCCCGGTGACGTACGCGACGGCGGAGTGCCGCACGGGCGAGATTTCGGCGGACTGCGCAGTGAGACGTACGCAGTGCTGTCACAACTGATCAGAAGCCGGGGCGGATTGTGTGTCAGGACGCTGTCCGAACCTGCGTTGTCAGTGGCCACTGTCATGATGCTGGAGGGGCTAGGGGAGGGGTGGGTGTGGGACGACAGGATCTCGCGGACGCGCTGGACGACGAGCTGATGCGGCGGCTGCTGCCGCCTGCCGCCGTTGACACGGTGGGCGGGTGGCTGGCGGGCCCCGGCGCCCGGTACGCGACGGGCGTGGGCGGCCATCGCGTGACGTATGTGCCCGCGCACTGGTCGGGCGTCGAGCCGTGGCCCGATCAGCTCTCGAACCGGTCGTACGCAAGGACCGCGACGGTCAGTCGCGCCCAGGTGGTCACCGTCGTGCGAGAGGCGGTGGACCGCGGGGAATGGCCCCAGGCTCTCGCCGCCTCGTACGTCTGGGGGCAGGGCAGAACCGGTTACGGCCCGCACCGCCTCAAGGAAATCCTGGCCGAGCCGAACGTCGCCGAGGCGCTGGCCAGAGCCGGCGCGGCCCTCCAGGCGGAGGGCGCGGTCGCGGCGTATCGCGTTCTGTACGGAGCCGTGAGAGGGCTGGGGCCGGCGTTCTTCACCAAGTTCCTCTACTTCCTGGACCTGGCGATGGACACTCCCGCCGCCCCACGCGCGCTGATCCTGGACCAGAGGGTCGCCCGCGTCGTACGCGGCCACGCCACGCGGGTCGGGCTGGACACCGGCATGCCGTCCGCGCCGGATGTGGCGGCCTGGATCTGGTCGGACGGCGGCTGGACGCCACATCGCTACGGTGTGTACGTGCGCTGGGCCGAGGCCGCCGCAGCCCAGCTCGCCTCCTCCGGTATCGGGTGGCCCGAGGCAAGCCCGGATCTCCTCGAACTGGCCCTGTTCGACGGCGTCTGGGATCCAACAGCATGACCGATGACCGATGACCGATGACCGATGACTGCGGGCTGCTGACTGCGGCCGGCTTCCGCTCCGGTTGCAACTACGGGGCGGAGTGGGCGCGGTGGACGCGTGCGAGGACGAGGACCGTGTCGTCGTCGGGCGGTCCGGGCAGCAGGCCGGCCAACATGCGGTCCGCCGCTGCCTCCAGGTCGCCGCATTCGCCGGAGAGCTCGGCACGCGCGGCGTCCAGCCCCTCTTCGATGTCCCGGCCACGGGCCTCGATGAGGCCGTCGGTGTACAGGGCGAGAACAGCGCCTTCGGGAAGGTGCGCCTCGGTCGTCGCGAAGGGCTGGCCGCCCACCCCGAGGGGGACACCCAGGACATCGCTGATCGTCTCGACCGCGCCGTCCGGGTGCCGCACCAGGGGCGGGGGATGCCCGGCGCTGGCGATACGGGCGCGTCCGGTGGCGGGGTCGTACGAGATGTAGAGGCAGGTCGCGAGCTCGATGCCGGCCTCTTGGGCACAGGCGTCCAGCTCGGCGAGCAGGTCGCCCGGTTCCTGGTTGTGCCGGGCGAGGGCCTTGGCCGTGATGCGCAACCGCCCCATGGCGGCGGCGGCCGGCACACCGTGCCCCATGACGTCACCGACGACCAGCGCGACCCGGCCGCCGGGCAGGCTGATCACGTCGTACCAGTCGCCGCCGACCTCGGTGATGTGGCTGCCCGGCACATAGCGGTGGGCGACCTCCACAGAGGGGCTGGTCGCCAGGGCACTGGGCAGCAGGGCACGCTGAAGGGTGAGTGCGATGTCCTGCACCCTGCTGTAGAGGCGCGCGTTGTCCAGGCAGAGCGCGGCGCGTGAGGAGAGTTCGGCGGCCAGGGCGTGGTCCTGTTCGGTGTAGGCGGGACGGGCGGCGGACCGGCCGAACATGGCGAGGCCCTGGACCGTGCCCCGGGCGATGAGCGGGGCGATGAGAATGCAGGTCAGGCCGCTGTCCCGGAGCAGCTGAGCACGGTCCCGGTGTACGACGGTCCGGGTCACGAACTCGTCGTCCACCGGTACGGCGACGATGCTGCCCGTTCCCAGCATCCGGTGGATCGCGGAACCGGGCGGATAGGTTACTTGCTCCAGTCCGCTCACGAGTTCGGTGGCGGGCGGCGGCAGGGTGGTGCCGGAGGCGATCCGGCGGGTGATCAGCGGACGCTCCGGGTCGAACACCTCGGGCTCGTCCATCCACTGCACGACTTCCACGACGGAGGCGTCGGCGAAGTCCGGTACCGCGGCATCGACGAGTTCCCGTGCGGTGACGTTCACGTCAAGGGTGGTGCCGATGGTGGCCGCGGCATGGTTCAGCAGAGCCAGTCGCCGGCGGCCGGCGGTCGCCTCCATGATCGCCTGCTCGCGGTCGGTCACGTCCACCAGCAGCCCGCCCAGCCCCGGCCGGCTGCCGGCCGCTCCGCTGAGGGGAAAGAAACTCACCGATCGCACCTGGTCGCGGTCCGGGCGGCCGGGCGTACGGACACCCACCAGCGCACCCACCACCGGCCGGCCCTCCTGGGCGACCTCCCGCAGCATGCGCCGGTACTCACCGTCGTCCGAGGTGATCATGATTTCGTCCATCCGCCGGCCGAGGTGCTCCGCTATGGACAGACCGTCCATGTCGGCGAGCGCCTGGTTGAGGTGGACGTACCTCAGGTCCTCGTCGAGCATGACCAGGCCGATCGGGCAGGTCTCGAAGAGCGAGTCGAGGAAGGCCAGATTGGTCTTCACCCGGTCGAGCTGGTCGCTCCGGCTGGCGAGCGCCATGACCACGGAGGCCCCTCCCACACCGGTCACCGGAAACACCCGGAAACCGCAGTCGAACACGGTGCCGTCCCGGTGCCGGGCCCGCATCCGGCCGCGCCAGTAGCCGAGCGTGCGTCCTCGCTCGGCCAGTGGCAGCGGTGCGCCGGGGGCGCGCGGCGGCGCATCCGCGAGGAGGATGTCGGCAGGTCCGGCCAGCGCCTCGGCAGGGGCGTGCCCGAAGAGGTCCTGCGCGCCGGGTCCCCAGTAACAGATCCGGTCGTGCTCGTCGATGCCGAGGACCGCGACGCGTACGTGCTCCAGAAGTGTCCCGGGCTCCGACCGGAGCGGACCGGGAACCCTCTCGTCCTCCGACCGGTCTGACGGCACCAGCGGCCCCTTCCACACCTGGCATGCCGACCCGAGTCCGCGCGGACGGCACGCCGGGTACGCGGCTCAGGCATCTGCCTCCATTGTGCGGACATCGGGCGGCTCCGCCCCTCCGGAGAGAACCGCCCGGTCCGTCAGGGTCGGGCGAGGCCCGCCAGTGCTGCGGCGAAGCTCAGGACGGCGGCGAAGACGGCGAGCGTCAGCAGCAGGAGCCGCAGGAGCTTCAACGTGTTTGTCAGCCTGCCCCTCTCGTTGACCGGGGTATCGGGATGGTGGGTGTGTCTGGGCCAGTTGTTCAGGGGCTCGTCGGGTTCTGTGTCCTTGTTGTGTGGGTTCACCGCCTGACAACGCGCGCACACCCGGCAGGGGGATGGTGGCACTGGGCGCTGTCACGAAATCGATACGTGAGGAAGACACTGCTGCCACCCGGGGGCTGCGGCGGCGGCGCTCGATCGCTGAGATTCGGTTGTTAGGCGGCGCGCTGAGGGGGCACCCGGTCGAGGTGAGTGGAACGGCCAGAACAAGGCCTCCAGGGGCCGGTCGCATCGGCGGCCGGCCCCTGGGCCGTGCCGGGGGCCGGCCGCACGCGGCCGGGAGCCGCTCAGGGGGCGATGGGCAGCCGGCGCTTGTGGTCGGTGAGGCGGTAGCGGCTGACGATGGTTTCGAAGACCCGCTCGTCCACCGGCTTGCCCTCGAGGAAGTCGTCGATGTCGTTGTACGTGACCCCGAGCGCGTCCTCGTCGGTCTTGCCCGGGTCGAGGGTCTCCAGGTCGGCCGTCGGGACCTTCCACACCAGCTCGCCCGGCGCGCCCAGGGCGTCCGCGACGGCGCGCACCCGGCGCTTGGTCAGGCCGGTCAGCGGGACCAGGTCGGCCGCGCCGTCGCCGAACTTCGTGAAGAAACCTGAGACCGCCTCGGCGGCGTGGTCGGTGCCGACGACCAGGCCGTTGTGCGCCCCGGCCACCGCGTACTGGGCGATCATGCGCTGCCTGGCCTTGATGTTGCCGTGCACGAAGTCCTGGTGGTGGGCGTCGCGGAAGCTCACGCCGCCGGCCAGGGAGGCTTCGAGCGCGGCGTCGCTCGCCGGCTTGATGTCCACGGTCAGTACGTGATCGGCCCGGATGAAGGAGAGCGCGAGCTGGGCGTCGTGCTCGTCGGCCTGGACTCCGTAGGGCAGCCGCATCGCGTAGAACCGTGCCTCGTGCCCGGCGGCGCGGGCCCGCTCGACGGCGAGCTGGCACAGTCGGCCGGTGGTGGTGGAGTCGACGCCGCCGCTGATGCCGAGAACGAGGGAGCGCAGACCGGTGGACGTCAGCCGCTCGGCGAGGAAGGCCACTCGGCGTTCGATCTCCCGCTCGGCCTCGAAGGTCTCGGCGACCTGGAGTTCCCGGGCGATCTCCTGTTGCAGGGCGATGGACGCCGGCTCGCTCACGTCTGCTCCTTGTTCCGGTTCACGGTGTGCTGTCGCGGCCACCCTACCCAGGGGCTGTCCGGCGACCCGTGGCCGGACAGCCGGGACGGCCGGACCGTGGGTCCGCAGGGCGGGGGCACCCGGAACGCACTCGGCCGGAGGCCCTGACGGGGGATCGTCAGGGCCTCCGGCTCCATGGGTGTCACCAGCGCGTCAGGGGCACTTCACCCGGGGGTTGTACGGCGCGAAGAGACCGCTGGGGTTGTCCTTCCACAGCCAGGCGTGCAGGGAGTAGTGCACGGGCAGGCCGGGAATGTCGGTGAACGGGCCGTCGAACTTCTGGCCGAACAGCTTGGGGCGGTCCTTGGTGGTCTTCGGGTTCTGGTCGGAGTCGGGCACGATGTACTCGACCGCCGCCAGCTGGCGCTTGCCGGACTTGTCCGGCGCGTAGACCAGGGCGGCGGGGCGCCCGGGGTGCACGGACCCGATGTTGGCCGGGTCGACGTAGTGGTAACCCATGCCGCCCTGTGTGGGGTGGCTGACGCACTCGTTCGTGCTCTTGAAGCCGGCGGCTGCCGCGAGCTTGGGGGCGTGGAAGGCGCCGCTGGCCGCTGCGGCGATGTCGAGCTGGCGGTGGGGGTCGTCGCCGCTGCCCGGTGCGGCGGCGAGAGTCAGCGAGGCCAGGGCGGCGAGGGAGATGCCGACGGCGACCGATCGTGCGCGCATTCAGGTGCTCCTGTTCGATGCTGGGATTTCACCCCGAGCCTGTACGCGGGTACGCGGCGGCGCATTCGTAGCGCATCCGTTAGGGCACCTGCCAAGGTGTGTCCCCGCCGCTGCACGGTCACGGGGCGCGGCGGAGGTCTGGTCAGCGACCGACCGACCGACCGGCCGACAGGCGCGTGTCTCTCACCTTTGTAATCTCTTGTGGTCTTCCATCATGTTGAAGTGCGCGAGAGCCAAAAGAAGTGCGTCCTTGGATCCGTCCTTTCGGCTTCTGGCGGCGTCGAGAGTCCGCAATGCCTCTCTGCCCAGCTTCGCTCCGCGCAGAGCTTTGAGCACCGGTGGTAAGAGCCAGCTTCCTCTGTGCTGGCCGATCAGCTCCAGCAGGCGGTCGGCATTCCGCTGCAATCGACGTGCACGCATTTCGGTGACGGTCGCCGGAACGGACCTGGCTGAAATCCTCCGCGCCATAGCCAGAAGAAGTCTGTTTCTCGCCTCTCCCTTTAATTCTGAGAACAGGTCCAGAATTTCTCGGTGCCCCCGACGGCACGCCCCGTCGTAGATCGGCCCGCAGTCTTTGGCTTGACCGGCTTTTTCGAAGCGTGCCAATACGTCGATGAAGTCGTTGCGGACATGGCCCACTTCGTCGAGAAACATGAGTGCTTCGGCCTTGAGCCCGGCAGCCCGGAGTGACCCGGCTATGGCCGGCAGCGTCTGTGCGGGGCTGTGGGCCGACATGACCGACAGCGCGGAGACGACATCCGGGTGCTGCCCGGCGGCGCGGCAGCGGCTGATGAGTTCGATCATCTCTCGGGTCGACCGCCGCCTGCACACGGTCCTGAGCGCGAGCCTGCGGTCCGCGGGCGCCCCGGCCTCCCGGAACTGCTGCAGCAAGGTCACCAAGCCCGGCACGTCCAACTTCCTGGACGCGTCGGCCACCAGTGTGCCGGCCTCTCGGTCGAGCCCCTCGAGACGCAGCATCAGGATCTTTGTCGCCACCTGTCCTCCGGTGGTGACGAGGCTGGAAAGCGCGGGCTGCGGCGGCTCGATCGACTGCAACCCGGCAAAGGCCCGCTTCGTGAGCTCTTCGCTCTCTTGATTGACCCGCCTCGCGGTCGAGAGCGCCCTGTCGATGTCTTCGATGTACGACGGACCCTGCTCCACGACCTGGCGGCCTTGGACCGGAACGGACAGAAGGCCGCGCGTCGAGGCCGTCTCGTCCTGCTGAATACCCAGAGTGTTCAGCTCGTACTGGAGGGCATTTACTTCCTCCTGTGCCTGGGTGATTCCCTTCAGGGCGGCGCGTTGCTCCTCCTCGGCGGCCTCCTTCTCTGCGATGGCCCGATCGCGCCTTGTGGCTGCCTGGTCCAGCAAGTACTGCAAGGACCCCTTCTCGCTGTCCGACAGCTGGGAGCGTTCCGCGTCTCTCTTGAACACGAACATGGAAGTGGTCAGGCTGTGAATTATCTGGAGAAGTAACAGCACGAGCTGGTAGCTGTTCGCCTCAGCTTTCTGGCTGTCTATTAAGGAGTTCTGCGCGACGATCAGCTGTTTTTGCAGAGTGAACGTGTAGCGGCTCAGTTCCAGCTCGTTCTGCCGCGCATCCAGGAGCAGATTCTGTGCGTCGATGAGCTCGTGCTGAACTTTCAGCGTTTCCTGCTGCTTCCGTGTGACGTGCGCGTGCGAGCGCGCCACCGCACGGGCTCCGTCAATATCGACCGGGGTCGGGTTCTGGCAGTGCCTCTTCCAGAGTTCCTCCGCCTCGAAGAGTGCCGCCGTCATACCCGTGTGGTCGTGAAAACAGACATCCGCGACGGTCTGGGTGAACTCCCAGTCGAGTTTCTTGCCTTTGAAGCGCTCCGACAGCGTTCCCAGCGACGGAACCGTTCCCGCGTGGAAGTGGAGTGGCGTCAGTTGCTGCCTGAACGAGTTGAGGGTGTTGCCCGTACTGGTCAGCCACGAGCGCAGGAGGAGCGCCAGCTCGTTGATCTCCTTGCTGCTGCCCTCCGGCGGGCCCCACTTGCGGCCCCGCGAGCCGCTGCCGTGCCGCCGGCTCACCGCCGCGCCACCGCCCCCGTCAGTGAACCGACGGCGCTTTGTTCAGCATTGTTTGCCGAACAAGTGGTGCGACTGGAACGGAGCGTGCGACCAGGGGCAACGTCGTAGACCTGCCGGCCACCCCTGTGTTCTCCTCCCAGCCCCACCGCCCGGGAGCCGGCGTCCCCGTGCGAGCCCGCGCCCGCCCGCGCGTCCCCCCTACACACTGGAGTCAGGGCATGACCATCTACGTCGCTCCGTTGCAAGGTCTCATCCTCCTGCTGGCGGCGGTGCTGAGCTACGCGCTGTACCGGCACAGCAAGGTCCAGCACACCCCGGGCATCCGGCCCAAGGGCGACATCGCGTCCGCTCTCGTGGCCGCCGTGGCCGTCGCCGCCCTGTTCTTGTCAGCGGTAGCCCAGAACCCTGCGGACAAGAACAGTGATAGCAGCCAAAACCCCTCGCCCGACAGGTCTTCCGCCACTTCGGACGAGACGGGAGGCTGATGGCAACAGGTCCTCGCCGTATGCACCGTTCAGGGGCAGGCCCTCACGGCCTGCCCCTGAAACTGTCCGGGTGCCTGCCGAAGGACCCGTTCGACGTGGTCAGGTCATGGGCGGGTAGCCGTCACCAGCCAGACAGCGCCGCGCAGGCGGACCCCGTCCGCGGACTCGTACTGCCGAAGCGCACCGGTGACCTGCTCCCGGGCCTGGGCGAGGACCTGGTCGGGGACGCCCTCCAAGTTGAAGCGGACCGGGCTCATGGCGAAGAAGAAGTCTGCGGCGTCGCCGGCGTCCCGCCCCCAGTGGACCGTTCCCTCGACGCGCGTCGTCGTCACATCGGCGAACCCGGCGGCGGTGAGTACGTCGAGGACGCGGGCCGGGTCGGACAGCGACATCATCCCCCGGGCAGCCGGGGAGGGCTCGCGCACAAGGGCGTTCACCGGAGCGAACACCTGAGCGGATTCCCCCTCGGGGTCAGGCATGTGCGGGCAGATGAGAGCCATCCGGCCGCCGGACCGCAGAGCGCGACCGATGTTCGTGAACGCGGCGACATGGTCGGCGAAGAACATGACGCCTCCCCGGCTGATCACCACGTCGTACCCGGCGGACGGAAAGAGGTGGACCTGCGCGTCTCCCTCCTCGAAGACCGCGTTGGGCACGCCTTCCTGAGCTGTCACGGCACGGGCCCTCTCCAGCATCGGCGCGGAGATGTCGATTCCCACCGCCTTACCGGATTTGGCCTGGCGGGCTGCGCGGCGGGTGGTCTGTCCGGTTCCGCACCCGATGTCGAGCACGTGGTCGCGCTCGTCAATGGCTGCGGCACTGAACAGCGCGTCGTCGAACCCGCTGTTCAACGCGTCGAACCGGTCATGGCGACCGGCCCAGTAAGCGCCCTCGGGGCCGTTCCATGCCTGCGCCTGCTGGGTGTTGGCGATCGTCTCCATCGGAGGTCCTTCTTTCACTGCGCCGCCCAGTCGGGTCGGGCAGGTCGGTAACCCAATAAGGGATTCAGCTTCCGGACACTCAGGTGGCCGCTGCGCTCCGCGGCGGTGCTGTCCATGCCTCGTGAACGATCCCCAACGGCAGCGGACACGTCCCGGGCTTCGGCAGGCGGTTCCTGGGGTTGTGGCCAGGGACTGACGGTGAGCCGGCCGGCCGGGTCCCGAGCTGCGGAGGCGGGCGCCGGGGACGGGGCGGGGCCATCGGAGCGCAAACCGGGATGTGAGGGCGTGTGGTCAGGGGGCTGGCGGGTACAGCCAGTGCGCGCGGCCGGTGGGCCGGCGTGTTCGACGTGCCCAGACCTTGGAGACCGGTGATGGCCAGGAAAGTGCGTGAAGTGATGACGGCTGCGCCCGTGACAGTGGGGCCGCAGACGTCGGTGGGCGAGGTGGCCCGGGTGATGCGGGACGAAGGCATCGGGGCGGTGCTCGTGGCCGAGGGCGACGAACTGCGTGGTCTGGTCACCGACCGGGACCTGGCGGTGCGGATCGTGGCGCGGGAGGGAGACATCGCGGACTACAGCGTGGCCGATGCCTGTAGCGACGAGCTGATCACCGTTTCGCTCGACGACGATCTCGACCGGGCTGTTTCACTGATGCGGCAGCACGCGGTACGGCGTCTGCCCGTGGTCGAGGACGGCCTGCCGGTCGGCATCGTCTCCCTGGGCGACTTGGCCGTCGAGCACGAGACGGACTCGGCCCTGGCTGACATCAGCGCCGCCGACCCCAACCAGTAACCGGAAGGGTCCGCCGTGGATCACGGCCGACCGGTTGCGCGGCGGGGTGGTGCGTTGACGGGGAACGGCAGCTCCGGCCGGGACCAAGTGCGTTAAGTTGCATGGGGTGTTGCGCTTCGCCCAGCGCCCCGTGCACGAGCACCGGGCGTCCGGGGTCCCGCCAGGTTCGTCGTCACGAGTCAGCACAAGAAGGAGCGTTCATGCCCGAGCTGGAACTCTCGGCGGGAACCATCGACTACCAGGACACCGGCGGTGACGGTCCCGTAGTCGTCCTTCTGCACGGCGTGGCCATGGACGGTTCGCTCTGGCGCCACGTCGTCGCCGGGCTCCGGGACGACTTCCGCTGCGTCGTCCCCACCCTCCCGCTCGGCGGCCACCGCCGACCGATGCGCCCGGACGCCGACCTGTCGATCCTCGGCGTTGCCCGGCTGGTGGACGAGTTCCTGGAACGGCTCGACCTGAGCGATGTCACGCTGGTGCTCAGCGACTGGGGCGGCGCGCAGAGCCTTGTCGCCGACGGCCGCACCACCCGCATCGGCCGGCTCGTACTCACCTCCTGTGAGGCCTTCGACAATTACCCGCCCGGCCTGCCGGGCAGCAACCTGGTCACCTTCGCCAGGCTGCCCGGCGGCCTGGCGATGGCCTTCAACATGCTCCGTTTGAAGCCCATGCGCCGACTTCCCGTGACCTGGGGCTGGATGACCAAGCGGCCTGTGCCGCCCGAGATCATGGATGCCTGGTTCCGGCCCGCGATCAGCTCGCCCGAGATCCGCCGCGATCTGCGCAAGTACGTTTTCAGCACACCTCCGAAGGCCGAGCTGCTCGCCTGGTCCGAGGCGCTTCGCACATTCGACCGCCCGGCACTCGTCGCCTGGGCCGCCGAGGACCGCGTGATGCCCCCGTCCCACGGCCGCCGCCTGGCCGGGCTCCTGCCGCAGGCCGAGTTCGTCGAGATCGCCGACAGCTACACCCTCATTCCCGAAGACCAGCCCACCGTCCTCACCGGCCACCTGCGGGAGTTCCTCAAGGGCCGGCAGTGAGGCACCGGCCGCCCCGGTGCGTACGAATGTCGCGTCGCCTAAGTCCAGTCGCGTCGTGCGTCGGCCGGGTCGTCCGGTTCGTCCACGAGGCGGAGGCCGCCGCGGGCCTCGGATGTCATGCCTTCCTCTTCCGGACCGCCGGTATCCATGGGCGACGCGTTGACCCAGTCTTCTTCGTCCACGTCGAAGGCGCCGCCGACGTCGGAGTAGCCGTCCGGCCTCCGCTCGGGAAGTCGCGTTGCGGGCGTGGGGAAAATGATGGGAGTTTCACGTTCGCCCCATTCCCATCCGCCGTCGTCGCCTCGCTGTTGTCTTCGTAACCCGCCGTCGGCGTCGCGGTGCCAGCGGATACCGGCGGCGTCGGTGAACTCGATCCGGACCTTGTCCAGGACGGTGGGGCGGCCCGAGGGTTCGAAGAACTCGAGCGGCACGGTGCGCGTGCAGCCAGGACTGATCCCACGCGCGCCTTCTTCCACTTCCTGATCCTGGTAAGAAACGTTCAAGTGGAAGACTGCCTGGTTGCTGTGGTTGGTGATGTCCAGTTCCACTCGGTGCCAATTGCCGTGAAGTGATGAGGGAACCATCAGTGCCCGGACGGCGATCATGGACGCCTGGCTACGGGTCTCGCGCCGCTCCGCCTCCGCCTCGCGCTCCTCCACCTGCCGCTCACGGCTCTCGACGCGGGCCTCTTTGGCGTCGAGTACGGCCGCGCGCTGCACCTGGTGACGGTGGGCGGCGAAGCTGACTGCGACGGCACCGGCCGCCACCACCGCACTGAACGCGGCGATCAGGATCTCTGTCATGGGTCGAGCCTTCCGGAAGCCGGCTCCCGTGTCATCAGGGCAGACACCGGCCTGTGGGACCCGTCCGGCAGTCCGAATATCCACTAGGGGCAGGGGCGTTTCCCGGCCGGAGGGTGCCGGTCGGCTCGGTGGTCGTACGTCTCGGGGGCATGCCGGTGAAGCGGTTGCAAGGGTCACACGACTGCCAGGTGTGATCACCGGGATACGGGTGACCAGAGAAGCGTGAGCGTCGCTGACGGGAGCGGTGCCTGATGCGGGAGTACCCATGTCCGATGCCGGCTCAACCGCCCCACCGCCCTGCCGTGAACTTTCGTGGAAGACCGTGATCTGCCAGGTCACAGACGAGTGTCCCGTCACCCTGGACACGACCTTCCGCTATCGCTCCGACGATCCTTTCACCGTCCGGATCGACTTCCACCTCCCTCTCGGCCCGACGGTGGTCTGGCATCTGGACCGCGACATGCTCATGGCGGGCACGCAGTCCCCGACCGGCATCGGCGACATCCACCTCCGCCCTGCGCCCGGCCCCGGCAATACGGACCGCGTCCTGATGCGTCTGAGCAGCCCCGAAGGGATCGCCATGGTGGACGTCGATCGCGTACCGCTCACCGAATGGCTGGGCGAGACGTACGTGCTGGTGCCGGCCGGGACTGAGAGCGGTCACCTCGACTGGAAGCCGTTCCACGACGCCCTCGCCAGCTGATCACGGCACAGCACGGCACAGCACGGCACGGCACGGCTCAGCACAGTGAAAGCCGAACCTTGTCCGGGCCTGCCTCTGCACGCCGCTCCTCAGCCGGACCCGACGGCCCGTCCAACGAGGCGTACAACCCTTGGCGGACTCCGGACGTCTTGTAGGCGAGTTCGCGTGGAAGGTCGCGCGGGATTTCACCCCGTCGTGCGGGATTTCACCCCGTCGTGCCGGGGACGCGGCGGCCTTGCCTGGTGCTCCCGGCACCCGCACCGGTCCGTGCTGCGGCGTCTCACTGGGGACCGACCACACAGCCCTGCCCGCCCCCGGCACCAGCCGGCGGCCGGGCAGGACGCCGTGGGCGACCCAGGAGTACAAGGAGGTTCTTCCTGTGCGTCACATCAGAGGCACGGCCCTCACGGCCGCAGCACTCCTCACACTCCTCGGCGGCGCCGCGTTCACGGCCCCCGCCGCACAGGCCGCAGCGCCCTTTCCGTCCATCGGCTGGCAGCAGCGCAATTGTGACTACGACGGCAACGGTTTCGACGATGTGCTGATCGGCGCCCCGGGCGCCACGGTGAGCGGCGCCACGGGCGCCGGTTACGTCACCGTGCAGTACAGCTCGTCAAGCGGTCTCAGCACCACCAAGAAGAGCGTCCTCCACCAGAACACCTCGGGCGTCCCGGGCGGCACCGAGGCCGGTGACGGTTTCGGGCGCGCCGTGGCCTCGGGTGACCTGGACAACGACGGCTACGACGACGCGATCGTCGGCGTCCCCGGTGAGGACCTGGCCGGGCTGTCCAACGCGGGCGGCGCCACCGTCTTCTGGGGCTCGCCGACCGGGCTGCACGGCTCCGACAGCACCTGGCTGGAAAACCCCGGCCAACTGCGGGCCGGTGCGAACTTCGGCCGGGCGATCGAAGCCGGCAGGTACTTCGCCCCGGACCCGGCCGACCCGGACGCCAACCCGCGCGACAGCGTCGCCGTCCTGGAGAACGACGCGCTGCTGTTCTTCACCGCCCCGCCGGGGGCGGCGGCCCAGCAGCTGAAGCCGACGGACCAGGGAGGCCAGGCACCGGACGCGACGCCGTTGGAGACCGGCTTCGCCCTCCGCAGCCTCAGCCGCGGCAACTACAACGAGGACGCCTGGGCGGACCTGGCGATCTCCGGGGTGACCACCGGCGACGAGCCGGGCATCGGAGCCACCCAGGTCCTGCACGGCGCACCCGGCGCCGGGGCGATGGAAGACGGCGGCGCGTTCGAGGGCGGTCCGGCGGTCGTTTCCAGCGACTTCAACCAGGATGGCCAGGACGACCTGGCCATCGGCGACACGGGGGTCGGTTCGCCCGTCGGCGGGTCCGTCTCCGTATACCTGGGCCAGGGCGATCTCTCCGGGCTCGGTTCAACGCCGGCCCAGAGGTGGACGCAGGACTCACCGGGCATCCCCGGCGCGGCCGAGGCCGGCGACCGGTGGGGCGCCGAGATGTCCTCCGGCGACACCGACGGCGACGGCCTCCCGGACCTCGCCGTCGGCGCCCCCGGGGAGGACATCGGATCCGTCTCCAACGCGGGAGCGGTCTGGGCGCTGCGCGGAGCGCCGGGCGGGCTGACGGCGACCGGGGCGCGCGGTTTCGACCAGAACCACCCCGACATCCCCGGCGGTGCGGAGACCTCGGACCGCTGGGGCGAACAGGTGCGGCTTGTCGATGCCAACAAGGACGGCCTGTTCGGCCTGCTGGCGGCGGCACCGGGCGAGAACACCAATGACGGCGTCGCATGGGTCCTCCCCGCGTCGTCGTCGGGGCTCGTCGCCAAGGGGACGTGGACCTACGACGGGGCGCGCCTCGGGGCGCCCGCAGCCAACGCGCAGTTCGGGGCGGCGATCGACGAGTAGACCGCTGCCGGTCGCGCCGAACTGCTGCCGGCGTGAACACCGAGGTGGGCACCAGCGCCGTAAACCCTTCAAGCCCAACAGCACAATGCAGCCCGACAGCACCCCGAAGTCGGAGAGACGGACAGACGGCCGGGGGGCGTGCGGATCGGCACGCCCCCCGGGGTGTCCCGTCGTCAGTCCCGCTCGCCCGGGACCAGGTTGACGCGCTCGCGTACCACCGGATACCCGGCCTTCGCGAAGTTCGCGGCCATCGGGCGGTTGCCCTGATCCGTGGCAGCGGCGACGAAGTCCGCACCCTGCTCCACGAGGAAGTAGGTGCACTCGGCCAGCAGGTCGTACGCATAGCCGCGCCCACGCTGCTCAGGCACCACACCGATGAAACCGACGCAGGGTCCCGCGGGGTTGTGCGCGGGAATGTGGATACCGGCCAGTTCGCCGTCCGGTGCGTACGCCACCTGCCACCACTCGCGCGGTGACGGGCACCAGTGGAAGAAGTCCAGTTCCTCCTGGGCCGCCTGGTCGAGTCCGCCCTCCGCGATCGCGCGCAGCGCGTGCGCGTCCAGCGTCGCCGAGTGGATGCGGCGCAGCGCGTCGAAGAACACGGCGTCGTCCGGCTCCGCCGCGAACTTCAGGCGCCCGGGCCGCCGGGGCAGACCGCAGTCCGGTGTCCAGCGGTACATGAACCGCTCGACCAGTACGTCGTACCCTGCCGCCCGCGCGGCTCGCAGGCGGGTCTCGCCCGCGGCGCGGGTGACCGGGGCGTCGCGCCAGCCGGCGGGCAGGTTGAGCTCCAGTTCGACCTGGTGCGGGGCGGTGCGCAGCAGATGGGCACCCGCCTCCTCCTCGCCCTCGCCGACGTCGAACCAGTTGATGTTAACCGGGGTGTTGTCGTCGGGCCCGCCCCACCAGGCACCGCGGGCGACGACCGCACCGTCACGCAGCGCCACACGCTTCCACTCGGGACGGTGTGTGGTGCGCGCATGCCCGGCGCGGGCGCCGAGCGGGTCGGGCAGGGTGTCGAAGAGATGCACGTTGCTCGCGTCGAGCACGCGGATGACCGGATCGGTCATGAGAGTTGTCCTCCGGAAAGCAGGAAGTGAAGAGCGCTCCCGGTCAGGCCAAGGACACCGGGGAAACGGAAGGGGAGCGCGACAAACGTGACTTGTGCACAGCACTCGCCTCCTTCCGCTGTCGTGGGCGTCGCGGCCCAGCCTAGGTGCCCGACCGCCCTGTCGTCCACGGCTTTGTGTGACGCCGGCTCCCACCCTCGGCGGGAGCGGCGGGCGGACGCAGCTGCGCGTCCGCCCGCCGCGCGCGGTCACTGACCGGCCGGCACCGTGTCCTCGAACGTCGTACCCGCGGTCCGGTAGGCGGCGATTTTCGCGGCGACCTGGGCCGGGGTCAGCACCTGGTCCTTGACGTGCAGCACGTAGTCGACCTTCTGGTCGTAGGCGCGCGGTGTGGTGCTGGTCTGGCCCGCGAGGTCGATGAGCCACTGGTTGAAGTTGATGGACATCGGCCGCTCCGGCAGGTAGCGGGCGTCATCACGGCCGAACTCCTGGCCGTCGACGTAGTAGGTGATGTTGCTGTCGTTGATGGTGACCACGAAGTCGTGCCAGCCCGCGTAGCTCGTGCGGGACTCCGAGTGCTGGTTGACGGCCTCCCACGGGTCGGGCCGGTAGGTCTCCCACGAGGTGGTTTGACATCCTCTCCGCCCTAAGGGGCGGAGATTCCCGCCTGCCTGCCGGTGGTCACCGGCTGGGGCTTCGGGTGGGTTCCTGTTTCTTCGCGCTGTGCCGGGACGGGTCCCGGTCTTACCCGCGCTCCGCAGGCTGATACCGCCAGTCCGGCGGCCTGGGCGACGTTGACCGCCGCGTTGATGTCCCCGGTCAAGGACCGCCCCACAGGCTCCGCATTCCCACACGCGTATGCCCAGGGGTATGGGTCCGTCCTTGACGCCGCATACGGAGCAGACCTGAGAGGTCGGCTCGAAGCGTCCGACGCGGTGGAAACAACGGCCGAACTTCAAGGCCTTGCATTCCAGCATCGTCACGAAGGCCGACCATCCGGCGTCGTGTATGGACTTGGCCATGCGTGTACGGGCCAGTCCCCTGACCGCCAGGTCTTCCACTGCCACCGCTTGGTTGTCACAGATGATCCTGGTGGAGAGCTGGTGGTGAAACTCGCGCCGCGCATCTGCGGCCCGCGCGTGGGCGCGGGCGACCCTCACCCGGGCCTTCGCCCGGTTCGCCGATCCCCTCGCTTTCCGACCCAGATCCCGCTGCGCCTTCTTGAGCTTCTTCTCGGCCCGGCGAAGAAAGCGGGGACTGGTGATCTTCGTGCCGTCGGAAAGGACCGCGAAGTGGGCCAGGCCCAGGTCGATGCCGACCGCGCTGCCGGTATCCGGCAGTGTCCCGGGTTCTGTCTCGACCACGAACGATGCGAAGTACCGGCCCGCGCTGTCCTTGATCACGGTCACCGTGGAGGGAGCCGAGGGCAGGGACCTGGACCACTTCACGGCCAGATCACCGACCTTGGGAAGCCGCAGCTTCCCACCGGCCGTCACCTTCCATCCGGCGTTCGCAGTGAAGCGGATAGCCTGGCGGGTGTCCTTGCGAGACTTGAAACCAGGTGCACCCATGCGCGGGCGCTTGCCCTTGAGACCGTCGAAGAAGTTCCGGTACGCCGTGTCCAGGTCCCGAAGGGACTGCTGCAACACAACCGAAGACACCTCGGCGAGCCAAGCCCGCTCGGGAGTCTTCTTCACAGCGGTCAGCTGCCTGGGCGCCTCACGCACGCGAAGCGCGTCATTGAAGACAACCCGAGCACACCCGAACGCCCGCCCCAACGCCAAACGCTGACCGGCACTCGGGTACACCCGAAACGAGTACCGAAGCTGCATATTGATCACATTACCCTTCGGTCTATGTCACCACGATGAAACCCCAACCCCGATATACGCGCCGGGCGTCACGTCGTCCACAACCTGCACGTCCACGTGGTTTTCGCCACCAAGTACCGACGCAAAGCCATGACCGACGCCACGCTGACGCGAACCGAAGAGATCACGCGGGAAGTCTGCACAGACTTCGAAGCCGAGCTCTAAACAGTTCAACGGCGAGGACGACCACGTGCACCTCCTGGTGCACTACCCGCCCGAGGTCCAGCTCGCCAAGCTGGTCAACTCCCTCAAGGGGATCAGCTCCCGCAGGCTCCGTCAGGAGAACGACAACCACGCCCGCCGCTCGGGTTGGTGGCCTCGACCGCGGCCCACTGCGGGAAGTTGGGCGTCGCACGTCCCCGCGCGGCCGCCGCGGCCATGGCGGCGGTGCCCTCGTTGTCCTCCAAGGCGTCGGCCAGCGACGTCCGGTTGGGTACGTAGCTCATCGTCCTGGCCAGGTCCCGTTGCCACTTCTCCCCGGCGAGGGACTTGATTACTTGGTACGCCGCGTCCTGGTGGGCGGAGGCGGCCGGGATGATCAGGTCCGAGCCGCCGGTGAAGGTGGCCCCCGGTGTGCCCGCCGTCGCGCCGGGGACCGGGAAGAAGTCGAGCTTGCCGGCGAGGGCCGGGTTGGCCTGCTCCACGATCTTGGCTCCGCCGGGAACGGCGATGATCTGGGCGACGTCGCCCTTGGTGAAGACGTCCGCCTGCGGCGGCTTGGCCTCGTCGGAATCCTTGGGGCCCCTGCCCAGCGCTTGCAACCGCTGGTAGAAGTCCATGGCCCGGAGCGCTTCCGGGCTGTCGAGCGAGCCCTTCCACCGGTCACCGCTCTTCTGCCCGGGCAGGTAAATGCCCTGCGTCTTCCCCCGGTTGAGCTTTGCGGTGTCCCGCAGCCACTCGTCACGCGTGGTGGGCGGCGAGGTGATCCCGGCCTTGGCGAAGAGATCCTTGTTGTAGATCACGACGCGGTTGGCCGCGTACCAGGGGACGTCGAACTGCTTGCCGTCGATCTTCCCCGGCTCGGCGAGGCCGGGAAGCCAGTCACCGCCCCGCAGCTCATCGACCTTGTCGCTCAGGTCGAGTACGCCGCCGCTATGCGCGTACTGCGCGACCTGGGTGTTCCCCACCTCGATCACGTCGGGGGCGTCCTTGCTCGCGAGCGCGGCGGTGATCTTCTCGCCTATGCCGTCCCACTCCCCTTCTGGATGTCCAGGACGGTGTCCTCGTGCTGCCGCTCGAAGTCCTTCTCGAACCGCTTGAGGTAGGCGTCGGAGACGCTGTCCTTCATGATCCATCCGGTGAGCGCGTCGGGACCGGACGCCTGCTCGGAGCCGGACGACGAGGTACCGCAGGCAGTCAGGCGCACAAGCGGCCGCGAGCGCCGCGGCAGTGGGGATGAAGCGGATCTTCACTGGATTCACCTCGCGAGAGAGTTGACCAGTTGGGCAACTGGACAACGATGTGGCTCGAAGGTGGCATAGACCCCGGCGACCGCTACCGCATCGTCTCCCATCGCCCTGGGCGCCACCGCCCCGCACCCGCGTCCGGAGAGCCACCACCCGGGCATTCCACCGGGCGACTTCGCGCACGGGGACATCATCACGTCGTCGACGACAGGCGACGCCCGCTGACCGGACCGGTGCGACGGCAGCGGGCCCCGCGGGCCGCCAGCCGAAGGCTCTCCGCTCCACCGTTCACGGAGGCCGACAGCACGAGGGCCCGGACATCGCTGCCCGGGCCCTCGTATGTGCGCTTCGGCCGGTCGGGTCGACGACCGGCCTTCGCGGCGGTCGTCACGTCCCGAGGGGCCGTGGTCAGCGTCGCCTGAACCTGTCCTTCGACGTTTCCTTGGTGTCCCGGGCCTTGCCCCGGGCCTCCAGCGCGGCGCCCTTCGCGGCGGTGGTCTCCTTGCCCATCGCGTGGGCCGCCTTCCGCACGGCCATCCCGACAACCTGCTCGGCCTTGGCCTTGGCCTTCTCTCCGGCGCTCATGTCGGTCCTTTCGTCAGCACTCACTCACCCATCCGCCTGCCCGTCACGCAGGGACGGAAACCGCCTCGGCCGCAACCAACGGTCGGCTGGTGGCACGGCCGGGCCCGCTCGACGCCAGCGCGGCGCGCTTCGTGCGGCTGTCGGAGCCACTCCGGCTCGGCAACGCGTCCACCTGCGGTTTCGGCTCCCCGGTGTACGGGGTGGCGCTGATCGGCGACACGTCCGGTGTGTCCGGCTCGAACCGCGCCGCGGCCGGTGGTGGCCGGATCGGGCACGAAGCCACCGGCCTGGTACGGCACCCCGAACGGCTCGTCGAACACGCCGTTGTATAACCGCGTCATGATCTATCACGTCGTGCCGCTCGACGAGTGGGCCGCCCGTCCCGACCGCCCGTACGCGCCCGCCTCCCTCGCGGAGGAAGGCTTCGTCCACTGCTCTCCCGACGACGCGACCACGCTGGCCGTCGTCAACGCCTTCTACCGGTCGGCGCCGAGGCCGTTGCTGGTGCTGTGCCTGGACGAGAGCCGTCTCAGTGCCGAGGTGGTACGGGAGGAGGCGGTGCCCGCCCCGCCGCCCGGAGTCGCCCGGGGAACCTTGTTCCCCCACGTGTTCGGCCCCGTCAACCGTGACGCCGTCGAGCGCGTCCTGGAGATCCGGTGGGACGAGGAAGGCCGGGCGATCGGGCTGGAGGGTGCGAACTAACACCGCGCGGCGCACACGGCGAACATCGTGTCCCGAGAGGCGTGGCGACGCGGCCCGGCGCGGCGGTCCAGCGGCCACTGAGCCGGCCGGCCGCCCGTGTGGAACTGCGCGGCCCCGCCCCTGCCGCCGGCGCCCCGCCCTGCCGTCGCGGCCCGCCGACGGCCCGCCGGGTGGGCGTCGCACCTTGCGCTTTCGGGTGACCCCGCAGCCTGTCGTCGTCCCCTCTCCCCGCCGCGTGCCCGACGATCGCAGCGGCCGGGGGAGTCCCGGCCGCGTCGACGACCGCCGGTGCCCGCGCCGGGAAAGGCTGCCATGCACCTCCTGCTCGTGGCCAGCGCGTTCAACAGCCTCACCCAGCGTGTGCACGCCGAACTGAGGGACCACGGCCACAGCGTGGCGGTGGAGCTCGTACGGCACGCCGACTGCCTGCGCGAGGCCGTGCGGCGGCACGCGCCGGAGCTCGTCGTGGCGCCAATGCTGAAAACGGCGATCCCGCAGGACGTGTGGTCGGCGCACACCTGTCTCGTGGTCCACCCCGGCCCCATCGGTGACCGCGGGCCTTCGTCGCTCGACTGGGCCATTCATGAGGATGCCGCCGAGTGGGGCGTGACCGTCCTTCAGGCAGAGGCCGAGATGGACGCCGGCGACGTGTGGGCCTCGGTCGTCTGCGCGGTGCCCCCGGTGGCCAAGAGCGACCTGTACCGCAACGAGGTGGCCGACGCGGCGCTGGCGGCGGTCCTGCTGGCCGTCCAGCGCTTCGCGGGCGGCACGTACGTCCCCTGGCGGCAGCCCGGCGCGGGCGAGGCGGGAACGACCGTCCGCACCCGCCCGTACCTGAAGCAGACCGACCGGCGGATCGACTGGGCGTCGGAGTCCACCGAGACGGTACTGCGCAAGCTGCGCGCCGCGGACTCGCAGCCCGGCGTACTGGACGAGCTGCTCGGCGCCGAGTGGTATCTCCACGGCGGCCACCCCGAGGACGCCTTGCGGGGCCGGCCCGGCACGCTGCTGGCCACCAGGGCCGGAGCCGTCTGCCGGGCGACGACCGACAGCGCCGTGTGGATTCCCGAGGTGCGCCCGCGGCGCGTCCCGGGACAGCCCGCCACGTTCAAACTGCCCGCTGTCCAGGCCCTCGGCGACCTGCTGCCCCCGCTGCCCGAGCACCCGGCTCCGCTACTGGACGACCCGGCCGGCCGCACCTGGAGCGACATCCGGTACCGGGAGGACGGCCGGGTCGGCGTCCTGTCGTTCTCCTTCCCGGGCGGCGCCATGAGCACCGACCAGTGCCGGCGCCTGCTCGCCGCCTACCGCGAGGCGTGCTCGCGCCCCACGTCCGTACTCGTACTGGGCGGCGGCCGGGACTTCTTCTCCAACGGCATCCACCTGAACGTCATCGAGGCGGCCGACGACCCGGGCGGCGAGTCCTGGGCCAACATCAACGCCATCGACGACCTGGTCGAAGCCGTCCTGACCACCACCGACCGCCTGGTGGTGTCCGCGGTGGGCGGCAACGCGGCCGCGGGCGGGGTGATGCTCGCCCTGGCGGCGGACGAGGTGTGGTGCAGGTCCGGGGCCGTACTGAACCCGCACTACCGCCTGATGGGCCTGTACGGCTCGGAGTACTGGACGTACACCCTGCCTCGCAGAGTGGGCTCCGAGGCAGCCGAACGGCTCACGCGCGAGGCCCTTCCGGTGAGCGCGAACGCGGCGCTTCGGCTGGGGCTCGTCGACCGGGTGGTCGAGAGCACTCCGCAGGGATTCGTGCGCGAGGCGGGCCGGCTGGCGGTGCAGCTGGCCGCGCTGCCCGCGACGCCCACACGCGTACGGGAGAAGAAGGCGGAGCTGGACCGCCAGGAGAGCGTCAAGCCCTTGGCGGCCTTCCGGGAGAAGGAGCTGGCGCTCATGCGGCGCACGTTCTTTGACCCGGACGCCCCGTACCACGCCCTGCGCCGGTCCTTCGTCCGCAAGGAGGCGCCGCCGGGCACCCCGCCCCACCTCAATCCGCCCGCGTCCGCAAGTCGAGCGGCGCCTTCTGGCCGCCGGACGGGCCGCGTCACCGGAACGGCCGCCGCTGACGGCGCACCGGCCCAGGGTCCCTGTTAACAAGAGGGTTGATGGTCGGAATGCCGGCTTTCGTCCTTACCTCCCCAAGGAGGCGCTCCCCATGAGTGCAGCGACGCCGAACACAGCCGAGGCCGCGGACGCGCCGGGTGCGCCCGCCGACGAGGCGCCCCCGATCCACATTCTCTGGATCAACGCCGGTCTGAGCTGTGACGGCGACTCGGTCGCCCTGACAGCGGCCATGCAGCCGAGCATCGAGGAGATCGTCCTCGGTGTGCTGCCGGGCCTGCCCAAGATCGCCGTTCACTGGCCCCTGATCGACTTCGAGTGCGGTCCGGTCGGAGGGTCGGACACGTTCATCGAGTGGTTCTTTAAGGGGGAACGCGGCGAGATCGACCCCTTCGTGCTCGTCGTCGAAGGGTCGATCCCCAACGAGGGGATCAAACAGGAGGGTTACTGGTGCGGCTTCGGGGACAACCCCGAGACCGGCCAGCCGATCACCACCAGCGAATGGATCGACCGGCTGGCGCCGAAGGCACTGGCGGTCGTGGCCATCGGGACCTGCGCCACCTACGGCGGCATCCACGCCATGGCCGGCAACCCCACCGGAGCCATGGGCGTGCCCGACTACCTCGGGTGGGACTGGAAGTCCAAGGCGGGCATCCCCATCGTGTGCGTGCCCGGCTGCCCCATCCAGCCCGACAACTTCTCGGAGACCCTCACCTACCTCCTGTACCAGGCGGCCGGTTCGGCTCCGATGATCCCGCTGGACGACAAACTGCGCCCGACCTGGCTCTTCGGCGCCACCGTGCACGAAGGGTGCGACCGCGCGGGCTACTACGAGCAGGGCCAGTTCGCCCTCACGTACGACTCGCCCAAGTGCCTGGTCAAGCTGGGCTGCTGGGGTCCGGTCGTCAAGTGCAACGTCCCCAAGCGCGGCTGGATGAACGGTATCGGCGGCTGTCCGAACGTCGGTGGCATCTGCATCGCCTGCACCATGCCGGGCTTCCCCGACAAGTTCATGCCGTTCATGGACGAGCCGCCCGGCGGCAAGGTGTCGAGCGCCGCGAGCGGCGCCTACGGGGCGGTGGTCCGCAAGCTGCGGTCCATCACGGCCAAGACGGTCGACAAGGAGCCCAAGTGGCGGCACACCGGAGAACAGCTGACCACGGGATACCGCCCGCCCTGGTGACTCCCGCCCGGAGCGCGGGCTCCTTCCCGGCCCGCGCACTCCGTCCCCCCGGCAGGCCCGTCCGTACCGGCGGGCCTGCCCCCACCTCCGACCCCACCGCGCGAGAAGACTCCCCGCTTGAAGAAGGGCACGGCAGACACGATGGCACCGACGACGAAGGCGGCCGGCGACGGCAGCGGCCTGGTGGAGATGGCCTGGGATCCGATCACCCGGATCGTGGGCAGCCTCGGCATCCACACAAAGATCGACTTCAAGCAGAAGCGGGTCGCCGAGTGCTACAGCACCTCGTCGGTCTTCCGGGGCTACAGCGTTTTCATGCGCGGAAAGGACCCCCGGGACGCGCACTTCATCACCAGCCGGATTTGCGGCATCTGCGGCGACAACCACGCCACTTGCTCGGTGTATGCCCAGAACATGGCGTACGGCGTGAAGCCCCCGCACCTCGCCGAGTGGATCATCAACCTCGGTGAGTCCGCGGAGTACATGTTCGACCACAACATCTTCCAGGAGAACCTGGTCGGGGTCGACTACTGCGAGAAGATGGTCCGTGAGACCAACCCGGGCGTCCTCGAACTGGCCGAGCGCACCGAGGCGCCGCACGCCGGTGATCACGGCTACCGCACCATCGCCGACATCATGCGCTCGCTCAACCCCATCGAGGGGGAGTTCTACCGCGAGGCCCTCCAGGTCAGCCGCTACACGCGCGAGATGTTCTGCCTGATGGAGGGACGCCACGTGCACCCCTCCACGCTGTACCCGGGCGGCGTCGGCACCATCGCCTCCGTGCAGCTCTTCACGGACTACCTGAGCCGCCTGATGCGCTACGTCGAGTTCATGAAGCGCGTCGTCCCCCTGCACGACGACCTGTTCGACTTCTTCTACGAGGCCCTCCCCGGGTACGAGGAAGTGGGCAGGCGCCGCGTCCTGCTGGGCTGCTGGGGCGCGCTCAACGACCCCGAGTACTGCGACTTCACGTACGCCAACATGAGCGACTGGGGCCGGCGGATGTTCGTCACCCCGGGCATCATCGTCGACGGCAAGCTGGTCACCAACGACCTCACCGAGATCAACCTCGGCATCCGGATCCTGCTCGGCAGCTCGTACTACGAGGACTGGCAGGGCCAGGAGCAGTTCGTCACCCACGACCCGCTCGGCAACCCGGTGGACCCGCGCCACCCGTGGAACCAGCACACGATCCCCGCGCCGCAGAAGCGGGACTTCAACGGCAACTACAGCTGGGTGATGTCTCCCCGCTGGTTCGACGGCAAGGACTACCTCGCCCTCGACACCGGCGGCGGCCCCATCGCCCGCCTGTGGTCGACCGCGCTCTCCGGGCTCGTCGACACCGGCTACGTGAAGTCCACCGGCCACAGCGTGGTCATCAACCTGCCGCGCACGATGACCAAGCCCGAGACCACCTTCGAGTGGAACATCCCGCGCTGGAGCAACGCCCTGGAGCGCAACCGCGCCCGTACGTACTTCCAGGCGTACACCGCCGCGATCGCCCTGCACTTCGCGGAGAAGGGCCTGGAGGAGGTACGCGCCGGACGCACCCAGACCTGGGAGAAGTTCGAAGTACCGGACCAGGCCGTCGGCGTCGGGTTCACGGAGGCCGTACGCGGCGTCCTCTCCCACCACATGGTGATCCGCGACGGCAAGATCGCCAACTACCACCCCTACCCGCCCACCCCGTGGAACGCGAGCACCCGCGACACCTACGGCACACCGGGCCCCTACGAGGACGCCGTGCAGAACACGCCGATCTTCGAGGAGAACACCCCGGAGAACTTCAAGGGCATCGACATCATGCGCGCCGTCCGCAGCTTCGACCCTTGCCTGCCGTGCGGTGTCCACATGTACGTCGGCGAGGGCAAGACCGTGCAGAAGATGCACATGCCCACCGGGCTGAGCGGACTCGGCGGATGAGCGGCGGGACGAGGGTGAAGACGGCTCCCGCGGTGAACGCGGAGCAGGCCGGGCGCCGTGTCGAAGAGGTGATCGACCGTCTGGCCGCCACCGGGGACGGGACCGCCACCGCGGCGGCCGAGGAACTGGTCCGGTCGCTGATGGAGTTCTACGGCGCCGGTCTGGCCCGGATCATGGCCCTGCTCGACGGCCGGGCCGCCAAGAGCGCCGGGACCGCCGGCAGCGGCGACGAAGCGCTGGCCCGGCTCCTCGGGGACGAACTCGTCGCCGGCCTGCTGGTCCTGCACGACCTGCACCCGGAGGACACCGCCACCCGCATCGCGCGGGCGCTGGCGACCGTGCCGGAACACGCGGTGGAGGTCGCCGGCTTCGACGACGCCACCGGGGCCCTGAGCCTGCGGTCCTCCGGCGGCTCCGGCTCCGGCTGCGGCTGCGCCGCCACCGCGGGCGCGGCCCAGCAGGCCGTCGAGGACGCGCTCGCCTGCTTCGCCCCCGAGGTGAAGTCCGTGCATATCCAGCCGCCCGCCGACACCAGCGAGCCGGTCCTGCTCCAGATCGGATCGGCGCCCCTCTCCGGGCCCGGCCCGACGGGACCGGGAACGCGGGCGGACGCGGCGGCGCGACCGGCCCCGGCGAAGGCGCCGTGAGCGCGCCCCCGGTCCGGCCGCAGCCTGCGGCGCGGCCCACGGACGTGCGCGGCCTGCGCCGGTTCGTGGGCGCGCGCCCGCCCCGGGAGGAGCGCTGCGAACTGTGCGGGGTGGCGGTGGCCGAAGACGCCCACCGCCACCTGGTGGACACGGAGAACCGGTCGCTGGCCTGCGCCTGCACCCCGTGCGCCTTCCTGTTCGAGCGGCCGGGCGCGGCGGGCGGCCGCTTCCGCGCCGTTCCCTCCCGCTACCTGGCCGACCCGGACCACCACCTGGACGACGGCGCGTGGGAACTCCTCCAGATCCCCGTCGGCGTCGCCTTCTTCTTCCGCAACGCGGCGCTCGACCGGCCGGCCGCCTTCTACCCGAGCCCGGCGGGCGCCACCGAGAGCGAACTCAACCCCTCGGTCTGGCCGGCGATCACCGACAGCACCCCGCTGGCCGCGCTGCTCGAACCCGACGTGGAGGCGCTGCTGGTGCGCCGCTCGGAGGGACGGTCCGAGTGCTACCTCGTACCCATCGACATCTGCTACGAACTGGTGGGCCGCATGCGCCTGTTGTGGCAGGGCTTCGACGGCGGCGCCGAGGCCCGCGCCGACCTGGAGGCGTTCTTCCGCACCGTGGCGCAACGCGCCCGGACGGTCCGCGAGGAGGACCGGCCATGACGGAGTTCGCGTTCACCTGCACCGGCGTACGGTCCGACCCGTACGCCGCCGGACCGACCCTCGTCTTCCGGCTACGCATCACCGCCTCGGGTGGCGCCCGGGTGCACGCTCTCGCCCTGCGCTGCCAGATCCGGATCGAACCGGCCCGGCGCGGATACGAACCCGCGGAGGCCGACGGGCTGAAGGACCTCTTCGGCGAGCGTTCACGGTGGGGCAGCACGCTCCAGCCGGTCCAGTTCGCCCAGGTCTCCCTCATGGTCCCCGGCTTCACCGGCGAGACGGAGACCGACCTCGTCGTGCCGTGCACGTACGACACCGACATCGCCTCCACGCGGTACTTCGGCGCCGTCACCGGCGGTGAGGTGCCCCTGCTGATGCTCTTCTCCGGCACGGCGTTCACGGGAGCGGGCGGTTTCCACGTCGAGCCCGTGCCGTGGGACCGGGAGGCGGACTTCCGGATGCCCGTGGCGGCCTGGCGGGAGATGGTCGAGCAGCACTTCCCCGGCTGTGGCTGGATCCGGGTGCCCCGCGACACCATGGACGCCCTGCTGGGATTCCGCTCCCGGCGGGGTCTCGCCTCCTGGGAGTCCACCCTCCAGACACTGCTGGCCGAGGCGGACGAACCGGATCCGCCGCGGCACGAGACCGCCCTGACCGGCGCGGGGGCGCCGCTCACCGCCACCGGAAGGACGGTTCCGTGACCGTGACCACGTTCGCCGACGGGACCGAGGCCCGGTTCTCCGTCGCCCGGCAGGTGGCCGACGCCGTGCTCTTCGAGGGGTACGTGCTCTACCCCTACCGGGCCTCGGCGGCGAAGAACCGGCTGCGCTGGCAGTTCGGGGTCCTCGTACCGCCGGGCTGGGGCGCGGACTCCGAGGAGCACGACTTCCAGCACACCGAATGCCTGATGGAACCCAGGGCGGGCGCCACGCTCGCCGTCGAACTGCGCTTCCTGCACGCCCAGCGGCGGACCGTCCAGCGCTCCCGGCCCGACGGCGGATTCGAGGACGTACCCGAACTCCACCTGGAGGACCGGGTCCTGGTGCCCTGGGACGAGGGCACCGAGGAACGCGAGGAGGTGCTCGCTCCGGTGGACGAGCTGATCGGGGACGGCGTCACCGTGCCGTTCACCCGCCCCGCCCGCGAGGAGACCGAACCCGTCCTCGACACCGACGGCCGGCCGCTCGGCCGCCTGGTCCGCAGGTGCGAGGAGATCAGCGGTGTCGTACGGCTGTCCGCACGCGAACTCGACGGCCCCTACCGGGTGATGCAGCTGACGGCGGTAGTGGAGAACACCACCCCCTGGTCCCCGCCGGACGACGGGACCGCCGGCCGCCACGCGGCGCTCCCGCGCTCACTGGTCGCCGCACACGTCCTGATGTGCCTCGACGCCGGATCGTTCCTGTCCATGACGGACCCGCCCGAGTGGGCCAAGGGCGCGGTCGCGTCCTGCCGCAACCTGCACACCTGGCCGGTACTCGCCGGCGAACCCGGGCGGGCGGACCTCGTACTGTCCTCGCCGATCATCCTGGAGGACCACCCCGCCATCGCCCCGGAGAGCCCCGGAGCGCTGTACGACGCCACGGAGATCGACGAGATCCTCGCCCTGCGCACAGCGGCCCTCACCGACCAGGAGAAGCGCGAGGCACGCGGCACCGACGACCGGGCGGCCGCCGTCATCGAACTGGCCGACTCCATGCCGCCCGAGGTACTGGAGCGCCTGCACGGCGCCGTCCGCAGCCTGCGCGACGTGACCGGCCCCGAGCCCTCGCCGGCGCCGTCCGCCCCGCTGCAGGCCGCCCCGGCCATGCCCGACCCGTACGGGGTGGAGCCGCCACAGACCCCGTGGTGGGACCCGGCGAGCGACGCCGGCTTCGACCCGGCACACGACCGGGTCGTGGTCGACGGCCGGTCGCTGGGCGCCGGAAGCCGGGTGCTGCTGCGGCCGGGCCTGCGCCGCACCGACGCGCAGGACCTGTTCCTCCAGGGCCGCAGCGCCCGCGTCGAAGCGGTGCTGCACGACGTGGACGGCCAGGTGCACCTGGCGGTGACCGTCGAAGGCGACCCGGGCGCGGACATCCGCCGCGAACAGGGCCGGTTCCTGTACTTCCAGCCCGACGAGGTCAGCCCCCTGGAGGACGCGTGAGCCGCCCGGCCCCCGGCGAGGGCCGCATCCTGGTGGCCGGTGTCGGGAACATCTTCCTCAGCGACGACGGCTTCGGCGTCGAGACGGTCCGCCGGCTCGCCGCGCAGCCGCTGCCCGAGCACGTCGAGGCCGTGGACATCGGCGTACGCGGCGTACACCTCGCGTACCAGCTCCTCGACCGCTACGACACGCTCGTCCTGGTGGACGCTACGCAACGCGGCGGCGAGCCGGGCACGGTGTACCTGATCGAGCCCTCCGGCCCCGGCGACAGCGCGGAGCAGAGCCCCGTGCTCGACGGCCACCGGATGTCACCCGACGCCGTACTGGCCCTGCTCGGCACGCTCTGCGCCGGGACCGGGGCGAACCCGCCGCGCCGCACGCTGGTCGTGGGGTGCGAACCGGCGTCGGTCGACGAAGGCATCGGCCTCAGCCCGCCGGTGGCCGCCGCCGTGCCGGAGGCCGTACGGCTGATCGAAGAACTGCTGCGGGACGGGGACCAGGAAGCGCCCGCGCCGCGGGCCACGGCCGGCGAGGCCGCGACATGAGGGAGACGAGCATGAAGAAGACCATCATCCTTGGCGCCGTCGGAGCATCCGCGCTGGCGGCGCTCGCCAAGCTGACCCTGCCTGACATCCAGCGGTACCTGCGCATCCGCAAGATGTGACCCGCGCCGGCCCCGGTTGCGTCGAACGGCGTACGCGCGGCGCCACGTCGGCGTGCCGCCGCGCCGCCCGCCCGCGGCGCGGCCTGTAATGGGGCCGTGCGGGCCACCCCTCGCGCACTCCGCCCGCCACGGCGGAGGCGCGCCGCCCGCCCGTGGCGGCCGACGGAGACCGGCCTTCGCCAGGACGGAGTCCGATGCACGAGATGTCCATCGCGCTGGCCGTCGTCGGCCAGGTGGAAGAGGCCGCCGAACGGGCCGGCGGCGTGACCGCCGTGCGGTCGGTGCGCCTCCAGGTCGGCGAACTGGCCGGCGTGGTCCCCGACGCGCTCTCCTTCTGCTTCGAACTGGCCTGCGCCGGAACGCTGCTGGAAGGCGCCGAACTCGTCACGGAAGCGGTGCCGGGCCGCGCCCGCTGCGCCCCCTGCGCGGACGAATGGGCCGTCGGCATGCCGCCGCGACTGTGCTGCCCGGTGTGCGGTACGGCGACCGACGCACTCGTCTCGGGCCGCGAACTCCAGATCGTCAGCGTGCACTGGGAGGACGGCCCGCCGCACGAACACACCCGCGAACCGATCCTCGAGGAGCGCTGAACCATGTGCCGTGCCGTCGATCTGCACCAAGCCGTACTCGCCAAGAACGACGCGACCGCGCACACCCTGCGCGCCGGACTCACCGCACGCGGCACCACCGTGGTCAACCTGCTGTCAAGCCCCGGCAGCGGGAAGACCGCCCTGCTGGAACGCGAACTGCTGCTGGCGCGTGAGAGGGGGCTCCCCGTCGCCGCCCTCACCGCCGATCTCGCCACCGAGAACGACGCCGTACGCCTCGCGCGGTCCGGCGTCCCCGTCAAGCAGGTCCTCACCGACGGGCTGTGCCACCTGGAGGCCGCGATGCTCCACCGGCACCTGGAGGGCTGGCTGCCCGACGACACCCGGCTGCTGTTCGTCGAGAACGTCGGCAACCTCGTCTGCCCGGCCTCCTACGACCTCGGCGAGTCACTGAGGGTCGTCCTGGCCTCCGTGACCGAGGGCGAGGACAAACCGCTCAAGTACCCGACAGCCTTCGGGCTCGCCCACCTGGTGGTGGTCACCAAGACCGACATCGCGGACGCCGTCGAGTTCGACGAGGCGGCCTTCCGCGCGCACGTCGAACAGGTCAACCCCGGCGTGGAGGTGCTCCTGACGTCCACCCGCCGGGGGCAGGGGGCCGGAGAACTGCTCGACCGGGCACTGGCCGTGGCCGACGGCGCGCCGGTGCACGCGCCCGTCATGGGCCGCTGCCAGGACGACGTAGCGCAAGGACACACCCACACCCACATCCACGCTCATGCCGGCGCGGACCACCATGCCCACCCCGACCACGACCACCACGACCAGGCCGGCCACCCGGACCACGACCAGGCGGATCACCACCCCGTCGGCCACCCGGACCACCACCGCGCAGGCCCCGGCGCCATGTCGCCGACCCGCTCGTGAGCGATTCCCCGTCCGGGGCCGCCGTCGTCGACGGCACGGTCGAACGCCGGCGCGTGACCGTACGCGGCGTCGTGCAGGGCGTCGGCTTCCGGCCCTTCCTGTACGTCCTCGCCACGGAACTCGAACTGACCGGACACGTGACCAACACACCCGAGGGCGTCGTCGCGGAGGTGCAGGGCGCCCCGTCGGCCGTGGCCCGGTTCTGCGCCGCGATCTCCACCCATGCCCCGACCCTGGCCCGCGTCGAATCCGTAGACCACCACGAGGTACCGGCCGCCGGCGGCGCGGGCTTCGCCATCGTCGCCTCCCGTACGGACGGCGCGGCCCGCACCCTGGTCCCGCCCGACACGGCGACCTGCGCCGACTGCCTCACCGAACTCGCCGATCCGGCGGACCGGCGCCACCGCCACCCGTTCATCAACTGCACGCACTGCGGCCCGCGTTTCACCATCGTCACCGGCCTGCCGTACGACCGGGCCCAGACGGCCATGGCCGACTTCCCGATGTGCCCGGACTGCGCCCGCGAGTACGCCGACCCGGCCGACCGGCGCTTCCACGCCCAGCCGGTCGCCTGCCCCCACTGCGGCCCCCGCCTGCGCCTGCTCGTTCCCCGGCCGGGCGACGGCCCCCGGCCCCGGCCCGTGACGGGCAAGGACCCGATCGCCGAGGCACGCGCACTCCTGTCCCGTGGCGCGGTCCTCGCCGTGAAGGGCCTCGGCGGCTACCACCTCGCCTGCGACGCGACCGACTCCGCCGCCGTGGCCATGCTGCGGCGCCGCAAGGCTCGCGGCGACAAACCGTTCGCTGTGATGGCCCGCGACACCGCCGACGTCGAACACCTCGTACGTATGGGACCCGAGGAGCGCCACCTTCTCACCGGCGGTGTCAGACCGATCGTGCTGCTGCGCCGCCGCCAGGACGCCGACGCGCCGGATTCCATGGCTCCGCGCCTCGCGGACGCGGTCGCGCCGGGCAGCCCCGACCTGGGCGTGATGCTTTCCTACACCCCGCTGCACCACCTGCTGCTCGGCCTGCCCGGCGACAGCGGCCCCGGCCCCCGTCTGCTCGTCATGACCAGCGGCAACGTGGCGGGCGAGCCGATCGTCACGGACGACGACGAGGCACTGGACCGGCTGGCGCACCTCGCCGACGCCTGGCTCACGCATGACCGGCGCATCCATGTCCCGTGCGACGACTCGGTGGTGCGCGTCTGCGACGGACAGCCGCTGACCGTGCGCCGCGCCCGCGGCTACGCCCCCCTGCCCGTGCGGCTGCCGCTCCCCGTACGGCCCGCCCTCGCCGTGGGGGGCGACCTGAAGAACACGTTCTGCCTCGCCGAGGGCCGCACGGCTTGGCTGTCCGCCCACATCGGTGACATGGACGACCTCGCCACCCAGCAGGCGTTCGAGCGGGCCGAGCGCCAGCTGGAGTCGATCACCGGGGTGAGCCCGGAGCTCCTGGCCGCCGACCGTCACCCGGGGTACCGCTCCGGTCAGTGGGCGGCCCGGCACGCGGCCGGCCGGCCCCTCGTCCGCGTACAGCACCATCACGCCCACGTCGCGGCGGTCATGGCCGAACACGGCCTGGACGGCAGCCGGCCGGTGATCGGCGTCGCGTTCGACGGCACCGGGTACGGCGACGACGGGGCCGTGTGGGGCGGCGAGTTCCTGGTGGCCGACTACGACACCGCCGACCGGTTCGGGCACCTCGCGTACGTCCCCCTGCCCGGCGGCGACGCCGCGGTGCACCGCCCGTACCGCATGGCCCTCGCGCACCTGCGGGCGGCCGGCATCGCGTGGTCGGACGACCTCCCCTGCGTGGCCGCCTGCCCTCCCGACGAGCGACGCGTGCTCCAGCGGCAGTTGGAGCGCGGGCTGAACTGCGTCGGCACCTCCAGCATGGGCCGGCTCTTCGACGCCGTCTCCTCACTGGCCGGCATCTGCCACCGGGCCGGATACGAGGCGCAGGCCGCCATCGAGCTGGAGGCCGCCGCGCTGTCCTGTCCGGAGCCGGACGGCGCCGCATACGCCTTCGCCCTGCGGCCCGCACGCCCCGGCGACGACGTGACGGTGCGCGCCGACCCCGGGCCCGTCCTGGCGGCGGCCGTCGACGACGTACGGGCCGGTGCGGCGCCCGCCCTCGTCGCGGCGCGCTTCCACCGCGCCATCGCCGCCCTCGTACACCGCGTCTGCGCCATGGCGCGGGAGCGGCACGGCCTGGACACCGTCGTGCTGACCGGCGGCGTCTTCGCCAACGCCCTGCTCTCCTCGGCCTGCGCGCGGGCCCTGCGCGACGACCGCTTCACGGTCCTGCGCGCTCACCAGGTGCCCCCGAACGACGGTGGGCTGGCACTCGGCCAGCTCCTGGTGGCCGCCCGCGCCGCGGCCGGGCCCGGAACCACCGGGTGACGCGCGTGCCCCGGCGGCACCGGACAACACACCACCCACAGCGAGGAGAAGGTCATGTGCCTGGCGGTACCCGGCAGAGTGCTGGACATCGAGGAGCGTGACGGCACACGGATGGCCACCGTCGACTTCGGCGGTGTGGTCAAGGAGGTGTGCCTGGAGTACCTGCCCGACCTCCAGGTCGGCGAGTACGCCATCGTCCACGTCGGATTCGCCCTGCAACGCCTGGACGAGGAGTCGGCCAAGCAGACGCTCGATCTGTTCGCCACCCTCGGAATGCTCCAGGAGGAGTTCGGCGACCCCTGGGAACTGGCCGCGGAGGCCGGTGGATCCCCGTTGCCGGCCGGCGACGGCGCACCTGTGGAGGCACAGAAGTGAAGTACATCGACGAGTTCCAGGACCCGGACCTGGCGCGTCGGCTGCTGGACGACATCCACGCGGCCGTCACGAGGCCGTGGGCACTGATGGAGGTCTGCGGGGGCCAGACGCACACCATCATCCGGCACGGCATCGACCAGCTGCTCCCGGACCAGGTGGAGCTCATCCACGGGCCGGGCTGCCCCGTCTGCGTGACCCCGCTGGAGGTCATCGACAAGGCGCTGGAGGTCGCTTCCCGACCCGGGGTGATCTTCTGCTCGTTCGGGGACATGCTGCGCGTGCCCGGTACGGGCCGCGACCTGTTCCAGGTGCGCAGCGAGGGCGGTGACGTCCGGGTGGTCTACTCACCGCTGGACGCCCTCAAGATCGCCCAGCAGAACCCGGACCGTGAGGTGGTGTTCTTCGGTATCGGTTTCGAGACGACCGCGCCGCCCAACGCCATGACGGTGTATCAGGCCCGCAAGCTGGGCATCCGCAACTTCAGCCTGCTGGTGTCCCACGTGCTGGTGCCCCCGGCGATCGAGGCGATCATGCGCTCGCCGAACTGCCGCGTCCAGGCGTTCCTCGCGGCCGGGCACGTGTGCAGCGTGATGGGCACGGGGGAGTACCCGGAGCTGGCCGAGCGGTTCCGGGTCCCGATCGTGGTGACGGGATTCGAGCCGCTGGACATCCTCGAAGGCGTACGCCGGACCGTACTCCAGCTGGAGCGCGGCGAGCACACCGTCGACAACGCGTACGCACGCGCCGTGCGCCCGGAGGGCAACCCGGCCGCGCGGGCCATGCTGGCGGACGTGTTCGAGGTGACCGACCGGGCCTGGCGCGGAATCGGGGTGATCCCGGCGAGCGGCTGGCGGCTGTCGGAACGCTACCGGGAGTACGACGCGGAACACCGCTTCTCGGTCAGCGGCATCCGGACGCTGGAGCCGGCCGAGTGCCGGAGCGGGGAAGTGCTTCAGGGCTTGCTGAAGCCGCACGAGTGCGAGGCGTTCGGCACCGTCTGCACCCCTCGCACACCGCTGGGCGCCACCATGGTCTCCAGCGAGGGCGCCTGCGCCGCGTACTACCTCTACCGGCGGCTGGACCTTCCGGCCGCCGCGGCCTCCAAGACCGCCGCGGCCGCCGAGCACGCTGGGGCCTCCGGGACTCCTGCGCCCGACTCGACGCCTGTGCCGACTGCGACTGCGACCGCTGCCCCTGCCCCGCACGCGCCCCGGGAGGCGAGCCCCGTTGTCTGACACCACCACCGAGCCGCACGCGCCGGTACCGGACCTGACGGCCTGGACCTGCCCGGCTCCCCTCCGTGACCAGAACCGCGTCGTGATGGGCCACGGCGGCGGCGGCGCGCTCTCGGCCGAACTCGTCCAGCACATCTTCGCCCCCGCCTTCGGGGGAGAGGTACTGGCACAGATGGGCGACGCCGCGGCGCTGTCCCTGGGCGGCGTGCGGCTGGCCTTCTCCACCGATTCGTACGTGGTGCGGCCCCTGTTCTTCCCCGGCGGCAGCATCGGCGACCTCGCCGTCAACGGCACGGTCAACGACCTCGCGATGAGCGGCGCCCGCGCCGCCTACCTCTCCTGCGGATTCATCCTGGAGGAAGGCGTCGAGCTGTCCGTGGTGGGCCGGGTCGCCGAGGCGCTGGGCGCGGCGGCGCGCGCGGCCGGGGTCGAAGTGGCGACGGGTGACACCAAGGTCGTGGAGGCCGGGCACGGCGACGGGATCTTCATCAACACAGCCGGCATCGGACTCATCCCGCCGGGCGTCGACCTGCGCCCCCAGCGGGTCGTCCCCGGCGACGTCGTGATCGTCAGCGGCGCCATCGGCGTGCACGGCGTGGCGATCATGAGCGTACGCGAGGGCCTGGAGTTCGGGGTCGAGATCGAGAGCGACTGCGCGGCGCTCGGCGGCCTGGTCGACGCGATGCTCGCCGTCACCCCCGACCTGCACGTCCTGCGCGACCCCACCCGTGGCGGACTGGCCGCCGCGCTGAACGAGATCGCGGCGGCCGCCGGCGTCGGCGTGGTCGTCCAGGAGCGGAACGTACCCGTCCCGCCGGCCGTCGCCAACGCCTGCGCCATCCTGGGGCTGGACCCCCTGTACGTCGCCAACGAGGGCAAACTCGTGGCGTTCGTACCGCGCGAGCACGCCGACGCCGTCCTGGACGCGATGCGGGCGCATCCGCTGGGCGCGGACGCCCAGGTGATCGGTGAGGCGGTGGACGCGCATCCCGGCATGGTGGTGGCCCGTACGGGTCTGGGCGGCACCCGCGTGGTCGACCTGCCGATCGGGGAACAGCTCCCGCGCATCTGCTGAGGCCCGCACCTCCGACGCACCTGCGACGCACCTCCGGGGCCCCGGAGGTGCGTCGCCGCATGACCGGGCGCGGCCGGGATCGGGACGGGGGAACTAGCCGGGCCGGCGCTTCGAGGGTGGATCCTGGGGGTCCACACCGGTGAACGCCGAGGCGTCCCTGGTGCCGCTCGGGCGCTGCGAGCGGCCCTTGCGGCCGGTGTCCCGCATGCCCTCCTCGGACTGGTCGCCGTACTCCTCGCCGCGCTGACTGTCGCTCTTGACCGTGTCGCCGGGGACGGGCTTCTTCTCCTCGCGGGAGGGCTTGCGTCCCGGCCCCTTTTCCGGAGCGTGCTCATCGGGATGGAACGAGCGGCGGGCGCTCGGATTGTCCTGCTGACTGGTGTCGTCCACGTCGGGGGCCCAGCCGTGCTGCTCGGTCCCTTGGTGACGGCTCGGCCCCTCGCCGTGCGAGGGCTCGGATGGCTTCGATTTCTTGGGCATGAGCCGACCTGCCTCCTGTGCGTGCGAAGACGCGCTCGACTGCGCACCTTCCTGGTTACCCGAATCCTTCCACTTCGTGGCGAAATGAGCACATTGCCGAGTGGTCGTGGGGTGACCTCTGAACCGCGCGGTGCGGTGCGGGAGGCCGGGACCGCGCCTCTACTGGCCGGTAAGCCCGTCGGCATCGCCTCTCAGGCAGGCGAGCAGCTCGCGGCCCCCGTCCCCGCCGCTGACGAGGCTCCCGGGGAAGGGCGGCGTGCGGGCATGAGGGCATGAGGGCGTCGTACGACAGACGTGTCCGCGAGCCTCCGCCCTCCTGACGCGGCTGGTGATTGACTGAACCGCATGCCGCTAGACGATTACGGAGTGCTGTCGGGGACCCTGCACCGTCACTTCCGCGACCAGCCCGACACCCAGGGCCGCTGGTTCCACGTCAACCTGGAAGTCGACGCGCCGGCGGGCCGGTACCGCTGCGCTGTCGACGTGGACAGCAAGCAGTCCACCACCGGCGTCCAGTGGAAGGTCTTCACCCTGGAGGCGTCGGCGCTCGGTCCAGTGGCCGGACAGGAACCGGGCTACCAGGACCTGGCCCGGAGTCCCGGGTCAGGTGCGCTCGACTACATCCGGCATCCCGCTTTGGTGAACCGCGCCGGCTGCGTCTTCGTACGACGGCCGCCTGCCTGGCTTCAGGCTGTGCTCAACAGGCTGAACCCGCCTCGGCCGTGGACCTCCGGGTCCAACCTGGACGCGGCGCAGGCTCTCGAACCCATCCTTGTTCCCGGACGGGTCGTCATGGTCTTCGGAGAGCCGTTCGGCCAGGGTCTCGGCATGCACAACATCCATCAGAACCAGGGCGACCCCTACGGCAGTCAGTGGTGGGACGAAAACGGCATCTGGCAGGACGGGGCGACGATGACCCGGCGGCCCGACGGCCGGTTCGACGTGTTCCTGTCGAAGTTCTCCACCCAGGCCGACCGCACGGACAACGACGGTCACCCCGCGTAGGTACGACGCGTACCGGGCAGTCACCGACTCAGTTCTTCGCCGCCGTGCGGGGCTGGCGCCGGCAGCGGAACTGCCGCTCGTGACTGCCGCACCAGCGGGGCCCGGAGTCCTACCGTCGGTTTCCGGCGGACAGCGGCGGAGTGGCCGCGGCTGCGCCTCTTCGTACCGGGAGTGCCCATGAAGAAGAACCGGCTGGCAGCAGGCGGCGCGGCGGCGGCGATCGCCGTCGGAATAGCCGTCGGGGCGGCGGCGCCCGCGAGCGCCGCCTCCGCCGAGCGGATCAGCTCTGTGCAGGAGTTGCACGCACACGTGGCGAAGGCGGTGGCGCTGGAGTCGACCCAGGCGGGCACGCTCGGCGACCCGGTCGGCCAGAAGGTCACCGAGTCGGTCGAGAGCTGACGGCGGTGGGCACCGTGGGAGTCGCGCGACGCGACGGATCGGAGCAGGCGCCGGAGCAGGTTGCGGTCACCTGGTGTCCGAGCGGGGCCGCGGACCGGCCGGAGTCGCAGGTGCTCGGTGTCCGTTCCGGTCAGGACGGGCAGGTCGTGTACCTGGAACAGCCGGTCGCGGCCGCCGATGTGCTCGGGGCGGTTCCGGCGGGCATCGAACCGACCCGCGTACTGAGGTTCGCCTCGCACTGCGTGTCCGCGTGCGCGCACCGGCGGGGCAACGACTGCACGCTCGTCGAGCGCGTGCAGACGCTGCCCGCGGCTCGCGAGGAGCGGTCGGTCCCACGGTGCCACCTCCGCAGTCGGTGCCAGTGGTGGCAGCAGGCAGGGGTCTCCGCCTGCGACCGGTGTCCGGCCGTCACCACAGCGACCTTCCGCGAGGACCCTCTCGCCACGCTGGTCGCGGATCCGGCAACCACGCCGGAGCAGCTGAACGCGTGGATCGCCGCTGCACCGGACGGACCCGAGGCTCCGGAAGGCCGGGAACTGCCCATGCGGGGGTCGTCGTAACGTTGAACTCACCCTGGGCCGTGCGAATCCGCCCGGCCCCCGCTTGACCGGCGCCACTGCGACAGAACGACAACCGAATGCTCAGTACGGCCGGTGCGTCCGAGGAGAACTTCTCCCCGGACGCACCGGCCGTTCACCGCCCGGTTGAGCGTGGACGTGGATTCTGTCCTTGCTGCCACCGGGTCCGGCGTTCACGACATCCTCAGCCCTGGACACGAGCTGATCGGCGGACTGTCCTTGCTCACCGACGGTCAGTGGTTCTGGTACTCGGACCTCGCCCACTACGTCGAGCGGCACCACGTCACCCTGGACGAGCGGTTCATCCAGCACGCCCGAAGCCGGAACTGGGCCCCGCCCCAGTTGACCCGTGCCGAGCTCGTCGGGATTGAAGAGGCCGTGTTCGACAACGAAGGTGCTTGACCTCACCCGTTGGCGGTCTGGCTTACGGCACAGCGCCATGAAATGTCTCCTGAACGGCTGAGGGTTTGCCGTCGGTCGCGGACTCCCGCCACGTCCGTACGGCCCGCCCGGGGTTTCATCCGTCACCGGCCACCGAGGTCAACCGCTTCGGCCGGTGGATCGGCCAGGGCCAGTGCCACGGCGGCGTGGTGACCCTCCGGGGCGAGGATGTCTCTGAGGGCCCAGCCCGGCGGTGGGGTCGGGTCCGGGCCGGCACCGACGTAGTCGGCCGCGGGGTCGGCGGAGAGACCGACGCCGGTGCCCTTGAGGTAGGCCTCCTTGCGGGTCCACACCCGGGTGAAGGCCGGCGGACGCTCGGAGGCAGGGAGGACGGCGAGTTCGGCCGCCTCCCTGGGGTGCAGTACATCGGCGGTCTCGGCGATGGCCGCCGCGTCCGGCACCGGTTCCACGTCCACGCCCACCGGGGTGGACGCGAACGCGAGCAGGCTCAGACCCTCGCAGTGCGACAGGGAGAAGTGCAGGGTGCCACCCGGCAGGACGGGTTTGCCGTGCGGCTCGTCGCAGTGCGCGCACGGCGCGCGCTCGACGACCACGTCACGGGCGGCCATCCCCAGGTACGCGCCCAGCAGCCGGCGCAGCGCCACATGGGCGCACACATATCCGTCCCGGTCGGCGGACCGTACGAACTCCGCGGCGCGGGCCAGTTCCACGGAGTCCAGGGTGTCGGGGGCGTGCCGGGCGGCGTGCGCGCGGTACTCGGTGGTGTCCACCAGCCACAGCCCCGGACCCGCCGGGGACGGGGCGGTGCCGGCGGGTCCGGCGCCGGACAGCCGGCGGGGGACCAGCAGCCGTCCGGTGGTCATAGCGGCCATGTCGGGTGCCTCCAGTTCGGGTGGGCGGATCACGCGGGGGCGGCGACGGGGCTGTCGGCGGTACCTGGTGCGGGCTTTTCACGGGTCTGTTCGCCCGGTGCGCCCGGGACCAGGTCTCCGGCGGGTCGCCGGTGCTCGGTCGCCCCGGCCGGTCCCTCGACGCGGTTCTCGTACTCGGCGGCCTGCGCCGGGCTCTCGCCGGTGGGCCGCTGCCGCAGCGCGAGGACGGCTGCGACGGGGGACACAGCGGCGATCGCCCCGCACAGGAGCCAGGTCTGCTGTACGCCCAGCACCAGCGACAGCGAGCTGAAGAGGGCGATGGACAGCGGAGCGGTGCCGATCCCGGCGAGTGACAGGGTCGACATCGCCGCCCCCATCCGATCCTGTGGGGCGGCCTGCTGATAGAGCGTCACGATGGCGGGCCCGTTCAGCCCGGACAGCAGACCGACCGCCGCGGCCACCGCCGTCAGCGAGAGCGGCGAGGCCATCAGCGCCATCATCGTGATGCCCACGGCCAGCCCGGCCCCGGTCACGACCAGCCGGACGAACACCGGGATGCGGTGGGCGAACGCCGCGCCGAGCGCGCTGGAGGCCAGCGCGCCGAAGCTGAAGGCCGCCAGCACCATGGCCACCGCGCCGACTCCCCAGCCGCGCTGGTGCGCGAGCAGCGGCAGGGCCACCTCGGCAGGCCAGCTGAACGCCATGTCCAGGCAGAGGCAGGCGACGAACATCCAGCGCAGTCGCGGATACCGTGCCAGCAGCCGGAATCCGTCGCCGGACCGTCGCAGCAGGGACGGGCCGCCCTGCTGCCGTACGGGACGGGTGAAGCCGTGGGTGATGTACAGCAGGCAGCCCAGCCAGATCGCGCCGGTGACGGCGGCCGCCACGAACGCCACCCACAGTTCGCCGACGGTGATCAGCCAGGCCCCGGCCGGGGTGCCGAGGATGGGGGCGACCCGGAGCACCGTCGCGTACGCCGAGTTGGCGCGCGCGAGCTGGTCGCCGCTCGCGAACCGTGGCAGCAGTACCCCGGAGGCCGGGCCGGCCAGCCCGAGGAGCATGCCCTCCACCAGGGCGATCAGCACCAGCGGCCACAACTCGTGGGTCGTGGCCGTGACCACCGCGCCGACCCCGAGCAGGGCCGCGCGTGCGCTGGTGGTACGGAGCAGGACGAAGCGTGGCCCCAGGGTGTCGGCAACGGCCCCGCCGAAGACGAGCATCAGGGCGCGGGGCACGGTCGCCGCCAGCATCAGGAGGGTGACCGCCTTGGTGCCGCCCATCTGCACGGCGGTCCAGTTCATCGCGATCAGCAGGCCGAAGCTTCCGAGCTGGACTGCCGCCTGGCCGCCGACGAGCGCGCTGACGCGGCCCCAGGGAACGGCGGCGCGCTCCGGGGCTGCGGAGGTGGACGTGGGTGAGGTCGCGGTCATCGGGATTTCCTTCGGGTGGCGGGTGGGGTGCGTGTGGTGGGTGGGGTGCGTGTGGTGGGTGGGGTGCAGGGGGTGGCTTTGGTCGACGAGACGGATGTGATGGATGTGATGGATGTGGCGGGCGTGGCGGGCGTGGTGGATGTAGCGCGCGTGGTGGGGAAGGCGGCGGTGACGGCGTGCGCGCCGGCCCGCTCGGCGGTGCGGGCCAGCGCGGCCGGGCCTGCCGGGGTGCCGAGCACGCGGAGCGCCAGGTGGCCGCCGACGTGGGCCCGGCCGGTACGGGCGAGCCGGCGGGCGGCGGCCTGTCCGGCGGCCCGGGCCGCGACGACCGGGGAGCCCGGAGCCACCGTGACGCCGGGCAACGAACTGTCCGGCAGGAACCGGGCCCGGACGGCGAAGCCGGGGCCCGGACGCCCACGCAACGGCCGCAGCTCCGGCGACCGGCCCCGCCGCACGGCCGCCACCCGGCCCGGGCCGGCACCGGAGCCGGGGCCCGGACGCCCACGCAACGGCCGCAGCTCCGGCGACCGGCCCCGCCGCACGGCCGCCACCCGGCCCGGGCCGGCACCGGGCACCGCTGTGTGGCGCGGCCGTCTCACGCGGAGGCGGCTGCTCCTGAGGCGGGCGTTGGCCGGTCGCCCGGCCCGCCGGGCCGCCCGGGCCCGTGCCGGGCTCGGCCCGGCGGCGGGCGCCTCCGATTTCCCGGCACCGGACCGGCTGCGGGGCCGGTTCATCGCCGGGGTCCCACCGGAACCGCGGTGGACCCCGCGTCGGCAGCGGCGGCCGGAGGCCAGAGGTCCGCCCGGCTCAGAGCCGACGGACGATACTGGCCCAGAGCGCTGATCAGCAGCCGCAGTTCCAGCGCAAGAGCCTCCGTCAGCCGCTCCAGGCCGTGCTCCGGATCCTCGTCCACGGCGAGCAGGGCCGCCCGGCCGAGGCCGACCGCCGTGGCGCCGAGCGCGAGCGCGCGCACCGCCCGGCCGCCTTCCCACATCCGGCCGGAGGCCAGCAGACTCGCACCCTCGGGGCGGTCGATCAGACCGAGGCAGGCAGCCAGCGGCAGCCCGACCCCGTCCAGGAACACCCGAGGCGCCCAGCCGGTGCCGCCTTCCGCGCCGTCGACGGTGACCGCGTCCGCCCCGGCCGCCCACGCCGTCCCGGTGGCGGCGCCGATGTCGCGGCCCGGGTGGAACTTCACCCACGTACGGGCGAGCGGGAAATTGTTCCGCATGAAGCGCAGTTGCTGGCGGACGATCTCCTCGGTGAACGTGCCCGGCGTCGCGCAGCGCAGCCGCCCGCCGTCCGCACCGAGCTCCTCGCCGAGCGTGAACCGGCATGCCGCGGCGAGCCGTTCGGCCTCTGCCGCGCCGACCACGGTCATGCCGCCCAGACCCGGCTTGGCGCCCTGGCCGATCTTCAGCTCGAACCCGAGCCGGCCCGAGTCACGCAGGGCCCGCGACGCCGGGTCGCTGTACAGGAGGTTCCACACCTCGGAGTCGGCGTCCTCGGTGGACTGCTGCACCACCACGCCGCCGACGCCCTCGGCCGCCGCCTCCGTGTACGCCTCGACCCGGGCCAGCAGCACCGAGCGGTAGCCGTGCACCGGCACCATGTTCTCGCCGACGACCATCGGGATGCCGAGCCGGCCCGCCTGACGGGCCGCTGCCACCGCCAGGTCCCCGCTGCCGGCCCGCGTGGAGCCGAACGCGGAGAGATACAGGGGCAGTTCGGATGCGAACCCGCCGACTCCGGTGCGCAGGTCCACGTCGCCGTGGCCGGGCTCCCGGCCGAGTTCGATCAGCTTCTCCAGCCGTCGTGGCATGAACACCGGCGGCACCAGGCGCAGCGCGTCCAGCTCGTCGGGGACGGTCGCGGCGGCGGTCGCGGCGGTGGCGGGGCCGCTGCCGTGACCGGCGCCGAACAGCCCGGTCCCGTACGCACCGGCCGGCGGGAAGACCTCCGCCGCGCCCCGCCGGGCCCGGGCCCGTACCCCCTCCTCGGGGAAGCCGCCCGCCGTCAGGGAGGTCGCGTTCACGGCGCGATCACCCCCGGCAGCTTCGGGTAGGCGCTGACCTGCCACAGGGCATCCAGACCGGTCAGGAAGCGGACCAGGCGCTGGAGCCCCATGCCGAAACCGGCGCTGGGGGACAGCCCCTCGCGGGCCAGCTCCAGGTACCAGGCGTACTTCGCCGGGTTCTCGCCGCTCTCCCGCATCCGGGTGACGATCGTCGCGTAGTCGGCCTCCCGCTCGCTGCCGCTGACCAGCTCGCCGTAACCGCCGTGCGCGATGAGGTCGAAGTTGCGCAGTACGCCGGGACGCGCGGGGTCCTCCCGGTCGTAGAAGCCGCGCGAGCCCTTGGGGTAGTCGTTGACGAAGAAGGGGCAGCCGGCGTCCAGGGACAAGATCCGCTCGGCCTCCCAGTCGATCTCCGCGTCCGGGCTCTGCGCGTGACCGAGCGCGGCCAGCCGGGCGACGGCCTCCTCGTGCGTGCACGTCTCGAACTTCCCGGCCCGCAGCTCGTCGAACTCGCTTTCGCTGCGGCCCAGTTCGCGAAGGACATCGGGGACGGCCGTCCACACGTGCTCCACCACCCGGGCCAGCAGCCCGGCGGCGATCTCCTGCACGTCCTGCCGGCTCGCCCCGGCCATCTCCACGTCGATCTGGTGGAACTCCACCAGGTGCCGGCCGGTGCCGGCGGTCTCGGGCGGCTCCACCCGTACGTTCGGGGCGATGTAGAACAGCTTCGGGAAGCCGCTCAACGACGCCTGCTTGTAGAGGATCGCGCTGGTCATCAGCTTGTACGGCTGACCGTAGTAGTCCACGTCGAGAGCCTTGGCGCCCCGCCCGCCCGGATCGGTGACCGGGCCCACCAGCGGGGGCAGCAGCTCGATGAAGCCCTCGCCGCGCAGGAACTCCCGCGTCGCGTACAGCGCTTCCTGCTGGACGAGCATCGCCGACCGCAGACGCGGCGACCTCAAGTGCTCACCGAGAGGCGGAGGCGTGGGGGTGTGGGCGTGTTCCATGTCGGTCGACTCCAGACGGTCGGGGGATCAGGAAAGGTCAGTCGGTGACGGGGGCGTCGTAGCGGGCCGCGACGCCGTGCAGCGCGGCCAGCAGCCCGTCGGAGGTCAAGGGAGTGCGGGCGCCGCCCGGGGCGAGGTACGGCACGACCGGCATCGCCCCGGTCTCCGCCCAGCGCAGCCGGCCGCCGGAGTCGACGAAGCTGCGGGAGCGGCCCGCGTTGTCGGGGTGCAGGCAGTACGGAACGTCCAGTACGCCCCGTGCGAAAGCGGTGCGCAGGGCGCGCCCGAGGTCCGTGCCCAGTTCCAGTACGGCCTCGACGAAGGCCCGCGCCTCGCGGTACACCTCGCTGTCGGCCGTCTCGGCGGACCACGGCTTTGTCAGCGGCGGCTGTTCGCGGCGGGCGGCACGTTCCGCGCTCGCCGCCGCGGTCCTCAGGGCGCGTACGTTCTCCCGTACGGTCGGGATGCGGTGCGCCTCGGCCGCCGTCTTGACGATCAGCCGCTGCGCCCCGGCGTGCACGGCCAGCCGGGCGGAGCCCTCCAGCAGTCGCCTCGCACCGTGCTCGGTCCGGGGGAACACCCCCATGTACGTGTAGAGCACCACGTGCCGGTCGGTCTCCGGGGGCAGGAACTCGGCGGCCAGCCGGTGCAGGGCCCGTACGGCCTCGGTGTCCTGCACGGGGTCGGTCTGCTGGGCGTAGCTGAGGGAGACGCTGCGGATGCCGTGCCGGGTGAAGAAGAGGCCCTCCAGCAGGCTGAGCGCCACCAGGAGCCCCGGGGGGCAGAGCTGTCCGAGCATGCAGCCGCCGAAGCTCTCCACGTGCGGCACCCCGGGATCGGGGACCAGCGTCGCGAGGAGTTCGCAGGCCCGCGCCCAGTTGGTCACCGACTCCGCGAGCGGGGTGCGGCCGTAGGGCAGGCAGTACGAGACCGGCCCGCCCTCGGTGGCGTCCAGGCCGGCCGCGGCGAGGGCTCGGACGATGGCCTCGGGCCGCGAGGAGCCGTGCCGTACCTGCACGGGGAACGAGGGGCCGAGGATCCCGTCGAGCATGGCCCGGGTCCGCTCCGCGGGGTGGGCGGCGATCGGGTACCCGTTGAGCGGGACGCCCTCCGCGAGGGCCGCGCGGGCCGCCGCGTGGTCACCGACCCGGGTGTAGCTGTCGATGGTGAGGGTGCCGACTGTGGCCGCCGCCACGGACCGGGTGCCGGCCAGGCCCGCCCGCATGCGATCCGGGTCGGCGAACCCCATCCGGGGCTGGACCACCAGCCGGCCCGCCGCCGCGGCCCGCGCTACGAACCCGCCGAAGGAGGCCGGTCCGGGCACGCCGGGCCCGGCGGACCGGTGACCGGGGCGGAGGTCGCCGTCCCGGCGGTCCGCCGGGGGAGCGAGGAGCGCACCGGCGGAACTCATGCCACGGCCCGGGGCGCTGTCGGCGCGGGCGCGGCGGCCAGCGCGGCCGTGAACGCGCGCAGGGCCTCGACGTCCCCGTCGTCGAAGACCGCGGTGCAGCCCGCGTCCAGGAGCAGAGCCCGCTGGGCCGGGTCGGCCCGGCCGGCGACGCCGAGCTTGCCTCCGACGACCACCGGGACCTGAACTCCGGCGGACCGCAGGGCTCGTACGGCGGACAGGCCGTCGCGGTAGCCGTGGCCGTTGACGCTGCTGACGACGACCAGCTCGGGCCGGGGCTCCGCACAGGCCGCCACGAGCAGGTCGTCGGGAACGCACGGGCCCAGGCCGGTCACCCGGTGCCCCTGCTCCTCCATGAACAGCTGGAGGTAGACAAGGTTCCAGGTGTGGGAATCCGATGCAGTACCGGCCAGCAGTATCTTCAAACTCCGTCGTCGCATGCCCAAAATATAGGAACGGATGAGGGGAGAAAGAGGAAGTTGCGGCGGCAGAAGCGGCGGAATCAAGGAAAGCGGGAAACCGCACGGCCGGCCCAACTGACGGTGCCTTCCGGGGAAAACGCCGAGCCGCGGTCCGGAATTCTCCGGACCGCGGCTCTCGGTCTTCGAGCTGCGCCCCCTGGGCGGCGGGGCGGGGGATCAGGCGTACTGGGCGAGCAGGCTCTTCGGCCGGATGTCGGTCCAGTGCTCCTCGACGTACGCCAGTGCCTCGTCCCTGGCTCCGGCCCCCCACACACTGTCCCAGCCTGCGGGTATCTCGCTGAACGCCGGCCACAGGGCGTGCTGGCCCTCGGCGTTGACCACCACGTGGAAGCTGCCCTCGGTGTCGTCGAAGGGGTTCGTCATGACAGACTCCTCATTTTCTCGGAAAGAATACGGCCGATCAATTCAAGGGGTTCGGGTTCGCCCATCCTGGTATGGATGACACCGACGGTGTGCCTTTCAATTGCTCCTTCCACGTAGGGGATCCAGGATTCGCAAAGGGTGTTCTCCGGGGCGCCTTCTCCCTGAGCCGCGAAGAACAGCATGTCCGTCTTCACCGGCCGTGGCGCGTAAAGGTTCATGATTTCTGCGTGATCGATGGAGGCGCCGATCACCGAGCGGATCTCGCCGTCGGAGAAACCGCCCAGCACCGGGTCGGTCTCCCGCACGAGCCCGATCAGGGCCGCAACGTCGAAGGGGGCGTCCTCGGGTTCGTCCGTGGCGTCGCCGACCAGCATCTCCCGCTTCTGCGCCGGGGTCATCCGCCGGCGCTCCGGCTCCGTGGGCAGCAGGTGCACGTCCATCATGGCCAGCAGCCCGGTCCGCTCGCCCAGTTCGGCCAGCCGCACCGCCAGGGCGTGCGCGACGGTTCCGCCGAACGACCAGCCGAGGAAGTGGTACGGGCCGTGCGGCCGCACCCGCCGGATGTGCTCCAGGTAGTCCTCGGCCATCTCCTCGACCGACCGGGGACTGTGCCCGAGTTCCGACAGCGCCCGTGCCTGGATCGCGTAGAGCGGCTGGTCCGGCCCCAGGTGCCGGCCCAGACCCACGTACGACCAGCCCACGCCCGTACCCGGGTGGATCGCGAACAACGGCGGGCGGGAGCCGCCCGGCTGGAGCGGCAGCAGCACCCCCATCGGGTCAAAGCCCGACGGCTCGTCGGCGAGCAGCCTCGCGACCGTCGGCGTACGGAACAGGTCCCGTACGCCCCTCTCCAGACCCAGCGCGGTGCGCATCCGGCTCACCAGCCGGACCCCGAGCAGCGAATGCCCGCCCAGCGTGAAGAAGTTGTCGTCGATACCCACCCCGTCGACGCCGAGGATCTCCTCGAACAGCCCGCACAGCACCTCCTCGCGCGGGGTGCGCGGCGGGCGCCCGGACGGGGCCGCCGCGGGTGCGGGCGCCGGCAGCGCCTTGCGGTCCGGCTTGCCGTTCACGGTCAGCGGGATCTCGTCCAGCAGGACCGCCGCCGCGGGCACCATGTGCTCGGGGAGCTCACCGCCCGCCCAGCGCAGCAGTTCCTCCCCGTCCAGCGCGTGGCCGGCGCGCGGGACGGCGTACGCCACCAGGCGTTTCCCGCCCGGCCCGTCGTCGAAGACGACCACCGCCACCTGCCCGACGCCCGGGTGCCGGGCCAGGGTCTCCTCTATCTCGCCGGGCTCGATCCGGAAGCCGCGCAGCTTGATCTGGCCGTCCGCCCGTCCCAGGAAGCGCAGTTCGCCGTCGGCCGTCCAGTGCACCAGGTCGCCGGTGCGGTACATGCGGCTGCCGTCGGCGGCGAACGGGTCGGCGACGAACCGCTCCGCCGTCAGCCCCGGCCGGCCCAGATAGCCGCGGGCGACCTGGGTGCCCGCCAGGTACATCTCCCCGGCCACGCCCACCGGAACCGGCCGCATACGCTCGTCCAGGACGTGCACCCGGGTGTTGTCCAGCGCCGCGCCGAGGTACACCCCCGGCAGGGTGCGGCAGCCGGTGTCCAGACGCTGGTGGTGGGAGGCGAACGTGGTCTCGGTCGGGCCGTAGCTGTGCACCAGAACCGTGTCCGGGCAGTGGTCCAGGACCCGCTGGAGGGCGGCCGGCGAGGCCACGTCGCCGCCGGTCCACACCTCGTCCAGCAGCTTCAGGGTGTCCAGCCCCTCGTCGGCCATGATGTGGAACAGGCCCATCGTGAAGTAGGCCGCCGTCACCCCGTGGGCGCGGATCGCGTGGTCCAGCTCGGCGAGGTCCGTACCGGAACCCGAGGCGAACACCAGCTCACCGCCGTTCAGCAGCGGCACCCACAGCTCGTACGTGGAGGCGTCGAAGCCGATCGCCGAATGCACCAGCATGCGGCGGTGGCGGGAGTGGTCCCAGCAGCGGTCCGTGACCAGCTCCACGACGTTGCGGTGGGTAACCCCGACCCCCTTCGGCTGGCCGGTCGAGCCCGAGGTGAACATGACGTACATCAGGGCGTCCTCGCCCACCGCCACCCTCGGGTCGGTGCGCCGGCAGCCGGGCACCGGAGTGTCCGCCGACAGCACCCGTACCCCTGCCGCCAGTTGCCGGGCCACCGGGGCCGCGTCGGCGTACGCCTCCTGGGTGACGAGCGCCCGCGCTCCCGTGTCCTCCATGATCATGGCGATCCTGGCGTCCGGCAGCCGGGGGTCCAGCGGCACGTACGCCGCCCCGCACTTCAGGGCCGCCAGCGCCGCCACCAGCAGGTGCGGGGTGCGGTCGAGCAGCAGCCCGACCGCGCCGTGCGGCCGCGTTCCGGCCTCGATCAGCCGGTGGGCCAGCGCGTTCGCGCGGGCGTTGAGCTCGGCGAAGGTGAGGGTCTCCTCCTCGTACCGGACCGCGACCGCCCGTGGGGTGCGGCGGACCTGCTCCTCGAACCGCTCGTGGACCAGACCGGGGAGCACCCGAGGCACCTCGGTGGCGTTGTAGCGCACCAGGATCCGGTCCGCCTCCTCCGCCGACAGCAGCGGCACGTCGCCGATCCGCGTCGCCGGGTCGGCGGCCACCGTACGCAGCAGCCGTGCCACGTGCGCCGCCAACTGGGCGGCGGTGCCCGCGTCGAAGAGGTCCAGGGCGTACTCCAGCACCCCGGCCAGGCCCGCCGGGGCACCGGAGGCGTCCCGGGTCTCCCGCAGCGCCAGCGTCAGGTCGAACTTGGTGAAACCCGACTCGGCGGCCACCGGCGTGCCGGCCAGCGGTGAGCCGTCGGCGGCGGTCCGGTCGGCCGGGTGCACCTGCACCATCACCTGCACCAGCGGGTGGTGGGCGGTGGACCGCACCGGGTTCAGCTCCTCGACGACCAGGTCGAAGGGGAGCTGCTGGTGGGCGAAGGCCGCCAGATCGCTCTCCCTGACCCGGTCCAGCAGCTCGGCGAAGGGCGGGTTCCCAGAGGTGTCGGTGCGCAGGACCAGCGTGTTGACGAAGAACCCGACCAGCTCGTCCAGCGCCTGGTCGTCCCGGCCCGCGACCACCGTGCCCAGCGGCAGGTCGGTGCCCGCGCCGTGCCGCGTCAGCACGGCGGCCAGGGCGGCCTGCACCACCATCAGCAGGGTCGCGCCGTGCTCCAGGGCCAGCGCCTCCAGCCGGGCGTGGGTGTCCGCGTCCAGGCCCGTGACCGGCGTGGCCGCGCCCCGGTGCGAGGCGTCGGCCGGCCGGGTCCGCGCGGGGGTCAGCTCCAGCACGGGCGGGGCGCCGGCCAGCCGGTCCCGCCAGTACGCGGTCTGCTCGGCGGCCACCGGCCCGGCCAGCATCCGCTGCTCCCACAGGGTGTAGTCCGCGTACTGCACCGGCAGCGGCTCCCAGGCGGGGGCGGCGCCACCGAGACGGGCGGTGTACGCGGCGGCGAGATCCGCCAGCAGCGGCCCCGCCGACCAGCCGTCGGCCGCGATGTGATGCACCAGCAGCACCAGCGTCTGCCCGCCCGGCTCACGGCCACCGTCGCTCCCCGAGGCCCGCTCCGGCCCGTCGACGGTCCCCGGTCCGGACGCCGTCTCGATGAGCCAGGCCCGGAACGGGATCTCCCCGGCCAGGTCGAACACGTGCCCCGCCGCCGCGTCCACGGCCGCCGCGACGCCCTCCGGGCCGGTCCGTGCCACCTCCAGCACCGGCCGGACCGCCTCCCGCACCTCCTGGTACGGGAGGCCGTCCCGCGCCGGGTACACGGTCCGCAGCACCTCGTGGCGTTCCGCCGTGTCGGCGAGCGCGTGGGCCAGCACGGCCGGGTCCAGCGGTCGGTCCGGCCGCAGCACGAACGGGATGTTGTACGAACGGCCCGGCCCCTCCAGCTGGTCGACGAACCACAGGCGGCGCTGCGCGTACGACAGGGGCAGCCGCTCCGGCCGGTCCGCGCGCGGCACCACGCCCAGCACGGGCCAGCCCTCGGCCGCCGCCTCGGCACCTCCCGTGTCCCGCGACGCGGCGGCGATCCGCCCGGCCAGTCCGGCCGGGGTGGGCGCGAGGAACAGGTCCCGCAGCCGAAGGTCCACGCCGAGCGCGGCCCGCACCCGGTTCATCAGCCGTACGCCCGCCATCGAATGGCCGCCGACGGCGAAGAAGTTGTCGTCCGGGCCGACCGTGTCCCGGCCGGTGATGTCGGCGAAGATCCCGCACAGCGCGGCCACGGTCCCCGGATCGGCCGCGCTCTCGCCCCCTGCCCGCGCGGGCTCCTCGCAGGAGAGCGCCGTACGGGCCGCCCGGGCGTCCAGCGCGGCCCGCTCGGCCGCCGACAGCAGCGGAGCCGAGCGCACCGGTGCGTCCCCGGCCTCGGCGAACCGGGTCAGGGCCCGTACGTACACGTCGAGCAGCAGCCGGGCCGTGGCCTCGTCGAACAGGTCCTCGGCGTAGGTCCACCACAGCGTGAGACCGCCGTGCCCGGGACGGGCCACACACGTCACGGCGAGGTCGAACTTGGCCACCTCCAGGCCGGTCTCCTCGTACCGGCCGCCGAGCGTCGCGCCGACGCGCACCGCACGGGGGTCCGTGCCGGCGTCTTCCTCCTGCACCGCCAGGGTCACCTGGAACAGCGGGTTGGCACCGGGCGCGCGGCGCGGGTTGAGGAGCTCCACCAACCGGTCGAAGGGCAGTTCCTGGTGGGCGTACGCGCCGAGCGCGGCGTCCCGGGCCCGGGCCACCAGCTCCGCGGGGCCCGCCTCCCCGGACACGTCGGTGCGCAGTACCAGGGAGTTGACGAAGAAGCCGACCAGCTCGTCGAGGGCCTCGTCGGAACGCCCGGCGACCGGTGTGCCGATCGCCACGTCGGGACCGCCGCCGCAGGCGTCCAGCGCGGTGGCGAGCGCCGCGTGCGCCACCATCAGCAGACTGGCGTCCGCTCCACCGGCCAGCGCGGCCAGCCGCGCGTGGGTCCCGGCGTCCAGTACGGCGGTGAGCGTGCCGGCCCGGCCGCTCGGTGTGGCAGGCCGGGGCCGGTCGGCGGGCAGGTCCAGCAGGGGCGGCAGCCCGGCGAGGGCGCCTTGCCAGTACGCGGCCAGGGCGGTGTCGTTCTCCAGCAGTTCCTGCTGCCAGAGCGTGTAGTCGGCGTACTGCACCGGCAGCGGCTCCCAGGCGGGGCCGTGACCGGCGAGGCGCGCGTCGTAGGCGGCGCCCAGGTCCCGCAGGAGCGGTCCCACCGACCAGCCGTCGGTGGCGATGTGGTGGGTGAGCAGGGCCAGCACACCGCTGCCGCCGTCGTCCGGCACGAAGAGGGCGGCGCGGACCGGGAGTTCGGCCTCCAGGTCGAAGGTGCCGGCGGTGAAGCGGGCGACCTCGGCGGCCACTTCGGCTTCCGGGCAGGAACGCACGGTCAGCTCGGGGCGCGGCCGGTCCAGCACGTGCTGGCGGGGCTCCCCGGCCGCGTCCGCCGGGTAGAGGGTGCGCAGCACCTCGTGGCGCTCCAACACGTCGGCGAGGGCGGCGTGCAGCGCGTCCCGGTCCGGTACGGAGTCCAGGCGGAGCACCACCGGCAGGTTGTACGTCGGAGCCGGGCCCTCCAGGCGGTTGAGGAACCACAGCCGCCGCTGGGCGAACGACAGCGGCACCCGCTCCCCGGGCACGCCGGCCGCCCCGAGGTCCACGGTGGCCCCGGCGGACAGGGCCGGCAGCAGCTCCCGCAGCTCCGGCACATCGGCGGCGCCCGCGGACCCCGCGCGCAGGGCCGCCAGCAGGGCGACGACCCGGCCGATGCCTTCCCCGGCCTCCGCGGCCCCCGCTCCGCCGTCCTCCGCGAACCCGGCCGCGGGGCCGGCCTCCCGGTCGGCGCGCAGGGCGACCGCCAGGGCCAGCTGCCCGTACGTCGTCCGGCGCTCACCGTGCACCAGCGCGACCCGCTCCGGACCGGTGGCGACCTGTACGTCGAACCGGTCCAGGGGGCCGGTCCCCGGGGCGGCAGAGGCGGGGGGAGCGGTCGAGGGCATCGCGTGGCCTCCAGGTGAGGGGTGGTGGGGTCCGGGATCGGGACCTCCTCCCGACTCCGCGCCACCACGCTACGAGCGCCGCGGCCGACCGGCGGGCAGTCCCCGCGGCAGCTCCGGCCCCTGCCGCTGCCGCCCCGAACTGCCCCTGCACGCACGGGTGGGACTGCACTGTTGGGCGCCGCCTCGGCACGGCGTACCCGCTGCTCCGGGGCCCCGGCGCGGACGCGCCCGAGCCCGCCCGGAGGGGGCGGGCTCGGGCTGCGCCGGGACCGGCGGGGAGCATGAGCCCTGCGCTGTCCCGGTGAGCCGGGCCCGTCAGGGCTGCGGCACCCGCGTGCCGGCGCGGGTGCGGCGGCGGAGGGCCGGGACCGGTGGCGGTGTGGGCGCCGCGGCCAGCAGGGCCGCCAGCGCGGCCGGCGTGGGATGCCGGAACACGTCCCGCAGCGTCAGCTCGCGGCCGAGCTCCGTGCGCACCCGGTTCAGCAGGCGCACCGCCAGGAGCGAATGCCCGCCCGAACGGAAGAAGTTCGCGTCCGGCGTCACCTCCTTGCCGTCCAGCACCTCGCTGAACAGGTCTACCAGCAGTGGCAGCGGACCACCCGGTGCCGGCGGCCGGGGCGGCTGCCCCGATACACCGACGACGGGCACGGCGTACTCGGGCAGCCGGTCCGCCGCCCAGGACTGCGCGTCGGCCTCCGTGACCCCACCCGTCACCCGCGCCACGAGTCTCCCGTCGACGAGGGCCACTTCGGCGCCCGTGACCCCGGGCTGCGCGGCCAGCACCTCCCGTACATGCCCGAGGTCCACCCGGTATCCCGCCACGGTCGCGTACGGCCCGTCGCCCGGCCGGGGCGGGCCGCCCGGCAGAGTGCCGATCCGGGCCGCCGGGTCCGCCGCGAACACCGCCAGGGCGTGTTCGAGGAGCCCCGTGAGCCGCTCGGCGCCGTTCCGCTCGTACAGATCGGTGGCGTACTCCAGCACCCCGTCCAGGCCGCCGTGCTCCGCGTTCCCGGTCAGTGCGAAGGTCAGGTCGGCCTTCGCGGTGTGTGCCCCGAACGGCAGCGCCTCACCGGCCAGCGGGCCGCCCGCCCCGCCCGCGCCGTCCGGCTCCGGGCTGACCCGCAACATCACCTGCGCCAGCGGGTGGTGCGCCGACGACCGGTGCGGGTTGAGGTGCTCCACGACCAGGTCGAAGGGCACTTCCTGGTGCGCGTACGCGGCCAGGTCCGCCTCCCGGACCCGTACCAGCAGGTCGGCGTAGCACGGGTCGCCCGACGTGTCCGTGCGCAGGACCAGCGTGTTCACGAAGAACCCGACCAGCCCGTTCAGCGCCTGGTCGTCCCGGCCGGCGACCACCGTGCCCACCGCCAGGTCGGACCCGGCCCCGCAGCGGGTGAGCACCGCCGCGAGCGCCGCGTGCACCACCATGAACAGGGTGCTGCCGGTGTCCCGTGCGATCCGGTCCAGCCCGTCCCGTACGGACGCGGGGACCGTGAACCCGGTGAGCGCGCCCCGCCCGGACGGCACGGGAGGCCGGTGCCGGTCCGTGGGGAGGTCGGTCAGCGGCGGCAGCTCCGCGAGGGCGCTCTCCCAGAAGCCGAGGCGTGCGTCCTGCCGCCCGGGGCCGAGCAACTCCCGCTGCCAGAGCGTGTAGTCCGCGTACTGCACGGGCAGCGCCTCCCAGGCGGGAGCGGCGCCGGCGGCCCGCGCCGCGTACGCGGTGCCCAGATCGGCCAGCAGGCAGTCCGTCGACCAGCCGTCGGCGGCGATGTGGTGCACCAGCAGGACGAGGGTCTGGCGGCCGGAACCGTCGGACGGCAGGAACAGCCACGCGCGCAGCGGCAGGTCCCGCGCCAGGTCGAAGACATGGCCCGCGGCCGCGTCCACGGCCGCCGCAAGGTCGGCGGGGAAACCCAGCTCCAACTGGGGGCGGGCCCCGTCGAGGACCACCTGGAACGGCTCCCCGCCCTCGGCCCGGTACACCGTGCGCAGCACCTCGTGCCGCTCGGCGACATCGGCCAGCGCGGCGGCGAGGGCGGCCGGGTCCAGCGGCCGGTCCAGCCGTCGCACCATGGCGATGTTGTAGGCGGCGGAGGGCCCCTCCAGCTGGTCGGTGAACCACAGCCGGCGCTGGGCGTACGACAGCGGGACCCGCTCGGGCCGGACGGCCGGGCGCAGCGCCGGCCGGTCCCCGCCGGCGTCCGGGCCCGAGGGCAGCCGGTCGTGCAGCGCCTGCGGAGTGGGGGCGAGGAACAGGTCGCGGACCCCGGCCGCCACGCCCAGCGCCACGCGGATCCGGTTGACCAGTTTGCTGGCGAGCAGGGAATGCCCGCCGCTACGGAAGAAGTTGTCGTCGGGGCGCACCTCGTCCCGGCCGAGGATCTCGGCGAAGAGATCGCACAGCAGCCGCACGCGCGGATGCTCCGGCTCCGACGCCGTCCGCCCGGCCCGTTCCCGCTCCGCCGCGCGCTCGGCGGCGTGCCGCGCAGCGTCGGCGAGCCGCTCCCGGCGGGCGGCGAGAGCGGCCGACTCCGCAGCGGTGAGCAGGCCGAGGGCGCTCAGCGGCCGGCCGGCGTCCGAGGCGAACGCCGTGAGGGCGCGGGCGTACACGTCAAGGAGCAGCCTTGCCGTGTCCTCGTCGAACACGTCCCGCGCGAAGCCGAGCAGCAGGCGCAGCCCGCCGTCGGCCTCCTCCTCGCAGTGGAAGCTCAGGTCGAACTTGGCCGCTCCCAGGTCGACCGATCCGGCCTCGGCGGTCAGCGGGCCGAGCCGCGGCCGGTCCGTGCCGTCCGCCGCCCCGGCGGTCCGTACCGTCAGCATCACCTGGAAGAAGGGGTGCTCGCCGAGGGCCCGCCCGGACGTCCCGGACAGCAGCTCCACCAGGACGTCGAACGGCAGGTCCTGGTGGTCGAACGCTGCCAGGTCGAAGTCCCGCCCCCGCTCCACCAGGGCGGCGGCCGTGGGGTCTCCGGACGTGTCGGCGCGCAGTACCAGGGAGTTGACGAAGCAGCCGACCAGATCGTGCAGGGCCTCGTCGGAGCGCCCCGCGACCGGGGTGCCGATCGCCAGGTCCGCACCCGAGCCGGCCGCGGACAGCGCGGCGGCGAGGGCGGCCCGGGCCACCATGAACAGGCTCGCCCGCCGGTCACGGGCGAGCGCGGCCAGCCCGCTCCGCGCCCCGGCGTCCAGCCGGACGGCGACCGTGCCGCCGCGCCCGGTGGGCTCGGCCGGGCGGGGCCGGTCGTACGGCAGGTCGGTTCGCTCGGGCAGCCCGGCCAGGGCGGTCCGCCAGTGACCCAGCAGTTCCTGCGGATCGGTGAGCAGGTCCCGCTGCCACAGCGCGTAGTCGGCGTAAGTGAGGGGCAGCGGCTCCCACCCGGGGGCGCGGCCTCCCAGCCGGGCGGTGTACGCGGCGCCCAGGTCCCGGAGCAGCGGGGACAGGGACCAGCCGTCCACGGCGATGTGGTGGACGAGCAGGACCAGGGCGCAGGCGCTGCCGTCAACGGTGGTGAACAGCCGGGCCCGCAGCGGAACCCCGTCCGTCACATCGAGCGGCGTACGGCCGAATTCCTCCACTGCGGCGTCGAGTTCCGCCGCGTCGGCGCACCGGACGGTCTCCAGCGCGGGACGGAAGTCGTGCGCGATCCGCTGGTACGGCTCCCCGCCCACGTGCGGGTAGGCGGTGCGCAGGACCGGGTGCCGCCCGGCCAGGTCGGCGAGGGCCGCCGCCAGCGCCCCGGCGTCCGGCACCCCGTCGAGGCGGAGCACCACGGGGGCGTTGTACGTGGCCGAGGGGCCCTCGATCCGGGCGAGCAGCCACAGCGCCCGCTGCGCCGCCGACAGCGGCAGCCGGTCCGGGCGTTCGGCCGCCGGTACCGCGCGCGGCGCGGGCCGGGCGGCGGCGCCGCCTCCGGCGCGGGCGGCCTCGGCGATCCGGCGGTGCAGGGCGGCCGGGGTGGGGGCCAGGAACAGGTCCCTGATGCCGAGTTCCACGCCCAGGGCGGCCCGGACGCGGTTCACCAGCTTGCCCGCGAGCATCGAATGCCCGCCGGTGCGGAAGAAGTTGTCGTCCGGTCCCGCGTGGGAACGCCCGAGCACCTCGGCGAAGAGCCCGCACAGGATCTCCTCCCGCGGACCGCTCACGTCCCGGCGGCCGGGGAGTACGGCCGGCGTCGCGGCGCTCCGCGCTGTGGCCAGCGCCTCCCGCCGGGCCTTCAGCCCGGCCTGCTCCTCGTCGGTGGCCAGCGCGCCGAGCGGCCGGGCGGCGTCCGTGGCGAAGGCGTCCAGGGCCCGGCTGAACAGGTCCAGCAGCAACCGCGCCGTGGACTCGTCGAACAGGTCGACGGCATAGCCCAGCGCGAGGTCGAGCCCGTCGGGGGAGCCGTCCGAAGCCGCTTGGCGCTGGGCGCAGAAGAACGTGAGGTCGAACTTGGCCGCCCGCAGGTCGGCCGTGCCCGGCCGCCCGGTGAGGTCCGGCCCGAGCGGCACCGGGCCCGCGCCCTGCCCGTCGTCCACGGTCAGCATCACCTGGAACAGCGGGTGGTGGCCGAGGGAGCGCTCCGGAGCGAGCCGTTCGACCAGCAGCTCGAACGGCAGGTCCTGGTGCTCGTACGCGGCCAGGTCCGCCTCCCGCACCCGCTCCAGGAGCGTGGCGGCGCTCGGATCACCGGACAGATCCGTGCGCAGGGCCAGGGTGTTGACGAAGAACCCGACGAGCTCGTACAGATCCTCCTCGGGCCGGCCGGCCACCGGCGTGCCGATCACCACGTCCGGGCCGGCGCCGGCCGCCGCGAGCGACGCGGCCAGCGCCGCGCGCACCACCATCGGCAGGCTGGCCCCGTGCTGCCGCCCAAGGGCGAGCAGCGCGCGGTGGGTGGCGGCCGGGACCCGTGCGGTGAGCGTGGCCCCGCGCCCGGAGGGCTCGGCCGGCCGCGGCCGGTCGGCGGGCAGCGCCGTCACCGCCGGTGCCCCGTCGAGCCGCCGCCGCCAGTGGTCGAGCTGCTCGGCGGCGAGGCTGTCGGGGTCGTCCGGGTCGCCGAGCAGTTCCCGTTGCCACAGCGCGTAGTCGGCGTACTGGACCGGCAGCGGCTCCCAGTCGGGCGCCTGGCCCGCGAGCCGGGCCCGGTAGGCGGTGTCCAGGTCGCGGAGCAGGGGGCGTACGGACCAGCCGTCCGTGGCGATGTGGTGGATCAGGAGCACCAGCACGGAACCCGCGTCCCCGTCGGCGTCCGGACCGTCCTGCGAGGTGAACAGGCGCACGCGCAACGGGGCTTCGGTCGTGACGTCGATCGGCTCCCGGACGAACGCGGCCACCTGTGCGTCGCGCTCGGCGGGTGGGCACCGGACCACCTCGGGCGGGGCGACCGCCCCGGGGGCGCGGACCTCCTGGCGGGGCTCGGCGTCCGGGCCGGCCGGCAGGACGGTACGCAGTACCTCGTGCCGCTCGGCCAGATCGGCGAGGGCCGCGCCGAGCACCGCCGGGTCGGGCGTCCCGTCCAGGTGGAGCACCACCGGGGCGTTGTAGGTGGCGGAGGGGCCTTCCAGCCGCCCGAGGAACCACAGGCGGCGCTGGGCGAACGACAACGGGGTCACGGTCATGTCCTCAGGCGTCATGGGCTGCGACGAGCCCGTCGATGTGCGCGGCCAGGTCCCGCAGGCGGGGGTTGGCGTAGACGGCCTTCACCGGCAGGGCCACGCCCAGCTCGGCCCGTACCCGCGAGACCAGCTTGATCGCGAGCAGGGAATGGCCGCCCAGCTTGAAGAAGTTGTCGTCGGGGCCGACGGAGTCCGCCCGGAGCACCGTGGTCCACACTCCGGCGATCAGCCGTTCCGAGGCGGTCAGACCGTCGTCCTCCCCGGCGGGCTCCGTCGCGGACGCCGGTGCGGCCGACGGCGGTTCGGGCAGCGCGGACCGGTCCAGCTTGCCGTTGACTGTGGTCGGGAAGCGGTCGAGGGCGACGAAGACGGCGGGCACCATGTACGCGGGCAGCGCGGCGGTCAGCAGGTCCTTGAGCGCGGCGCCGGTGACCGGTCCGGTGGCCCGGTAGTAGGCGACGAGGCCGGGGGCCACGTGCAGGTCGTCGCGCAGTACGACCGCGGCCTCGGCGACCGACTCGTGGGCGGTCAACGCCGCCTCGATCTCGGGGAGTTCGATGCGGAAGCCGCGCAGTTTCACCTGCCCGTCGGCGCGGCCCAGGTAGTCGAGCCTGCCCTCCGGCAGGACCCGCACCAGGTCGCCGGTGCGGTACATGCGCCCGCCGGGCTCGGCGTCGTGGCCGCTGTCGGCGGTGAACCGCTCGGCGGTCAGGCCGGGCCGGCGGCGGTAACCACGGCCCACGCGGGGTCCGGCGAGGTACAGCTCACCCGTGCCGTCCGGGCCGACCGGCTGAAGCCTCTCGTCCAGGACGCGCATCCGCAGGCCCGGAAGTACGGCGCCGATGTGCGGCGCGGCCGGTTCCCCTGCGGGGGTCGCGATCCAGCCGGCGGAGGCGTCCACGGTGCACTCGGTGGGCCCGTACAGGTTGACCGCGCGGACGGTGCCGGCCGCGGTCAGGTCCGAGATCCTCGACCACAGGGCGGGGCTGATCGCCTCGCCGCCGATCAGCAGGGTCAGCGGGCGCGGGCCGCCGTCGGTGCTCAGCAGCTCCAGCAGCGGATCGGCATGAGAGGGGGTCAGGTCCAGGTCGGTCAGGGACCGCTCGTCCACGAGCGCGGCGAGCAGCGCCGGGTCGGCGCGCGTCTCGTCGTCGATCATCACCAGCGTGTCGCCCCGGCAGATGCGGGTCCACTGCTGCACGGAGGCGTCGAAGGAGGGAGAGGCGTTCCAGCCGACCCGGCCGCCCTCGGTCACGGCGATCCCGGCGTCCTCCAGTTCGGCGAGCAGCCGGGAGGCGGCCTCCCGGCCGATCTCGACGCCCTTGGGCCGGCCGGTCGACCCCGAGGTGTAGATGACGTACGCCAGCGTGTCCCCGGACACCGGCACCGGCCGGTACGCGGGCGCGGGACGGTCGTCGACCAGCAGCTCCGCCATGTCGAGGTGCGGGACCCCGGGCAGCAGCGGCGCGCCGTCCGGGCCGCCGCCCGAGGTGACGACGACGTCGGCGCCGGAGTCCTCGACGAGGTAGCGGCGCCGGTCGGCGGGCAGCTTCGGGTCGACCGGAAGGTAGGCGGCGCCGGCGGTGAGGGCGCCGATCAGCGCGGACAAGAGGCCCGCACCGCGCGGCAGGCAGAGCGCGACCACGCTCTCCGGGCCGACGCCGTGCGCGGCCAGCCGGCCGGCGATCCGCATGGCGTCGGCGCGCAGCCCGTCGAAGGTCAGCTCGCGGTCGGCGGCGATCACGGCGGCGCGGTCCCCGGGGACGGCGGCCAGCCGGTCCAGCAGGTCGGCGGTCACCGGCCGCGACGCGGCGGCGGGCGAGGCGGGGGTCAGGGTGCCGGGGCGCTCGGGCAGTACGGCGGTCATGGCGGTGGTCACTTCCCGAAGACGGTGGTGGACGGCTGGGTGGCGGGGGAGCAGTCGGCCAGCGCGACCGGCTCGCCCATGGCGACGAGGATCTTCCGGTCGCCCGTGAAGGACTCGCGCCCGTGGGCGCACAGGAGGTTGTCGACGAGCATGAGGTCGCCCTGCTGCCAGGTCTCCCGGCGCGTCACCCGGTCGTAGACCTCGTTGACCGTGTCGACCTCGGCGTCCGTGAGCCGGGTCCCGTCGCCCAGGTAGGTGTTGAAGGGCAGGCCGTCCTCGCCGTACGTGTCGACGAGCACCTCGCGGACGTCCGGGTCGAGGGTGCGGCTGTTCCAGAACGCGAAGTGGTTGAACCAGACCCGGTCCCCGGTCACCGGGTGCGTCACGATCGCCGACCGGCGCTGCCGGGTGACCAGGGAGTCGTCGTCCAGCCACTCGTAGCCGATGGTGTTCTCGTCGCAGTACGCCTCGGCGGCAGCCTTGTCGTCGGTGGCGAAGGTCTTGTACCAGGGCAGCCCGGCCAGTTCGGAGTAGTTGCGTACGAGCAGCCAGCCGGCCTCCTCGAACCGCTCCCGCAGGTCCGCCGGCAGTAGCCGTAGGGCCTCCCGCATGTCGCCGACGGTCGTCGCCCCGCCCTCCTCGGGGGCGGTCACGCAGCCGAACAGCAGCACTCCGGGGAAGTCCAGGGTGTAACTGTTCTCGTTGTGCAGGCGGATCGGCTGGGCGGCCGGCAGGTCGGTGGACGAGAACACGCCCTCGCCGAAGTCGGTGCGCGGGGTGGCCTTCTCCTTGTAGCCGGCCCGCTGCTCGATCAGGGCGTCACGGGCGGTGGCGAAGGCCGCCGCGTCGGCGACCGGCAGTCCGCGCAGCAGCACCGCGCCGGAGCGGTGCAGCTCGGCCTGGATCTCGGCCCGGTGGGCGGTCAGCCACGCGGCGGCGGCGTCGATGTCGTGGTGGCCCGGGGTGGCCACGACGGCGGGCTTGCCCGGCTCGCGGATCACGGTCAGGCCGGTCAGGACGGGGGCATCGGCGAAGGTGGTCATCGCAAGAGTCCTCTGCTGGAGGGAGAAAGGAGCAGGAAAGAGGGGACGGGCGGAAGGCGTACGTACGACGGCAGCGGTACGCCGGTTCAGACGGCGGAGGCCGTGAGGGCCGCCGCGGCGGGCCGCGCGCCGCCGTCCAGTACGGAGCCGAGCAGCGCGAAGAAGCCGGGCAGCTGCTGCTGGAAGTAGAAGTGGCCGCCGGGCAGGACGTGCGCCGCGAAGCCCGCCTCGGTGATCTCGGCCCACCGGTCCAGCGCCGCCGCCGGCACCACCGGGTCCGCGTCGCCTCCGATCACCGTCACCGGGCAGTCGACACGGGCCTCCTCGACGGGGCAGCGGTACACGTCGTCGATGGCGAAGTCGGCGCGGATGGAGGGAATGATGATCTCGCGGAGCTCGGGCTCGTCGAGGATCCCGTCGTCCGTACCGCCCCGCTCCTTGATCGCGGCGACCAGCTGGTCGTCGTCGAGCCGCTCGGGGTACACGGCGCTGGGGTTCTCCAGGAACGGCGCCCGGCAGGCCGACGCCACCAGGGAGCGCGGCGCCCGCCCCGCCGCGGTGAGCAGCCGTACCACCTCGAAGGCGACCAGCGAGCCCATGCTGTGCCCGAGGACCACCAGGTCCTCGCCCAGGTCGGCGGGGAGCGCCGCCGCCACCGGGCCGGCCAGGTCGGCGATGGTCAGGGGCAGATCCTCGGCGAACCGGGCGCCACGGCCCGGGTACTGCCCGATCAGCAGCCGTACGTCCTGCGGCAGATGGGCCCGCCACTCGGCGTAGGCGTGTGCGTTGCCGCCCGCGTGCGGCAGCACAAGCAGCGCGGTCCGCTGGGGGCCCTCACCGGGCAGGTCCCAGACGATGTCGTCGGCGTTGGGGAGGGGGGCGGTCCGGTCGGTCATGAGGTGATCCGTTCCTGGTCGGTGCGCCGGCGCAGGGTGGGCCTGGCGCGGCGCGGCTCGGGGGTGGTGGCGGCCCGCGCGGACCAGGCGTCGAGGTGCGCGGCCAGCTGGGCGGGCGTGGGGTGACGGAATACGTCGCGAAGGGTGAGGCTCAGATTCAGGGCGGAGCACAGGCGGTTGGTGAGCCGGGCGGCGAGCAGCGAATGCCCGCCGAGGTCGAAGAAGTTGTCGTCGATCGAGACCGCGGAGGACAGCCCCAGCGCCTCGGTGAAGGCGTCGCACAGGGTCCGCTCCAGGGCGGTGCGCGGTGCGCGGCCTCCGGTGCCCGGACCGGCGTGCGGCACCGGCAGCGCCCGCTTGTCGATCTTGCCGTTGGCGGTGAGCGGCAGCCGGTCCAGCAGGACGACGAACGCGGGCACCATGTGGTCGGGAAGCAGGGTCCGCAGCCACAGCCGGATCTCCGATGGGGAGGGCCGCCCGGTCTCGGCGGGGACCGCGTACGCGGTCAGCTGCGCGATGCCGTGGTGGTCCGGGTGCGTGGCCACGGTGGCTTGTGCGAGGTGGGGGTGGGTGGTGAGGAGGGTTTCGATTTCGGTGGGTTCGATGCGGAAGCCGCGGATTTTGATCTGGGTGTCGGTGCGGCCGGTGTAGTGGAGGTTTCCGTGGGTGTCGTAGTGGGCTTGGTCGCCGGTGCGGTAGAGGCGGGTGCCGGGGGGTCCGTAGGGGTGGGGGATGAAGCGGGTGGCGGTGGTGGTGGGTTGGGTGAGGTAGCCGTGGGCGATTCCGTGTCCGGCGAGGTAGAGCTCGCCTGTGGTGCCGGGGGGTACGGGGCGCAGGTGGTCGTCCAGTACGTAGGCGTACTTGTTGGCCAGCGGACCGCCGATCGGCACCGAGGGGAGCGCGGGTGCCGCCGGGTCCAGGGTGTACGTCGTCGTGAAGCCCATCGACTCGGCCGGCCCGTAGCCGTTGACGATGGTCAGGTCCGGACGGCGCTCGTGCAGCCGCCGGGTGTGCGTCGGTGAGGCGGGTTCGCCGCCGGTGTGGACGGTGTGGGTGGTGGTGAAGGTGTCGGGGTGTTCGTCGGTGAGGTAGTTGAAGAGGCTGGAGGAGAGTTGGAGCATTGTGACGTGGTGTTGTTGGGCGAGGTCGGCGATGAGTGCGGGTTCGGGTCGTTGGCCGGGTTGCAGGACGGTGGTGCCGCCGTGGAGGAGTGCGCCCAGAATTCGAGGCTGAAGGCGTCCCAGGAGACGGGGGAGCACTGGAGGAAGACTTCGCCGGGTCCGAAGGCGCAGTGGGTCTGCGCGGTGAGGGTGGAGGCGAGGTTGCGGTGGGAGGAGAGGATGCCCTTGGGACGTCCGGTCGAGCCCGACGTGAACATCACGCATGCCACGTCGTCGGGCCCTGTACGTACGCCGAGATCCGTGTCCGGCAGCGCGGACATGTCAGTCCCGTCCAGGGCAACCACCGCCCACGGCCCGTTCAGCCGACCGGTCTGACCGGCCGAGGTGATGAGGGCGGTGATGCCGGCGTCGGCGGCGGTGTTCGTGAGTCGCTCGTCGGGGAACTCCGGGTCGAGCAGGGCGTATCCGGCGCCGCACTTGAGGACCGCGAGGATGGTGACGGCGAGTTCCGTCGACCGGTCCAAGAGGACGCCCGCGAGGTCGCCGCGCCCCAGTCCGGTCGTGTCCCGCAGGTGGTGCGCGAGCCGGTTGGCGCGGGCGTCCAGCTCCCCGTACGAGAGCCGCTCCTGGCCGAAGACGACGGCGGTGGACTGCGGACGCAGCCGCGCCTGCTCCTCGAAACGCCCGGTCAGCGACCGGTCGTCCACCGGCACCGCAGTGCCCGCCCACTCGCCCAGAATCCGCTCAAGGTCCTGGTCGGCCATCGGTCGCAGCTCGGACAGCCGCAGGTGCGGGGCCGACACGGCCTGCTCCAGGGTCCGGCGGAACATCGCGGCCATCCGCTCCACGGTCTCCCGCTCGAAGACGTCCGCGCTGTAGAGCACGGTGCCGGTCAGCCCGTCCGCACCGGGCCCGCCGTCGGCCGCCCCGGTGTGCAGCAGGAACTCCAGGTCGAACTTGACGGCCCCGGTCACCACCGGCCTGGCCGCGCCCGCCCGCACCCCGGCGAACTCCGGGCCGGGCGGCGGGCCGCTCTCCACCGCCAGGCACACCTGGAACAGCGGATGCCTGGCCAGTGAGCGCGCTGGGTTGACGGCTTCCAGTACGATGTCGAAGGGCGCGTCCTGGTGGGCGAACGCGTCGAGGTCCGTGGCCCGTACTCGGCGCAGCAGCTCGCGGAACTCCGGATCGCCCGAGGTGTCCGTGCGCAGGACCAGCGTGTTGACGAAGAACCCCACCAGCCCGGCCAGGCTCTCTTCCGACCGTCCCGCCACGGGCGAGCCCAACGGAATGTCGGTGCCCGCGCCGAGCCGGGTCAGCGTGGCCGCCAGGGCGGCCTGCACCACCATGAACGGCGTGCAGCGTTCGGCCCGAGCCAACTCCCGCACAAGCGCGCCGAGTTCCGGACCATAGTCCACCTCCACGGCCCCGCCCCGAAGCCCTGCCACCGGCGGCCGAGGCCGGTCGTGCACCAGCCCCAGCTCCTCCGGAAGCCCCGCCAACGCCTGCCGCCAGTACTCCAGCTGCTCGTCCAGCACCGGCCCGGACAGTGCGGACCGCTGCCACAGCGCGTGGTCGGCGTACGTCAGGGGCAGCGGTGACCAGCCGGGACGGCGGCCCGCCCGCCGCGCCGCGTATGCCTCGGAGAGGTCCGCGAACAGGGGGCGTAGCGACTGCCCGTCCGTGGCGATGTGGTGGAGCAGCACCAGCAGCACAGCCGACTCCGGGCCTGTGCGCAGCAGAGTCACCCGCAGCGGCGGCTCGGCCGCGAGGTCGAAGACGTGCCGGGCTGCCCGCTTCAGCTCGTCCTCCACCGCCTCGGGAGTCACGTCCCGGACCGTGAAGAACACCTCGTCCGCCGGTGCCACCACCTGATGGGGCTCGCCGTCCGCGACGGCGATGCGGGTCCGCAGCGGCTCGTGACGCTCCGCCAGGTCGTTGAACGCGTCCCGCAGCGCGGCCACGTCCAACGGGCCGTCGAGGCGGACAGCCATCGGTACGTTGTAGGCGGTCCCGCCGGCTTCGAGCCCGTTCACCAGCCACAACCGCTGCTGGGCGAAGGACAGCGGCAGCCGTTCCGGGCGCCGGTCCGGGGCCGTCGGCGACGCCAGCGCGGCCCGCCGCCCGGTGAGCTCCGCGAGATGCGCGGCCAGCCGGGCCGGGGTCGAGTACCGGAACACCTCACGCAGGCTCAGCCGAGTGTCCAGCGCCGAGGCGAGACGGTTCGCGAGCCGGGCGGCGAGCAGCGAATGCCCGCCCAGCTCGAAGAAGTCGGCGTCCGGGGACGGCGGCCCGTCGACGCCCAGGACCTCGGCGAACAGGGCGCAGACGATCTCCTCCAGCGCGGTGCGGGGCGCCCGCCCCCGGTCCGTCGCGGCCGACGCGGTGGGCTCCGGCAGGGCGCGCTTGTCGATCTTTCCGTTGGGGGTGAGCGGCAGCCGGTCGAGCAGGACGACGAACGCGGGCACCATGTGGTCCGGCAGCCGCTCCCGCAGCCAGGCCCGGACCACGGCGGGCTCCGGTGCGCGCCCGTCGGGGACAGCCGTCACGTACGCGGTCAGCCGCCCGTTCCCGTACATCACGGTGGCTTGTGCGAGGTGGGGTGGGTGGTGAGGAGGGTTTCGATTTCGGTGGGTTCGATGCGGAAGCCGCGGATTTTGATCTGGGTGTCGGTGCGGCCGGTGTAGTGGAGGTTTCCGTGGGTGTCGTAGTGGGCTTGGTCGCCGGTGCGGTAGAGGCGGGTGCCGGGGGGTCCGTAGGGGTGGGGGATGAAGCGGGTGGCGGTGGTGGTGGGTTGGGTGAGGTAGCCGTGGGCGATTCCGTGTCCGGCGAGGTAGAGCTCGCCTGTGGTGCCGGGGGTACGGGGCGCAGGTGGTCGTCGAGTACGTACGCGTACTTGTTGGCCAGCGGACTGCCGATCGACACGGTCGGCGGTACTTCGCCCGTGCCGCGCGGGACGGTGTGGGTGGTGGTGAAGCCCATGGACTCGGCGGGTCCGTAGCCGTTCACCACGGTGATATGCGGCCAGGTCTCCTGGAGGGTCCGGATGTGGGTGGGGGAGGCGGGTTCGCCGCCGGTGTGGACGGTGTGGGTGGTGGTGAAGGTGTCGGGGTGTTCGTCGGTGAGGTAGTTGAAGAGGCTGGAGGAGAGTTGGAGCATTGTGACGTGGTGTTGTTGGGCGAGGTCGGCGATGAGTGCGGGTTCGGGTCGTTGGCCGGGTTGCAGGACGGTGGTGCCGCCGTGGAGGAGTGCGCCCCAGAATTCGAGGCTGAAGGCGTCCCAGGAGACGGGGGAGCACTGGAGGAAGACTTCGCCGGGTCCGAAGGCGCAGTGGGTCTGCGCGGTGAGGGTGGAGGCGAGGTTGCGGTGGGAGGAGAGGATGCCCTTGGGGCGTCCGGTCGAGCCCGACGTGAACATCACACACGCCGGATCGTCCGCCGTCAGTACCACGCCCAGCCGGGTCCCCGGCCGCGCGGCGATCGCCGTCCCCTCCGCGTCGATCCGTACGGCCGGCCAGGAGCCCGGCACTCGGTGTGCGTGCCCGGCCGAGGTGACGAGGGCCGCGATGCCGGCGTCGGCGGCGGTGCTGGTGAGTCGCTCGTCGGGGAACTCCGGGTCGAGCAGGGCGTACCCGGCGCCGCACTTGAGGACTGCGAGAATGGTGACGGCGAGTTCCGTCGACCGGTCCAGGAGGACGCCCGCGAGATCGCCGCGCCCCAGTCCGGTCGTGTCCCGCAGGTGATGGGCCAGCCGGTTGGCGCGGGCGTCCAGCTCTCCGTACGAGAGCCGCTCCTGGCCGAAGATGACGGCGGTGGACTCCGGACGCAGCCGTGCCCGCTCCTCGAAACGCCCGGTCAGCGACCGGTCGTCCACCGGCACCGCAGAGCCCGCCCACTCGCCCAAAATCCGTCGCGACTCCAGCTCGTCCAGCAACTCCACACTTCGCAGAGGTAGTTCCGGGGCGCCCAGGACGCTGCCGACGAAGCGGATGAAACGGTCCTGGTGCGCGGCCACCGAGGCCGTGTCGCAGGATTGCGGCGCGGCGTCGAAGTCGATCCGCAGTCCGTCCTCCGGTCCCAGGTCGTAGACCGCGACCGCCAGGTGGTCCACCGGCCCGTTCCCCAGGTTGTGCTGGGTGGTCGGCACACCGAAGAACCGCATACCGGGCGCGAAGGCCATGATGTTCACCTGGAGGGAGGTGGGCGGCCGTGCCGCCGCACCCGGCCGGTCAGGGCCTAGCTCCGTCGGCCGGTCAGGGCCCGGCTCCGTGCCGCGGCACATCTCCTCGAACCGGGTCCGCTGCCGGCGCAGCCCCTGCCGGGCCTCCTGCACCACTGACTTCAGCAGTACGGCCAGCGTGGTGTCCGCCGGGACCGGAAGTCGCAGCGGAATGATGTTGGACATCATGCCCGGGGTACGACGGGCCAGTTCCGTGGTCCGCGCGGTCACCGGCAGCGCCAGGGTCAACTCGTCGGCGTCGCTCCCGGAGGCTCGCCGCACGTACGCCGCGACCAGCGCGATCACCATCATCGTCCACGGCGCCCGGTGCGCTCGGGCGGTTTCCCGCAGCAGCTGCGCGTACTCCGTGGGCAGCGTCACCGTGCGCCGGACGAACGGCAGGGACTCCGACGGAACGGGCGCGGAGCGGCCGTTGCCGATCTGGGGGGAGGGCGGCAGGTCCGCCAGCCGCTCCGTCCAGTACGCCCGGTCCGCGACCGCGTCGCCCGAGGCCCGGTAGGCCGCGTCCTGTGCGAGCAGTTCCGTGAGCGACCCGAAAGGACTCGGGCTCCACGGCTCCCCGGCCTCGGCGTGTGCGTACAGCTCGACCAGGCGGGCGTCGAGCAAAGCCAGCCCCGCCCCGTCGATCACCAGGTGGTGGAAGCCGTGGAAGTAGAACCACAGCTCCTCACCGGCCTTCACCAGCGCGTGCCGCGTCAGCCAGTCCGAAGCCAGGTCGAAGGGCCGGGCGAGCTCGGCCGCCATCCAGTCCCGCGCCGCGGCGGCCGGGTCCTCGGCGCCGCTCAGGTCCACTTCGGTCAGCTCCTGGTCGCCGGGCTCGGCGTGCAGCTCCTGCCAGGGGCCGTCCTCGTCGGAGCCGATGCCCCGGATCCGCATGGCGTCGGTCTCGACGGCGAGTTGCCGGAACGCGGCCCGCACCAGCTGCGGATCGACCGGACCGCGCAGCTCCCGGTACTCGCCGACGTTGTAGCGGCGGCCGGAGGGGTCCAGCGCGTGGGCCAGCCAGATGTCGCGCTGGGCCGCCGACAGCGGCAGCCGTACAGACGCCTTGGGGGACATGCGGGGGCTCCTCGGAGACGGGATCGGTGCAGGACGGAATCGGGCGCGCGGGCCGGCGCGGCGGGCGGGGGCGAGGTTCGGCGTGCGGTACGCGGGCTTCGGATCGGGCATCGCGGTGGTGCTGATCGCCGGGAGTGCGGGGCGGGCGTCGGGCGGCCGGGTCGGGGCCGGCCGGAGGTGCCCGGCCCTTCGGCGTACGCCCATCCAATCCGTGCGGCCCGGTTGCGGGCGGCAGTTGTTCCGGCGCTCCAGGAGCAGTTCAGACGGCGGCAGTTGCCTGCGGCGCGCACACTGCCGCACCGGGCACCAGCGCCCGTACGAGCGCGGGCACCCGGAAGTGGGAGGCGCCCTCCTCGTGAGCGGCGCGCACCAGTCCCGACAGGAGCAGCTCGCGTAGCAGGCGCCCGCACTCCGGCAGGCTGCGGCCGGTCAGTGCCGTCAGCGCGGGCAGCTGGAAGCTGTCTTCGAGCGCGCCCGCGCCCGCGCTCTCGCCTCCGCCCGGCGCGGCGCACAGGGCGGTCAGCAGGGTGCGCGGCCCGGCGGGCAGGCGGCCGATACGGTTCCGCAGCGATTCACGCAGGCAGTCGGCCCGGCCGCCGAGGTGGTCCAGGAACGCCGTCGGGTCGGCCTCCAGGGTGTCGCACAGCGCCGCCAGGTCGGACACGACCAGCCAGGACGCGGCGGCGGACAGCGCTCCCGGGTGCCCGTCCAGGAGACGGCAGATCCGCACCGCTCGCTCCCTGTCGGCACCGGCGGCGGCCGGCTCCGGACGGACGCGCCGCACCTGGTCGAGGAACATCCGGACCGCGGGTTCCCCCTCGGCCCCCGGGTCGGCCGGGCGGCCTGACAGGTCCGAGCCATTGCCGTCTGCGGCCGGGACCGGCAGCGGGCACAGCAGGAACAGCCGTTCACCGGGCGCCTGCCACGGCTCGTCGGACGTCACCAGCAGGCGCAGCCCCGGCACGTCGTGCAGGAGACGGGTCAGCCGGTCGAAGCGGGGCGCTCCGGCCGGAGCGCCGTCGAGCACCAGCAGGACCGGTCCCTCGCCCAGGAGTCCACCCGCCGGCTCCGTGTTCTCGGGGCCGGGTTCATCGCCGTACAGCCCGGCCACCAGCCGGTCGGTGAGCTCCGTCCAGATCCCCGGCCCCGTCGGCAGGTACTCGCGGGCCGCACCGGGGAAGGCGTGCCACAGGACGGGCATGCCGCCGCCGTGCAGCGTCGCCGCCACCGCCAGCGCGACCCGGGTCTTGCCGACGCCCGGCAGCCCCACCACATGGGTCAGTCGCTCCTCGCCGTCCGGCGAGAGCTCCCGTACCAGGGTGCCGGTCTCCGTGTTCCGGCCCAGCAGCGGCTGCGGGGCGTCCGGCGGCGCGGGCGGCCCGGCCGTTACGCCCAGGGCCCGGCCCAGCTGCGCTGCGTCCTCCAGCGCGGCCCGGGCCCGCGGCCCCAGCCGCAGCGCGTCCGCCATCAGCCGCACGGTGTCCGTGCGGGGCCGTCTCGCCCGGCCGTGCTCCAGGTCGCGTATCGCCCGCACGCTGATGGTCGACAGGTCGGCGAGTTCCCGCTGGGTGAGTCCGATGCGCAGCCGGTGGGCCCGTATCAGGGCGCCGACCTGCGTGTCCTGGGCGGGACCGGCTGTGACGGTGAGGTTCATGCGTGCTCCGGGGGGTGGTGAGGAGGGACACGTCCCATCCTCGGCAGCCCGCTATCGCGTCACCATCGCCCGGCCGCCCACCGCGACGCCGCGCGGGACGGCGGGCGGCTGCCCCGCTATCACGGCTGTCGGACGAGCCTCACGCCCGTTTGATCACTGCGACTCCGGCCCGTCCGCCCAGGGTGCCTTGGTCTGTTGACAGTGGTGCGGATGTGACGGCTGTTGTCCATGGGGTTGCAGGTCGGCTTGTTGTGAGGCTGTGCGCCGGCTTACGCAGCGGGGCCGGGTCCGGTTCGCGAGCCCTGCCCCCGACCGCCGCGTGGTGATGGCGGGCCGCGCTTCGTCCGCTATCACGGCCTCGGCTCTTCGCGGACCTGCGAGAACCGAGGTACGCCGGCCGTACGGCCCGGACGCACCAGGGACCGCGCAGCCACAGCCGGATCGCACCGCGAAAACGTCGAACGCCCAGGTCGGAGCCGCTCGCTGGGAGCCGGTCGCGTGCACGGCAAGAGGCCGGCCCCGCGTGGGGCGAGGAGTACGGGAGCGCCTGCGGCGGCCCGGCGAGAGCGGAGCCGTGCCGTCCATTCGGTACCCCGCGTCCCGTCGTCCTTCGCCCCGCGGATTCCCGCCCGCGTCGTGATAACTGCGTGATAGGAGCAGGGCCGGTTCGGGGATTCCCGCCGTTCCTAGCGTGGTGACCACGAAGAAGGAGACGCCCCCGCAACCCGGTGGGGACGCCCCGACCGAAGGGAAATCCCATGGCCATCGCCCACGCCCTCCGCGCCGCAGTCGTCACCGTCGCCCTGGCCGGCGCCGCTCTGCTCGGTACTCAGGCGGCCCTGGCCGACGACGCCGCTCCGGCGGGCGGGGTGACCGGTACCTCCTCCCCGCAGGAGGCGACCCCGACCCCGGCCCCGAGCCCCACCAGCGACAACAACCCCTGGGACTGACGCCGCCGAACCGGCCGCTCCGACCCGTACCGGCCGCGCACGGGAGAACCCGGGGCCGCGCCTACCAGCGCACAGCTCCGGGCCCGGCCTCCGCGATCCGTCCCCCGCACCTCTCGCAGCACCTCGCCCCCGGCCCCGTGCCTTCCGCCGAGCCGCTTCAGCCGCCTGCCAGCAACTGCTGCGCCTCCGCGAGTTCCGGCGCCATCCGCCGGTCCCGGAACGCCTGTACCGCACTGTGCAGCAGCTCCTGCGAACGGTCGCGGTCACCCGGACCGTTGTCCGACGTGAGCAGTCGCGCCAGGTCGAGCCGCACCATGGACGCCCCGCCCTGGTCCATGATCTGCTCCCGGATGCTCAGTGCCCGGTCCAGACACTCGCGGGCCGCGGCGACATGGCCCATCCCCGCGTGCGCCAGCCCCAGATCGCGCAGCAGATGTCCCTCACCGATCACGTCCCCGCTGTCCCGGCACAACTCCAGAACCTCGGTGAACGTCGCAACGGCACGGGTCATCTCGCCCTGCCGCTGCTGCAACTGTCCGGCCCTGCGCAGAGTACGGGCCTGGCCACCCGTGTACCTGACCGACCGGTAGATGCCCAGGGCCTCGTCCAGCCTGCTCTGCGCGGCGGCGCTCTGGCCCCGCAGCATCCAGATCTGCGCACTCTGGGTCAGCACGATCGCCCGGCCCACCACGTCACCGGCCAGGTCGAAGTCCCGCAGGGCCCGGTCGTACAGCTCCAGAGCCTGGTGCTCATTGCCGCGGAAACGTTCCAGCAGCGCCAGGTCGCGGTGGCACAGAGCGAGCCCCTGCCGGTCCTCGATCTCGGTGAACAGCCCCAGCGCCGTGGACAGCGCCGCCCGTGCCTCCTCGTGCTGACTGCGGCTCAGGTACAGCGATCCCAGCGAGGCCAGTACGGCGGCACTGCCCCGCTTGTTCCCGGCGGACCGCGCGGCGCCCAGCGCCACCTGGTGCGTACGCTCCCAGTGGTCGAGATAGCCACGCGTCTCGAACAGCGTGACCAGCGTGGTCGTCAGGTCCCAGCACACCTCGTCGAGCTGTTCGGCGGCCGCGTGCTCCACCGCCTGCACCAGGTTGGCGTGCTCGCTGTCCAGCCACTCCAGGGGGTCGGCGAGCAGCTCGTCCACGTGCGCCGCCGGCGGCAGCCAGCGCGGGGCCGTCCCGTGCAGCACGGTGAAGTCCCCGCCGTAGATCCGCCGGTGGGCCACCTCTGCCAGCGCCATCCAGCCGCCCATCATCCGCCGCAGGGCCGCCGACTGGGTCGCCGGATCGTCGTGCGCGGCCAGCTGCTCCCGTGCGAACACCCGGATGATCTCGTGGAAGCGGTACCGGAACCCGCCGGTCGACTCCATGCCGACCACGTCCAGCATCTGTACGTCGACGAGCGGTTCCAGCAGATCCGACGGAAAGGGGCGCCGGTCGTCGAGCAGTGCCCCGGCCAGCCAGCCGGGCAGACTCGGACCCCGGGCCAGGCTGAGCAGCCGCAACAGCCGCTGGTCGCCGGGGCACAGCCCGTCGTGGGTCAGGGACAGGCTCGCCCGCATCGTCATCTCGCCGTGGGTGAGCTCGTCCAGCCGGTGCCGCTCGTTGGCGAGACGGTGCACCATCGAGGCCAGGGTCCAGTGCGGCCGGGCCGCCAGCCGGGCCGCGATGATCCGCAGGGCGAGGGGCAGCCCGCCGACGGTCCGGATCAGCGCCTGTGCCGAGACCCGCTCGCCCGCCACCCGCTCCTCGCCGATTACGCGGACCAGGAGCTCCATGGCCTCCTCCGTGCCGAGTACGTCGAGCTCCACCCGGTGCGCTCCGGGCAGCCCGGTCATCCGCACCCGGCTGGTGACGAGCACCGCGCAGCTTCCGGCTCCCGGCAGCAGCGGGCGTACCTGGCTCTCGGACGCCGCGTCGTCCAGTACCACCAGCACCCGCCGGGACCCGAGCAGCGTCCGGTACATCTCCGCCCGCTCGTCCAGGGAGTCCGGGATGACGGGGCCGGGGATGCCGAGGGCGCGCAGGAACCGGCCGAGGACCTCGCCCGCCGTCGCCGGAGCCCCGCTGGTGCCGCGCAGGTCGCAGTAGAGCTGTCCGTCGGTGAAGTGCCTCTCACCGGCCCGGTGCGCAATGTGTGTGGCCAGGGTGGACTTGCCGGTGCCCGGTTTGCCGACGATGACGACGAGTCCCACGGCGCGGCGCTCGCCGGTGCCCAGCAAGGTCTTCTCGATGACCGATATCCGCGTCTCGTGACCGACGAAGTCGGCCGTGTCGGCGGGTAATTGCCGGGGTACTTCGGCGGGTAACGCGGGCGCGTGGGCACCGGCCGGCCCTCCGCCGGCGGCCCGACCGCCCGGCTCCGGTAGGCCGGCCGGCCGGCCCGGTCGCGGATCGTCGGCCCCGGCACCCTCCGCGGTATCTCTGACCGGTGCCGTGACCGGACCGCCCCGGCCCGCCTGCGCACCCGCCCTCGTGCCGGACTCCCCACCCGCACCCGCGGGCCCTCCGCCAGAACCCGCGCCGAACTCCCCACCGGTGGCCGCGAGCTCCCCACCGGTGGCCGCCCCGTGGGACTCACCCGACCCGGACCCGAAGGCCGCGCCGGGCCCCTCCGGAGCCGAAGACGCGGAACCCGCGAGGACGCGCCCAGCGGCATCCGCCCCACCGGCCGCCCCCGGAGCCCGGTGGCGCGGCTCGCTTCCGGCGGCGCCCGCCGCCACCCCGGCCCCAGAGGTCGCGGCCGGGGGCGGCCGGTCGCCCGCGCCCGGTTCACCGAGCCGGGGCGGCGGAACGTTCCCGGCGAGGATCGCCGACTCCAGCTGCCGCAGCTCCCCGCCGGGCTCCAGACCCAGCTCCTCCACCAGCAGATGCCGGCCGACCCGGTAGACGTCCAGCGCCTCGACCTGCCGTCCCGAGCGGTACAGCGCCAGCATCAGGCGGCCGCGCAGCCGTTCCCGCAGCGGATGCTCGTGCACCAGCAACTGGATCTCCCCGACCAGCTGGTGGTGCCGGCCCAGCTCCAGTTCCAGGTCGATCCGGGTCTCGGCGGCCGTCAGCCGCTCCTCGTCCAGCTGGCGCGCCTTGCTGCGCAGGGTCTCACTGGAGAGGCCGCTCAGGCAGTCCCCCTGCCACAGCCCGTCCGCCGCCCGCAGCAGTTCGACCGCCTCCGCCGCCCCGCCGGGCTGCTTGCGGAGCAGCCGCGCGTCGGCGATCCGCCGGCTGAACAGCGCCGCGTCCACCGAGCCGTCCTCCGTCCTGAGGACGTAACCGGGCGGCCGGGTGGTGATGGCCGCGGAAACGGTCTCCTTGCCGAACAGCTTCCGCAGCCGGGACACGCAGATCTGCACCTGGGTCCTGGCGGTGTCCGGCGGCTCGTCCTCCCAGATCAGATCCACCAAGTAGTCGGTGCTCACGACCCGGTTCGCCTCCAGCAGGAGCGCGGCCAGAATCACCTCCTGGCGCCCGGGCGGAATGCGCACCTGCCCGTGCGGGCCGTGCACATGGAGCGGACCGAGGATGCGGAAAACCACGGTGTCAGGGGCATGAGGGCCCCCGCCGGGCGATACGTTCACTGTTTCTCCCAGCAAGGAACACGCCCCAAACCAACCGAATTCGCAGCAAAAATGACCTGCAAGACGCGTGTGCGGACTGTAGTTTTCCCGATCATCTCCACACTTGTAAACGGTGTGGAGATTCCGTGGTGGTGATAGGCCCGAGATAGTGCGGGGTTGCGACGCCGGAGCACGGTGGTTTCTGCCGCCGCCGGGCCGGAGGCGGACGTACGAAAGGACTCGCCATGAACAGTCGTCAAGCAAGGCGGCTGCCGCCCAGCAGTCTCGTCACCGACTCCGGAGTCGACCACGTGCGGCTTGCCTACCACTACCTCGACGCCGGAGACCTGGAAGGCTTCTCGTCGCTGCTCCACGAGGACGCGCGCCTGGAGAACCCGGCGCCGGGCTGTCGCCACCACATCGACCGGATCGTGGCCTCCGGCGACTGCGTGGTCGCGATCGGCCGGCTGACCCCTCAACAAGTCGAGTTCGTCGACGTGTTCACCCTCTCCGACGAAGGCATGCTCCGCAGTCGTCGCCGGTACGACGCCCACCCGAGGCTCTCCGCGCACCGCGACCGGTCCGCCCCGTAGGACGGCATCCTTTCGGCGAAGTGTTGCGGCGGGCTTCCGTCGCACTCGCTCACTAAAATCCGACATCTATCCCCAAAAAGGGGCACGGCGGGCTGGTGTAGGCGAGGGAGAAGCATGCCGCTCTATCTGTCGAGGTTCAGCTACACACCGGAGACCTGGGCGAGGATGATCCAGAACCCGGAAGACCGGGCGAGGGCCGCCCAGGCGTACATCGAGTCGGTCGGGGGAAAGCTCCACGGATTCTGGTACGCGTTCGGCGAGCACGACGGCTACAACCTGTGGGAAGCCCCCGACAACGTCTCCATGGCCGGCGTCGCGCTGGCGATCGGTGCGGGCGGTGCGCTCAGCTCACTGGAGACGACGGTCCTGCTCAGCGTCGACGAGACGCTGGAGGCTCTGCGCAAAGCCGGACAGGTCCAGTACCGAGCCCCCGGCACCTCCTGAGCCGACCCGACCCGACCCGACCCGAGCTGATCGGAGATCCCGAGCCGGGCCGAACGCGTGACAGCGCTCCGATGAATCGATGCGTACGGCCATGAAGGCCATGAAGGCCATGAAGTACGTCACACCCCGCGCGGCGCCCGTGCTCCCCGGTCGACGGCCCGGCACCCCAACCGCCCTTGCGCGCCTGTCGGTCCGAGGGCCGGCCGCCGGTCGGGCGGTGCGGCCCCGGCGGGATCTGACAGGGGTGACCCTTTTCCGTCACCGTTGCCGACTGGTACAGATGTGGAGTTCCGCCAGTGCAACGGAAGTATGCATATGAACCAGGACAAGAGTAGCGAACACATATCCTTCGCGATCGACCTGACCGTCGAAGAAGCCCGTCGCCGGGCCGAGGTCGTGGCCGCGCTCGGGCCCGACTGGGACCCCGTGGCCGTCCTCGAAGGCGAGGAGCAGGCGTCGGCACTCCTCTACTCCGGCCTGGACGCCGAGCAGCAGCGCACCTACGACATGCTGGTGTCGGCCGGTGTCCTGCCAGGGGAGGGGCCGGGCCGTGCGGCTTCCCATTGACCCGCAGGCGGACATCGCCCGTCGCGCCTGGGTAGCCTGCCCCACCTGCGACGACGCCCGCCACTGCGCACCGTGCGCCGAGCGGCGGAACTGCCGTGAGCACTGGCGCTACCTGATATCCAACAAGGGACCCGTGGTCCACCTCCAGTGCCCGCGATGCACGCACATGTGGTCCGTGAACACCCGGCCCGGCGTCGCCCTCCGCGACGACGTGACCCCCGACCACTGACCAGGTCGCGGCCGGCGTTGTGCGGCTGATGAAGCGGCCGCCTCAAGCCGGGGCGGACGCTACCCGGCCTTCCGAGTGGTGCGGCCTTCCGAGTGGTGGCGTGCCGCCCGTCGCCTGACCGCCCCTCCGGCCGGCGAGCCCGGATGCGGCCCGGCCCGCCTTCTCACGACCCGGCGCCCGGCGCGCCTCGCCCCGGTGGGCCTCCCGCACCGGTGCCCCCGGCGGCCCCGCCCTCCGCGTCGACGTGAGGCAGCACCCGGTCCAGCCACCTCGGCGTCCACCACGCCGACCTGCCGAGCAGCGTCATGGCGGCCGGCACGAGCAGCAGGCGTACGACGGTGGCGTCGATGAGCACACTCGCCGCCAGACCCAGACCCAGCATCTTGACCACGATGTTGTCGCTCAGGATGAAGGCAGCGAAGACGCTGACCATGATGAGCGCCGCGCACGTGATCACGCGCGCCGTGATCTCCAGGGCGTGCGCGACACTCACCCTCGGATCCCCAGTGCGCAGCCACGCCTCGTGGACGCGGGACAGCAGGAAGATCTCGTAGTCCATGCTGAGCCCGAAAACGATCGCGAACATCATCATCGGTACGTAGCTCTCAATGGGCACGTCGCCCGAGACACCCAGCGCCGGCCCGCCCCAGCCCCACTGGAACACCGCCACCACCACACCGTACGAAGCGGCGATCGAGAGCACATTGAGCACGGCGGCCTTGACCGCGACGAGCACACCCCGGAAGACGGTCAGGATCACCAGGAACGCGAGGCCGACGACCACCGCGATGATCAGCGGCAGCCTGCTGGAGACGATGTCCAGGAAGTCCACCTGTGCGGCCGTCGTACCCGTCACATAGGTACGGGCGTCGGTGCCGGACACCGCCTGCGGAAGGACGTCGTCCACGAGGCGGTTGACGAGCCCGGTCGTCTTCTCGTCCTGGGGATCGGCGACGGAGTAGGCCGTCGCGATCAGCACGTCACCGTCCGACGTCGCTTTCAGCGGCGTGATCACCGCCGCGTCGGGGACGTGGTCCAGCGCGCTCTGCGCCTTGGACGTCAGGGACGACCGGTCGGACGCGGGGACGTCCGTCTGGTCGATGACCAGGGTCAGCGGCCCGTTCGACCCCGGGCCGAACGCCGACGACATCAGGTCGAAGGCCCGCCGGTCGGTGAACGACTTCGGGTCCGCCCCGTCGCCGATGTGCCCGAGCTGGATGAACAGCACGGGCACCGCCAGTACGGCGAGGACGACGATCCCGGAGACCAGGAACCACCACGGGCGGCGCTCCACCCGCTGGGCGTAGCGGTGCCACGTGCCGTGCGCCGCCTCGCCGGGACCGGCCTCCGTCTCGGCGATGGGCCGCCGTACTTTGAGCCGGTCGATCCGCCGGCCGGCCAGGCCCAGCATCGCCGGCACCAGGGTCAGCGCCCCGAGGACCGCGGTGATCACCGTGACGGCCGCTGCGAGCCCGAGCTTGCCGATGAAGCTGATCCCCGACACCCACAGCCCGGACAGGGCGATGATCACCGTGCAGCCGGAGACCAGCACGGCCCGCCCACTGGTGGCCGTCGCCCACCCGGCCGCCGCCGGGGGATCCCGCCCGTCCATGAGGTTCTGACGGTGCCGGGTGATCAGGAAGAGGGCGTAGTCGATCCCGACGCCCAGCCCGATCATCGTGGCGAGCGTCGGCGAGACGGTGGCGAAGGTGAACGCCGCCGCCAGCAACCCCAGCAGCGCGAGCCCGCAGACCACCGCGATCAGCGCCGTCACCAGCGGCAGCACCGCCGCCACGACACTGCCGAAGCCGAGCAGGAGGACCAGGACGGCCACACCGAACCCGATCGCCTCACTCGTACGGTCGTCCGGCTCCGGGCGGGCCAGTTCGCCCAGCGGACCGCCGTACTCCACGTCGATGCCCGCCGCGCGCAGCGGCTCGACCGCCGTGTCCACACCGTCCAGGTAGGACGAGCCCAGCGTGGACGGCTGTACGGCGAACCGCACGGTGATGTACGCCGTCTTCGCGTCGGACGACAGCGGGCCGACGTTGGCGGCGCCCTGCGCGGGCGGCGGCGTACCGGGCGCGGGCAGCGGGTTCTGCGCACTGAGCACATGCGGCAGCTTCCCCAGACTGGTCACCGCCGTGCCGATCGGCCCTCCCTCGTCGGTGAGCTGCTTCGAGGAGTCGTGCAGGACGATCTGGGCGCTGTAGCCGCCCGCCGTCGGCTCATGCGCCTTGAGTACGTCGAGGCCGTCCTGGGACTGGGACCCGGGCAGGGTGAAGTCGTCCGAGTAATCGCCCCCGTGCGCGCGCTCCAGCACCTGGAGCCCCACCAGAGCCGCCAGCCACAGGACGATGACGGCCACCCAATGGCGGGCGCACCACGTACCGATGCGGCGGAGCGCGCCCTTCGGCCGCCGGGAGCCGAAGCGGTCCGAAGACAGCGCGTCGGGGGACTTCGGTGACGCCATGCGCCCTCCCGCTACCACCGGGCCCGGCCGCTTGGATCCCTGGGCACGACGACGCGCGCCGCCCACGTACGGGCGGCGCACCTGATGACCGCCATTCAAAGCAGCCGCGCACCGATCGGCACGCCGCGCGCCGCCCGACGGGTGAACCCGCCCGGACCGTCCCGCATGCACGGCCGCGTACCCGGCCGTAGCGTGAGCTGACGGGCGAGCTCGCGAAGGGACGCCATGCGCCGTTACCCACCGATCGCCGACCACGGCCTCATCGGCGACCTGCACACCGCCGCCCTGATCTCCTGCGACGGAGTGCTCGACTGGTTCTGCGCACCCCGCTTCGACTCACCCAGCCTCTTCGCCTCACTGCTCGACCACGACCGCGGCGGGTACTTCGCCATCACACCGGCGGCAGAGGGCGCGACGACACGTCAGCTCTACCTCGCGGACACCGCCATCCTGGTCACGCGCTTCATGACGGAGGAAGGCGTCGGCGAGGTCGTCGACTTCATGCCGCTGGGCGACGCGGCATGCCCCGAGGACCGGCACAGCGTCATCAGGGTCATGCGCGTCACCCGTGGCGAAGTCCGCTTCCGGCTGGACTGCCGCCCGCGGTTCGACTACGCACGCGCCACGCACCGCCTCGACGTGGAACAGGGCGCGGCCCGCTTCACCGCCCCGGACAGCGCCGTCCACCTGCACGTCGCAGCGCCCGGGGGCCGCGTCGAACTGCGCGCCGAGGGAGGCGACGTACGGGCCGACCTGGCGCTGCGTCAGGGACAACGGGCGGCGGCCGTACTCACCGTGTGCGACGACCCCGGCGCGCAGCCGCCGCCACAGCCGACCGAGTCCGAAGTCCGGCACGCGTTCCGCTCCACCTACGACCACTGGCACCGCTGGGTTCGCCGCAGCCGGTACCGGGGACGCTGGCAGCAGGTCGTGAACCGCTCGGCGATCACCCTCAAGCTGATGACGTACGCCCCCACCGGCGCGCCCGTGGCCGCGGTCACCGCCGGGCTGCCGGAACACCTCGGCAGCGAGCGGAACTGGGACTACCGCTACACCTGGATCCGGGACGCGTCCCTGTCCGTGAAGGCACTGCTGGACCTCGGGTACGAGGAGGAGGCGGACGCCTTCCGGCGCTGGCTCGGAGCCCGGGTCGCGGCCGGCGCGACGGTAACGGGCGAGCCGTTGCAGATCATGTACCGGGTGGACGGCGACCCGCACCTGACCGAGGAGGTCCTCGGCCACCTGGAGGGCTACCGGGGGTCCGCTCCGGTACGGGCCGGCAACGACGCGGCCGGCCAGCTCCAGCTCGACATCTACGGCGAGGTCGCCTACGCCCTGAGCCACGCCCGCGACCCGGCGCAGCTCGCCGGCTACGACGGCTGGCGCAACCTCCGCGCCCTGCTCGACTGGCTGGCCCGTACCTGGGACCGCCCCGACGAAGGCATCTGGGAGACCCGCGGCGGCCGCCGCCACTTCACCTTCAGCCGCCTGATGTGCTGGGCGGCCTTCGACCGCGGCATCCGCCTCGCCCGGGAACTCGCCCGCCCCGCCGACGTCGCCGGCTGGACCGCCGCCCGGGACGCCGTCTTCGAGCAGGTCATGGAACGCGGCTGGAGCACCCGCCGCCAGGCGTTCGTACAGCACTACGACAGCGAGGTCCTGGACGCGTCCCTGCTGCTGATGCCGGTGGTCGGATTCCTCTCGCCGAAGGACCGGCGCTGGCTGTCGACGCTGGACGCCATGGAGGCCGAACTCGTCTCCGACAGCCTCGTCCACCGCTACGATCCGGTCGCCTCGCCCGACGGGCTGCGCGGCGACGAGGGCACATTCTCCCTGTGCAGCTTCCTGTACGCCGGCGCTCTCGCCCGGGCGGGCAGACTCGGCATGGCGCAGTACGCGTTCGACAAGATGCTCACCTACGCCAACCACGTCGGCCTGTTCGCCGAGGAGATCGGACCGGCCGGTGAGCAACTGGGCAACTTCCCGCAGGCATTCACCCATGTCGCGCTCATCATGGCGGCACTCGCCCTCGACGAGGAACTGGACCGCGCGGGCGACTGAGCCGCGCGTCAGCGGTGGCGCGGACCGTGCGCCCACACGCCGCCCCGCGAGCGGCGCGCCCGGCCGGTCAGGCGAAGACCACGCACGCGGCCGCCGGAACCTCCAGGGCCCCGGCGCGGGCCAGTCGCCCGGTCTCCGGGTCCGCGTCGAACCAGGTGACGTCCCCGGACCACTCGTTTACGACGTACAGCCGCCGGCCGGAGGGACCGGCCACCAGGTCGCGCGGCCACACACCGCCGCAGTCCACGCTGCTCGTGAGCCGCGGCTTCTCGGCTCCGTCGGCGAGGGAGAACGTCAGTACCCTGTTACTGCCGCGCACGGCGGCCCGCACGAAGAGCCCGTCGGACGAGACGAGGACCACGGACGGGTACACCCGCTCTCCCTCCGGGGCGCCTTCGGGATCGATCGCAACCTCCGCCAGGGGCTCCAGATGCCCGGACGCCCCATCCCATCGGCAGACGGTCATCTGGGGCTCCAGCTCGTGGAGTACGTACACGACCTCGCCGTCGGGGTGAAAGGCGAGGTGACGTGGCCCCGACCCGGCCCGGAGCACCGCCTCGGTGTGCACCTGGAGCTCTCCGGTGGCACGGTCGGGCGAGCACACCCGCACCGAATCGGTGCCCAGGTCCACGCTGAGCACCCATCGCCCACCGGGATCGGCCAGCACGTGGTGGGCATGCGGGCCCTGCTGCCGGTCGGCGTCGGGGCCCGAGCCCTGGTGCGCCAGCACGACGGGCGGACCGTGAACGCTCCCGTCGGGTCCCGTCGCGAAACTGCTGACGCTGCCGGAGCCGTAGTTGGCGGTCAGCAGCCGGCGACCGGCGAGGCCGAGATGGGTGGGGCCGGAGCCGCCCGCGTCCACCGCCGGACCGAGCGCGGTGAGGCTCCCGTCCGGCCCGGTACGGAAGGCCACGACCGCGCCCGGCTCGGCGTCACTCACCGCGTACAGCGTTCCGGTGTCGGCGCAGAGAGCGAGACACGAGGGGTTGACCACGGTGTCGACGCCGGTACGCGGGGTCAGCGCCCCGGTCGCCGGGTCAACGGCCGCGACCGTGATGCCGCGACCGCCCCCCGAGGTGAACGAGCCGATGTAAGCCCACCGCACAGGATGCCCTCTCTGCCGTTCCACGACCGGCTGGGCACTGTAATCACGGCGCGGGGCGTCAACGGCTGTACACGCCGACCTCATGGAGCCGACAGCCCCGGACGGTCCCGCGTCGGAGCCACCTGACGCGGACCGCCCGCACCCGCGCCGCCGGGTCCGGCCGCCACCTCCGTGAGAGCACCCATTCAGGCGGCGCGCGCTCGTGTCGGCGTACCACCCGAGGCTCCCACCGCTTACGTTCGAGCCTGGCGGCGCACGACACCCTGGCCGAAGGCTCGCAGACGTCACCCCGAAGCACCCTCTCCGACGCCGCTCAACGGCATCGAACCCCGCGCCGACGGCCGGCGACGGCTCGGTGGGCGAACCGGTCACCCCGGGTGGCCGCGCGGGGCAACCAGGTGGAGCAGATTTCACGAACCTCTGGTCAACGGGGTTCTCTGGCGCTTAACGTGCCTCAACTCACCACCCCCCGCAGTCCGATTTCCGAATGACGTGGAAGGACTTCCATGCCCTCACGCCGTATAGCCGCAGCCACCGCAACCCTGGCGGCCGCAGCACTGGTTTCCCCGCTCCTGTTCGCCGGGCCGGCCACCGCCGGCAGTGCGATGGGATCCGGCCCCCACCGGGGTGATGCGCTGGCTCGCAAGCTGGTCAAGGAGTCCACGGCCAAGGACGCCTACAGGCACCTTCAGGTGTTGCAGAAGATCGCCGACCACAGCGACGGCAACCGGGTGGCCGGGTCGCAGGGCCACGAGCGGTCCGCCAAGTACGTCGAAGCCGTCATGAGGCTGGCCGGCTTCAAGGTGTCCAGACACGAGTTCGACTTCGTGTATACCGAGACGGTCAAGGAGAGCCTCAAGGTCGTCTCGCCTACGCCGCGCGACGTGCCCGTCAAACTCATGACATACACCGCGAATTCACCCGCGGGCGGCGTCACCGCGGAGCTCGCCGCCACCCCCGTCGACGCCGACGGTACGCACGGCTGCGAGGCCGGCGACTTCGCCTCCGGCACCTTCACCGGGAAGATCGCCCTGATCAAGCGCGGCGGCTGTGCCTTCGCGATCAAGCAGGCCAACGCCGCCGACGCCGGCGCGGTCGGCGCGGTCATCTACAACAACACCGCGGGAGCCCTCAACGGCACCATCGGCGCACCGGACCTCGGCAAGGTCCCGACCGGCGGCGTCACCCAGGCGGACGGTGAGGCGCTCGCCGCGGAAGCGGCCAAGGGGCCGGTCAAGGTCACCCTGGACATCCGGGAGCTGCGCGAGAACCGCACCACGTACAACGTGGTCGCGGAGACCCGCGGGGGAGACGCGGACAACACCGTCTTCCTCGGCGCCCACCTCGACTCGGTCACCGAGGGCCCCGGCATCAACGACAACGGTTCCGGCTCGGCCGGAATCCTCCAGGTCGCCCTGGAGCTCGCCAAGACCCAGGCCAAGCCCACGAACAAGGTGAAGTTCGCCTGGTGGTCGGCCGAGGAGTTCGGCCTCCTCGGGTCCGAGGCGTACGTCGCCTCGCTGACGGAGGAACAGAAGAAGCAGATCAAGCTCTACCTGAACTTCGACATGATCGCCTCCCCGAACGCCGGCTACTTCGTGTACGACGGAGACGACTCCGACGGCGTCGGAGCAGGCCCCGGCCCGGAGGGCTCCGCCCAGATCGAGAAGGGCATCAACGACTTCCTCGACGCCCGGCAGATCCCGCACGAGGGCACCGACTTCACGGGCCGCTCCGACTACGGACCCTTCATCGAGGTCGGCATTCCCTCCGGCGGCACCTTCACCGGCGCCGAGGGCATCAAGACCGCTGAGCAGGCGGTCAAGTTCGGCGGTACGGCGGGTGTGGCGTACGACCCGAACTACCACGCCGCCGGCGACACCATCGAGAACATCGACATGAAGGCGTTCGACGTCAACATCGACATCATCGCGGACGCCGTGGGCCACTACGCCCACGACCTCGGCCCGCTGTCCGCCCCGGTCGAGTCGGTCCCGACCGACGGCGACGCCGGCAGCGGCGGCGGCCTGCACGACGGACACGGGCACGACGTGACCGAGTAGCGGTCGCGGACCACACCACCGCACAGCGCACGACACCCCGGCCGCGGGCGGGTTCCCGCCCGCGGCCAGGAGACAGCTCCTGCGTCCGGCAGCTGTGTGACGACGCACGGATCAGCACCGGCCCACCGGGGACGACCGGTCCCCGGGAGGGAACGGGAACGCGGCGCGGGCAAGTTGCGGCAACGGCGTCAGCGGCGTCAGGGGGCGCCGGGATGGATCATCTTCCGGCCCGCCGTGCTGCCTCCGTCCACCGCGACCGAGGATCCCGTCATATAGGGGAAGTCGTCGGACGCGAGCCCGAGCACCGCACGGGCGATCTCCCCGGCTTCCGCCATCCGCTCCAGCCCGTCGATGTTCAGCCGCCCGAAGGCCGGCTTGTACGTCGCCCAGTCGCCGTCCGCAATGCCCGGCGGGCGTACGAAAGGCGTGTCGGTGGTGCCGGGCAGCAGGGCGTTGACCCGGATGCCCTTCGTTCCGTACGCGAGTGCCGCGGCCTTCACCACGCCCTGCACCGCCCGCTTGCTCGCGGTGTACGCGGCGCCGTTCGGCCGTGCCTGCTCGGCGGCCGACGAGGAAGTGCAGATGATGACGCCGCCCCCTGCCCTGAGCATGTGGGGAACCTCGTACTTGATCGCGAGGAACACGCCGCGGGCGTTGGTCGCCTGGACGTTGTCCCATTCCTCGACGCTCATCTCGTGGGGCAGCTTGCCGCTGCCGACGCCGGCGTTGTTGAAGGCCACGTCGATGCCGCCGTATGTGCTCGCGACCCGGTCCACGAAGCGCTGGACCTGGTCGGCCACCCGCACGTCTGCCTGGATGTACGTGGCTTCGCCGCCCGCGTCCCGGATCTCGCGTTCCACCGCACGGCCCGACTCGGCCCGCCTGCCGCAGAAGCCGACATGGGCGCCCTCGGCGGCGAAGGCGATCGCCGTCGCCCTGCCGATGCCCGAGGTGGCGCCTGTGATGAGGACCGACTTTCCCCGGAAGCGCCCGCCCCTGCCACGGGTGCCCGTCCGCACCCCGGCGGCGTGGGCAGGTGTACCGAAGGCGGCTCCGGTCATCCCGGCAGCGGCGGCGCCGCCCAGGAAGGACCGCCGGCCCAGGCCGGAGGGCGTGGTGTTCGTACTCGTACTGCGGGCGTTGGTGTGCTGAGTCATGAGAGGACCCTCGCAGCCCGGGCCGCGCGTCCGGCTCCGCTCCGGGGCCGGACCCGGCGGCCAGTGGGAGGACCGTACCTCCTGCCGTGGCAGGACCCGGGTGAGGCAGGAGCCCGCCTATCGTGAAGGGCGTGAAGCGACCATGGACCGCAGCCGCGTTCGACAGCACGTCAGCCTCCACCCGTGTACTGGTACTCGCCGGAGTCCTGATGGGCGGTCTCCTCGTGGTGTACCGGCCGTCCGGGGCTCTCGACGCAGCTGTGGCCGCTGCCGCACTCGTGTCGTGCCTCGCGGGGGCCAGATGGCCGTTCGCCGCGCTCCTGTCGCAGTCCTGCCTGTTGGTCGCCGCGCATCAGCTGGGAGCGGGCATCGTTCCCGCGGTGAAGGTGCTGGCCGCCGTCACCCTTTTCGAGCTGGCGGTACGGCGATCAGGACGCCGCGTCGCCGCCGGCGCGGCCGTACTGGCGCTGGCCGTCGCGGCGAACCGGCTCGCAGACCTGCCCGGCGCCCTGCCCGAAGTGCTGTACAAGATGGGCATCGTCGCCGGGCTTCCGCTGCTGCTGGGCGCGTACATACGCTTCAGCCGCGACGCGGTACGGCACGTCCGCGAGCGCGCGGAACAGGACGAACTACGCGCCGGACAGCGGCTGCTGGCGGCGCGCGCCGCCGAACGCACGGCGATAGCACGCGAACTGCACGACCTGGTGGCCCACCACGTGTCCTCCATGGTGCTGCGCGTCGGGGTCGCCCGGCACGTGCTCGGCGACACCGGCACAGACCGCGCGGCCGACCCCCGGATCACCGACGTCCTGGACGACCTCCACTCCAGCGGCAGCGCGGCACTGGAGGACCTGCGGCGCCTGGTCGCCGTACTGCGCGACCCGGACAGCGCGAGGCCCGCCACCGCGTCCCTGGTCGCGGCCGAGGAGTTGCCGGCCGTGTTGGACGAGGTGGTGAGCAGAAGCCGCCGCAACGGGCTCGCTGTCACCGCTTCCCTGGACCCGGCCGTCGCAGGACTCGACGCGGTCCGTGGACTGGCCGTGCTGCGTCTGGTCCAGGAGGGCCTGGCGAACGTCGTCAAGCACGCCGGTCCCGGCGCCCACGCGCGGTTGACCGTACGGATGGCCGGTGGCGGCGCCATACATGTGGGGCTCCACGACGACGGCGCGAGAACACACAGACCGCCGGAACCGGGCCCCCGCGGTCACGGGCTGATCGGCATGCGGGAGCGTGTGAGCCTGCTCGGCGGCTCATTGGAGGCTGGGCCCGCGAGCACGGGCTGGCGGCTTATCGCCGAACTGCCCGCGTCAACAGCCTCCTTGGAGCCGCAGACGTGATCAAAGTCCTCGTTGTCGACGACCAACAGCTCGTCCGCATGGGCCTGCGCATGCTCTTCGATCACGCCCCGGACGTCGAGATCGTCGGTGAGGCGGGCAACGGCGCGGAGGCCGTACGCCTGGCCGGGCGTTCCGCCCCCGACGTCGTCCTCATGGATCTCAGGATGCCCGGCACGGACGGCATCACAGCCACGCGGCTCATCCTGGCCGCTCGTCCCGCCACCCGCGTCGTCGCTCTGACCACCTTCGACGACGATGAACACCTGTACGGAGCACTCGCGGCCGGAGCGTGCGGGTTGCTCGTCAAGGACACCCCGCCGGCCGAAGTCCTCGACGCCGTACGCCGAGCGGTGGCAGGAGAGTCCCCCTTCAGCCGCGGTGCCCTCGACCGCCTCGTCACCCAGGCGGTCGAGGCCCGTTCAGCCTCCGACGGCCCGGCCGAGGCCCCACTGCCGAACATCACGCCGCGTGAGCGCCAGGTCCTCGGCCTGCTGGGCGTCGGCCTGTCCAACAAGGAGATCGCCGACCGACTGCACATGGGGGTCACCACGGTGAAGACACACGTCGCGAGCCTGATGACGAAGACGGGCCGGGACAACCGCATCAGACTCGCGGTCCTCGCCGTTCTGGCGGGTGTCACCGCGGACTGATCTCCGTCCCCGGACTCGGCTTCGACGAAGCTGACTGTTCAGCGTGCCGCGGGGCCGGGGGCGGGCCGGATGGCGTCGGCGTACAGGCTGAAGAGGCGGAGACGGGGGTGCTCGTCCGAGCCGGTGGACGCCTGGTGTTCGAGGAGCCGGGCCCAGCAGCGGGCGGCAAGGTCGCGAGCGTGCGCGCCGGCCCAGGGCCGGGGGAGCAGCTGCGGCGGAAGGAGGGGGTCCGGTTCCATGGCGCGGGTGAACTGGGCGGCCAGTTCGACGGCGATGGTCAGTTGGTCGGCCCCGGTCGTCGTGGTCGCGCCGTCGAGTTGGCCGAGGCGCGCCCGGGCGAGGGCGGCCAGTGTGTCGTAACGGCCCGCGATCTCGTCCAGCGGCCAGAGCCCGGCGGCCAGGTCGGTGGCATCACGACGGTCGCCGATGCGCAGGTCGTCGCTGGTGAACGTCGTGAGGGCATCGAGGATGCCGAGGTGTCGCGCCTGGGCCTCGACGTGTTCCCCGATCGGGTTCGCGCTGACGTACAGGCCGCCCTGGACGGCCGCGGCGCCGAGCCCGACGAGCGTGTCGCGCAGAGCGTCCCGCGCCGCTCTGGCCGACTCCGGGACGGCGAACGCGAAGAGATGCCAGACGCCGTCCCACGGCGCCTGCCCATGATCTTGTGCGTAGGCGTAGCGGACGTACTCCACCTCCGGGACCAGGGACCCGGTGACGTCGGCGGTGGCATGCAGCAGGGCTTTGCGGCCGCGGCCTTCGTGCGTGAAGCGCCCTTCGGTGACGAGCCGTTTGATGCACAGGCGTACTTGCTGGTCGCTCATGCCGAGGGCGCCCGCCACGGTGTAGAGCTCGCCGGCGTCGACGGTGCCGTCTTCGCGGACCAGGGCGTGTACGAGCAGGCGGGTGGGGATCTCGGGAACGTTCTCGGGCATGGACCGAGCATAGGCGCGAGGTGCGGAAGCCCGACTGCCGCTCACGGCCGGTCACCCGCCCGGGGGGTGACGGGACGGTGCATGGTGGTAACGGCACTGAAGCCCATCAGGCGGCGCAGATAGGGCGTCTGCTCGGTGTGGACCGCGGTGAAGCCGTGACGTTCGTAGAGGGCGCGGGCGCGGGGATTGACGTCGATGACATCCAGCCGGACCTGCCGGCAGCGGTTCTCGGCGGCGACGCGGAAGACCTCTCCGAGCAGCAGGGTGCCGATGCCGAGTCCGCGGGAGTCCGCGGCGACCGCGATGCCGTCCATGACGAGCTGCCCCGCGGCCGGAGTGCGTTCGAGCAGCGCCAGCAGTGCAAGCCGTGGCGCCCCCCTGAGCAGCCCGTACGTATCCAGGACATCGGCCACGCCGCCGCCGGTCAGCCCCCGGCCGTCGAGCTGGTAACCCGCCACCGCCACCACTCGATCACCCGCGAGCGCCACCACGGCCCGGTCGCGGTGCAGATGCTTCGCGATGAACCGCTGCCCGGTGGCCGGCGGGTTCAGCGCCGCGCCCAGCTTCCGGCCGAACGCCTCCCAGTACAGCCCGGCCACCACGTCCTCGGCTCCCTCGGGCACGCCGCGCCGAACGGTGATCGGTCCTGCCTCGGTACGGGGCACGTCGCTGTTCTCCGCTTGGGTCATGTCCGGCTCTCCTCGGTCCTGGTCCGCTTCGGCCACCATACTCTCTTATTCATTACGTTCGTAATGGCGGTGAGCGTTTTTATGGAGATAGGTTGGTTGTGAGGTGTGCGGACGAGGAACTGGCGGGGGTCGTCCCGGAGTCGACTATTCTCCGCCGCATGATCAACTCGAATGCGTGCCTCGACGACACCGAGGTCGCCATAGCAGCGGCTCGTGCCGGCGCCGACGTCGTGCGCGCCCTGTACGGCTGGCGGCTCACCCGCACCGACAAGGGCGCCGGGGACTTCGCGACGGAGGCCGATGTGGACGCCGAGGCGGCGATCCTCGGCGTCATTCGAGCCGCCCGGCCGAACGACGCGGTGCTCGGCGAGGAGGGCGGGCGCCAGGGTGCTCCCGACGCCGAGCGACAGTGGCTGGTGGATCCCCTGTGCGGCACGTTGAACTACGCCGTCGGCAACATGCTGGTCGCCGTCAACGTGGCGCTCGTCAACGGGGCGGCGGCCGTGGCCGATCCGTTCAGCGGCGAAATCTTCTTCACCGACGGTGAGACGGCCCGGGTGCGGCACGACGGGTGCGATGCGCGGCTGACACCCACGCCCGCCACCCGGCTGGTGGACGTCAATCTCGACCCGCCGTTCCCGAGCGCACCCGGATTCCGGGCCGTGAACCTGCTGGCCGAACCACGGTTCGCCGAGCGGTTCCGGCCGCGTGTCGTCTCCACGACGCTCGCGCTGGCCTGGGTCGCGGCCGGCAAGCGCGCCGCGTACGTCACGGATGGCGGCGACCTGACCGGGAGCGTGCACTTCGCCGCAGGCATCGCTTTGTGCCGCGCCGCGGGCTGCGTCGTCACCGGGATCGACGGCTCACCGACAGGCCAGGGAGCCCGCGGACTTGTCGTGGCCGCCGACGCCGAAACCCACCAGTTGCTGATGTCGCTGATCCACAGCCCCGGCTGGAACGGCAGCGGCGAGTCGCCGCGATCCGACCGCAACGGGCGCGGCGCTCCGTGAGGAGGCCGCTCCCGTACGACGGCCGGGCAGCCACCGGCCGGTGCCGGTGCCGTAGAAGCTCAGCCGGGATCACGGGAGAAGCTCAGCCGGGGTCACGGGCGTGTTTCTCGCGGCCGACGGCCGTCAGCTTGCACTGACCGTCCTCGCAGGATCGCCGCAGACGGCCCTTCGAGAGGGTCTGCACCAGTCCGATCGTCCAGCACAGCGGGCACCCGCGCAGCGCCACCGCGCCCACCGGCAACATCAGCAAGCTGACCGGTCCGACCACCGGCATCAGCGCGAACGAGCCGATGAGCCCGCCGAACCCCACGACGCCACGGGCCAGGTGCCGGGGCAGGGACGTACTCGCGAAGTCGGCCGCCTCAGTTGTCCTGGTTCTCATGGGCATTCCCTCCGGGAGCCGAGCCGGGTGTGACACGCAGCGTGTGCCGAACGGCCGCGCGGGCCCGGTGCAGACGCGACTTCATCGCGGCCGTACTGAGCCCCAGGGCATCGGCCACCATCTGTCCGCTGTAGCCCTGGATGTCTCGCATGATCAGTACGCGTCGTTGGTCGGCGGGCAGAGCGGCGACGGCCGCCCCCACCCGGCCCGCTTCCATCCGGTGCAGAACCTCGTCCTCGGCCGAAGGTGCGGCGACGTCCCGCGGCGGTGCTTGGCCTTCCCGCAGCGGTGCCTGGTCCCGCAGCATCGTCCGCGCGCGCCGCAGGCACTCGTTGCGGACGATACGGAACATCCACGACGCCAGAGCACCGGACGCCCGCAGCATTCCGATCCTGCGGTACAGGATGATCAACGCCTCCTGGGCGGCGTCCTCCGCGTCCTCGGGAGTGACGCAGAGGGAGCGGGCGAACCGCTGGACGTTCGGGTGTGAGCCCGCCACCAAAGCGGCGATCGAATCGACGTCACCGTGCTGCGCGGCGACCACCAGCTGTTCACCGGGCCAGGTCGACTCAGCCACGTGCCCGACCTCGCTTGCGCAGCGCGACGAAACCGCACGTGCAGAGAAGCACCACTCCGACGACGCCAGCGATTCCAATGATCACGACAACCTCCGGTTCCTGTGCCGGCGTTCTGCGGGCACAGGTATAAGAGGCGCTGGGCCCCCAAAAGGATTCAGCAGCAGTACCAGTAGCAGCAGCGGTAGCGCAGCCGCGGGCGGGTGGCCGGTTGGTTGGTCGGCCGGTCGGCCGGTCGGCCGGTCGGCCGGTCGGTCGGTCGCGGAATTCGCGAAGAGAATGAACGAATGGACCGTCTGCTGCACCTCGACCGTTCGCTCGACGAGCTGGACCCGCCCCGCTGGACGCCTCCTGACGCCGATGCGACCCATTTGGTCCGTAAAGTGCATGAATTGCGGCGCGTTCCGCTGAGCGAACTCGGTCCGGCTGATCTGCGCACTCTCCTCTCGCAGCAGGTAGCCCTGCCGTATGTCCTTCCACTCGCGGTGAGCCTGCTGCTCGACGAGCCGCTGCTGGACGCCTACTTCCACGAGGGAGACATGCTGCTGGCCGCCGTCAGTGCCCCGGCTTCCGCCTGGGCCCTGCTGCCGGACCTCGGCGCGCGACTGCGCGCAGTGATCACGACCCTGCCGGAGGCGGCCGTCGCCGACCTGCCCCGTGGCGCCGCCGAGGAGCTCGCCCGGTTCGTCGCGCGGCCCGAATCGCTTCGCTGACCCGGTGAGGGCGCGGGTGCGAGAAACGAACCCCCGGGCCGGGCGATCGGTCCGTTTTGCCCGATCGAGAGTATGGCCAAGGCATTTCGCTGCGTTACAGCTGACATGATGTGCCCGCTGTCTGGGCAGTGCCCGGGGGGCTGTTTCGTACGGTTACGGGACCGACAGACGTACTGAGGAAGAGGAGTGGTGGGGTGCCGGTGGAGAGGCTCGTGATCACACGATCGGTGGTGGAGCGGGATGCGGTGCTGGCACTGGCCGGTGAGCTGGACATGGGCGGCGAAGCGCTGCTGGCCGAAGCGGTCGGTGAAACGCTCGAATCCGGCCGTCGGCGGGTGGTGCTGGACTGTGCGGACGTTTCGTTCTGCGACTCACGCGGGTTCAGCGCGCTGCTCGTGGCCCGGCAGGCCATCCAGGATGCCGAAGGGGCTTTGGCGCTCGCCGCGGTCCCGGAACGTCTCGACAGCCTGCTGACACTGGTCGGCGCACAGGAGATCTTCACCATCGCCTCCACCGTCGAGCAGGCGCGCCTGCTGCTCGCCGGTACCCCTGCCGCCCCCCGGCCGAGCTGACACAGCCCACGCGTACACCGGACCGAGCGTGGTCAAAGGTGCAGGTTTCGCTGCCGTTTCGTGGTGGCCCCGTCCACGCGACTTCGCGGGTGGGGGATACTGGGGACTCGGACATCAGGTAATCAAGGGGCGATGGTGTGGACAGGTCAGGGGAGGCGGATGCGTGGGCAGCGTCGTCGGCCCGGTCCACAGGGGCTTTGCGCGTGCATCCGCTGGCGGACCGGCCAGGCTGGCAAGCGGTCGGCGAGATCAGTCTGATCACACGCCCGGCCTGGGAACAGGCGCTGCACCAGCTTGCCCTGAGCGACGAAGAGGCATGTCACTTGGAGCTTTCCGCGATCACCTTCGTCGACGTGGCTGGTGTCTCTGCTCTGGCGGCGGCCGCCCAGGGCCTTCCGGAGGGTCGACGTATCGTGCTTGAAGAGCCGCCTGCCGCCTTGCGGCGCGTGCTGGACATGTTCTGGCCGGACCTGCCCACCGTCGAGGTGGTGGCGTGATGACTGCGCAGACCGCCGAACCGTTCGTTCATCCCGCCTTGTTCTACCGGGGCGAGAAGGAGTACCTGCACGGTACGGTGCCCTTCATCCAGGACGGTCTGCGAGCCGGTGAGCCGGTGGCGGTCGCCGTGCCCGGCCCGAATCTGGCGATCCTCAAGACGGCCCTGGGCGACGACGCCGCGGACGTACGGTTCCTCGACATGACCGAGGCGGGACGCAACCCCGGACGAATCATCCCGAAGGTGCTGCGCGCTTTCGCGGACGCCCATCGCGATACGCGGGTACGGATCATCGGTGAGCCGATCTGGGTCGGCCGCAGCAGCGTGGAGTATCCGGCGTGCGTCCAGCACGAGGCGCTGATCAACCCTGCGTTCGAAGGCCGGGAAGTCACCATCCTGTGCCCCTACGACGCCGCACGCCTCGACGAGCAGGTACTCGCCGACGCGTACGCCACCCACCCCGTCGTCATTTCCGGCGGCCAGGAGCGGCGCAGCACCGCCTACGCACCCGCGCGTGTGGTGGCGCACTACAACCAGCCCTTGGCGCAAGCGGCGGCGAGCGAGGAACTCGGCTATGACGCCGACCGGCTGCCGAGTGCCCGGCACTTCGCGGTCGAGCGGGCGGCAGAGCTCGGCCTGTCCGGTATCCGGCTGGAGGACGTTGCCCTGATCGTGGCCGAGTTGACGACCAACAGCGTCGTCCATGGCGGGGGTTCGGGCACCATACGGGTATGGTCCGACGCCGACCAAGTAGTCCTTGAGGTCCGTGACCACGGTTACCTGAGCGATCCGCTGGCCGGGCGCCGCCCAGCCACGCGGGACCAGCAGGGCGGCCGTGGCCTGCTGCTGGTGCACTACTTGTCCGATCTCGTACGCATCCACACCGGCCCCGACGGTACGGCGATCCGCTGCTACATCAGCCGCTGACCGCTGACGACTCCTGAGTAAGGCTGCTCAGGCGACAAGGCGGCAACCGCGGCAGCGGCGGGCCCGGGAAGGGCTGCCCCGCCGGTCTGTCAGCGCTCCCCGTTGCACTATGGCGTCGTGGACCCCACCGAACGCATCATCGGAGCCTGGACTTAGACGGCCGTCATCCGGCTGGCTGACGAATTCGCCGGACACGCAGACGTCGTCACCGGCCCGCCCGCGCTTGCACGGAGACGGGCCCGCCCGCGCTTTTGCGCAGACGGACCCGGCAGGCCGGTCATGGAGTGGGGCCACCACTGTGCGGTGAGGTCAGGACAACTGGCCGCCGTAGTCGGGCAGTTTGAACGTCCTCTCGGCGTGTCCGCCCACCAGGTCGCTGTCGCGGTTGCCGATGTTGGCGATGATGGTGTAGCCGTCGTCCTCGATGTCCGACCGCATGTCGGTCTTGTACGCGCTGACCTCTTCGAAGAGGTCGGGGAGGCTGCGCGTGTGGACCCCCGAGACCGGATAGCCGACTTTCCGCAGGTTGTACTCGGTCAGCGACTCGATGATCCCGGGCCGGGCGGTTACGAAGAACACGTCCACGTCGCGCGAGTCCGCGAAACGGCTGAGATCGAGGATCGGCTTCACCGCCGGCGTCGGGTACTTCCAGAAGTCGTGGAACTCCGTCTCCAGGGACGTGTTGTCGATGTCCAGGACGAGGGCGTGATTCTCGCTGGAGGGGGCCGAGGTGCGCTGCTCGATGTACGGACGGGCCTTGGCGACAACCGCGGCCACATCGCGCTGCCAGGTCGCGTAGTCCACGTCCGACAACCGCGCCGCGGTGTCCAGGTGCTGGGAAGGGGCGGCGGCTGCGGGGCTGAGCACCGCGGCTTCCTGGGCGGGAGCCGAAGCGGCGGAGGCTGTGGCGGACGCGACCACTGTGGCGGCTGTGAGAGCCGCTGCGGACAGGGACGCGGCTGCTCTGGTTCTCCATCTGCGTACACGCATGGGGGGTTCGCTCCTTTGGATCACCGTTCACGGGAGGCTCACCCCCCGATGGCGGGCGAGCCCTGAAGTGACATGTCCACGCCCCAGGATGAGTGGTCGGCGACCTTCTTTCTACTGGTCGGTAGCAAGATTCTTCGCATCCTCGCCCAGCCGCTCGCCATGCTGGTGTGCCAAGGTGCCGGGGCGCGTGCTGCGTCCGTGAAGCCGGTGGTGGTATGGCCCATCGGCGTGAGCTGCAACTGCCCATCTCCCAGGCATCGTTCACGAGCCGCAAATCCGCCTGCGCCGGGGCCGGTTCGGAGTCCCGGGAGGCGGGCTTGCCGAGATTCAGGGGTGCACAAGGGTTGTCAGTGCAATTTCACATTACTATGTTACGGGTCACATCGCAGCGAGTTGATCCGTCAACTCCCGTGTACAGCACGGCCGTTCATCGCTCAGCACCGCTGTCACCCCCCTTCTCTCACCTCCCACACAGGAGTCACCGGTGTTCCAGCTCAGAAGCGTGCGCACCTCTCTGCTCGCCGGCGCCATCGCGACGACGCTCCTCGCCACAGCCGCGCAGACCGTCCAGGCGTCCGAAGACCCGCAGGACGCCTCCGCCGCATTCGGCGGCCGGCCTGCCGCGGCGGCCGCTCCCGTCACTCATGGCGACAACCCGTTCGACGAGGTACAGCGGCTGGCCAGGGCCCCGAAGGCCGTCGCGCGCCCCGCCCCGGCCCCCGGCGACGGCCGCATCGTGTCGGGCCGCGTCCCGGGACCACAGACCGCCCCGGGCGCCGCGTCCCGCACCGCCGCCACTGCCGCCGGAGTGCCCTGCACGCTCGACGGTGTCGCCGGCCTGAACCCCGAGGGCTTCACCGACTTCCTCGCGGACCCGGCGGTGACCGCCGACGGCTGCCTGCGCACGCTCATCTGGACCTGGGACGCCAGGCTCGCCCGGGTCATGTCGGACGCCCACGTCCAAGCCGTCGCCCGCCGAGTATCCGCGCTGGCCGCGTCGCACGACGGGAAGAACACCGCCCACCTGTACGAGATGTTCACCTACCTGCACGCCGTGGCGTACCACGACTTCTCGCGTGAGGAGATCGACCTCACCGACACACCGACCGTCGAAGCGATACGCCGCGCCGTCAACGCCTTCGGTACGGCCGCCCGTACCTTCCACGTCACCCGCGCCAACGCCGACACCCTGCGCGAGGCGCTCTACGCCGCCAGCGCCCCCGGCCTGCGTCACTCGCAGCTGGGGCTGATCAAGAAGGTGCTGGCGACGATGGACCGGTACCACCCGGACACCAACAAGGACTCCGCCTGGGGCAACGCGGCTCTGGCCGCGCTCTCCGTGAACTACCTGGGGGTCTACCCCGGCAACAAGGACACCGCCTTCCACACGGTGGTCACACAGAACGCCTCGTACCGCGACGCCTTCAAGGCCTTCGCCGGTCACGTCCATCTCAAGGGCACCGTGAACGAGTGGGTCGTGCGCGACGCCGTGGGCGAGTTCGGCCGCTTCGGGCAGATAGCGGCGCTCAAGACCGCGATCGTGCCCGACCTCGGCGCGCTCCTGGACACGACCGAGCGCAACTTCGGCCTGGGCAGCGAGGCCTGGGGGAAGACCGTCTCCTGGCTCAACTACTACGAGGCGTGCGCGCCGTACAAGGTGTGCACGGAGGACATCGAGCGGCGGATCTTCCCGAACACGTACACCTACGACAACGGCGCCATCAAGGTCCGCACCGCTCTCGACCGCGCCACCGTCGACCAGCTCTACTACGCGAGCAAACAGGTCAAGGCGCAGTTCCACCGGGTGCTCGGCACGGAGCAGCCGCTGACCGGCGACACGAACACGTCGCTCAACATCGTGCTCTACGCGTCCCGCAAGGACTACGAGATCTACCACCCGATCCTCACCGGTATGGGCACGGAGAACGGCGGCGTCTACATCGAACGCGGTGCGACGTTCTACACCTACCAGCGCCGGGTGCCGCAGGACTCTTCCCTCACGCTGGAGGAACTGTTCCGGCACGAGTACGTGCATTACCTCAACGGCCGGTTCGCCGTCCCCGGTTACTTCGGTGAGGGCGCCTGGTACACCGGTGACCGTACGACCGCGATGGACGAAGGCACGGCCGAGTTCTTCGACGGCGCGACGCGGGACGACGGCGTCGCGGTCCGCAAGTCGCTGGTCCGCGGCGTCATCAACGACACGGCCGGCGGCGGCCCCCGGATGACCGTCGATCAGCTGCTGCACGCCACGTACGACGGAGACGGCTTCCGCTTCTACTCCTACGCGGGCACCTTCTTCGAGTTCCTGTGGCGCGACCGGCCCGCGCTGCTCCAGGAGATGTACCGGCACCTGCGCGCCGACGATCCGACGGCCTTCGACGCCTGGCGGGACCGGCTGGGCTCGGACGCCGCGTTGCAGCGGGCGTACGACGCGTTCCTCGACGCCCAGATCGCCAAGGTGGACGAGCTGTTCGTACCCAACACCTCGTTCCTGCCGACCGCTTCACTTCGGCATACGACGGCCGAGCAGATCCGGTCGGCCTTCGCCTCCGCCACCCAGTCCACGCCGGAGTGCAAGGACACGGCGGACACCACCGGCAAGCGCCGATTCGTGTGCACCGGTCGCATCACCGCCAACCTCAGCGACGCCACCAGCCCTGATCTCGTCTTCAAGGACATGTCGGAGACCGTCGACTACTTCGTCCTGGAGCGGAGTGAGAGCGGCGGGGACAACTTCGAGGACATGAACTGTTCCTTCGGGGCTGTCGCGATCTGGTCCAACGGCCGTGCGGGCACGTCTCCTTACGCCTGCGAAGGGCCGCTGCGCAGCTGAGATCCCATTCGCTCCGAAGCCCTTGGCGGGCAAAGAGCAATGTGACATATTACTGCTGTGCCCACGAGACACTTCCCGGACGTCGTCGTCATCGGCGCCGGCATCGTCGGAGCGGCTTGCGCCTACTACGCGAGCCGCTCAGGACTCGCCGTAACCGTCGTCGACCGCGGCCCCGTAGCCGGCGGCACCACCGGCGCCGGGGAAGGGAATCTCCTCGTCTCCGACAAGGGGGCGGGCCCCGAGCTCGACCTCGCGCTGCTGTCGACCCGGCTCTGGCGCGAACTAGCCCAGGTTCTCCCACCGGAGACCGAGTACGAGCCCAAGGGCGGCCTCGTCGTCACACCCGACGAGGCCGCCTTCGCCGCCCTGCGCACCTTCGCGAACGGCCAGCGCGCGGCGGGCGTCGAGGCGTGCGAGATCCCCGCCGACCGCCTCCAGGACCTCGAACCCCACTTGGCCCCGGGCCTCGCCGGCGGCCTCCACTACCCCCAGGACGCCCAGGTCCAGCCCGCCCGGGCCACCGCCCAACTGCTCCGCTCCGCCGCCGGGTCCGGCGCCGAAATCCGGCTCGGCGAGGACGTCACGGCGATTCTCACCGGTCCGCGCGGCGAAGTCCGCGGCGTCCGTACCCCCGCCGGTGACCTGCTCGCCCCCGCCGTGGTCAACGCCGCGGGAGCATGGGGCGGGCGCATCGCCGGACTGGCCGGCACCGAACTGCCCGTCCTGCCCCGCCGCGGTTTCGTCCTGGTCACCGAACCCCTGCCCCGCGTGGTGCGCCACAAGGTGTACGCCGCCGACTACATCGCTGACGTCGCCTCCGGTTCGGCCGCACTCCAGTCCTCGGCGGTGGTGGAGGGCACCCCGGCGGGACCCGTTCTCATCGGCGCCACCCGCGAGCGCGTCGGCTTCGACCGCACGCTGTCCACCGAGGGGCTGCGCCGCCTCGCGGCCCAGGCCGCAGCACTCTTCCCCGTTCTCGCGGATGTCCGGGTGATGCGCGCGTACCACGGATTCCGGCCCTACCTTCCCGACCACCTCCCGGCCATCGGCCCCGACCCGCGCGTGCCGGGGCTCTTCCACGCATGCGGCCACGAGGGGGCCGGCATCGGGCTTGCCCCGGCCACCGGACTGCTGATCGCTGCCGCGCTGCGTGGGGAGCCGCCGGTGCTGGACCTGCATCCGTTCCGCCCGGAGCGCTTCCCGGGACCCGACCGGCAAGGAGCCGACCGTTGACCACCGAGCCGCCCGGCCGCACCGGGCCATCCGGCCTCACCGTGACTCCCGGCCCCGGCGCACCCGTACCGCGCGGTGTGTTCCGACGCGGAGGCGGACGCTCGCCCGCCGCCCTCGTACGGGCCGTTCCCGGGCCCGCGTACGAGATCTCCTTCGACGGCCGGCCGCTCACCGCTCTGCCCGGGCAGAGCGTCGCCGCCGCGCTGTGGGCGGCAGGCATCCTCGCCTGGCGCACGACGCGCGAAGGCGGCTCCCCGCGCGGCGCCTTCTGCGGGATCGGCTCCTGCTACGACTGTCTGGCGACCGTCAACAACCGGCCGAACCAGCGGGCTTGTCTGCTCCCCGCCCGCCCCGGCGACGTCATCACCACCCAGGAAGGGACGGGCCACGGTGACCTCGGCGTCTGATCGGTTCGACCTCGCCGTCGTCGGGGCCGGGCCCGCCGGGCTCGCCGCCGCCGTTGCCGCCGCGGACCTCGGTCTCCACGTGACGCTGCTGGACGCCGGCGAGCGGCCCGGCGGGCAGTACTACCGCCATCCGGCCCCCGGACTGGGGGCCGCCAGGCCCGAGGCCCTGCACCACGGCTGGCGCTTGTTCGCCGGGCGCGCCGCACGCCTGCGAAAGCACGAACGCGCCGGACGTGTCACCTACTTGGCCTCGCACCATGTGTGGACCGTCGTACGCGACGCGGAGGCAGACGGGCAGGGAGAGGGGAAAGGGGAGGCTGACGGGCCCGGAGGCCGATGGGCCTGGCGGCTGCATGCCGTCGTCGGCCCGGAGGAAGCCCCGGCCATGGTCCGGGCGTCCGCCGTGCTGCTCGCCACCGGTGCCTACGAGCGCCAACTGCCTTTCCCCGGCTGGACACTCCCCGGAGTGATCGGAGCCGGCGGCGCGCAGGCCATGCTCAAATCCGGACTGGTGCTGCCCGGACGGCGGGTCGTCGTGGCGGGCAGCGGTCCCTTGCTTCTCGCGGTCGCAGGATCGCTCGCCGCTGCGGGGGCGCGGGTCCCGGCCGTCGTCGAGGCGTCCGGCTATCTCGCCTACGCGCGTGAACTCCCCGCTCTCGTACGCAATCCCGGCAAGCTCGCGCAAGGAGCCGCCTTCGGTGCGGGCCTGCTCCGCCGGTCCGTACGGCTGCTGTCCCGGCACGCGGTCACCGAGGCCCACGGCGCCGACCGGGTCCGGGCCGTAACCGTCTCGCGCCTCGACCACGACTGGCGGCCCGTTCCGGGCTCGGGACGGCGCGTCCCCTGCGACGCGGTGGCCGTGGGGCACGGTCTTGTGCCCCAGCTGGAACTCGCGACCGCCCTCGGATGCGCCGTCCGCAGCTGCCCCGACGGCACGCCGGCCCTTGACCTCGACGCCGACCAGCGCACCTCCGTGCCGGGGATCTGGGCGGCGGGGGAGGCCGGTGGCATCGGCGGGGCGGAACTGGCGCTCGTAGAGGGCGAACTGGCAGCGGCGTCCGTCGCGTACGAGCTGACCGCAACACCTCGCGGCCGGCGCACCGCGCTCGTCCGCCGCCGGGAACGGCTGCGGGCCTTCGCCGATGCGATGGCGGCCGCGCACCGCCCCGGAACCGGGTGGACCGACTGGCTGGACGACGACACCGACGTGTGCCGCTGCGAGGAGGTCCCGGCGGCGCGCATCCGGGAGGCCGTGGCGGAGCTGGGAGCGCGGGACGCCCGCAGCGTGAAACTGCTGACGCGCGCCGGAATGGGCTGGTGCCAGGGCCGCATGTGCGGGCCCGCTGTGGCCTGTCTGGCAGGCGGAGCACTGCTGGCGGACCGCCGCCCGCTTTCCTGCCCCGTTCCTCTCAAGGCCCTGGCACAGCTGCCTCCTGACGAATAATCAACAGTGCCCGCGGACCGGCGGCGGCCTTGTGGGCTGGGCACACCCCTCAGTAAAATGTCACACCTCACACTAGGGAGTCATGTCATGACCGCTGAGTCTGCCGACCACCGCGCTCGCCCCTGGCACGGGATCATGGTCGCCACCACCCTTCCCCTGCGCGACGACCACTCCGTGGACTACGACGCGTACGCCGAACACGTCGCCTGGCTGATCGCCAACGGCTGCGACGGCGTCGTGCCCAACGGCTCCCTCGGCGAGTACCAGACACTGACCGACGAGGAGCGCGCCCGCGTGGTCCGTACGGCCGTCGAGGCGGCCGGCGACGGCGGGCGTGTCATGCCCGGTGTCTCCGCGTACGGCAGCGCCGAGGCCCGGCGCTGGAGCGAGCAGGCCGCTGACGCGGGCGCCGGTTCCGTCCTGCTGCTGCCCCCCAACGCCTACCGGGCCGACGAACCCGCCGTCCGCGCCCACTACGCCGAGGTGGCCAGGACCGGCCTGCCCGTCGTCGCGTACAACAATCCGCACGACACGAAGGTCGATCTGAGTCCCGCGGCCCTCATGCGGCTCCACCAAGAGGGCAGCATCGTGGCGGTGAAGGAATTCAGCGGCGACGTCCGGCGCGCCTACGAGATCGCTGAACTGGCCCCGGACCTCGACCTCCTGATCGGTGCGGACGACGTCCTGCTCGAACTCGCCATTGCGGGTGCTGTCGGCTGGATCGCGGGTTACCCCAACGCCCTTCCGTCCGCCTGCGTCACCCTTTACCGAGCCGCGGCGGCCGGGGACCTGGCCACCGCCCTGCCGCTCTACACGTCACTGCATCCGCTGCTGCGCTGGGATTCGAAGACCGAGTTCGTCCAGGCAATCAAACTCTCCATGGACCTCGCGGGGCGCCCCGGCGGCCCGGTACGGCCGCCGCGCTTCCCGCTGCCGGCCGACACCGCGGCCGCGGTCCGCGCCGCCACCGAGAAGGCGCTGGCCGAAGGCCACAACTGACCGGCACCGGCGAACGGGACCGGAGAAAGGAACCCCATGCGTACCCGTCACATCTACCATGCGGTCGATTCGCACACGGAGGGCATGCCGACCCGTGTGATCACCGGGGGTGTCGGCGTCATCCCCGGTGCCACCATGGCCGAGCGCCGGCAGTACTTCATCGAGCACCTCGACCACATCCGGACCCTGCTGATGTACGAGCCGCGCGGCCACTCCGCGATGAGCGGGGCGATCCTCCAGCCGCCCACCCGGCCGGACGCCGACTACGGGGTTCTCTACATCGAGGTGTCCGGGCTGTTGCCGATGTGCGGGCACGGCACGATCGGGGTCGCCACCGTTCTCATCGAGACCGGAATGGTGCCGGTCGTCGAACCGGTCACCACGGTGCGGCTGGACACCCCCGCCGGTCTGGTGAGCGTGGACGTGCGGGTCGAGGACGGGGCGGCGAAGACCGTCACCCTCACCAACGTGCCGTCCTTCTCCGTCGCGCTCGATCGCAAGGTCGATGTACCCGCATACGGCACCGTCACGTATGACATCGCATTCGGCGGCAACTTCTACGCCTTCGTGCCGCTGGACGCCCTCGCGCTGCCCTTCGACCGCGCACGCAAGGACGACCTGCTCACCGCCGGGCTCGCGATCATGGATGCCATCAACGCCGCCGACCGGCCCGTCCACCCCGAGAACTTCGAGATCACCGGCATCAAGCACGTCTACCTCGCCGCTCCCGGCTCTGACGCCTCCCTGTCCCGGCATGCGATGGCCATCCACCCCGGCTGGTTCGACCGATCCCCCTGCGGTACGGGGACGAGCGCGCGGATGGCGCAACTGCACGCCCGCGGCGAGCTCCCACTCGACCAGGACTTCGTCAACGACTCGTTCATCGGTACCCGGTTCACCGGCAGGCTCATCGGGGAGACGACTGTCGCCGGCCTGCCCGCGGTCATCCCGACCGTCACCGGGCGGGCCTGGATCACCGGCACCGCCCAGTACTTCCTCGACCCCACGGACCCGTTCCCGGGAGGTTTCCTCCTGTGACCCTCGTACGCGCCACCGCGTGTCAACCTGCCGACGTGTCAATGACCCGTCGTGCCCCCCGCGTCACACGATCGCACCGGACTGCGAAACGTGACATTGTACGCTGGCACCTCGCGGAACCACGGAGGAAGTGCCATGGGGGACCTGAAACATCTCATCACCGCCCAGGATCGCCTGCGCGATCAAGTGGCCCACGCCCTGCGAGCCGCTCTCGTAGCGGGTGAACTGCGCCCCGGCACCATCTACTCCGCTCCCGTTCTCGCCGCCGACTTCGGCATCTCCGCCACCCCCGTGCGCGAAGCGATGCTCGATCTCGCCCGTGAAGGTCTGGTCGAACCCGTACGCAACAAGGGCTTTCGCATCACCGAGGTCAGTGAGCGCGACCTCGACCAGTACACGGAACTGCGCGCCATGATCGAAATCCCGACCGTCGGCAAGGTCACGCAAATCGCGACCCCCGAGCGGTTGGAGGAACTGCGGCCGATCGCGGAGGAGATCGTCACCAGTGCCCGCAACCACGATCTCATCGGCTACCTGGACGCCGACCGTCGCTTCCATCTCACGCTCCTGGGTCTGGCCGGCAACGACCGGCTGGTGGAGACCGTGGGCGATCTGCGGAAGCGCTCCCGGCTGTACGGCCTCACGGGACTCGACGAGCGAGGGCTGCTGGTCTCCTCCGCCGAGGAGCATCACGAGTTGCTCGATCTGATGACGGCCGGTGACGAGGTGGGCGCCGAGGCGTGCATGGCACGTCATCTCGGCCATGTCCGGTCCCTGTGGGCGCAGGCCCGCGACGAACCGGTCGAACCGCGCCCGAAGCGCCGCCTCGGCGGCATTTAAGCCGCGTATCGGAAGTATGCGGGGCACCCTCGATCCAGTCTCGCTGGCGGTGGGATCCTTGGCCGATGTTCTCATCCGATCATGTGGGTGCCGTGTTCTTCGATGTCGACGGCACCCTGGTCCCGGGCACGAGTTCGTCGGCCTTTCTGTCTGGATTCCTCGGTCACCGGGACGAGTTGACAAAGGCCGAGGATGCCTACGCCTCCGGTGACCTGAACAATCGACAAGTCTCCGAGCTGGATGCCAAGGGCTGGGTGGGCGTGCCCGAAGAACGAGTCTCTGGCTGGCTCGACGGGCTTCCCCTGGTTTCGGGCATCACGGAGACCGTGGGCTGGTGCCGGCGGAACGGGTTGGTGCCCGTGCTGGCAACTCTGGCCTGGTCGCCCGTTGGCAGCTACCTGACCGACCGCTTCGGTTTCCACGCGTTCAGCGGGCCTCGGCTGGAAACCGTCGACAACCGGTTCACGGGTCGCGTCGCCCGCCACTTCGACGAGTACGACAAACGGGATTTCGCCCTCGCGCAAGCCCGGGAGCTGGGGTTGGCTCCCCGCTCGTGTGGGGCCGTCGGAGACAGCCGCTCCGACCTTCCCCTGTTCGCCTCCGTCGCGCTGAGCGTGGCGTTCAACGCCTCGGCGGGAGCGCGGGCGGCCGCGACCCTCACCGTGGACGGCGGCGACCTGCGCGGCGTGCTCCCCGCCTTGAGCCGCTTGGTCACAGCCACTCGTTGACGGCAGCGACGACGACGGTCGCCTCGTGGCGGACCGCGAGCCTGTCGTACCTCGTGGCCACAGCTCGGTGCCTTTGCCTGGAGCTGGACGAAGAGGCGCTGCCAGGTGCCGTTGCGTTGCCGGCGGCGAAACAGGGGTCCCGGGTCCGGGCATGCTGTCGGCCGCATCGGCGTCGAACCGAGCCCGCAGGGCCCGCAGACGGTGTGGGTCTCGGGGTTGCGGGGACATCTGCGGGATGCGGGATGCGGGATGCGGGGTCAGACGGCTACGACGACTTTCCCGTGGACATGCCCTGACTGGCTCAACGCGAAGGCGTCCGCCAGCTCTTCCAGGGGGAAGGTCCGCGCCACCGGCACCGTCAGCTTCCCCGCGTCCGCGAGAGCTCCCAGTTCGGCCAGGTCGGCGCCGCTCGGCCGTACCCACATCCACTGCCCGCCGGAGTCGATGACGGAGCCGTCCGCGATCGACGCGTGCCGGCCGCCCTCGCGCAGGACGGCCAGTGTGGTGTCCAGGACCCCGCCGACGAAGTCGGCGGCGACATCGACTCCGTCCGGCGCCAGTGCCCGGACACGTTCGACGACTCCCTCGCCGTACGCCACAGGCTCCCCGCCGAGCTCCCGGATCCGCTCGTGGTTGGCGGGGGAGGCGGTACCGATCACCCGGGCGCCGCGCGTACGTGCGATCTGCACCCCCAGGGATCCCACTCCGCCGGCGGCGCCATGGATGAGTACGGTGTCACCCGGACCGGTTCCCAGGCGCGTCAGCACCTGGTACGCCGTGAGACCGGCCAGCGGCAGGCCCGCGGCCTGGTCCCAGGTCAGGGACGCGGGCCGGCGGGCGAGGGCGCGCACGGGGACGGTGACGAACTCGGCGAAAGTCCCGCCGTGCACGTAGTCCTTGCGCGCATAGGCGATGACCTCGTCCCCCACCGAGAACTCGGACGCGTCGATACCCACTTGCTCGACGACTCCAGCGACGTCCCAGCCGGGCACCACGGGGAAGAACGCTTCCATCAGGTCCTTCAGCCCCCCGGCCATGATCTTCCAGTCGACCGGATTGACCGCCGCACGCCGGACACGCACGAGGATCTCACCGGGTCCGCATTTGGGGCGCGGCTGCCGGGTCTCTGCGAGAACTTCCGGACCGCCGAAGGCCGAGTACGTCATCGCCCTCATGTCGCTGCCGCTGCCGCTGCTGCTGCCACTGCCGCTGTCGGGGGTACCCGCGTCGTCGTGTCCCATGGTGCGCCTTTCGTCAGTGGTTCTCCGGGCCCGGCCCGGTGATCGTTGCTTATGGGTTGCCGGGGAGGGCGACGGCGAAACGGGCGGTGCGGAGGACGGACCACGGCCGGGGACAGCGTGCCTCGGGAGGACCGTCAGGACTTGTGTGACTCGCCCGTGCTGCTGCTGGGGCGACCCGGCAGTCCTGCCGGGACCCGCGTGCGCGGCCCGCGACGCCGGCCGCGCCGAGCAGTCCTCGGGGACCGGCCGCCCGCGTCCTCACGGGGCGCACGCCTCGGCGATCGACAAGCTGTTCTCATAGAGGTGGTGCCGGGTGATACGGCCGTCCTCGACGGTGAGGTGCAGAGCGAACGGGCCCTCGAAAGTCTTTCCCGTCGCGCGTACGGTCCCTGAAAGGTGCCCCGTCAGGACGGCGTCTGTTCCGTCCACGAGGAAGGTGTCGACGGAGGCGCGCGCGTCGTCGGGCACGGTGTACTCCATCAACTCCGTGAACTGTGCGGCGCATTCGGCAGCGGTGGACCGGGGCCGGATCCACGGGACGGCGGGGTTCTCGGCGAGCAGCCAGTCGACCTTGTCGGCGAAGATCTCGACGAGCCGCCCGGTGTCCCCGGCCACCCGGGCGGCAAGGAACTCCTGCACGACGGCCCGGGTGGCGTCGGCGTCGGAACCATCGGTGGTGGCTGAACTCGCCGTGGTGGCGGTGGGCTTGACGGACATGGCGCTCTCCTCGCGGCTGCGGCCGGATCCCGGCGGGGGTTCCCGTCGATGTGCTTGATACTGCCGGGGATGGGGAGGGCGGTCGATTACCTCGGAGGTAGTGCGGGCGAGCGACTGCGCGCAGGTTTTGAAAGAAGGCGACCCAGCGTCCGGACTCGCGGCCCCGAGTGCGCGCGACCACCCCGCACACTCTGGCCGACGGGATCAGTGGCTGCGTGACTCCGGGGTGCGTGACGGTTCGTGCCGAAGACCGGGCGGAGCGGTCTGTGGGTGTGCGGGCAGGCTACGGGGAACGCCGGGTGCGGCCTCCGAGCGGGGGAGAGCCGGACGAGGTGGCGAAGCGGTGCCTTGGGCCGCGCGGCGGCGTCCGGCGACCAGGACGAAGGTGACGCTGATCAGCAGCGCCCAGGCACCGATCTTCATGGGGGAGACCGGCTGCCATCCATGGAGCTGATCGGGGTAGCTCCATGCTCCGACGTAGGTGGCGGCGTTCTCCGCGATCCAGAGGAAGAAACCGATCAGTACGAAACTCAGGGCGAGCGGCATACGGTATCGCCGCTGCCCCACCGCGTAACTGACCGAGGTCCCGATGGTGGCGAGCAGGATGAGACCGGCGAGAACCCAACGGGCGTCGGGCAGCCAGTGGTGGCTGAAGAAGTTGACGTAGACGGCAGCGGCCAGTGGCACCATCACGCGCGGCCGGTAACCGGTGAGCTCGACCGACATCAGCCGCCAGGCCCGGCAGACGTAGCTGCCGACGGCGGAGTACAGGAATCCTCCGTACAGCGGCACACCCGCGAACTTGGTGACGGCGTCCTCGGGGTAGCTCCAGGAACCCAGGTGCACCTTGACCAGCTCGAACAGCAACCCGATGAGGTGGCAGGCGGCGATCACCGCGGTGTCCCGGGCGGTGTCCCATCCCAGCCGGCGGGCCAGCACCGTCAGCAGCACGCCGTAACCGAGCAGCAGGTCGTAGCGCGCTACGGGAAGTTCCGGCAACAGACCCGAAACGGCCACACCACCGACGAGCGCCACCGCGAAGGCGCAGCAGCGCGCCTGCTGCCACCCGAAAAGGAAAACCTGCCGAAACGCGTGTTGCATGGATGTCACACCGACGAGACGCCCGACCGGGGGAGCGTGGTTGCACGGCGAGACACGAAGCACACACCGGTTCCGACGGCCCCGGCGCGCCCTGTACCGCCAGCATCGTGCCGGCGACGGCGCCCGCAACGACGGCGCATGTCGAGCAGAAACACCCGGTATCAGCCGGTCCGTGTCTCACCGTTCGCCTGCGGTGCGGTGATCCGGCGTACGGACTCCACCACTGCCGTCCGATGGCGGACGAGCTGCTCGGGTGGCCAGTCGGCGCTGCCCGTCTCGCCCGCCGCAGGGCCGCCCACCGCGCTGAACCACGCCTGCGACAGCCCCATCACCAGCGTCAGCACGTCCGTGGCGTCCAACCCGGCGTCGATCCGGCCCGCCTCCTGCGCCTGCCTCACGGCAGCGATCTTGCCCTGGTAGGAGGTGGCCTCCGTGTCCGTGGGCGTCGGACGCTCCAGCTGCTTCCACAGCACCAGGCGCATCAGCGAAGGCCGCTCGACGAGGTGGTCGAAGACGGCCCCCGCGTAGCCGGGCAGATCATCCACGTCGAAGGGTACGGACTCCGAGCCCGTCTCCAGCGCCCGCTGGAGCACGGCGTCGAAGAGCTGCTCCTTGTTCCCGTAGTAGACGTAGATGAGCCGCTTGTTCGCCTGCGCCGCATCGGCGATGCGGTCCACCCGCGCACCGGCGATGCCGTACGTCGCGAACTCGAAGAAGGCCGCGTCGAGCAGGCGGGCCTTGGTTGCGCTGGAATCCCGTGCCATGCGCCGCAGCCTAGCAAGTAACTATCTGGTTATTGACATCGAGCGGAGCTGTGGTGCATGCTCTAACTATCCAGTTAGTTACTTATTGAGGAGAACGCGATGGAGATCCGCGCACTGGGCACCCAGGGACTGAAGGTCGGCGCCGAGGGCCTCGGCCTGATGGGCATGAGCGCTCATTACGGAGCCACCGACGAGACCGAGTCGCTCGCCACCATTGACCGCGCCCTGGAGCTGGGCGTCACCCTCCTGGACACCGCCGAGGGCTACGGTCCCTTCCGTAACGAGCAGCTTCTCGGCAAGGCGCTGGCCGGCCGCCGCGCGTCCGCCGTGATCGCCACGAAGACCGGTGTCGAATTCACCGACGAAGGCGACTTCCGCGGCCACAACGCGACGCCCGACTACATCCGTCGCTCCGCCGACCGTTCCCTGCGTCATCTGGGCACCGACCACATCGACCTCTACTACCTGCACCGCATCGATCCGAACGTGCCCGTCGAGGAGAGTGTGGGCGCCATGGCCGAGCTCGTCGCCGCCGGCAAGGTCGGCCACATCGGCCTGTGCGAGGCCGCCCCCTCGACGATCGCCCGGGCGCACGCCGTACATCCGCTGGCCGCCGTACAGACCGAGTACAGCCTCTTCGAGCGCGGGATCGAGCACGACGGTGTTCTCGACACCTTGCGTCAGCTCGGCATCGGGCTCGTCGCCTACTCGCCGCTCGGCCGGGGATTCCTCTCCGGCGCCATCACCACCTTCGACGACTTCGCCGCCGACGACTTCCGCCGCACCGACCCCCGCTTCCAGGGCGAGAACTTCCACCGCAACCTGGCCGTCGTCGACCGGGTGCGCCGCCTCGCCGCCGACAAGGGCGTCACGCCCTCGCAGCTCGCCCTGGCCTGGACCCTGCGCCAGGGAGCGGTGCCCATCCCGGGCACCAAGCGCCGCCGCTACCTGGAGGAGAACGTCGCCGCCACGGCTGTGACGATCACCGACGCGGACCTGGCCGCCATCGACGCCGTGGCCCCGCACGGAGTGGCCTCGGGCGACCGCTACGCCCCCGAGCTGATGAAGGCACTGAACGGCTGATCCGTCTGCGGTGGCCGGACCCGTCCGCCACCAGGACGAACCGCTGGACGACCTGCTCGGCCCGAGGGTGAGCGCCGACCGCAGTCGCTTCCGCCTGAGCAGGGCCCCGGCCGCCCTGCTTCCTCGGCCGGATCCGTTGGGACGCGGCGGGTGAAACCATTGACCCGGTTGATCGTCCCTACTGTCGAGGAGAGAGCGGTATGACCATGGTGACCATGGTGAAGGACATCGAGGCTCGTGGCATGCAGCACTGTGAGACGACAGCCCTCGGGGTGCTGCTGCGGCACGAAGGACTCGACCTGTCGGAGCCCATGATGTTCGGGCTCGGCTCCGGTCTGTCCTTCATCTACTGGGACAGCGCAGCCATGGGCTTTCCTTTCCTCGGGGGCCGGGTCAAGCCGTTCGAACTCACCAGGAATCTGACCACCGCGCTCGGGCTGGAGCTGCTGGTCAAGGAGACCACCAGCCCGCGCAAAGCCTGGGAGAACGTGGCGGCCCCCATCGACGCGGGTCGGCCGGCCGGCATTCAGCTGGACAGCTACCACCTGGAGTACTTCGGGTCCAAGGTGCATTTCGGCGGCCATGTCGTGGCCATGTACGGCTACGACGAACAGGACGCCTACCTGGTGGATACCGGCCAGCAGGGTGGAGCGGTGACCACCAGCCTCACGAGCCTGGCCAAGGCCAGGGCCGAGCGCGGCCCGATGACCGCGAAGAACCGGTCCTTCACCATCACCGGACCGGGCGAACTGCCCCGCACCGAGGACCGGATCGTTCCCGCGATCAAAGCCTGTGCCGACGATTTCCTCAATCCGCCCATCGCGAACCTCGGTTACCGAGGCATCGAGAAGGCCGCCGAACAGGTGCCGAAATGGCTGCAACGCACCGATCGCCCGCAAAACGATCTACCGCAGGCCGCCCTCCTCATGGAGAGGGCCGGTACGGGCGGCGCCCTGTTCCGTAACCTCTACCGGGACTTCCTCGGGGAGTGCGCCGAGCTGGTCGACGACGGTCGCCTGCGCACCGGTCACGCGCTCTACACCGAGGCCGCGACCCTCTGGACGGAAGTGGCCGCGCTGATCACCACAGCGGGCGAGTCCGGCGAAGCGGCGCCTCTCGCGCAGGCCGGCACGGTTCTTCGGACGCTCGCGCGCATCGAGCGCGACGCGATGCAAACGCTGAGTCAGCTGCCGCAATAAGCCGATTTGGCGGTACGTGAGGCAGCGGACCGGGCCGAGGAGGGCAGTCGCCGTGGGCCTACCGCGGCGTGCGACTCGCCGAGCTGGCAGTGTGATCTCAGGACCCGCCCGGAACGTGCACGACGTCCACCGTGTCTCGCCCGCCGGACGGATCGCCGGCCGACACGCCGCGAGGCGGGACCGGGGACCGCCGAAGGCCGTAACCGGCTGGTCAGTGGGGGTGCGACGGGGGGCCGTCGAGCGCCCCGGCGAGCCTTGGGTGACATGCCGTCAGAGAAACCCGTCGATCTTTCAGCCGTCGAGACCGAACAAGACGGCCGCCCCGCACGTACTGGACGTACAAGCAAGCCGGGACGGATGAGACGACGGATGAAGGACGGGCGAGATGGGCGTAATCAGGAGAAGCGTGTGGACGTGGCGCAAGCGGGGGAGCGTCGCGCTGCTCGCCTGTGGCGCGCTGGCCGGCGGAGGTCTCGCGGCGGCCGGCGTGGCGGTACTGGAGCCACGGACGGCGACCGCCTCCAGCCACCGGGAGGCGCCGCTGATCTCGGGACAGCCACAGTTCGACACCACGGACGTGTACGCGTTCGTGAGCCCCGACCACCCCGACTCGACCACGCTGGTGGCGAACCTGCTGCCGTTCCAGGAACCGGCGGGCGGCCCGAACTTCTACCCCTTCGCCACCGACGCGCGCTACGACCTCCACATCGACAGCGACGGTGACGCGCAGGACGAACTGCTGTACCGCTTCACGTTCAAGGACCACCGCAAGAACGAGAACACCTTCCTCTACAACACGGGCGCCGTGGAGAGCCTGGACGATCCGGACCTCAACTTCACGCAGACGTACGACATCGAGCTGCTCCGCATGGAGAAGGGGAAGGCCGTCTCGCGTCACAAGGTCGCGAAGAACCTCCCCGTCGCCCCCTCGAACGTCGGCAAGGCGTCGATGCCCGACTACCAGAAGCTGCGTGACCAAGCGGTGCGGAAGGTCCCCGGCGGCCTGAAGGCATTCGCGGGCCAGGCCGACGACCCGTTCTTCCTCGACCTGCGGGTCTTCGACCTGCTGTACGGCGGTGACCTGTCGGAGGTCGGCAACGACACGCTCAAGGGCTACAACGTCAACACGATCGCCCTCCAGGTGCCGACCTCGTACATCCGCGAGTCCGAGGAGCAGCCGGTCGTCGGCATCTACGCGACGACCGAACGCAAGAGCGCCTCCGGCCACTGGACGCGCGTGTCGCGGCTCGGCATGCCGCTGGTCAACGAGGTCGTCAACCCGGTCAAGGACAAGGACAAGTTCAACGCCTCCTCGCCGGAGAACGACGGTGACTTCCTCAAAAACGTGACCGAACCGGAGCTGCCGAAGCTCGTCGAGGCCATCCACAAGATCAAGGCTCCCGCCGAGCCCCGCGACGACCTCGTCTCGGTGTTCCTGACCGGAGTCAAGGACCTCAACCAGCCGCCCAACGTCACCCCGTCGGAGATGCTGCGCCTCAACACCTCCGTCAAGCCGGTGGCGGAGCCGAAGCGGCTCGGCGTACTGGACGGCGACAACGCGGGCTTCCCGAACGGACGCCGGCTCACCGACGACGTTCTCGACATCGCGCTGCAAACCGTCGAGGGCGAACTCGTCGGTGCCAAGAACGACCTGGGCGACGCGGTCGACGCCAACGACAAGAAGTTCGGCGACACCTTCCCGTACGTCGCCCTGCCCACCGCCGGCTCCGACACCCGCAAGGGCGCGGACGTCGACACCAAGACCGACGCCACTGGCCTGACCGGCGGCGCGGCCGCCCTCACGTCCTCGTGGGGCGAGAACACGGTGATGCTCGCCTCGGCCCTGACGGGGGCCGTCGGGGTGCTGCTCGTCGGCTTCGGCATGTCGTACGTGCGCTCCCGGCGCCGGCCCGCACGCCGGTCCTGGCTCGGCTGAACCCCGTCCGCGGGGCGGCGCCGGCACGGTCCGGGGCCGCCCCGCGGAGAACATCCCCCTGAAGGCCGAGGAAGGCGAGACAGATGCCCGTACGGAAGCCGCAGTTCGTGCCGCGACGGCATGAGCCAGGTCAGGAGCGACCGCCCGAGGGCCGGCGTGGACCACGGCGGTGGCGGATCGCGGCGCTCCTGGCGATGGCCGTGGGCCTCACCGCCACCTCGGTGGCGATCGGGGCCGACGGTGGCCCGGACCGGACCGGCCGGGACACGCCGGTCCTCGCGGCGGACGTGTCCGTCGAGCGGCTGGCGGCCGGCGACCTCGGGCGCGGGGTCGACGCCCTCCACCGGCACCTGCGCAGACAGCCCAAGGACGCAGGCGGCTGGGCCACCCTGGGTGCGGCGTACGTCGAACAGGCGCGGACCAGCGGCGACCCGACGCTGTACCCACGGGCGGAGAAGGCGTTCGGCCGGTCGCTGAAGCTGCGCCCGGCCGCCGACAACGACGCGGCCCTCGCCGGCCGGGCGGCGCTCGCCGCCGCCCGGCACGACTTCACCGCCGCGCTGGACGAGGCGGACCGGGCGCTGCGGGTGAACCCGTACAGCGAACGGGCGTTGTGCAGCAGGGTCGACGCCCTGGTCGAGCTCGGCCGGTACGACGAGGCGTGGCGCGCGGTCGAGCTCGCCGACCGGCGCCGGCCGGGCATCCCCGTCTTCACCCGGTACGCGTACGTACGGGAACTGCTCGGCGACACGAAGGGAGCGCGCCGGGTGCTGCTGCGCGCGCTGGAGTCCGCGTCCGCACCGCCCGATGTCGCGTACGTGGCCACTTCGCTCGGACAACTCGCCTCGTCCCAGGGCCAGTACGGGCGAGCACGGTCCCACTACGCGACAGCGCTGCGCGCCGATCCGGGGTACGTACCGGCGCGGGAGGGGCGGGGGCGCGCGTACGCCGCCGAGGGCGACACGAAGCGGGCCCTCGGCGATCTCGAAGAGGTCGTACGGCGCTACCCGCTGCCCGGACAACTGGCCGCGCTCGGCGAACTGCACGAGGCGGCCGGGCGGCGCGAGCGCGCCGGGGAACAGTACGGGCTCGTCCGTACGTGGACCCGACTGGCCCGCGCCCAGGGCGTCGCCACCGATCTGGAGTCCGCACTCGTGGAGGCGGACCACGGCGACGCCGCCGGGGCGCTGAAGGCGGCGCGCGCCGAATGGTCGCGCCGGGAGAGTGTCCACACGGCGGACGCGCTCGGCTGGGCGCTGCACGTGAACGGCAAGGACAGGCAGGCGCTGACCTACGCCCAGAAGGCGACAGACTCGAAGCCCGGGTATCGGAACGCTTCCTTCCTCTTCCATCGGGGGATGATCGAGCACGCCCTCGGAGACGACAAGGCCGCGCGGCGGCATCTGCGCGCCGCGCTCGACCTGAACCCCGGCTTCTCACCCACGGGGGCACGCGAGGCGCGATCCGCGCTGAAGCGGATCGGGGGGACGTCGTGAAGCGCCGCACCGCCGCTTCCGCCCTCGTCACGCTGACGGCGGGAGCGGCACTCGCCGTCCTGCCCGCCGGGGCGGCTCAAGCGCACCCGCTGGGGAACTTCACCGTCAGCCAGTACGACGGCCTCGTCGTCGCGCCGGGGAAGCTCGCGGTGGACCACGTCGAGGACCTGGCGGAGATCCCGGCCGCCCGCGAACGCGGCCGAATCGACGCCGACGGAGACGACGATCTCGGGTCGGCCGAGCTGTCCGCCTGGGCCCGGACGCGGTGCGAGGCGGCGGCCCGGGACGCCCGGCTCACGGTCAAGGGCAAGGGCAAGGGCTCGGTCACGGGGGGCGGTCCGGCGGGCGGTGGAACCGTACCCGTCTCGGCGGGCAGCGCGAAGGCTCAAGTACAACCTGGGCAGGCCGGGTTGAAGACACTGCGCGTGACGTGCGCGCTGACGGCGCCGCTGCCGCGTGAGGGAGGCGTACGACTGGCGTACCGCCCGGCGAGTGTCACCACGACGGCGGGGTGGCGGGAGATCACCGCGCGGGGTGACCGCATGACGCTTTCCGCGTCGGACGTGCCGGGGAAGTCCCTCTCGCGCCGGCTGACCGCGTATCCCGGCGACGTGCTCTCCACGCCGCCCGAAGTACGGTCGGCCGCCCTCACGGTACGAGCAGGGGGACCGGCGCTGGTCTCGGGCGGGGACGACGGCGGAGGTTCCCCGGCAGCGGGCGTACTGCCGCGCGGGGCGGACCGCTGGGCGCAGGCGCTGACCGGCCTCGTCGCCCGGCACGAACTGACCGCCGGTTTCGCGGCGCTCGCACTCGGCATGTCCCTGTTCCTGGGAGCCATGCACGCTCTGGCACCGGGCCACGGCAAGACGATGATGGCGGCCGCGGCCGCCGCGGGCGGCCGCAGCTCGGTGCGCGACATGGTCGGCCTGGGGCTGTCGGTGACGATGACCCACACCCTGGGCGTCTTCGCGTTGGGCGCCCTGATCACGGCGGGGTCGGCCGCGGCGCCCACCGTCGTCTCGTGGCTGGGCATCGCGAGCGGCGCCCTGGTCGCGGTGGCGGGCGCGCTGCTGCTGCGCAGGGCGTGGAGACAGCGCCACAGGCCACACACCCACGGCCACAGCCATGGGCATGGGCATACCCACGTCCATACGCAGGGGCACGGGCACCCGCACGGGCAGGGCCCCGCGCACAGCCACGACGCCGACGCCGTTCCTGTCCACGCCGAGGAACGGACGCTTGTCTCGGTGGCTTCCTCCACGTCCGCCGTGCCCGGTCTCGCCGCCGACGTACAGCCGCCGGCGAAGCCCAGTCACAAGCACGAGCACGGGCACGAGCACGGGCACGGGCACGGGCACGAGCAGGAGCAGGAGCACGACCGGGGGAGTGCAGACGTCGACGAACCCGTTCCGGTGGCTTCCCCCGGGCACAGCCACCCGCACCACTCCCACCCGCATCCCCATTCCCACACGCACTCCCACCTCCCTCCCGCCCCCGGCCTGCGCGGAGTCGTACTCCTCGGGTTCGCCGGCGGGCTGGTCCCGAGCCCGTCGGCCGTCGTCGTCCTGGTCGGCGCGGCTGCCCTCGGCCAGGCATGGTTCGGGTTTCTGCTGGTCCTGGCCTACGGAGCCGGCCTGGCCCTCACGCTGACGGGCGCCGGGTTCGCGGCCGTGCGGCTGAGGGAGACGACGGCGCGCAGGCTGACGCGGCGGCCGCGGGGCCGGTTCCTCGTGCGGGCTCAGCGTGCCGCCCCGCTCGGCACGGCTGCCGTGGTGTTCGTGCTGGGATGCGGACTACTGCTCCGAGGTGCTGCGACAGCGCTCGGCTGAGAAGCCCCCGTACTCGGCAGAGACGCTCCCGTACGGCGGGCAGGGCAGACAGCGAAACAGGGCTACCGGCCGCGAATGCGTGCCGGTAGCCCTGTTTCGCTGAAGACGGGGCAGGCGAACCCCCGGCCGGGAATCAGCCCCAAGCCTGGGAGTACTGCCGACGGTAGCTCCTGCGGTCGTGAGCCGACCGGATCCACCGGGTCGCCACCAGACCCACGAGGCTCACGGCCGCGACGAGCAGCCCCGGCACGTAGCCGCGCGGGACGCCGGTCCAAGCAGGCAGTCGTACACCTCCCGTCGCCTCCGGCAGGGCGGTGGCGCCGGCGCCCGGCGGCGGCGCCGCGACGCCCCGGCCGTCTTCGGCCGCCGTGGTGGCGCCGATGACACGCACCCCGAGAGCAGCCGTCGCCGTGGTCACCGGCTGGAAGTACGTGAGACCTCCGGTGGTGCAGTCGCCATTGCCGCCCGACGTGACGCCGAGCGCAACCCCCCGCGCGAACAGTGGGCCACCGCTGTCGCCCGGCTCGGCGCACACCGTCGTCTCGATCAGCCCGGTCACTGTGCCCTCGGGGAAGTTCACCGTCGCGTTCAACGCGGTCACCCGGCCCGCCCGCACGCCCGTCGTACTGCCGCTGCGGAATACCTGCTGGCCGACGAACGGATCGGCGGCCCCGGTGATGCGCACCTCGCGGCCACCGCCGATCGCCACCGCGCTGCCGCCACTGGACGCCTCGCCGTTCTCGTACTCGACCAGGGAGAAGTCGCTGCCGGGAAAGCTACTCGCGGTCGTCGTGCCGACGCGCCCCGCGCCCTGCGCGTCCTGGAACCAGGTCGTGCCGACGGCACCGCAGTGCCCTGCCGTCAGGATGTACTTCTTACGGCCGTCGGTGACGTCGAAGCCGGCCGAGCAGCGCCCGTTTCCGGCGAAGACCGGGGCCCCGCCGCTCACTCGGGTCGTGAAGGACCCTTTTGTGCGCTGCATCTCCACGTACCCGCCGATATCCTCGGCGAGCCCGGACATGCGCGACCAGTCGTCGGACGAGACGGTGCTGTCGGCGTGCACCACGACCTTGTTGGACGCGTAGTCCATCACCCACGCGGTGCCGGGCACCCGGGGTGCGGAACGCAGCGCGTCCGTGGCCGAGCGCAGTTGCCGCATGCTGTGGGGAACTACCTTGGCGCGGGCTCCCGCGCGTCCGACCTCCGCCGCCGCTTCCGCGTCGGTCACCGCGACGACCGGGAGCCCGTCGGAACCGATCCAGGTGCCCGCCGTACGAGAGGTGCCGAGGCGCGCCACCAGGCTCGCGCCCAACTCGTCCGGCCGGGCGGTGGCGCCGCCCCCGGTCGCTTCGCGGCCGGCGGGGGCGGTCGGCTCGCCCGCCGTCGCGGTCGTGATCATCAGGCCGCCGCAGAGTATGCCGCCCGTGGCGGCCACCTGCGCCAGCCTCTGCAATCTGCGTCGCGCGTGCCTCATCCGTACCTCACAGCAGTTCCGACACGACGTCACCAACGTCGGGGCCGCAGAGAGCGGTCCCCCTTCCATACGGGCCGTCGTGCGGGCACGTTCACCGACGCGCTCGCTCTGTTCACCCCATAAGCGCCACAAGTCCCACAAGTGCCACAGGCCCACAAGCCAACACAGGCTGCACGGCCCGCACGAGTCGCTGAGGCCCCTCGGGCCGCACACACCTCAGACGTTGAACGGTGCCGCGCCGCCGCTCGTATATCCGGGCGGTTCGTCCAGTCCAGGTACGGGCCCCGCAGGCAGGGGAGGCACTCATGGCCGGCAGCAACATCACGCAGCTCTTTCGCGCGTCCACCGCGCACAGCCCCTCGTACTTCACTCTGAACCGGGCGGGGGCGGGCGCGGCCGGCGGAATCACCGACTTCTGCATCCCCTGCAACCCGTACTTCCCCACCCCCGCGATGTTCGACGAGCTGGGCAGCCGGCTCCGCGACATCCTGACGTACTACCCGAGCGGCGCCGACACCATCACCGCCGAACTGTGCCAGGTGCTCGGACTCAACCCGCAGACAGTCGCCATGGGGAACGGCTCCACCGAACTCATCACCTGGATCGACCACTTGCTCGTCCACGAGTCGCTGGCCGTGCCCGTTCCCACCTTCGGGCGGTGGACCGACCAGCCGATGGAGACCGGGAAGCGCGTCGACATGCTCCTGCTGCCCGAGGCGCACGGCTTCGGGCTGGACCCGGAAGCGTTCGTACGGTTCATCCGCTCCAGAGGTTCCCGCGTGGCCGTCATTTGCAACCCCAACAACCCCGACGGCGGCTTCCTGCCCAAACAGCAGGTCCTGGCGCTCCTCGACGCACTTCAGGACCTCGACCTGGTGGTCGTCGACGAGTCCTTCCTGGAGTTCGCCGACGCGGAACCCGAACCGAGCGTCGCGGCCGAGGCGGTGCTGCGTACGAACGTCATCGTGCTGCGCAGCCTCGGCAAGAACTTCGGGCTGCACGGCGTCCGCTTCGGCTACCTGGTCTCGAATCCGGGGCTCGCGGGAAAGGTGCGCAGGGCTCTGCCCAAGTGGAACCTCAACTCCTTCGCGGAGACGGTGGTGTTCATGCTCAAGGAGCACCGCCAGGAGTACGCGGACAGCATCGCGCGCTCGCGCCGCGACCGGGAGGAGATGACCTGGCGCCTCTCGCGGCTGCCGGGCCTCACCGTGTACCCCTCGCAGGGCAACTTCGTGTACGTACGGCTGCCGCAGGGCGCGGACGGGATCGTGCTGCGCGACCGGCTGCTGTCCGAGCACGGTGTGCTGGTGCGTGACTGCTCCAACAAGGTCGGCAGCTCCAGCCGCTTCCTGCGCCTCGTGGTGCGCCCGCAGCAGGACGTCGACCGGCTCATCGGGGCGCTGGGGCAGGTGTTGTACGGGCAGCAACAGGAGGTCGTGGAGGTACCGGAGACACCGGAGGCCACGGAGGCGGCGTGGGCGCCGCGGCCGCGGCAGTTCGTACCGGCACCCGCGGCTCCGCCGGCGCTTCCCGAACTCACGGACCAACCGCGGTACGCCCCGACGGCGATGCTCACCCGGGGCTACCAGGAGACGGCGTCCGCCCGGGGCCTGGGACCGGTACGGGCGCGGGGAGAGCGGGACTACACCTCGGGCATCGCGGCGGTGGACCGCCTCATCGGCGGGGCATGACGGGGATCTTGCCGACCGGTCGGCACACGGTGGGGGTCGGCACCGCGCGCCGCCGCGCCAGGTCCGCCGCCCGCACGGCCGGCCCCTCGGCGATCCCGTGCCCCCCACGAGGCAACCCACGGCCATCAGTTGTCGTCCTCCCGGGGCGAGGGAGGCGCCGGGGATCCCTGGGGCGTCCCGACGAGACCGATGCTGAGGAAGACCACCTTGATACGTGTCACACGTGCGGTGACCGCCGCGACGGTGTTACTCGCGCTGGCGGCGGCGTCACCGGCGGCGGCGTCACCGCGACCGGCGCACGCGCTGCCGTCCGCCGCTTCACTGTCGGACGCACCTCCGGAGCGGACCGCCGGCAAGCTCCCACCGGGCTGGGAACTCACCGACACCGGTGCCGGGAAGCAACTCGTCTGGACGTCACGCGAACACGTGCCCATGGGTGACGCCCGGGTCGAGTTCTACGCCGGCGACCGGCTGCTCGGCCGGCCCGTCCCCGCGAAGGACGGGCGCTCGTTCCGGCTGGACTTCGTCGGCGCACGGATCGGCCAGGCGAAGGAGTTGCGCGTAATGGCCGGCGGACGCCGGCTGGACGCGGCCGGTAAGGACCCGGCCCCCTGGACCGGCTCCCCGCCCTCCGAGCAGCGGGCAGCCGCCCCCTTCCCCGCCAACGGGGTCGACCCGGGAGTCCCGGGCCGCTACCGGACCGTCAGCGGCGAATACGCCCTGAGATCGGTGCGATTGCCCGGTTTTCCTGCCCCGGTGGAGATGCGTGCCGCGGTGGTGGGACCGGCCGACGCCCCGGGGAAGCGGCCGGTGGCGCTGTTCCTGCACGGCCGCCACAACACGTGCTTCAAACCCGGCGGCGACGGTCCGGCCGGCGACTGGCCCTGCAAGGCCGGCACCCAGCCGGTGCCGAGCCACCGGGGCTACTTGCGGGCCCAGAAGCTCCTGGCCTCGCAGGGGTACGTGACGTTCTCCATCTCGGCCAACGGCATCAACGGGCAGGACCATTTCGCGGAGGACGGCGGCGCACAGGCCCGCTCGTCCCTGGTGCGGCAGCACCTGGCCCGCTGGGCGGACTGGGCGGCCGGCCCGGCCGGCGCGCCGGCCGCCGTGCGGGCCGCCTCGCCCGCCGACCTCTCCCGCGTGCTGCTGATCGGTCACTCGCGTGGCGGAGAGGGCGTCAACAGGGCCGCGCTCGACAGCCTCTACCGGCCGCCCGCCGGCCAGGACGGACATCGTGGCAAGGTGCGGTGGAACATCCGCGGCACCGTCCTGATAGGGCCCACCATCTTCGGGCACAACCCCGCCCCCGAGGTGCCCTCCATGACCATCCTGCCCGGCTGCGACGGTGACGTCTCCGACCTCCAGGGCGAGCTCTACGTCGACGGAACGCGCGGCGTCAGCCGCGGCGCGGCACTGCACAGTGCCGTGTACATGGTGGGCGCCAACCACAACTTCTTCAACAGCGAATGGACGCCGGGGCAGGCGGAGGCACCCGCCGACGACGACTTCTGGACCGGCGAGACGCCGGACCCGGTCTGCACTCCGGGCACCAGGACCCGCCTGACCGCCACCCAGCAGCAGGCGGCGGGCGCCACGTACATCGCGGCGGCGGCCCGGCTGTTCGTCGCGGCCGACGACCGCGTGCGTCCCCTGCTGGACGGCAGCGACCGCCGAGCTCCCTCGGCGGACCCCGCGCGCGTCCTTACCCACGCCGTCGGCGCGAACCGTACGAGGGCCTTCCTGCCGGGCCCCTCGACGACCGTGTCCGGGGGCCGGCTCTGCGCACAGACCGACCCCGACCCGGCCCGCGCCTGTCTGCCCCCCGGCGGCGCGGGAGGGCGGTCGCCGCACTTCGCCTCCTGGGAGACGTCTCCGGAACCGGGCCGCGACGCCGTCGCGATGCGGTGGTCGCGCCCGGGATCCGCGGTGTCGGTGCGCCCTGTACGGCCGGTCTCGCTGGCGGGATCCAAGGCGCTGGCGATCAGGATGATCGTCCCGCCCAACACCACGGGCACACAGCTGGACGTCACTCTCGTCGATGCCTCGGGCCGGCGGTCCACCCTCGGCCGGGCACGTGTCGACGGACTGCCGGGCAGCGAGCGTACGGCCTCGCACTGGGGGCGCGAGATACGCGTACCCCTGTCCGCCGCCGTCCGGTCCGGGCTCGACCTGAAGCGCGTGAAGGCCCTGGAACTGACCCCGCGCAGCCGTTCCGGCCGGGCCTGGCTGATGGACGCCTGGGGCTGGAGCCCCGGCACACCGGCGGTGCGCCCGGCCGTGGTGGCGCGCGTCGACATCGGCCGGCTGTCGGTCAGGGAAGGAAACTCCGGCGTACGGATCTACCGTGTCCCGGTGCGGGTCACCGGGCAGGGCAGCGGCCAGGTCCGGGTGTTCGTCGCCAGGCCCGGCACGGAGGAGATCACGCCCCGGACGGTGACGGTGAGCCCGGGAAGCGACACCATCCGCGTACCGGTGCCGGTGCGCGGCAACACCCGGTACGGCAACGACATCGCGCACGACGTGTTCGTCAAGGCGGTGCGCAGTGCGGCGGTCGGCTCCCACCGGGGCGGGGTGACCGCACGGAACGACGACGCGATGCCCACGGTCAGGGTCAAGCCGGTCGCGGACGACGTGACCGAGGGTCGGAGCCTGACCTGGCGGGTGACGCTTTCGGCGGTCGCCGACGCGGACGTCATGGGCGAGCTCACGTTCCTGCCCGTCGACCGCGGCACGGAGCTGTCCACCCTGGACGTCGAGCGCCGCTGGCTGGAGGAATCCCTCGGCGCGTCGCCGACTCCGGCCAAACCGCTCTCCAAGGCCGTGGAAGAGCCGTACCTGCCGGTCACCATTCCGGCCGGCGAGCTGAGCACCGAGGTGACCGTGCCCACCGTCACGGACCGCGTGAACGAGCCCAAGGAGTGGCTGAAAGCCCGGATGATGACGTACGACGAGTCCTGGGGACCCCGGCCGGGCCCGGTGGTCACCGGCTCGGTACGGAACGCGCCCTAGATGTATTGCCCCGGGAGGTTGTGTACGGGTGATGCAGCTCTAGGCTGAGGGATCTTGAACGAGTAAGGGCCTTCCGGGTTCGGTGTGGATTGCGACATCTCCACCGAACGACGAAAGGCCCTCATGCCCCACCGTAATGCACCCCTGACCGAGACCGGACGACTGCGGCTCGCCCGCTGCGTGGTCGAGGACGGATGGCCCCTGCGCCGGGCCGCCGAACGCTTCCAGGTCTCGACAACCACCGCCCAGCGGTGGGCCGGCCGCTACCGAGTTCTGGGCGAGGCCGGGATGGCGGACCTTTCCTCCCGCCCGCATCACAGCCCCCGGCGAACCCCGACCCGCACCGAACGCCGGATCATCAAGGTGCGCCTCCTGCGTCGCTGGGGACCGGCCCGGATCGCTCACCTGCTCGGCCTGGTCCCTCGACCGTGCACCGTGTCCTGACCCGCTTCAAACTGGCCCGCCTGACCCACCTGGACCGGGCCACCGGCCGGGCAGTGCGCCGCTACGAACGCTCCACACCAGGCGAGTTGGTACACGTGGACATCAAGAAACTCGGCAACATCCCCGATGGCGGAGGCCACAAGGCGCTCGGCCGCCAGGCCGGCCGCAAGACACGGTCCGGCGCCGGCTACAGCTACATCCACACCGCCGTCGACGACCACTCCCGCCTCGCCTACAGCGAGATCCACGACGACGAGAAGAAGGAAACCGCGACCGCCTTCTGGACCCGGGCGAACGCGTTCTTCACCACCGCCGGGATCACCGTCGAGCGCGTCCTGACCGACAACGGCTCCTGCTACCGCTCACGCGACTGGCACGATGCCCTGGCGGCGGCCGGGATCGCCCACAAGCGAACCCGGCCCTACCGGCCGCAGACCAACGGCAAGGTCGAACGCCTCAACCGCACCCTGCTCGACGAATGGGCCTACGCCCGCCCCTACCGATCAGAACAAGAACGACGCGACGCCTTCCCACACTGGCTCCACACCTACACACCACCGCGGACACACCGCGCTCGCAGGCAAACCACCCGCCAGCCGCGTCCCCAACCTCACAGGGCAATACACCTAGCGCGCCCGAGCGGCACCGACCAACAGCGCACCCGCGGACACGGCACCGACCGACACCGACCGAACCGACCGACACGACACCGGCCTCCGACAAGGGGCCGGTGTCCGGCGTTTGCCGGGGACGGCGCGAAGAGGCGCGGGCTGCTTATGGAACCCGTACAACCTTCATGCTCCTCCAGTGGTCCCCTCTGCACCGGTCGAAACGTTTCTTCAGGGCAGCAGCGCCCGAAAAACACGGCCGGACCGATCCATCAACATTCGGATGCCGCCCGGCGTCCGGCATGCCGCAGGAGAAGAAGACCCGCATGCGCAACCAACTCCGTACCACCCTCGCCACCGCCGTCGCGGCAGCCCTCACCGGCAGCCTGATCGTCGCCGGAGCCGGCAGCGCCGCCGCAGCGCCCTCCGGTCTCCAAGGCGATTTCAACGGTGACGGCTACCGCGACCTGGCGATAGCGGCACCCATCGCCAAGGTCGACGGCAAGTCCAATGCCGGGTACGTCGCCGTCGTCTACGGCACCAGCAGCGGTCTCGACACGTCGAAGCGCACCCTGATCAGCCAGGCCAGCCCCGGGATTCCCGGCGTGCCGGAGACGGGCGACACGTTCGGCGACCGCATCACCGCGGGTGACCTGGACGGTGACAGCTACACCGACCTCGTGATCGGCGTGCACGCCGAGCGGATCGGCAGCACCGACGACTACGGTGTCGTCACCGTCGTCTGGGGTGGCGCGAACGGTCTCACCTCGGGCACCGACATCTCGTCGCCGCTGCCCGAGAACCGGTACGAGTTCGGCTGGGACGTGGCGGCTGGCGACTTCGACGGAGACGGCAAGGCCGACCTCGCCGCCGCCAACATGGCCGGTCCCGGGCTGAACGTCTTCAAGGGGCCCTTCACGCGCACCGGCAAGGCGGCGGCGCTGACCGGCATCGACACCCAGAGCCAGACCGGCATCTACGCGGACCGCATCGTCGCCGGCAACGTCACCGGCGACGGCGCCGCCGACCTGGTGGTGATGGGCCAGCAGGAGAGCGGCGACGACTACATCACCCGCAGCGTCCTCTACAAGGGCGGGGCCACCGGCCTCAAGGCTTCCGGCAAGCTCGCCGGCGGTTACGCGGCGGCCGTGGCCGACGTCGACAAGGACGGATTCGGCGACATCGTCACCGGCAACTTCATGGAGAAGTCCACCGGCGAGCCGAACGGCGGTCTCGGTGGCGCGCTCACCGTGACGTACGGCAGCGCCACCGGCCTGTCCACGCGTACTCCGGTCCGTATCACCCAGGACACCGCCAATGTTCCCGGAACGGCCGAGAAGGGCGACCGCTTCGGCTGGAGCCTGTCCGCCGGTGACACCAACCGTGACAGCTACGCGGACATCGCGGTCGGCGCGTCGTCGGAGGCGCTCGGAGGCAAGACGGCGGCCGGCACCGTCACCGTCCTGCGGGGTTCCGCCACGGGACTGACCGGCACCGGCTCCAAGAGCTTCTCCCAGGACACGGCCGGGGTGCCCGGGGCGGCCGAGTCGCACGACCAGTTCGGCGGCTCCGTGCACCTCACGGACAGCAACGCCGACGGCCGCGCCGAACTGACCGCCGGCGCCTTCGCCGAGAACGCCGGCGCGGGTGCGGTCTGGCTCTTCAAGGCCGGTACGAGTGGAATCACCGCTACCGGTTCGACGAGCTTCGGCGCGGCGTCTGTCGGCGGCCCCACCGGCCTGTCGTACTTCGGCGACCGTTTCGCCAACTGACCGGCACGCCCGCGCGACGGGCACGCCAACTGACCGGACGCCCGCGTGACCGGCACGTCCGCGTGAACCGCGCGCCCGCGTGCCGGACAGCGCGCCCCGCCAATGGTCAGGGGCGCGCTGTCCGTTCGGGCAGGTGGGGCTTGAAGCAGGCGGTGACGGTCTTCCCGTGCTGCTGCGCGTGCGTCTGCCAGCTGTCGGCGAGAGACTGCACGATGCTGACCCCCCTGCCCGAAACGGCGCCCGGATCCGGGGCCCTGGGCGCGGGCATGGTGGCTGCCTCGTCATGGACACTCACATGAAGGCAGCTGTTGTCCCAGGTCAGCACGAGCTGCGCGTCACTGTGCGCGTGTACGTGCGCGTTGGTGAGCAGCTCGGACACCGCGAGGACGATTTCGTCCACCGTCTCGGGTGCCTCGGCGGCCCAGGGGAGTGAGCTCAGCTGACGGCGCGTCCAGTCCCGGCCCGCGCGCACACCTTGGCCCGCCGGAAAGGTGTGGGCCCACCCTGTCGCCTTGACGCTCATTGGCATGCTCCCGGAATCTCGTCCATCAGTGGCTGCACGACGGGTACCCTCTCCGGCCCGCAATCACCTCCGTAAGGCGCAGGACGTACAGAACCAGGCCGAGTGACCGTCGCACCGCCATGACGCTCCGGACGATTCCAGGTACAGCACGCCTCGGACGAGGGCGCGGAGCCACGAGGCGGCCTTGGGTCAGTACGGCGTGGGGCGCATGTGCCTGTAGCCCCCTGCGGGGATCATACTGACGAACTTCTCCTGGGCCGGGCTGAGACCGGGGCCGTACCAGACGGGGATGGCGACCCTGGCTTCGCCGTCGGAGTCTTCCGAGGCCAGGATGCTCGAAGTGGGGGTCCCGTCCGGGTGGTACTCACGGCTGGACTTCCTGATGATGTCGTAGGTGCCCTTGTACCGGGTGTGGGCGGTGATGTGGGCCTCGACGATGTAGGGGGCGTGATCGGTGGTGAAGTCGTCGGTGCGTTCCATGCTGCCGGTCGCTGTGAGGTCGACGCACTCGACGGTGTTGGCGCCCTCGGTGAAGGACTCCGTGACGGTCTCCGGGTTTTTGGCGTCCCGCTGCCACACGACATGCGTGTCTCGCCCGCGGCGGATGGTGACATGGCCGGAGATGGCGAGGGTGCGGACGCCCGGTCCGTCGATCCCGCCGTCGATGTCGTAGATCCGGATGCGCTCCAGTTTGATCTTGCGCCACTTCTGGTTCTTCGGGAACAACATGTCGGCGGTTCCCGTTTTGCCGCGCATGATGCCGCCCGCGGTGTCCCGCGCGTGGTCGACGACCGTGCCTCCCGCTTTGGCTCCGGTGGTGACAACTTCGCCGACGAAGTGGCGCAGGTCGCCGGAGAGCCGGGTGGAGCTGACTGCGTCGTTGAAACTGGGAGCTGAACGTGTCCGAGAGCCGCTCGTGCTCGCGCAGGTCTTCGATCGGCCCGTCGGAGATGAGGATGCGCCCCGGCTGCGTGGTGTTGAACGCGGAGTGCTCGAACAGGGCGTAATGGTCCGCGGGGCACTGTTCCGCACCCTGGGCCTCGATCACGCGCACGGCGGTGGTCGCCGAGGTGAGGCGGGTAGAGGTCACCGTGTCGTTGAAGCCCGGCATCATGGTCCGCTTGGAGCGCGGCGGAACCTTGACGCACGAACCGTTCGCCCCGGCGTCTCGGTACAGCTCCAGGGTGAACTCGGTGTTGTTGATCACGGAGCTCGTCGCGTCCGAGAAGCGGTACCCGTCCGCATGCAGGTCGGTAACCGGTTCATCGGCGGTCAGGACCCTTCCTCCGCGCGGGTTGGTGTTGAAACCGACGTGCTCGAACAGGGCGTAGTGCCCGGAGGGACACTGCTCCTCCCCGATGCCTTCGTTCACCTTGACTGTCACGGGCGTTGACCTTCCCATCACGTGTTGGGGGCCGCCGGCCTGCCAGGCGCAGCGGCATCGACAAGGCCACCCATTCCATCGCGATATCGGGCGGAACCAACTTTCAGCCGTACGGCTGACCGTCCCCTCCGTTTGCCGAGGACGGACCGCACGCCCACCGTCTGCGTGCCCCTCTCCCGTTCCGACTTCTTCGCGCCCTGCCGGGCCGGGGACAACACCCGCTGGGCACCCCCGTCGCACCGGGCGGCGGCGCGGCGGAGTGTCAGGCGAGGGCTGCGGCGGTCAGGGCGAGGGCGGAACCGGCGAAGACCACGGTGTGGCGGGCGTTCTGAAGGGTGCGCGTCCACGCGGGGAAGGCGCCCTCGGCCGCGTTGAGGAAGGCGGGGACGTCGATGTTCAGGAGCTCCGGGTCGCCCTTGCGGCGGAAGGCGTCGCGCACGGACTTCACGGCTCCCAGCTGGCTTTGCAGTATGAGGACGTTGGCGACGAAGGCGATCGAGGAGAAGATCCACGTCAGGGTGGTGCCCAGCGGGCTGCCGGCCAGGTTGAGGGCGGCGGCGGCCAGGCTCGCGGCGGCGAAGGAGCCGGGTGCCCACCACTCGTGGCCGCTCGCGTCGAAGCGCAGCTTGTTCTCCTCCAGGACGGCCGGCCGCACGCCCTGGCGCCGCAGTTCGGTGACGGCCGCGGCCTTGGCGACAGCGCCGAATCGGTGGCGCAGCACCGGGATGCTGACGAAGGCGGCGGCGACGAGGGTCTGGGCGACGGCGGCGACGGTGTTCACGAGTGTCTCCTTCTGGGAGCTCGGGAGCGACGGTCTCGCCACCCCTCGGACTTGCACTTAGTTCAAGTTCCGACGTCGAGAACTCTAGAGCCGGAGTTTGCGCAAGAGGCCAGTCGTACTCAGCGTCCTGGGCGTCCGCGGCATCCGAAACGGCCGAAGCCGAGGCCCGGGTCGCCGACCCGGGCCTCGGCTGCCGCTTGAGCGTGCGTCAGGCCGCCCTGCGACGCGCGCGCGCCTCAAGGCCGTCCAGGAGGGACTCCAGGCCGAAATCGAAGGTCGCGTCCGGGGCTTCGGCGTAGTCCGTACCGGCGTAGGAGCCGATCCGATCCCGCAGGCGGGGGAACCCGGACGCGGCCTCCACGGCGTCCTTCATTACGGCGCCGAACGCCTCGTCGGCGTCACCGCCTTCACGCTCGATCCTGCGGATGAGCGAAGTGGTGGCGGCGGGACCTGTGGCGTTGCCGAGGACGTAGGTGAAGACGGCGCCGGCCGCCCGGTCGGCCTGCGGTCCGATGAAGCCGGCCTTCTCGTAGACGGCGAGTGTGTGGTCGTCGTGGCGGGCCTTGCCGGTGCCGTGGAAAAGGTGGGTGGCAAGGGCCTGCACCAGCCAGGGGTGGCGGGTGAACATCGCGTACAGGTCGCGGGCCATGGCGGTGGCGGCGGCGCGCCAGTCGACCGCATCCAGGTCGGGCAGGCGGATCTCGTCCCACACCTGGTCCCCGGCAAGTGTGAGGAGGTCGTCCTTGTTCTTGACGTGCCAGTAGACGGCGGTGGCGGCGGAGTTCAGCCGCTTGCCCAGGGCGCGCATGTTGAGGCCCTCGAGGCCGTCGGTGTCGAGCAGCTCGACGGCGGTGCGGACGATCTGTTCGCGGGTCAGCGTGTCACGTGGCATGGCCCCACGGTAGACCGCCGCACTTCGCCGCCTGCACATAGTGCAAGTCGTCGGGGGCGCCCGCAGGGGGACGCGTGGGGACCCGTCGGCTTCTCGCGCCGCCGCGCGCGCCGTTTGCGCGCCCGCCACCCGTGGGGAGTCAACGTTGCGTGCTTGATCCGCAGCGGAGAGTAGCGAATCCGGGGCGAAGTCACTGAGTAAGGCAGCGGCGTGCCTGCGCGCGTGCGCTGTTCCGCCGGGCAAGAAGGGAAGACATGCGACTCATGAGGTTCTGGCCGGCAGTCGCGGCGACCGCTGCCGCACTCGCCTCTCTGGCCGTGCCCCCGCCCGCCCTCGCGGCTGCCCCAGCCGCTGATCACTACGAATGGGTGGCGCTGGGTGACTCCTATACGGCCGGCATCTTCACCGGGGCGCGCGGCGAACGGCCGGACGGGTGTGAGCGGACCCCGAACGCCTACCCCGACCTGGTGAACCAGGAGCTCACGGAATTTCCCCCGGGGCAGGCCGTTCAACTGCGTGACGTCAGCTGCGGCAATGCCGCGATCCCTCACATCACGAGGGAATCGCAGACCCCCATCGGCGCGGGTCATTGGCCGACCCCTCGAAACCGTCCGGGGGATGGGCTCCCGTAGCCCCCCAGATCGAACGGGCACAGGCCGGCGAGCAGACCGATGTGATCACGATCGGAGTCGGCGGAAACAGCCTGCCGTTCGGCGAGATCTTCAGCCGGTGCCTCACTCTGGGCGCCGACAACGGCAGTGGCCGCCCGTGCCGGGACTACTACGAGGACCCGAAGCGCGGCGTGGAAACCCTGGACGAACGCCTCTCACGGATCCAGGACGAGTACATCACGATGCTCGCCGACGTCCATGAGAAAGCCCCGAACGCCAAGGTGATCACAGTCGGTTACCCGTCACTGCTGCCGGCTGAGGCCGGCGCCTGCGGCTACACGGACCCCACCGAGACCTTCACCATCGCCCCCGGAGACATCCCCTGGCTGCGCGACATGGAGGAGCGCCTCAATCAGACCATCCGGAACCTCACCAACTTCTTCGGTGACCGCTACGTCGACACGTACGCGTCCAGCCAGGGCCACGACGCGTGCCAACCCGGCGAAGAGAAGTGGATGGAAGGGTTCTGCGGCACCGTGGCACCTGAGAGCAACTGGCCGGCCGGGCAATGCGCCGGCCTCGGCCCGGAGCACCGCCAGACGTTCTTCCACCCCAACACCCAGGGCCACACCGCCATCGCCCAGCATGTCGAGCGAGTCATCCGCCTCGCACTGCTCGAACGCTGACCCTCGACGTCGCCCACGTCGAGAACCGGCCGGTCGTCCGCCGGAACGCCCAGTCGCCAACGGACGTCCTGTGCGAGGGAGTTCCGGGGAGCCGGGGCCGCCTCGCGCAGGAACGCGGCCCCGGCCGGCCGCGATCGCGTACGGCCCCGTGGGAGCTGGTGCGTGCCAGTGCGCTGTGGCCGGCCCCTGTGCGAGGCGCTGCCGCAGACGCAACAGGCGAGGGATCCGAGGGATCAAGCTCAGAAGCTGCTCAAATCTTCTGGGGAACACGAACAGGGGATCGGCGCATTCGTAGGGTCGGGATCATGACCACCAGCGGTTTCCACACCCTGCACATCCCCGACTCGTCGAAGGCCGCCGCGGGGGCCGCCCTGGACGCGTCGACCGAACTCGACGGCTTACTGCCCGACAACGCCCCCGGCCTGTACGGGGAGTACGGCGCGAAGCATCTGCGCAACCACCTGCCGGCCGCTGTTCTCGGCGCACTCGCCCAGTGGCGGCACCGGCCCACCTCCTGGCTCACGCTCACCAATTTGCCCGGCCCCACGCGTCCCGTGCCCACCCCCACGGACGGGTTCTGCGACGAATCGCTCCTGCGGGTGCCCAACCTGGTGCACTTCGGCCTGTTGCGGCTCCTCGGCCTCACCCCCGTCGCCTACCAGTGGGAGAACGAAGGGCGCTTGATCAGGAACGTGGCCCCGCGTGCCGCGGCGGCTCGCGCTCTCACCTCGTGGGGTTACGGGCAGCAGCTCGACTGGCACACCGACGACTCGATACTCGATCACAGGGCGGATGCCGACCCCGCCCGGTCCATCCCGCACTGCCTGTCCTTCTTCGGCATGCGCAACGAGGAACGGGTCCCCACCGACCTGCTGCCCGTCGACACCGTACTGGAGACCCTGTCGGCGGCGACCGCCGAGGCGCTGCGCCGCCCGGAATTCGCCGTCACCGCCCCCGAGTCCTACACCACCGCGGACAGCGGCAAGCCGCTGAGCAGGAGCGGCGTACCGATGCTCTGGACGCTGCCCGACGGCAGCAACGCTCTGCGGTACGGCCCCGGCAGGACGGCCGGTCTCACCCCGGGGGCGCGTGAGGCGCTGGAGCGTTTCGAGGACCGAGCGGCCGCCCTGCCGGGCTTCCCGGTCCTCGTGGAGGAAGGAGGGTTCCACCTGTTCGACAACCGCCGGGTGATGCACCGCAGAGTGCCGTTCGAACCGGCGGCGCAGGGCCGCGCGCGCTGGCTGCGGCGCTGCTACGCGCACCATGCCGCCGGCTGAACGGGTACGGGCGCACCACTGCCGGGTAACCGGCACCCCTTGTACCCGCGTCAGCACTCAAGCAGCTGACAGGAGTCACGCCAAGCACGCCCTGCAAGGGCCTCATGCCGGAGGGCCGCCCCTGCTCAGCTCCACCGTCGTGGTGACGCGTACGAGAGACGGTCGCCGGGGGGCCGAGCCGAAACCGAAGCGTACGGGGGGATCGATGGGGGCGAGCGTGCCGAGGCTGACGCCTTCGAAGGCGGCCACGGCGGTGGTCACCGGCCGGAGATCGTGTGCCCCGTACCATTCCCGCCGCCCGTGGCCGGCGCTGCCCCGTGTGCGTACGCCGGGAAGCAGCCTGGCGGGCAGGTCGACAAGCGCCGCCCAGGACGGCCGCGCGGCGAGGGTGCGGGGTACGGCGCGCAGCAACAGACCGACCGGGCCGCGGCTGCCGACGGTGAAGCGCAGGTGCAGCGAACCGGCTTCGACGGTCCAGGCCCTGCCCTCCACGTTCACCGCCACCGGAACGACCTGGACGGCGTCGAAGCCGTAGGTGTCGGCGACGAACGTCGCGAGCCGCTGGTCCGGTGCGAGCAGCAGGCGTTCGCCGTCCGGGCGTTCGATCATCACGTCGCTGAAGGGCCCGAACGGCGAGCGCGTCCAGTGCCCGAGCACCACGCGCGTACCGGAGGACGTACCAAGCCCCGCGATCCACCCCTCGAACCGCAGACGAGCCCTCTTCGGGTGACCGTTCACAGCCACGGAGTTCCCTCCCGCGCCCGTCGCCAATCCGCACGGCTTCCGGCTGCCGTCGGAGCTCCCCCCCGCGGAAGTTCAAGTATACGAATAATGATCAAGTACACGTCTATTGACGCGCCTGGGGTGAGCGCCTAGCTTCCGAGAAAGCGCTTTCTACCTTCGCGTGCGCTGCCGGACTGTCCGGCTCCGTTCATTTTGCTGAACCGATCGCGTGCCGCTCTTCGCCGGTGCCGGGCCCGGTCACTGCGCGTTCACCCCAATCCCTGGTCAGACGAGCCAATGAACTGGAGACGAACCATGGAGTTAAGACCCGTCATCGCGTGCGCCGGCCTGCTGGCCGGCGCACTGGTCGCGCTGTCCGGCAATACGGCCCAGGCCGCGTCCACCCGTTACGAGGCGGAAGCCGCCCCGGCGGTCTGCACCGGCGCCGTCGAATCCGACTGGGCCGGCTACTCCGGCAGCGGATTCTGCAACGGTGCCAACGCGGTCGGCGCCTACGCACAGTTCACGGTGGACGCCCCGGCCGCGGGCACCGCGACGCTGAAGGTCCGCTTCACCAACGGAACCAGCGCGGCGCGACCCGCGAACGTCTCGGTGAACGGTTCGGCGGCCACGTCGGCGTCGTTCGAGACCACCGGTACGTGGGGGACCTGGGTGACCAAGACGCTCACGGTGCCGGTGAGGTCGGGCAGCAACACCATCAGGCTCAGCCCGACCGCCTCCGCCGGCCTGCCCAACGTCGACCACCTCGATGCCGAGGTGGGCGGTACTGCACCGCCACCCTCGGGCTCCGCGCTGTACGTGGCGCCGAACGGCAGCGAAGGTGCGGCCGGCACGGTGTCGGCCCCGACGACACTCGCCTCGGCGATCAACCGCGTCACTCCCGGCGGGACGATCCACATGCGCGGCGGGGACTACCGCTTCTCGCAGACGGTCACCATCCCGGCGGGCAACAACGGCACTTCGGGCGACCGCACGGAACTGTCCGCCTATCCGGGCGAGACGCCCGTACTGAACTTCGCGGCCCAGAGCGAGGACCCGGCGAACCGCGGGCTCGCCGTGAACGGGTCGTTCTGGCACGTCAAGGGCCTCGTCGTCGAGCACGCCGGAGACAACGGGATATTCGTCGGCGGCAGCAACAACGTCTTCGAGCGCACAGTGACGCGCTTCAACCGCGATACCGGGCTTCAGCTCTCGCGCATGCTCTCCAGCACCCCCCGCGACCAGTGGCCGTCCAACAACCTTGTGCTGAGCGCGGAGTCGCACGACAACGCCGACTCCGACGGTGAGGACGCCGACGGCTTCGCCGCGAAGCTCACCGTCGGCTCCGGGAACGTGTTCCGCTACGCCGTGGCGCACAACAACATCGACGACGGCTGGGACCTCTACACCAAGACGGACACGGGACCCATCGGCCCGGTGACCATCGAGGACTCCCTCGCCTACGAGAACGGCACCCTGAGCGACGGCTCCCAGGCCGGGAACGGTGACCGTAACGGCTACAAACTCGGCGGCGAGGACATCGGGGTCGACCACGTCATCCGGCGCAGCATCGCCTACGACAACGGCAAGCACGGGTTCACCTACAACAGGAACCCCGGCACGATGTCGGTGTCGGACAACCTGAGCATCGACAATGCCGAGCGCAACTTCTCGTTCGACGCCGGCACATCGGTGTTCCGCAACAACGTCTCGTGCCGCAGCGCAAGCGGGACCAACGACAAGACCGTCGGCAACGCCGACAGCTCGAACCAGTTCTGGTCCGGCTCGAACGGGTCCCGGTGCTCCTCGTACAGCGGTGCCCTGCGGTGGTCCTTCGCCGCGGACGGCCGCCTGGCCGTGACCTTCGGCGGCGCCACGACCACGCCGTGACCTTCGGCGGCAGCACGACCACGCCGTAACTCCGGACCCGCCGCCCGGCCCGGCCATGCCGCCCAGCCGTCTCCAGCTCCTCACCGACGGCTTCCAGGCGGCAACGTGTACGGCGAACGGCCCTGCCGGCCCGTCCGGTTACTCCGGACGGGCCGGCCAGGTGCCGGGCGGCGGCCGTCCGCTTCCGCTAGAAGGCGTAGCGGATCCGCAGCCAGGGCGCGTGCGTCGCGACGAGGCGGCGCAGGGTCTCCACCGCGGCGGCCTTCTCCCCGTTGCGGTATCGGACGTTCCAGCTTCCGTTCTCGGAGCGCTTGGGCTGCTGGAGGTCCGGGCGCCACAGCAGGTCCTCGGCCTGGGGGTGCCAGGCGAGGTTGACGTCGTGCAGATCCCGGTTGTGGGTCAGCATGATGACCTCGGCGGCCGCCTGCTCCTTGACCGCTGACGGCAGAACGTCGTCCATACGGCGCAGCAGCTCGGCCCACGCGTCCTCCCAGCCCGGCCGAATGACGACGGGGGAGAGGTTGAAGTGCACCTCGTACCCCGCCTCCAAGAAGTCGGCCGCCGCGTCGATGCGCCGGTCGACGGGGCTGGTCCGGATGTCGAGCAGCCGTGAGTCGTCCGCGGGCATCACGGAGAAGCGGACGCGAGTACGGCCCTGGGGGTCCAGGTGCAGCAGGTCCGGGTTGACGAACTTGGTGGCGAACGACGCCTTGGCGGTCGGCCACTTCCGGAAGGCGCGGACCAGATCGGCGGTGTTGTCGCTGATCAGCGCGTCGACCGAACAGTCGCCGTTCTCCCCGATGTCGTAGACCCAGGCGTGCGGGTCGCACTGGTTGGCTTCCGGCTTGGGGCCCAGCTGAGCGACGTGGCGGCCGATGTGGGCGATGATCCGGTCGATGTTGGTGAATACGGTGATGGGGTTGGCGTACCCCTTGCGGCGCGGCACGTAGCAGTAGGCACAGGCCATGGCGCAGCCGTTGGACGCGCCGGGAGCGATCCAGTCGGCAGACCGCCCGTTGGGCCGTGTCGTGAGGGTCTTGCGCTCTCCGAGGACCAGCGTCTCGCTCTTCACCCGCACCCAGCGCTCGACGTTGCCCTCGTTGCCGTGCAACTGGGGGATACGCCAGTGCGAGTCCGTCTCCACCAGGCGGGCGCCCGGGAAGAGGGCGAGGATCTGCCGGCCCCGCAGTGAGGCCGCGGCTCCCGGCTCCGCGTGGATCTCCCGTACGGCGAGAAGCCTCCGGGCCTCGGCCGACTCGCGGAAGAGCGGACCGGGACCGGGGCGGGGATCGGTACCCGCACCCGTGCTCGCCGCCAGGTCGTCGAGGCTGAACAACGCGTCGTCGTCGGCGCTGCTGCGGGCATCTCGCATGATCACTCCGGGTAGCGTCCTCCGCGCCGTCCGGGCGCCGGCCTCACGCCGCTCCGCGGACCGCGCTCGCCGCTCGGACCGGGCCGGAAGGGGCCGGACGTAGGCGGCGGTGGAAGCGGCGCGGCTCTTCCACTGTACCGAGGCCGCCGTCCCGGTGCCCGGACCCGGACGGCGGCCCGGACGACGGACGGCGGCCCGGCTGCTGACCGGACGACGGACGAGGATCCGGACGGCGGCACTGCTCAAGCGCTCCGGCGGCTAGGTCTCGGCGCCACGGCCGTACAGGTCGGCGCGGCCCCCGGCCCCGAGCACGCCCGTCGCCTCCAGGTCGCCCCGCGCAGCCAGCCGGGGCATCTCCCTGCGCGCAATCCACGTCACCACCGGCGGCAGGGCGGCGCGCACCACCTGGACGCAGCGCAGCCACGACGGTACGTACACCGCCGCGCCGCGTCGCTCGATCGCCCGCGTCAGTCGGGCGGCAACGATCTCGACGGCGAACACCTTGCGCGCGGGCCTGGGCATGTGAGCACGCAGTTCGCGCAGGACCGCGTACTCGTCCGCGTCGTGCGTCATGTCTGTGTCGGTCCAGTTCAGGTAGGCGATGCCGACGCCGACCCCCGCGTGCGCGTACTCCGCCCGCAGCGAGTGGGCGAAGGCCTCCACACCCGCCTTGGAGGCGCAGTACGCACTCATGAGCGGTGAGGTGCCCATCGACGCGAGCGAGGCGATCTGGAGGTAGTAGCCGTGGGTGGTCAACAGGTGGGGGAGAAAGGCCCGGGCCGTGATGGAGCTGCCGATGAGGTTCACCTCGACCACCCGGCGCCAGGTCGCCGGGTCGGACTGTCCGAAGGGGCCGCCCTCGGCGATACCGGCGTTGGCGACGACGACGGAAGCGGCGCCGAAGCGGTCCGCGACCTGCTCCGCCACGCGGGCCATCGCACGGTCGTCCGTTACGTCGACTTCCCAGCAGTGCGCCTCCGTCGGCAGCGACTCCGCGATCCGCGCGAGCCCGGCCTCCTCCCGGCCCAGCAGGGCGACACGCATGCCCCGGTCGGCCAGTGCGCGCGCCAGACCGGCGCCGACTCCACGGGCGGCGCCGGTGACCACCGCCGTGCGGCCCCTGAGGGGCGTCACGGCTGGTTGCGCGCTTGCTCGGCGGCCTGCGAGGCGGCGCCGGTCTCCGTCGAGGCCCCGGCGGTGGACAGGCGTCCGCCGCTGTTCTCCAGGTGGGCACGGACGAACCACTGGAAGAGTTCCAGGCCGCGCAGCTGTTCGATGAGCATGTCCTGGGTCACCGGGTCCGACTGCTCGGTGGCCTGCATGGCCGCGCGGTGCTCCTCGATGACCGACGTGTAGACGAGGTCGAGGGCGCCCAGGTGCCCGAGGGCTTCGGCCCGGCCGAGGGAGTAGTCGTTCCAGTGGCGCTCCGCGACCAGCGCTCCGGGCGTCCCCTTGGGCTCGCCGCCGAGAGTGGAGATCCGCTCGGCCAGGTCGTCGGTCATCGACCGGACCTGCTCTACCTGGGGATCCAGCATCTCGTGCACCGCGATGAAGTGAGGACCGACGACGTTCCAGTGGATGTGTTTGAGGGTGAGGGCCACGTCGTTGAGGGCGTGCAGCCGCATCTGCAACAGCTTGATGATCTCGGCGCTGTTCTGGGCCTTCATGCCGGGGACTGTGTAGTTCGGGCCGGATGCCTCTGAGGTCACGATCGCTCCTTGTCCACGCGGGGGTGCGTTCAGGCGACCATCCGGGTCGCCTTCCCGCATGCCGGGACCGCCTTCCGTGCAGCCCGGCTCCGGCACTCCACCCGTTCGGAGGTGCGCCGTGACGGTGCCACGGGCCGACGGGGCTGCGCTGCCGCGCCGCCGCGCGTACCGGCGGTGGCTGTCCGGCCTGCGGGTAACCGCCGCCGGGGCGAGCATGAAGGTGTGTCCGGCGCTGTCCGGCGTCCGGCGCACACGAGAGTGCCGAGAGACGACCCGCGAGAGACGACCCGCGAAGGCGAGGGGCCGTATGGCGAAGAAGGACAGGCTGGACAAGGGGGACAAGGTCGCCTGGAAGAGCCACGGGAAGACCGTCACCGGCAAGGTGAAGCGGAAGATCTCCGAGCGGACCAGCGCCGCGGGCCGCACGGTCGACGCCTCGGATCAGGACCCGCAGTACGAGGTGGAAAGCGACAAGTCGGGGCGCTCGGCCGTTCACAAGCCGTCCGCCCTGCGCAGGAAGGGCGGCAAGTCGTGACAGCGTCCCACGCGGCGGGCGAACGCGACGAGATCGTCGAGCAGTTCAAGGAAGCCGTCAACCTGCCGCCGGCCGAACTTGACAAGTGGCTCAGGAGCGATGAGTCCCAGAGCGTGGGGCAGCGGGAGAACGACGGCGAGAGCGTCGGCCACGCCTCCGGCCGGCGCATCGTCGAACTGCTGCGCACCAAGAAGGCCGACCTCACCGACGACGACCTTGCCCACATGCGCAAAGTCGTCGGATACGTCCACCGGCACCTCAAGCAGCGCCCGAGCGGCGACGTCACCGACACGCGCTGGCGCTACTCCCTCATGAACTGGGGCCACGACCCCGAGCGCTGAGCGGTTCGATCCGTGGGCCACGGACGTCTGCCGGTACGGCGACGGGTCTCCCGCCGAGCCTTCCCCGAGGCCCGCGGAATTTCTCCCACCCGGCTGCATCCGCTACCGCCACCGTCCGGGAAGTAGCGGTAGCCGACAGCACAGCGAGCGTCGGTGAGGGAGCGAAGATCATGGTTGGTGCGCCGGCGCCGATGCTGGTGATCCGTCCGGCCGTCTCGTGCGTCGAGGCCGGGGTAGCGGTCGTCGCGGTGACCGGGCCGGTCGTGGCCCGGTCACCGCGTGGCACGGCACGGCTCGGGCAAGCGGCGACGGGCTCCGCCACGCGGGCGGTGCGGGGAAACCCGCCCCTGATGCCGGGAGCGGGCAGACTCGGCGCAGCGGCGCACGCGGGATTCGCGGGATTCGCGTGCGACGCGCCATTGGTCGTCCCAAGGGGCGAAGAAACCCGCGTCCTGCACGAGGAGGGCGTTTGAGTCAGCAGCGGACCGATGCCGATGCCGATGCCGATGTCGACGCCAAGGCCGACGCCAAGGCCGTCACCGAAGCCGACGTAGTCATCGTGGGCGGCGGGGCGGCAGGTCTCTCGCTTGCTCACGCGCTGACCGCTCCGGGCGCCGCCAGGCCCCTGTCCGTGACGCTGGTGGAGACCCCGCGGCCTTCTCTGCGGCCCGGGGAGCGCACCTGGTGCTTCTGGGAAGAGGGCGGAGGCGCTTTCGACGATGCCGTGGCCATGTCCTGGAGGCGGCTGCGCGTACGCGGACGCGACGGCGTCCTCGCCGAGCGTGAACTCCGGACGCTGCGCTACAAGATGCTCCGCTCGGGCGCGTTCGAAGCCCTGGTGAGGACACGTCTGGCGACACTGCCCGAGGTACGCCTGGTGGAGGCCACGGCCGAGACGGTACGCAACGTGCGCGGTGGCGCCGAAGCCCTGTGCACCACCCGCACCGGCGGCCGCCTCACGCTGCGTGGCCGGCACCTGTTCGACTCGCGTCCCGCCCGCACACTGCCGCCGGCCCGCAGCACGCTGCTGCAACACTTCCGGGGCTGGTTCGTCCGTACCGAGGCCCCCGCCTTCGACGAGGACGTCGTGGAGCTGATGGACTTCCGGGTTCCGCAACCGCCCCACGGCCTCGCCTTCGGATACGTCCTCCCCCTGGGGCCGAGGGAGGCGCTGGTCGAGTACACGCAGTTCTCCCGGACTCCACTGAGCCGCCAGGAGTACGAGACGGCGCTGCGGCACTACACCCGCGACGTCCTCGGCCTGGGACGGTTCGACGTGTGTGCCACCGAAGCGGGTGTCATCCCCATGACCGACGCGCGCTTCCCACGCCGGATCGGCGCCGCCGTTCACCGCATCGGTGCGGTCGGCGGCGCCACCAGGCCGGCGACCGGGTACACCTTCTCCGCCGTGCAGCGCCAGAGCAGGGCCGTTGCCGCGACCCTGCGCGCGGGCAGGCCGGTGAGGCTTCCACCGCCGCACGGGAGGCGGGCGCTGGCCATGGACTCCGTCATGCTGCGCGCCCTGGACACCGGTCGCATCAACGGACCCGACTTCTTCGCCCGGCTGTTCGAGCGCGTGCCGGCCGACCGGGTACTGCGGTTCCTCGACGGTGGCAGCCACGTGTGGGAGGACATCTCCATCGGATTCTCCACACCGGTCCGCCCCATGCTCCGTACAGTGGCGGAACTCCCCTTCCTGCCGCGCAGACCGTTCCCCCCGACCCGTGGACAGGGCACCGCATGACGCTGATGCGAGACACGGACCTGGCAGAAGCCTTCGACCACGCCGCCCCCCGGTACGACCGTCTCGTCGGCCTCAACGCCGGGTACCACGCCGACCTGAGACGCTCGGCACGCCGACTGCGGCTGCCCGCCGGCGGCGCGGGCCGGCACATCCTCGACATCGGGTGCGGTACGGGCGCCTCGACCGCGGCGCTGCTGCGGGCCGCGCCCCTCGCCCGGATCACCGCCGTCGACGCCTCGGCCGGCATGCTGGAGCGGGCGGCGGCCAAGTCCTGGCCCGCGGACGTCCGGTTCGTGCACTCGCCCGTGGAGCGCCTGGCCGCCGCGGGTGTCACCGGGCCCTTCGACGCCGTCTTCGCCGGCTACCTCTTCCGTAACGTGGCGGACCTGGACGCGGTGCTGGCCGCAGTCCACGCGCTGCTGCGCCCCGGCGGCAGACTCGCCGTGCACGAGTACTCCCTCAGCGGTTCGGCGGCGCACCGGGCGCTGTGGTCCGCCGTGTGCGGGGCCGTCATCATCCCGGCGGGCACGGTCACCGGTGACACCGGCCTCTACCGCTACCTCCGTCGGAGCGTGCTCGACTTCGACACCGCGCCCCGGTTCGCGGCACGGCTCGCCGCCGCTGGTTTCACCGGCACACGCGTCCTGCCTGTACCGGGATGGCAGACGGGCATCGTCCATACATTCCTGGGCCGTCGCGCCGAGGGCGGAGCGAAGGAAGCCACGCTGTGACCGGTACGAGGGGAAACGTTCCGCGCAGGGGCAGGGACCGCAAGGCGCAGGTCGTGATGCCCACCCGGGGCCGTGACCGCTTCCACGGTCCGGGCCCGAGGGCAGCGGTCGTCGGCGGCGGTATCGCCGGTCTGGCCGCCGCCACGGCGCTGGCCGAACGCGGCGTACAGGTCACGCTCCACGAGCGCGAAGCCGGTCTCGGCGGCCGCCTGGCGGGCCGGCGTACGGAACTCGCCGACGGCACACAGGTGACGATGAGCCGGGGCTTCCACGCCTTCTTCCGCCAGTACTACAACCTGCGCGGGCTGCTGCGTCGCGCCGACCCCACTCTGTCCGCTCTGCGCCCGCTGCCCGACTACCCGCTGCGCCACCGCAACGGCCTCACCGACAGCTTCGCCCACGTGCCCCGCACGCCGCCTTGGAGCGCGATGGGCTTCGCGGCACTCAGCCCCACCTTCGGCTGGCGCGACCTCGCCGCCATGAGCCCGGGAGCGGCTCTCCCGCTCTTCGACGTCCGCGTTCCCGAGGTGTACGAGCGCTTCGACTCCGTCAGTGCGCAAACCTTCCTGCGTGCGGTGAACTTCCCCGAAGCCGCCCACCACCTGGCGTTCGAGGTGTTCTCCCGCAGCTTCTTCTCGGACCCGGACGAACTGTCGGCGGCCGAGCTCCTGCTGATGTTCCACATCTACTTCCTCGGTTCGTCCGAGGGGCTGCTGTTCGACGTACCCGACGAGCCCTTCCCGCTGGCACTGTGGGAGCCCCTGGGCCGCTATCTGGAGCGGTTGGGCGTACGCATCCGCATCCGCACCCCCGTGGACCGCGTACGCACCGTCGACGCTACGACTCTGAGTGTCGAGACCGGGGGCACGTCCACCGACTACGACGCCGTCGTTCTCGCTCTTGACGTGGGCGGACTGCGGCGCCTCGTCGCCTCCTCACCGCAGTTGGGCGACCCGGCGTGGCGCGCGGACATCGCCGCCCAGCGCACCGCGCCGCCCTTCCTTGTCTCCCGGCTGTGGCTCGACCGGCCCGTCGCCCCGCACCGGGCCGGGTTCCTCGGCACCAGCGGTTTCGACGGCCTCGACAACGTCAGCGTCCTGGACCGCTGGGAGGGCGAAGCGGCCAGGTGGGCGCAGAAGACCGGCGGCAGCGTCGTCGAACTGCACGCGTACGCGGTCGACGGACAAACCGCCCGCCAGGAGGTCGAACACACCCTGCTGCGGCAGCTCCACGGCCTCTACCCCGAGACCAGGGCCGCGCGCATCGTCGACGCCCGCCACGAGTGGCGAGCGGACTGCCCCCTGTTCCCCGTCGGGGGATACGCGTCCCGCCCCGGGGTACGTACCCCCCACCCCACCCTCATGATGGCCGGCGACCTGGTCCGCAGCGATCTTCCTGTGGCGCTCATGGAACGCGCGGCCACCACCGGGTTCCTCGCCGCCAACGCGCTGCTGCGGCGCTGGGGCGTACGCGGCCACCTGCTGTGGACGGTCCCCCGCAAGGGGCGCTCGCCGGTGCTTCGCGGCATCGCCGCGCTGTCCTCGAACCGGTCCTGAAACCGAGCCGGGGCGCAGGGCCGCTGCCGCCCTGCGCCCCGGCCGCGTACGCCCTCAGCCGGGGAAGCGGCCGGTGCTGCGCAGCAGCCAGCGCCGCTGCGCGTACGCGAGGTCGTCACGCCACAGGCGTCCTGCCGCCCACCGCATCAGCGGCCGAAGGGCCGGAGCCGCCGCCCGCGCCACGGCGAACCCACGCCGGTCGGAGACGGCGAGGACCGCTTCCGTCACCGCAGTGCGGGGCGCGCCGTCCGGGCCGGGGCCGACCGGCGTGGCATGGGTCTCCACGACAGACGCCACACCCTCGCCCTCGGTGATGCGCATGACCACCGTGCGTGGGCCGGGCGCGGTGAACACGGCCCGAACGGGGACGACCAGCCGCCCCGCGACCTTGAAGGACACGTCGACGGTGAACGCGTCGTCGCCGTCGTCGTCCGGCGCCTTCGCGACGGTCAGACCGACGAAGGAGTACGGGTGGAACCACGAACCGTGCCACGGGTCCAGGCGGTTGGCCACCACGTCCTCCGGTTCGCAGCGGCCCACGGTCGCGAACACGGCGTCCACGGCCCCCTCACGCGGACGTTCCGGGACGACGGGACGCTCCAGCGGCGGCTCCCCGCCGAGCGCGTCGAGGCGCACCCAGGCGAGTACGCCGTCGTCGTGGGCGGGCAGCGGGTCCCAGCCCGCGAAGGGCCCACCGTCCAGGGACAGCCCGTGCCAGTGACACACGACGGTGCCGCACACGACCCGCGCGTCCCGCAGGGGCGCCCCCAGGTGGGGGCACGCTCCCGGCCCCGCCCTCAGCTCGCCCGCCTCGGTGCGCCAGGCGATGACCTCCACCCCTCCGACGGTCCGCCCGAACGGCCGCCCGCCGCGACCGATGTCGCGCGAGGCCCCGAGCACGTACCAGTTGCCCGACGGCCGTGCCGCCGAGCGCTTGAGGGCGTCCGCGATGATCGACGGTCTGGCGTCACGCCAGGTGGGCGTCTGGTGCTCCCAGCGGACCGGGCGCGCCGACCGCAACGGCAGCGCACGGCGCCGCTGCCTCGGACTGTCCGTCATGTGTACCTGCCTCCTACGGCCTGCGATGGGTGAGTTGCCGGCGGTGGCCTTCCGGGGCGGCCCTGGGGGAGCGGAGCGGCGGCGGGCGCAGGCGCGCGCAGAGGATGCCGGCGAGCCCGGTGAGTGCCACGGCCGCCCGCCGGCGCCGCGGCACCACCGACCGCCGCTGGACGACGGCGTAACCGTCGCCCGCGATGGCGTCGAGGATGCCGCCGTACAGCGTGAACGCCGTCCGGATGCAGGGGCGGACGCGGGGTTCGAGCATGGCGATGCCCGGTTCGGCTTCCCGGTAGACGCTCCGCGTGAGGGCCGCCGCGGCTTCGAGCGCGGCGCGGATCCGTGGGTCCGTCCGGCCTGTGGCGCGGCTCCACTCCAGCAGGTCACGGTGCGCTCCGTGCGCCGCGAGCAGGTCGGCGGGCAGATACACCCGCCCCCGGTCGAGGTCCTCTCCGACATCGCGCAGGAAGTTCGTGAGCTGGAACGCGACGCCCAGGGCGGCGGCGTGCGGTGCCGCCACGTCCCGGGGCACCACCGTGCCGAGCACCGGCAGCATCTGGAGGCCGATGACCGCGGCGGACCCGTGCATGTACGCCCTGAGATCGTCGTACGTCGCGTAGTCCGTGATGGTGAGGTCGTCGCGCATGGAGGTCATGAAGTCGGCGAAGTGCTCGTGCGGGATGCCGTAGGTCCGTGCCGTGTCGGCCAGGGCCCGCACCACGGGCTCCGCGCTCCGGCCGGTACGCAGCCCGGCGCCGAGCTCTCCCTCCAGCTCCGTGAGCCGCTTGTCGCGTACTCCGGGCGCCTGCTCCGACGCCAGGTCGTCCACGATGTCGTCGGCCCAGCGCGCGAAACCGTACAGCGCGTGGACCGCCGGCCGCCGGCGGGCGGGCAGCAGGCGCGTGGCGAGGAAGTACGTCCTGCCGTGCCGGGCGTTGAGCCGCCGGCAGTGGGCGTACGCCGCGCGCAGGCCGGGGTCCGCGATACGTGCGGAGTCGAGTTCCCGTCGTGTCATGAACGCACGCCTCTCAGAATCCGGTGATGCGGGCCGCCGCCAGCTTTCCGCTGATGAGCACGGTGGGTACGCCCACGCCCGGAGTCGTTCCGCAGCCGGCCAGTACGGCGTTGTCGATGCCCGCGACGAGGTTGCGCGGCCGGAACGGGCCGGTCTGCGCGAAGGTGTGGGCCGCGGAGAACGGGGTGCCGGCCGCGTGCCCCTGGGCTGTCCAGTCGGCGGGGGTGATGAGCTGTTCCTCCTCGATGGCGTCACCGAATCCGTCCAGCCCGCGTTTCTCCAGCTCTTGAACGAGGCTGTCGCGGTAGCGGGGGGCGAGTTCTCCCCATGCGGCGGCCGACGGGCCGACCGCCGTGTTCGGGCAGGGAGCGAGGACGTAGTGAAGGTGCCTGCCCTCCGGTGCCAGCGCCGGGTCGTGAGCCGTGGGCCGGGAGACGAGCAGCGACGGATCGCTCATCAGCTGCCCGGTACGGGTGATCTCGTCGAAGGTGCGTTCCCACGCGTGCCCGAAGGAGATGGTGTGGTGGCCGAGCTGCGGCCACGTGCGGCGCGTACCCGCGTGGAGGATGACCGCCGACGGCGAGTGCGTCAGGCGGACCGGGCGGCGCGGCGTGCGGCCCAGCAGGCGGTAGACGACCGGGAGATCGGGCGTGAGGACCGCCGCGTCGCACGCCAGGTCCGGCGAACCGGCGAGCCGCACCGCGGTGACGCGGCCTCCCGAGAGCCTGAGTCCGCTGACCTCGCTGCCGTAACGGAACTCCGCCCCGGCGTCCTGGGCGGCGTCCGCCATCGCCTCGGGCAGCGCGTGCATCCCGCCTTTGGGGAAGTACACGCCGGCCACGGTGTCCATGTACGCGATGACGGCGTAGGCGGCGAGCGCCCGGGCCGGCGGGACACCCGCGTACAGCGACTGGAAGGAGAACACCCGCCGCAGCCGGGGGTCCTTGATGTACCGTCCGATCTGCGCGTCCAGCCGGCCGAATCCCCGCAGCGCGGCGAGCCGGGCCAGATCGCGGTGCAGGAGCTGGAAGGGTGAGTCGAAGTTCGTGTCGATGAACCGCCGCATCTGCGCTTCGTAGAGCGACCGCAGCCACTGCCGCAGCCTGCGGTAGCCCTCCGCCTCCCGCGGACCGGCGAAGGCCCGGACCTCCTCGGCCATCGCCTCGCCGTCGGTGTGCACGTCGAGGCCGGAACCGTCGGCGAACCGCGCCCGGTACGCGGGATGCAGCTCGACGAGGTCGACCCGCCCGGCCAGCGAGTCGCCCACCGCGGCGAACGCCTCGTCGGCGAGGTGGGGCATGGTGAGCACGGTCGGGCCGGTGTCGAGGAGGTAGCCGCCCAAACGGGTGCGTCCCGCGCGGCCGCCCGGCCGGTCCCCTCTCTCCACCACGGTCACCCGGCGGCCGCTGCCCAGCAGATGCAGCGTGGCGGCGAGCCCGGACAGCCCGGCGCCCACGACGACCACATGGTCCGTACGGCCGGGAACGGTTCTCATCGGGAGCCCTCCTCGCCCGACGGGTGCAGACCCGCCGCGGTACGGAACAGACTGCCGAGCGCTGCGACCGCTGCCGCCTCGCCGGGCAGTGCGGCCAAGTGGCGTTCACTGAGCCGGACCAACCGGCTGATCTCGGCTTCGACGACCCGCCGGGCACCGGTGCCCTCCACAGCCGCCCGCGCCCGCCTCACCTGCTCATCGGTCAGCGGCGGGTCGGCCACCCTCAGCGCCTCACCGGCCGGTACGTCGCCCGACTCGTCGGCCAGCCGCAGCGCGATCGCGCGCAGGTACGTCAGCTTCCCGTCGCGCAGGTCGTCGTCGGCGGGCTTGCCCGTACGCCCCGGATCACCGAACACGCCCAGGAGATCGTCCCTGAGCTGGAACGCCATACCGGCGCACCGGCCCGCCGACCGCAGTACGCCCAGGGTGCGGTCAGCGGCGCCCGCCAGCGCGGCGCCGAGCGCGAGCGGACGCTCGACGGTGTACAGCGCGCTCTTGAGGTGGGCGATGCGAACGGCCTCGTCGAGCGTCGTCGCACCCGTGGCCGCCGCTCGTACGTCGAGGTACTGGCCGGCCACCATCTCCCACCGCATGGCACGCCATTCGCGGTGCAGCGGCGCACCCCGCGGCGAGGACAGGGCAGTGGAGGCAAGGAGATCGTCGGCCCACGCGAGGGCCAGGTCGCCGACGAGAATGGCTCCGGCGGTGCCGTGGGACGCCGGCGAGCCGCGCATCCCCGCCCGGGCGTGCTGTCGTGCGAAGTCCTCGTGTACGGCCGCGGCCCCGCGGCGCACCGACGAGCGGTCCATGACGTCGTCGTGGACCACGGCGCAGGTCTGGATCAGTTCGAGCGCCGCCGCGACACTCAGCACCTGCTCCGCCTCGCTGCCCCGGGCGTCGCCGCCGCAGGCCCGCCAGCCCCACCAGAGGAACCGGGCCCTGAGCCGTTTGCCGCCGCGCAGGGCCATGTCGCGCAGCCGGCCGGCCAGCTCGTCGGCGGCCACCGCGTCCGTCCGGGCGGCTTCCGCCAGCCGTTCGCCCAGATACGCGCGCAGTACGTCTTCCACCGCGCCGGTCACGTCATGGTCGACCCGTCCCGTGGAGATGAACTCACCTGCCTGCCTTCCGCCGACCGCCGTGGGCGGGTCGTCTTCGGTCGCCTGAATGCCGAGCATGAGCCCCCTTCCGATTTTCCGACCGCGTCACCGGACACCGCTTCTTCCGTTCGGAAGGCGCTTCCGGATGCGCCTGAGGCGTTGCACACCGATGTCATGAGGGGTTGCACACCGATGTGTCGGGGTTTGCCGCGTGCCTGCTCGGCTGTCCGGTCCGCACGAGGTACCGCTGTGCTCAGCCGCCCGCGTCCGCCGAGCCGCTCAAGGGAGCGGACGTTCCCACGGTCCGGGGCTTCGCGGCCTGCCGTGTCATGGTCCGGGGCGTCACGGTCCGGGGCGTCATGGTCCGGTGCGTCACAAGCTGGTGGGTCACGGTCGCTCCTCGCGCGGCGGGTTACTGATGTCAGGCAACCACCGGTGGCGGGGTCGCGCCCGGCCAGAGCCCGCGAACCGTACTCCGAACCGGCGAACTCTCCGCCCGCGCCCCCGCCGTTGCGCGGACGGTCCCCGCCGTTACGCGGACGGTCCGCCGGGCCTGCCGGTGAGGACCGACACCACCGCGTCCACCGCCTCCGCCAGGCCGGAGGGGCGCAGAGCGCCGGGCACGACCGGAGCGGTCCATCCCGGTCCCACAGTGAGCACCGTGGGCCGGCGGCGCGCGCCCCGGACGCCCCACGTCATCCGTGCCACGTGCTGGGCGAGCGGCCGGCTCGCCGTCGTCCGGGACTGGGCCCACAGCGCCACAGCTCCCGGCCCTGTCCTGCGCACCGCTTCGACCAGCGCCTCCGCAGGCAACGCCGCGCCGAACATGCGCACCGGCAGGTTCCGCTCGTGCAGGGCGGCGGCGAGAGCCTCGAGTGGCAGGGTGTGCGTTTCACCGGGGACGCAGGCGAGGACGGCGAAGTCCGCGGTGGAGACCTCGGCCGGAGCGCGCTGTCGGCGGTGCAGGGCGCTGGAGACGTGCCAGGACAGGAGATGCTCGACCTCGACGTACTTCTCCCCGGAGGTCTGCCATTTACGGCCGACTGCCCTGAGGGTCGGGACGATGATCTCCGCCCAGGCCGTCACGAGTCCGTGCTCGGCGATCACGGCTTCCAGCAGACGGTCGACGGCGAACGCGTCGAGGCGCAGCGCCGCGCGTGCGAGACCCCTGCACTCCACTCGGGCGTCCTTCAACTGGAGCCCGCCGCCCGGATGGCCGCGCGGGACGGGCCGCGTGGTCGGACTTCCCCGCCGTCTCGCCGCCGCGGTCCCTGGCGTGCGGCCGGAGGACGAGTCCGTCGGCTCCCGTTCCGGACGCGGCTGCGCACGGGCGACGCGGGCGGCTTCGGCCGGCGGCACGCCGTCATGGGTGAGGGCGCGCATGCGCTCCAGTACGGCGAGGTCCGCGGCGGTCCAGCGCCGGTGCTTGCCGTCCTCGCGCGCGGCGGGCCCGATGCCGTACCGCCGGTCCCAGGAGCGCAACGTGGTCGGTGCCACGCCGAAGCGGCGCGCCACCGCCCCTGTGGTGAGACCGCCCGTCTCCGGGCGCGACCCCTCGGTCTCGTCCATACGCCCACCATACGCCCGCGATACGACGCAGAACCGACGCATGTTGCCTGCGTCGTTTTACCCGGCCGAGACTGAGGCCATCGCGCACCACCGGGCCGCCCCGAGCACCGGCCCGGGAGACCGGCCGCCCTCAGGACTTCCGGTCCGCCGACGCAGAAAGGAGCGAAGCATGAGTACCACGCAGGTGAAGACCGCAATCAGCGCCCCGCACGCACCCGTCGACGCCACACGGGACTCGAGCGCTCCGGCAGGCGTACCGCTCCTCGACGACGAGCAGGAGTTCGCGGCGGTCTACCACCAGTGGGGCGCCCTCGTGTACACCATGGCCACGCGCTCGCTCGGCGACGCGAAAGAGGCCGAGGACGTCACGCAGCAGGTGTTCATGGCGGCATGGCGTGGGCGCGCCGGGTTCCGCCCACAGCGCGGCCCCCTGGGCGCCTGGCTGGTCGGCATCACCCGGCGCAAGATCGTCGACGCCCTGGCGGCGCGAACCCGCAGGGCGGAGATCGCCGGTGCCGCCGCGGCCGGCATCCCGGCGTACGGTCAGGCCGGTCAGGCCCCCGAAGCCGTGCTCGACCGCGTACTCGTCGCGGACGAGCTGCGCAGGCTTCCGCCGGCTCAGCGCGAGGTTCTCGCCCTCGCCTACTACGGCGACCTCACCCACGCGCAGATCGCCGAGCGCACGGGCCTCCCGCTGGGCACCGTGAAGAGCCACGCGCGCCGCGGGATACACCTGCTGCGCCACCACATCGAGGAAGCCCAGGTCCACTGACCCCACGCTCCTACCGCCGGCCGGTGCGCCGTATCAGCGTGCCACCGTGCTCGGCCGAGGATGCTCCGACCGGACCTCCGCCGGGAATCCGCGAAAAAATGTGCGCCGAAACTCATCCGGCGGGGGCGGGTTTCAGGAAGAGATTGATGTGACGGGCAGGACACCGGAGCCCGTCCCTCCTCCCAGCGAAGGTGAAGCTCATGACCACCAACCGCTTCAGGGCTGTCGCCCTCACCGGAGCCGGTGCGTTCCTTCTCCCCGCCGCCCTGGTAGTCCTGGCCCCCGCGGCCCAGGCGGGGCCGATGGCGGAACCGTTCGGCCCCGCGTGTGCCTCTCTGCCGACCAGCGGTGAGGGAAGCGCCGCGGGCATGGCCGACGACCCGGTCGCCACCGCGGCGTCCAATAACCCTGCTCTGTCCACCCTGGCAAGCGCCGTCCAGAAGGCCGGACTGGCCGACACGCTGAACAACGCGCAGGACATCACGGTCTTCGCACCCACGAACGACGCCTTCAAGAAGATCCCGAAGGCCGACCTCGACAAGATACTCAACGACAAGGAGCAACTGAGAGATCTCCTCGAATACCACGTGGTCAACGAGACGGTGACGGTGGACAAGCTGCCCGCCGGTTCGTTCGAGACCCTCCAGGGCGGCCGGCTGACGACCTCCGGATCCGGCGATGCGTTCACGGTGAACGACTCTGCGAAGATCGTCTGCGGCGATGTCGCCACCGACAACGCGAGCGTCCACGTCATCGACACCGTGCTGATGCCGAAGTCCTGACGTGGCACCGCCACACACAGGCGGCAACTGCGCTCGCCGAGCGCGTGGTTGCGTGAGACCGGAGCGCCGTACGTATCTCATGGGCAGACCTACGGTCGCGACGGCCGTCCCCGTCGGCGGTTCGCCATGGGCACTGAGGTGGAGTTCATGGCGGACCGCCGGCACAACCTCTGGAGCGCCTACTACGACGAGGGCGTACCCCTCGGCCTGATCAGGCCGTGCCTGTACGCCATAACCGGTTGTGCCGGTAAGGTAGCGATCTTCGGTGGGCGGTAGCCGCCGGAGTCTCCTTAAGGCCGCGCCTACGATGACGAACCACGACGCCACTCGCGCACGACTTCGGCTCGACGGTGCACTGGGCACCCTGGCCGACACCTTCCGCGGTATGACGGCCCGCTCCGACGAGAACCAGTGTGCCTGCCACTGGGGCAGCGCTGAGGAGCTCGCGCGGTTGAAGGTGCCGGACCTGGAACTGGACCCTGACCTTCTGCGTCGCACCTGGCAGGCCGGCGACTGGGACGACCACGGCGCGGTGCTGCGCCGCATCCTGCCCCAGTTCGCCCGGGCTCTTGTCAGCGGACTCGTGGAGCCTTTCTCCGGCATGGACGAGGTGGGACACTCCTTCGCTTGCGGCCGCTGGCAGCAGTGGCCGCCACAGCAGAGTGCGGCGGTGTGGGAATTCCTGCGTGCATGGTGGGCTCGTACGCTCACCGAAACGAGGCCCTCCGTGCCCGTGCACGAGGTCCTCGCGCTGTGTGCCGAGGCGTCCGCCACGCTCACTCCCTGGCTCGCCACCTGGGAGGCACTGGCACATCCCATGGCGGACCGGCACCTGGCCGAAGCAGTCGCCCACTGGGAGTACGACTTGCTGATGGACGAACACCCATGGGAGGTGTGGCGCGGCAACGAGGAGGAGCTGTGCTCCGAGCTGGCGGCCTGGCTGGCCCGCCACGCCTCTGCCCGGCTACGAGCGCGGAACGCTCCCGAGGAATTTCTCCACCGGGTTCGGCTGATCGGTCTCACCGGAACCGATCGCTGGGAGGACCCCCACTGGCCCAACTACCCCTGACCGAACGGCGACGATGGACGATCGGGCGGCGCAGGGAAACGTCTGCGGGTAAACAACACCTATGCAGACTTTTCTCCCCTTTGCCAGTTTCGCTGAATCGGCCGCCGTGCTCGACCCGAGGCGGCTCGGCAAGCAGCGGGTCGAAGCGCTGCAAGTACTCCGTGGTCTCATCGTTCCGGGCTACGGCTGGCGCAGGCATCCGGCGGTCCGCATGTGGGCCGGCTACGAGGAGGCGCTGGTCCGGTACGGGCTGGAAATGTGCCGGACGTGGACGCTGGAAGGGCGCGCCGATACGTGCGCCGCCACGCTGATGAGCGACTTCCTGGGCTGGACGCCGGGTGTGACCGTCCGCGCTCAGGACCGACTGGCGTCCGACGGCGACCTCCCGCCGTGGTTCGGCGCCTCGGCATTTCACCGCAGTCACCAGTCGGCGTTGCTGCGCAAGGAGCCGGACTTTTACCGCGATCGATTTCCCGGCGTGCCGGACGATCTGCCGTACGTCTGGCCGAGGTCGGACCGCGACCCGGAACCGGGGCCGGGTCCGGTGTGATGCGCCTCCCGCGCGCGGGCGGACGAGTGGTTCGTTGAGAGTTCGCTCGCCCGGCGGGAGCACGGAGCACGCGGCACGAGGCTGGCGCCGCGTCTTTTCGCGTGACACGCTGGCGGCGTGATCATCAGGGTGAGTGAGGCGCGCGTACGTCCTGAACGGTTCGAGGCATTTCGCGACATGATCGTCTCCGCGGTACGCGAGTTTCCGAGCCGCTACCCAGGGCTGGTGGACCACGAAGTACTGCTCGCGCCGCCCGACTCGCTGCTGTACGTCAGTCGCTGGCGCAGCGAGCAGGACCTGGTCGGCTACGCCGGTGAGCACTGGCGTGACCAGCCCGTGGTTCTGCCGGGCGAGGACGAGTACCTCGTCGCACCGCTTCAGGTGCGGCACTTCACGCTCGCGTCTCTGAGCTGATGTCTGGGCGCGCCGACGCGCGCGGGCTGTGGTGCGCCCAAGCCAGCCAGACACGTCGAACTGTGCGGAGTTCCGGAACATGGCTTGACCGTGAGCGCGCCTGTAACAGAAGCTGTTGCAACAAGGGGGAAGTGATGGCGGCGAACAGTCGATTGACCATTGCGACGCATGCGTTGACCTGGCTGGCGTTGGCGAAACGCCGAGGCCAGGAGGTTCTTACTTCGGACCAGGTCGCGGCCAGCGTCAACACCAACCCCGTGATCATCCGGCGCAGTCTGGGCGACTTGCGGCGAGCCGGCCTGGTGGACGTGCGCCACGGCGCTGGTGCGGGCTGGAGTCTGGCCCGTGGGCCGGAGGACATCACCCTGCTTGAGGTGTACGACGCCGTCGGTGCGCAACCACCGTTCGGTCTGCACCACACCGAGCCCAATCCGGAGTGTCCGGTCGGTCGGGGCATCCGGCCCGCCCTGGGCGGTGCCTACGGTCGGGTCGAGCAGGCCATGCGGCGGGAACTGGCGGACATGTCGATCGCCGATGTGCTTCGCGAGACGCTGACGAACTAGCCGAAAGGGCCCCGAGCCGGAACGACGGGCCATGGGGGACCGTACCGCTTGTTGTGACCAAGACAGTTCCAGTGACTGACAAGGAGCAAAGCTGTTGAACGCCCTACGGTGTCCGGTCGTCGAGCTGCGGCAGTACACATTGCACGCAGGACAACGGGACGTACTGATCGATCTGTTCGACCGGGAGCTCGTCGAACCCCAAGAGGCAGTGGGGATGCCCGTCTTGGGGCAGTTCCGCGATCTGGACGACCCCGACCGGTTCGTCTGGCTCCGCGGCTTCGAAGACATGCCGCGCCGTGCCGAGGCGTTGCAGAGCTTCTACGGCGGGCCGGTCTGGCAGGCGCACCGTGACCGGGCGAACGCGACGATGGCCGACTCCGACGACGTCCTGCTCCTACGGCCGGCCTCGGCACGCGGCGGGTTCCCGGCACCGGTTGGCGCTCGGCGGCCCCACGGTGAGCGGGCGGCCTCGCCACCGTCGCTGATGCTCGCCACGATCTGGCACGGCAACGCCCCCTTCGACGCTGCCTTCGTAGAGTTCTTCGAGCGGCGGGTGCGGCCCGTACTGGCCGGGACCGGCGCCGAGCCACTGGCGTACCTACAGTCCGAACACGCCCCCAACACCTTTCCGGCGCTGCCCGTGCGGACGAACGAGGAGGTCTTCGTGTGGTTCGCACGCTTCACCGACGAAGGCCACATGGACGACCACCTGAACCGCTTGCAGCATTCCGAGCGCTGGCACGATGAGGTGCTGCCGACCCTCTCGAAAACGCTGGCCCGGACCCCACAACGGCTACGGCTGGCGCCCACGGAGCGGTCAATGCTGCGATGAGTACTGAACGTAGCCGGTGATGGCAGGCAACTTCACGCCGCGCAGCCGGACTCCGGCCCAGCACGACGGCGACTCCAGGAGGAGCAGGGATCCCCCAACAGCCGGGCCGGCGGCCGGCGTCGTCGGGGTCGAGGTGGCGGAGCGCCCTCGTATCGCCTCAACTTCTGCTGCACCATGCGTCATTCGATTTGTCTACGTACACTCACGGGCATGGCATGCCGCATCAGTGAGCTGGTCATCGACGCCGCCGACCCCGAGCGGCTCGCCGCATTCTGGAGCGACGTCCTCGGCTACGTGGAACTCGGCCGGGAGGACGACGGAAGCGTCGAGATCGGGCCGCCCGACGTCGGTTCCGGCGGTCCGCAGCCGACCCTCGTGCTCAGCCCCAGCAGCGCCCCGCGGGCCGGGAAGCTCCGACTGCACATCGACGTCAACGCCACCGACCGCGACCAGGACGCCGAGCTGGAGCGGCTGCTCGCCCTCGGCGCCAGGCCCGTCGACGTCGGCCAGACCGGCACCGAGAACTGGCACGTCCTGTGCGACCCGGAAGGCAACGAATTCTGCCTCCTGCACACCCGGCTCCAGCCCCTGTGACCTCGGACCGTCTGGCAGGCGACCAGTACATGCCCACAAAACTGTGTCACCGGGGCGGGATCGGCTGAGTGAGGTTCACCGGGTTGCCGTCGGGGTCCTGGATGTGGGCGACGCGCTGTCCCCACGGCATGTCGTTGGCGCCGCCGCTCACCGAGCCGCCCAGCGCCTCCACCCGGCCGAGCGTCTCGTCGACGTCGTCGACACCGATGCTGAGCAGGATCCGCGGCGCCGCCCCGGTCCCCGGGGCGGCCTTGGTCACCAGCCCGAGGTCGGTGTCGCCGATGCGCAGGCCGCGATAGAAGGCCGGGCCTTCCGCCGGTACCCGGAAGATCTCCTCAGCGCCGAACAATTTCGTATAGAAGCCGAGCAGAACGTCCTGGTCGGCAGTAAGGATCACTGGCTGGACGGTGGACATGGTCCTCCTGTCGAGAACGGTCGTGTCGCTGGGTAGACCGTTCGAGGACGGTGAACTCATCGGCCGAAACACCCCGCCGGACGCGCTGTCCCACGGACCGCCGCCCACGGGCGGCACGAGCACCCCGGAACGAAGTCATGCCACCCCGCTGAGCAGCCCACTCCAAGAGGGCGGAGCTCCGGCGTGGCGCGCGTCGCGCAAGGACTTCCGGATGGCCGGGGGCCCACTGCCGACTGCCATGCCGGCACGGCAACCGCGCCCATGAGCACCCCTGGACCTCGCGCACCACGCAGTGGCCCTCTTCTATGTCGGCTTGGCGCTACCCGACGCCTGGCATCTCGCCGTCAACGCCAACGACGACAGCGGGGAGGTCACTCTGTGGATTCTTGCTGACGACCGCTCGTCCTGGGCAGCTGCCGACTACACACCCGATCAAGACACCTACCTCGTCACTCAGTACGGCCCACGCAAGCTGTGGGACGAAGCCGAGGCCGCATACCGAGTCTGGGACCAGATGGGCCGGCCGGACCGCGACCGTGCCGGCATCTCCGTCACTCATGACGGGCAGTATGTATGGCTGGACACCGAGGAACAGGTCATCAGTGGGTCGCCAACCCACGCTGCACCAATGGGCAGGCCGCTGATCAACCGCTGAGCGCAGGGGTGTCCTTTCGCCTTCACGGCGACTGGCCGAAGAGCGGTACGGCGTCCAGTGGGTCCTGCTTCCTGACGTCGATCGTGCCGTCAGGCCGGTTGTAGACGGCCCTGCGCTCGGGTAGCTACAGCGAAGTGACAAGTAGCTCTCTGTAGCCGATGTGACGGCGTGTTATTCCGGGTTCGGGTGACCGCAGGCCGTTGGGACTGCGGATCAACGAGGCACGGATGCTCGACCTGGACGACGTCCGGTGGGAGTTTGGCCAGTTCGGCAAGCTCAACGGATGGGATAGCAGGCCCCGACGTCGCCCATGCACGGCTCGCCAGTGCCGTGGTAGGTGTGCGCAACAATCACGCCGAGCACCACCAGCAGCAGCAAAAAGCCCCATATGACGATCGATATCGGATGGAGGCGAAACCAAGCCGTTATCTTCTGGCGCCGGGTGCGGCGAGCTGGGCTGGCCGCACCGAGACTGTCACCCGTCATGATTCCCCCCGAGGATTGCTCACTCTGCGGACATGAGTATCCAGGCTATTCCCACCTCTGCCCGACCGCATGCGAATCGCCCGGGGGCGAGTAGGGTGATCGGTCGCCCGTCGCCCACCAGGCCGGCCTTGGCGAACCAGAACTTCACGCGCTCGTTGACGACGTGGCCGCGCAGGTGCTCCCCGCGCACGGGTGCCTTCTTCGCCCGGGTTTCGGCCGTCGCGACCTTCCCGTTCTTGCGCAGGTGGCGGAACACCGGCCCGTCGGTGATTCCCTGCTCAGCAAGGTAGGCAAGCCATCGGTTCATCCGGGCGCCGAGCTGAACGTCACGCCGGTCCCGCAGCGGGATGGTCTGGTCCTCGTCCTTGTGGGACTTGTCCTCTGCAACCCAGACGAGAATGCGGTCGGACAGGATGGTGAGGTCCTCGACGTCGAGGTTGGTGTCCTCGATCGACCGGCCCATAAAGGAGTAACCGAAGGCGAGCATCGCAGCGTCCCGCAGCCCGGCCGGCTTCCCGCTTTGTCGGTCGTGCCCTCGCCGCCGAACGGCGGTGGCGCAGGGCCTCGGGCGCCGGGTGGCGACGGCGGCGGACAAGGGCGCGCGGTGTGGGGTCCGGACGACACAGAGGGACGCCGCCCACTGAGCCGGCGCCTGCCGCGACGTGGCCGGTCGTATCAGGGTCGCGAAAGGATGCCGGTCCTCGGACGGGGCGGCCGAGAGGGGGCTGCTGCCCGACGGACCGCGGGGGTGCCTCGCCGCGCGCCGATGGACGGGGATTCTGCCACCCTGAGGGGAGAGCGTTGCCCTTAGCCTGACGAAGGGTGGTGGTGGGCGGCCATGGCCGGGCACATGCAGAACGCGGAGCGCCCCACATCCCCGGACGCCGATCCGCAGGGCGAGCCGTTCCTGCTCACCCGGTTCGCCGTCCCCACACGCCCCGCGACGTTCCTGCCGCGCCGGCGACTGACCCGCCATCTCGACCAGGCACTCCTGACTTCCTTGACCATGGTCAACGGAGCCGCCGGCGCCGGCAAGACCCTGCTCGTCGCCGACTGGGTGGCCGGCAGGGACGAGCCGGTCGCCTGGCTGACGGCCGAGGGGACGGGCCGGGGCCCCGGAATCCTCTGGGCGTACCTGCTCCAGGCCCTCGGGGTCGCGGGTGTCCAGATGCCCCCGGACATCGGTTGCCCGGCCGACGCGAATCGCGTCGACCGTACGTTGCTGGCGCGCGTCGCGGCCCATCTCGGTGCCCGGACCGAACCCGTGATCGTGGTACTGGACGAGTACGACCGTGTGACCGACCCGCGGATCGCGGAACAACTGGAGTTCGTTCTGCACCACGCGGGGCGGGGCATGCGCCTGGTCCTCGTCACCCGTACCGAGCCGCTGCTGCCCCTGCACCGATACCGGGCGGCGGGCGAGATGACCGAGATCAGGGGCGCTGAGCTGGCCTTCACCCCCGAGGAGGCGGCCGCCCTGCTGGAGCTGCACGGACTGAGTCTTCCGGTGGACGCCGCACGCGCACTCGTGGAGCGCACCCAGGGGTGGGCCGCCGGCCTGCGGCTGTGCGCACTGGCGGCGCAGGAGCGCCCGGACGCGGAGCGCTATCTCAAGGAGTTCGAGAGCGACCGCACCACGGTCGCGGACTTCCTGCTCGCCGAGGTGCTCAAGCGCCAGCCCCCCGAAACGCAAGATCTCCTGCTGCGGATCAGCGTCCTCGACCGCTTCTGCCCCGACCTGGTGAACGCGCTGACCGGGCGCACCGACGCCGAGGCCGTCCTGGTCGGACTGCACCGCGACAACGCGTTCGTCGAGCACCTCGGGCACGCCTGGTACCGCCTCCACCCGTTGTTCAAGGAAATCCTCCAGGCCCACTTGCGCGTACGCTCTCCCGGCCTGCGGCCCGAACTCCACCTTCGGGCCGCGCACTGGCTGCGGCGGTCCGGATCCCTCGAGCAGACGCTCGGCCACGGCGCCGCCGCCGGCGACTGGGAGTTCACCGCCGGCGCACTCGTGGACGATCTCGCCATCGGCCAGCTCTTCACCGGCCGGCGCTCCGACGACCTGGCCGAACTGTTCGCCGGGATGGGGCCCGACGCCGCGAGCCCCGCGGCGGACATCGTCCGCGCGGCTCGTGAGCTGGCCGGGAGCGACCTCGACCGCGGCCTGAACCATCTGCACCGCGCCGAATCGAATCTGGGCCGAGAGGATGCCGGCGACCAGTCCGCGGCGCGGCTGAGCTGCGCCCTGCTGGAAGCCCTCGTGGCACGTCTGACCGGCTCGCCGGACCGGGCGGAGATGGCCGCCGCGATGGCCCGGCACGTACGTACCGATGTCCCCTCCGGCCTCCTGGACAGGCATCCAGAACTCACCGCCCTCCTGCTGACCCATCTGGGCTCGACACGGCTGTGGGCCGGGCGCTTCGACGACGCCCGCGCCGCCCTCGTCCCGGCGGCCGGCGCCCCCGGCGGAGTTTCGACAGCGCTCCCGCGCGGGGACTCCCTGGGCCGCCTGGCCCTCATCGACTACCTGGACGGCCGGCTCGGCCGGGCGGAGCGCAAGGCCCAGGAAGCCATCACCGCGACACAACGGTTCGGCGTGCCGCAGCCGTCCGGTTGCGGCATCGGGCGGCTGGTCCTGGCAGCAGTGGCCGTCGACCGCGACGAACTGGACCGGGCCCAGACGCTTCTGGATTCGGTGCCCCTGTCTCCCGCGCCGATGCGGGACCCGGTGACCGAAGCGGGCCGGGCCATCGCCACCGCGCGTCTGCTGCTGGCCCGCGGCAAGACGCGCGCCGCCGTCGAGGCGGCGGAACCGGCCGTCTCCGCCGAGGTGGCCTCTCCCTGGGCGTCGGGGCACACGGCGCTCATCACCTCCGCGGCACACCTGGCCGAAGGCCGGCCCGAGACAGCGGCCCGGCTGCTGCGCGCCGTGCCCGGCGATCAGGTGGCGTGTGCCGTGGAGGCCGCGCGGGCCCACCTCGCCGCGGGGGAGCCCGGCGCGGCGATCGCCCTGCTCGACACCGTGCGCCCCGAAGCCCGCACCGGCCCTGGACTGACCGTCCGGGCCATGCTGGTGAGGGCACAGGCAGCGGACCGGGCGGGGGACCCCGCGGCAGCGCGCCGGCAACTTGCCCAGGCCCTGCGGGAGGCGCGGCGCGAGAAACTGCGGCGGCCCTTCCTGGACGCCGGAGCGTGGCTCCACCCCCTGTTGAGCGCGTCGCCCCTGCGGGAGCTGGCCGAGGGGTGGCTCGCTCCCCGCTCCGTACCGCCCGGTGGGACGCCGCGCTCCCCGGACCAGCCGCCGCCGGTCGTGGAGGAACTGAGCGGACGCGAGCACGACGTACTGCGGCGGCTGGCCCAGATGATGTCCACGGAGGAGATCGCCGACGACCTCCACGTGTCGGTGAACACCGTCAAGACCCACCTGAAAGGCGTCTACCGGAAGCTGGCGGTCAGTCGGCGCACCGACGCGGTGCGCCGCGCCCGCGAGCTGCGGTTGCTGTGACCCGAATCCGGCAGTCCAGCCGTACGTGTCACCAGCGGCGGCGGGGGAGCCCGGTGCGGCGCCCCGGCGTTCCGGTGCTTTTTCCGACTCGCCTACCGGGGGTGAAGCGCCGCCCGACTTCCTGAGCTGGGATGGCCGTAGCGGCCAGGCACGTGCCGACTGCCGCAACGCGGGCTCGGAGAGGTGATCACGTTGAAGCACTGGCGGGCGCTGATCGTCCTGGGCACCGCCCAGTTCCTGATGGTCCTGGACACGTCCGTCATGAACGTCTCCATCAGCCAACTGGTCGAGGACTTCGACACCGACGTCACCGCGGTCCAGGCCGTCATCACGCTGTACGCGCTGGTCATGGCCGCTTTAATGATCATCGGAGGCAGGTTCGGAGACTTCGTCGGACGACGCCGTCTCTTCCTCGCCGGTCTCGTCGTCTACGGCACGGGATCCGCCCTGACCGCCGCGGCTCCCACCCTGTGGGTTCTCACGCTGGGCTGGTCGGTCATCGAAGGACTCGGAGCCGCGATGGTGCTGCCTGCCATGGCGGCACTGGTCGCCGAGTCCTACCGCGGGCGGGACCGGGCCGTCGCCTACGGTGTCATCGGGGGGGCTGGCCGGCGCGGGCATCGCGATCGGCCCGCTGCTGGGCGGCTGGGTGACGACGTACCTGACCTGGCGGCTGGTCTTCGCCGGTGAGGTCGTGGTCGTCGTCGTCCTGTGCTTCCACCGGGTGATCACGGAAGCCCCCAGGACCGGGCGCCGCTCCCGGCTGGACGCCGTCGGCGCGGTGCTCTCGGCGACCGGTCTGGCGCTGGGCGTGTTGGGAGTGCTCCAGAGCAGCACCTGGGGATGGGTGCAGCCCCGCAATGCGCCGTTCACCGTGCTGGGCTTCGCGCCGACACTGTTCGTCATCGGCGCCGGCGCTGCCGTGCTGGCCCTCTTCGCGCACTGGGAGCGGCGCCGGGAAGCCCGCGGCGCCGATCCGCTGGTGCACCTGTCCCTGCTGCCAAACCCGCACTGCGCTCCGGCTTGATGGCGCTGCTCAGCCAAAACCTCATCCTGCTGGGACTGTTCTTCACCATCCCGCTGTACTTGCAGGTCGTTCAGGGCTTCGACGCGTTCCAGACGGGCCTGCGGCTGCTCCCCGTCTCCGTCACCATGCTCGCGGCATCGCTGCTCGCCGCCCGGCTGGGACGGGCGGCAGGCCCACGCCGGGTGGTCCGGCTGGCCCTGCTGACCCTGGCCGGTGCCGTCGTGTGGCTGCTGGCCACCATCGATCCGGTCATCGACGACGCGCAATTCGCCGGGGCCATGGCACTGCTGGGTGTGGGCATGGGCCTGCTCGCCTCGCAACTGGGCAACGTCGTCCAGTCCAGCGTCGGCGAGGAGGGGCGCAGTGAGGTCGGGGGGTTGCAGTACACGGCTCAGAACCTGGGATCCGCGCTGGGTACGGCGCTCATCGGGTCGATGCTCATCGGGGCGCTGGCCCACGCCTTCACCACGCAGGTGCAGGACAACCCGCGGCTGTCGGACGAAGCACGACAACAGACCAGTGTGGCCCTCCAGGCCGGGATCAGCTTCGTTCCCACCGAGCAGGTGCGCACGGCGGCCGAGCGCGCGGGACTTCCGCCGTCGGAGATCGACGCCCTGGCCGACTCGTACGCGTCGGCGCAGCTCGACGGTCTGAAGGCGGCGATCCTGGCCACCGGGGGCATCACGCTCGCCAGCTTCCTGGTGACACGGCACCTGCCCGCCGGGCAGACGGGCCGTACGAAGCAACCCGACCAGGACACCGGGGCCCACGCGCCCGGCCCCGCGCGCTGAGCCCCGGGGAAGGTCGTTGACGCCAGGAGCCCGCGTGCCGGCCACGGTCACCTGCACAGGGTGAAGCCGCACGCCGTACAGCGGCCGACGATGGGAGGGAGGCGCGCACCCCACACGCCACCCACACACCCCGGGCTGCCCTCGGGAGAGCCGCTCATGCGCTACGAGATCCGCGTCGAAGGACACATGTCGGAGCCGCTGACCAGCGCCTTTCCAGAGCTGGAGCACGTGGTGATGTCCGGTCAGACCATCATGTTCGGGGACGTCGTCGACGAGGCACACCTGTACGGACTGCTGGCCCGCTGCCAGTCTCTGGGGCTGCGGGTCCTGGAGATGCGCCAGCTGCCGGAGTGACGTGACGACGTGACCACCGGGGCGCGGCGGCATGCCGTTCCCGCCCCACGCACACCGTGGGGCGGGGACGGCGAACGGGGCGGACACGGCGCCCCGGACGGTCAGAGGCTCTTGGCGCGGATCCTGCCCGAGCGAACGGCGGAACGCAGCGCCTCGTAGTCCCGCTCGTTGCGGTCGGCGTAGGACTGGGCGAACGTGGTGAGCGCCCGGTCGAAGCGGTCGCTTCCGCCCAGGTAGGCGGCGATGGCGACGGGGTCCCCGGAGCGGGCATGGGCCCGCGCCAGGCAGGCCCCGCACAGCTGCCCGAACAGGCGCAGCAGGCCGGAATCCATGGTGTCCGGACGGGCGATGCCCTTCCAGTCCCGCAGCTGGCGCACGTAGAAGTCCCTGGCCTGCCCGTCGAGGCCCACCCCGTGGGTCCAGCCCAGGAAGATGTCGCTGGTGGTCTGGATCAGCCGCTGCCCCGCCACCACCCGGCGTCCCTGGTTGTCGTAGCGGTCGCCGTCCGTGTGCTCCGCGAGCACCGACTCCTGAGCCTCCTTGGCCTGGAGCAGCAGGGGATCGTCGTCGTCCCTGCCGAGCAGCAGCAGGATCCAGCAGCGCGTTCCGACGCTGCCGACGCCCACCACCTTCCGGGCCACGTCGGCCAAGTGGTACTGGCGCAACAGGTGCCGGCGCTCGGACGACAGGTTCGCCGCGTAACCGTCCAGGAGGGCTTCGACACGTCCCTGTTCGCCCTGGCCATGGGAGGCATCGGTCACCAGGTCCCGCAGCGGAGTGACCAGCGGGGGGTCCGGAGCGATCCGCCGGCCCTCCGCGGTGTCGCGCGTGAGCTGTGCGAACGCCTGGAGGTGCGTGCGCGTACGGGCCCGTGCCGTCGCGTCGGCGGTGCGGCGCCTGGCCCTCTTGCCCATCGACGAGACCAGCAGTTCCCGCAGCCGGTCGGCGTCGTCCTGCGCGTACCAGACGTCCAGGGCACGCATGCCGGCGAACTCCCGCATCCGCTGCCGGTAGGCGTTCACACACGCGCCCACCGCGCTGTTCTGCTCCTTGACCGAGAAGCCGTTGGCCCGGCCCGCGATCGCGAAACTGGCTGCCAGCCGCTTGACGTCCCACTCGAACGGCCCGGCCATGGTCTCGTCGAAGTCATTGATGTCGAAGACCAGACGGCGTTCGGGCGAGGCCAGCAGCCGGAAGTTCAGGAGGTGGGCGTCGCCGCAGAGCTGCACCGTCAGGCCGGTGTCCGGCAGGGGGCCGAGGTCGTTCGCCATGATGGCCGCCGCGCCCCGGTAGAAGCGGAACGGGGACTCGATCATGCGTCCGTATCGGATGGGCACCAGCTCCGGCAGCCGTGCGGCCGACTGCCGCTCGATCACCAGCACGGGATCGGGCCGTGTCGTATCCGCTTCGAGCCGGCTGTGTGCCGAACGCGGGACACGCCTGCGCGCGTTCCTGCCGTACGCCGCCCTCTCGGCCGGTGACGGCCAGGCCGCCACGGCATGGGCAACAGTCATGATCCACACCTCCCGGACCGCGGTCCTCGGGCCGGAGTTCCCTTACTCCGGCGGTGCCTCGCGGCCCTGTCGCCGCAGCGCCGCCTGTACCGTGCTCGCCAGGACGCGCGCGGCGACGCCCACCAGCAGCAGACCGCCGGTCATCTGGACCATCGTCACCACTCGTCCCGTCTGGGAATCGGCGGTGATGTCGCCGAACCCGACGGTGGAGAAGGTGGTGAGCGTGAAGTACAGCGCGTCCGTCCTGGTCAGGGGTTCGCTGAAGGACCCGGGGGCGGAACGCTCCAGCAAGTAGTAGGCGCAGGCGAAGAGCACCAGATACACCGCCAGAGTGGCGGCCAGGGCTTCGGCACCTCTGAGACGGGGATGGGGCGACCGTACGATGGCCCGCGCCTCCCATGTGAAGACGAGGACGACCGCCAGCAGACCGCACACCAGAATGGCCCAGGTCGCGCTCGTCGTGCGCCCGTCCAGAGGCAGCAGGTAGTAAGCGGTCACCAGGCCCGCCGAGACGCTCAGCGCTCGGCCGACGGACGCCGCCGCGGCCCGCCGCCAGCGATGTGGGGCCCGCGGCGACCCGCCGGGGCCCGGCGGGACGGTCTCTGGTTCGTCCATGTCGGGTTCGTCCGTTCCGATGTGCCGTCGCACGTCTCCAGGCATCCACCTCACCGCCCGGGGCGGTGCGCGCGGATCACCCGCCGGGGGTGACCCCGGTCGCAGGCGCCGGGCCGGGCACTGGCCGGGCGGGACCCCCGCACGGCCGCGTCGGCGGCTCGCCCGTCCGGTTCGTGGGGTTCTTCGCCCGCCGGAAGTCCGGCGAGCGGCTGCCCGAACGGCTGCCCGCGGTGCTGTACGTCCCCGCGGTGCTGTACGTCCTGGCCGACGGGGTGTGCCCGAGGAACCCGTTGCGGACCGTCGCCACGGCCGGTGGTCTCACCCGTCTCGGGTGAAGACCGCGAATCCTGGCCGGGGACAGGCTGGAAACGGCACAGAACGGCTGCCGGGCCGACGCCCGGGACGGAGGTAAACCATGAACGAGCAGGTGCACCTCGCGTACGATTTTCCGCTGCTGAGCGTCTTCTGGACCATGCTCGTGTTCTTCCTGTGGATCGCGTGGTTCATCCTGCTCTTCCGGATCATCAGCGACATCTTCCGCGACGACACACTGAGCGGCTGGGCCAAGACCGGCTGGCTGGTCCTCGTCCTCGTCCTCCCCTTCCTGGGCGTGTTCGTCTACGTGATCACCCGGGGCAGGAACATGGGCCGCCGGGAGATGGCGCAGGCGCGAGCCAGGCAGGACGCCTTGGACGACTACATCCGCGAGACGGCCATGGGCGGCCATGGCGGGCGCACCAGCGTCGACGAACTCGCCAGGCTCTCGGAGATCCGCTCTCGGGGCGACATCACGGACGAGGAGTTCCGCCGGGCGAAGGAACTCGTCCTGAGCGGCTCATGGGCGTCGGAACGGGCGGGTGGCTCACCTTCCACGGCCGAAGGCGCCGCACGAGACCGAAGCGAGACAGCGACATGACATCGCTTGTGAACCAGCGGTGAACGCCGCGAACACCAAGCCGCGGAACGGAGATGTGGCGGATGGGCCGACATCGCACTGAGGCGGGCGAGCCGACCGGACGCTCCACGGCGACCGGCGGCAAAGGCCCTGCGGGGTGGGCGCGCCTGGCTCTGCTCGCCCTGCTGGCCAGCGTGCTGGTGGCGCTCATCAGCGCCGGCCTGCGGAGCGTGTTCTGGGTGCTGGCCGGCCTCGCCGGACTGGCGCTCGCCGCCGTCGGAGTCTGGTGGGCTCTGGCCCACACCGGCGTGCTCAGGGTGGCAGGACTGGCCCTGTCCGTGATCGCACCGGTCACGGTCCTGGCCCTGTACGCCACCGCCGACATGCTCGTACCGGCTCTGTGCTCCCTGGCACTGTGGATGATGGCGGTGGTGGCGGCCCGCAACGCCATCGCGCGGGAACCCGCCGCCTCCCGCCGCGAGCCCGAGCCCGCCGAGGCCCCCCGCCACCCCTGGATCCTCATGAACCCGCACTCGGGAGGCGGCAAGGTGGAACGCTTCCACCTGGTGGACAAGGCGCGGGCAGCGGGCGCCCAGGTCGTCATGCTCGGAACCGGCAACCGGGACGCCGCCGAACTGGCCCGCCAGGCCGCGGCCGAGGGAGCCGACCTGCTGGCCGTAGCGGGTGGAGACGGTACCCAGGCGCTGGTGGCCGAGGTGGCGGCGAAGCACGACCTGCCCTTCATGGTGATTCCAGCAGGCACCCGCAACCACTTCGCCCTCGACCTCGGTCTCGACCGCGACGACCCGGCCGCGAGCCTCGACGCCCTCACCGACGGCCTCGAACTCCGCGTCGACCTCGGGTTCGCCGCCGACCGGGTGTTCGTGAACAACGCCTCGTTCGGGACGTACGCGGCCGTCGTCGGTGACCCCGCCTACCGCGGCGAAAAGGTGCAGACGGCCCTCCAGGCGTTGCCCGGACTGCTCACGGGTCCCGATGCGCCGACGCTGAGGATGCGGGCCGGCACCACGCACGCCGACGGGCTGCAAGCGCTGCTCATCAGCAACAACCCGTACCAGCGAGCCGTCGACCTGGCCCACCCCGGGCGCAGGGAAAGGCTGGACTCGGGTCTCCTCGGTGTGGTCTGCGTGCGCGTCGCCAACACAGCCCAAGCGGCACGCATGGTACGCGGCTCCCGTTCCGGCAGCCTTCTGCGGCTCACAGCGGAGACGGTGGTCGTCGAAGCGGACACGGCCACTGTCCCGGCCGGCATCGACGGCGAACACGTACTGCTGCGGGCGCCCGTGGTGTGCCGGACCGCCCCCGGGGCGCTGCGAGTCCGAGTGCCACGCAACCGCCCGAAGGCGCCGCTGAGCAGACCGGCCGCCGACTGGCCCCGCGTCGCTCGGCTCGCGCTGGGTCCGCGGGTACGGGTCGCTGAGGTGTCGAGCAGCGGCATGACCGCCCCACCGCGCTCTTGACACGGGGAGTCCCCGGCCAGGCGCGGCGCCGGTCGATGTCGCGGAGAGCCGCCCCGTCGCCTCGGGCCGACCTGTGCCGTTTGCGCAGCGGCGGAGAACGCGGTCGGGGCGGCGTACGCCGCCGTGGTGTCGGAGTACGCCGCCCGGGGAGTGGGACCAGCGACGGCCGCGGCCCCCCTCGGCTGCCGACCGGTCCTTTTCCCGCTACTTCGGGTCGCGGATGAACAGTGACTTGGACCAGAAGTAGCCGAGCACGGCCAGTCCCAGGCACCAGGCGACGGCCAGCCATCCGTTGTGGCCGATCTCCGTGCCGAGCAGCAGGCCCCGCAGGGTCTCGATGGCGGGCGTGAACGGCTGGTACTCGGCGATGGGCTGGAACCAGCCGGGCATGGAGTCGACCGGGGTGAAGGCGCTGGACAGGAGCGGCAGCAGGATCAGCGGCATCGCGTTGTTGCTGGCCGCTTCGGCGTTCGGGCTGATCAGACCCATGCCGACCGCGATCCAGGTGAGCGCCAGGGCGAAGAGCACGAGCAGCCCGAACGCCGCCAGCCACTCCAGGGCGGTTGCATCCGTGGACCGGAAGCCGATGGCCACCGCGACGGCGCCCACCAGGACCACGCTGGCGACCGACTGGAGGACGCTCCCGACGACGTGCCCGACCAGTACCGCAGGGCGGTGGATCGCCATCGTCCGGAAGCGGGCGATGATGCCCTCGGTCATGTCGTTGGAGACGGAGACCGCGGTTCCGATCGTGGTGCTGCCGATGGTCATCAGCAGCAAGCCCGGGACGACGTACGCGATGTACGCGGAGCGGTCCGCCCCGCCGCCGCCGATGCCCGCGCTCATCGCGTCGCCGAAGATGTAGACGAAGAGCAGCAGCAGCATGATCGGTGTGAGCAGCAGATTGAGCGTCAGGGACGGGTAGCGCCGGGCGTGCAGGAGGTTGCGGCGCAGCATGGTGGACGAGTCGCGCATCGCGAGGGAGAGGGTGCTCATCGGACGGTCTCCTTGGGCTGGCTGGGGACGCTGGAGCCGGTGAGGGCGAAGAACACGTCGTCGAGGTCGGGGGTGTGGACGGTCAGCTCGTCGCCTCGATGCCGGCCGAGTCCAGCCGGTCGAGGATGGAGCGCAGTTCGCGCTGGCTGCCGTCGCTGGGGATCTGTAGCGCGAGTGCCTCGTCGTCGCGGGTGACCTCGCGGAGCGCGGAGGCGGCGCTCGGTAGGCGGCCGGGTCGGAGAAGCGCAGCCGCACGTGTCCGCCGGGGATGAGCCGCTTCAGCTCCTCGGCTGTGCCCTGGGCGGCGATCTGCCGTCGTTGAGCACGGCGATACGGTCGGCGAGTTCGTCGGCTCTCCAGGTACTGGGTGGTGAGGAAGACGGTGACGCCGCCCGTGACGAGTTCGCGGATGATCTGCCACATGTTGTGGCGGCTGCGGGGGTCGAGGCCGGTGGTGGGTTCGTCGAGGAAGATGATCCGCGGGTTGCCGACCAGCGTCATCGCGATGTCCAGGCGGCGCTTCATGCCGCCGGAGTAGGTGGAGGCGGGCTTCTTAGCCGCCTCGACCAGATCGAAGCGCTCCAGCAGTTCGGCCGCGACCCGCCGCCCCTCGCGCTTGGACAGGTGGTGCAGGTCCGCCATGAGGAGCATGTTCTCCTCGCCGGTGATCAGACCGTCGACCGCGGAGAACTGACCGGTGACACCGATCGCGGAACGCACCCCGTCGGGTGACGTGGTGACGTCGTGGCCCGCGACCTGGGCCTGACCGCCGTCGGCGGAGATGAGCGTGGAGAGGATCTTCACGGCGGTTGTCTTGCCGGCGCCGTTCGGTCCGAGCAGCGCGAACACGGTCCCGGCCGGGATGTGCAGATCGATGCCGTCGAGGACGGTCTTGTCGCCGTACGACTTGCGCAGACCGTTGGCGGAGACGGCGGCGGGCGACTGCGTACCGTCACCCTTGCTGGACGTGGGCATGACAGATGAAGGCATGTGGCCCTCCGGTTCAAAGGCTCAAGTGGCTGGGGGAATGGGTGAGTTGTGACCGGTTCCTCTGGGTCAGACCTTGGCACGCCGGACGTCGATGTTGCCGTACCGGGTGCGGGCGCGGACCTTGACGGTGTCCTCGGTCTGCTCCGGTGTCTCGGACGCGGTGAGCGTGTTGCGCACCTGGCCGGAGCCCGAGCTGACGTCGAGCCAGGCGGCCGTGCCTTCGCGGACGCCGACCTCGATGGCGCCGTACGAGGTCTCCAACTGGATGGTGCCGCGGGCTACTTCGCTCACGCGCAGTGTGCCGTGGGCGGTGGTGGCGATGACCGAGTCCTCGGCGCGCCGGATCTCGATGTCACCGTTGGAGCCGCTCACCCGCAGCTCGCCGGTCGCGGCGCCGACGGTCGTGGTGCCGTGCGAGTTCTTCAGTACGGCGGGACCGTCGACGAGGCCGACGCGCAGGCTGCCGGAGCTGGTGGTGATCTCGGCTGTGCCCTCGACCCGGTCGACGGTGATCGAGCCGTGCGACGCGGTCAGCTTCAGGGGGCCGGTCGTGTCGAGGCGCACGTCGCCGGACGAGGTCTTCACGCGGACCTCGCCGAGCCGGCCCTCGCCGAGTACCTGGGCCCAGGCGCCGGTCATGTCGACACGCGAGCCCGTGGGCAGTTCGACCGTCACGTCGACGGTGCCGGTGCGGCCGAGGCCGAGCAGATTGGCCTTGGGCGTCCTGACGGTCAGTACGCCGCTCGCACATGTGACTTCGGTCTGGTCGGCGGCCCGTACGTCCAGGTCCCGCTTCGGGTCACGGGGGCGTACCTCGACGACGGTGTCGAGACGGTCGCCCGCGGTGAACTGAATGGAACCGGCCTCCACGTGCGCCGTGGCCGAGATCGGTTCGGGAGTGTCGAAAGAAGGCATGGCTGTCCCGTCCTCTTGGGTCTTCTGGACGTCCCCGCTGGTGGGACGTGGTGTGGGTGGAGTGGTGCGGGCGGCGGCGCGGCTAGCGCACCCAGCCTGTGAAGCTCTGTCCGACGGTCCGGGCCTTCTCCGTCGTACGCGGCCCGGCGCCGCCGTCGACCGCGGCCGACACGGCGCGTACCAGCCACGCGTTGACCGACAGGCCCTCGCGGCTCGCGGCCTCCTCGGCGCGGGCCTTGAGGTGGGCGGGCATCCGCAGGTTGACGCGGGCGGTGCCGCCCTCGTCGCCGTCGGTCGGGGCCGGGGTCTTCACCGCTTCGGCCTGCGCCGCCGGCTCTGCTGGGGCGCCGCCGTCGGTGGGCGGTGGTGTCACCACGAAGTCGGGCTCCAGCCCCCGCAGTCGTACGTCGACCGAGCCGGGAGCGAGGTCGCGGGTGATCTCGGCTGCCGCGGCGGAAAGCACGTTGAGCATGGTCAGCCGGGTCGCCGACTCCAGGGGAGCGGTGAGTCTCTCGGCCAGCGCGCGGGCTTCGTCGCCGCCGGCTTCGGCTGCCACCGCAAGTTCGCGGCGGAGGGTTTCGACGTACGGGGTGAGGTCCATGACGCCATCATGGCACCATTATGGCGCCATGTGCAAGCCATGTGGGCTCGGCTTTAAGTCGGCTGCTGAAGAAATCGCTCTGACCTGCGGAAATGTAATGGCGCCCGAGGGGTGGTACCGGTGCCACGCGCGCTCATGCGCCGTTAGCTGCACGACTTGGCACCCCGGCGGCACCGCGTGGCACCAGCACGTGCCAGCAGGCGCCAGCAGGAACCGAACCGACGCAATGGCACCCGCATGTCGAGTCCTGCGGTCGGCCGAATCCGCTACCCGACCCGGTCAGCCGAGAGCGGTCGGCGCACCCATGGCCACGACCAGGTGGCTCTCGGGCGAGACTGTGGCATGGACACCACTCAAGTCGATTCCTATCTCGGCCGCATCGGCGCGGCACGGCCCGAACGCCCGACCCTGGAGGCGTTGCGGGAGCTTCACCTGCGGCATCTGCACTCCGTCCCCTTCGAGAACGTCTCCATCCATCTCGGCGAGGACATCGTGCTGGAGGAGAAGGCGCTGTTCGACAAGATCGTCGCGTCTCGCCGGGGAGGCTTCTGCTATGAAGCCAACGGCGTCTTCGCCTCCCTGCTGACCGCATTGGGCTTCGACGTTCAGCTGCTGGAGGCCCGCGTGCTCGGCGCCGGGCAGCCCGGTATTCCGTACGATCACTTGGCGCTTCGCGTCACCACGGCCGACAGCACCGCTTCCTGGCTCGTCGACGTGGGTTTCGGCGATCACAGCCACTACCCGCTCGACCTGACCGTACGCGGTGACCAGGCCGAGCCGGGTGGGGTCTTCCGCATCGCCGAAGCGCCGTACGGAGACCTGGACGTCTTCAGGAACGGCGATCCCGCGTTCCGGCTGAACCTGCGTCCGCGTGTGCTTGCCGACTTCAGGGCGGGCTGCTGGTGGCACAGCACCTCGCCCCAGTCGAAGTTCACGCGGTCCCTGGTCTGCTCCCGGCTCACGTCCGAGGGGCGCATCACCCTGACCGGCCGCAAACTGGTGACCACGGTCTCCGGGAGCCGTCACGAGCGGGAACTGACCACGGAGGCGGAAGTGCTCGCCGCCTACCGCGAACACTTCGACATCGCCCTCGACCGCACTCCTGAGCCGCCGCTGTCCTGAAGAACGCTGTTCGGCCCGCCCGTCCTTCGAGAAGGTGGCGCCGGCAGGAGTAGCCGTGACTTTCACCCTCACCGGTCGCGACCACAGGGGGAACCCGTCTTCGCGGTCCAGGCGGATACGTCTGCGAAAGTGCGGGAATGAGTGCGGTTCAGGCGGGCACATGTACGGCACACAGTGACGGACGGTTGGAGAGAATGTACCCGTGTTGATGCCGGAACCGCGTTATGTGAGAAACCTCCTTGCTCGATACGCGAGCGCACGCATCGCGCTCGCGGAGAAGTACGAGCCGAAGTGGCAACGTGAGCTGGACGACGTCAGCTACACCCTGTGTGTAGTGACCGGAACCCGGCTCGTCGCCGACGCGCTCGCCGCTGCGGACGACATCCTGGCGGGTGCCGGGCCGTGTGCGACCAAGCCTCGTGACGCACTCGCTTCGCAGACGGCCCTCGCGGCCTGAGACCCCCGCACACCATCACGTGTCGGTAAGGCTTGCCACCCCTCCGGCGCTGGTTGGCGGGGTGACGCGGTGGTTGGGCGGTGTGGTTAGGGTCTGGGTGAGTGCTTGACAAGCAGGCACGCCCCGTAGGGCGGTGGAGCGGGTGACATGTGTCGCTCAGTGGTGTCAGGTGGGTGCCCGGCTCCGGTGTGCGCCGCGGGCACCGGAGCCGGTGCCAGGAGGGCACGCATGACGCAGAGCAGCACTGTTCTGCCTTACGGGCGTAAGGCCGGCAGTACGGCAACGGCCGCGCGGACGGAGGACGACGTTGAGGCGCTGCGCGCCGAGGTGGAGTGCCTGCGTCGGCAGAACTCGGATCTTCAGGGGCGCCTGCGCACCCATCCCGCGATCGCGCTGGCCCAGGGCATCCTCATCGAGCGGTACGGCCTGCCTGAGCCCGACCAGGCGTTCGCCCTCATGCGGCACGTGTCGCAACGCGCCAACATCAAGCTGCACCAGCTTGCCGACGCGCTCAACCACATACCCGGACCCGATACGGACGCGAGGCTCTGGTTCCCGCGTCGGGTCCCTGCCACGCCTCCGCCGCTGCACGACGTCGACATGGAGCTGGACGGCGGCGCCAACCAGGGCGCGGTACTGGGGGCGGCGTTGAGACGGGTCCTCACGATCGCCGGGACCGACATGGGCAACGTGCAGTTGGCCGACCGTTCGGGGCTGCGCATGGAGAAGCACACAGGTCTTACGCGGGAGTTCACCGACTTCTTCGCATTCGTCGACGGGCCGACCACATCGTGTTCGCAGGCCGCCGCGGACCAGGAACAGGTCACCGTCCGCGACGTGGCCACAGCCGAGGTGTTCGACGAGGATTCCCGTCGCACGATCCTGGAGGCCGGCAGCCGCGCATGTCACAGCGTGCCGATCATCGACGGGCAGTCGGTAAGAGGCATGGTCTCCTCCCATCACGCGCGGCCCTTGGCCGGCTTCTCCCGGCCGCAACTCCAGGCACTGGAAGCAACCGGTCAGGCGGTCGGGCGGTGGCTGACCTGGCACCACGACACCGTTATCCATGACGCCCTTGAGGAGCTGCACGGACTCGCCCGTACGACAAGGTGAGGTCGGACGTCGCCCCGACCTCGGGGTCGGTGAAGCGAGGCGTCGTTCGGCAGCGGCCACCCACCCGCGCGCTTCGGGTTCCGCGACGAGTACCCGACAGCCAATGTCGTCCCCCATTGTCACTGGCCGCCGGTACCGTGACCGCCGTGATCGTGGGCACCGCCGTGCCGGCCCTTCGCGGAGGGGGCCGGGGGGTGACCTGCCATTCGTGCTTGTGCAGGCGCTCAGCGGGTCTGTGATGCGCGGGGCCTTGGGTACGCGGCCGTCCGGATGCGCTCGGCAGGGTGGTGGTCCCGGCTCTCGGTGAGCAGCAGTACAGCGGTCACAGCGACGAGCGCCGCCGCCGATACGTGCACGCCCACGGCTGTGGCGAGGGTGCCGCCGTGGGTGACCACGGCGAGTGCGTCACCGAGGGGAATGACGGCGGTGGTGAGCACCACCCAGCCGAGCGCCCGTCGTTGTCCCAGGGCGAGCAGGATGAAGACGATCGTGGCGGTGGAGACATCGCGTATGCCCTTGACCATGAAGTAGCCCGAGGCGTTCCCCGAGGGCCACGGTTCGATGCCGAAGCCGTCCGGCGCTCCGGCCGGGTTGAGGAGGAAGTTCAGCCCGAAGAACAAGGGTGCCAGGCCGGTGACGAGGGCCAGAACGGTAGTAATGCGCTGCTTGGTCACAAGCTCTCCTTCGAAGGGTTGCCGCGGTGGCGGCGTCGGTCGCGTCAGCGGTTCGCGCGGGTGGTCATGACCGGGTGCCCGAGCGCTCCGACACGCGCCGGGACCACCCGTGGACCAGCGCCAGTACGCTCAGGCCGAACATCAGGACACCCAGAGGGACATGGAGCGACGGCATGTGCGCGATGCCCAGCACCACCTGCACCGAGGCGAGGACGAGGAAGCCCGACGCGTACAGGATGGGGCGGGGCGCACCGCCGCCCGGTCTCCAGGCCAGCACAGCGGCGAGCACGTACACCATGGACGCGCCGTACATCACACGCGATCCGACGTCGTGCAGCACCGCACCGTGGGACGAGGACAGCAGCATTCCGGCGGTGACCGCCTGGAAGAAGAGGGACGCAGTCTGCACGGCGATCGCGACCTGCATGAACGTGAGTCTGCCCTGAACCGCTGCCGTCTGTGTGGCCATGACGCGGCCTCCTCTTCTGCCTCGCGGCGGTGGATCGGTAGTGTCTTGGTACTCCGACGACGTGGGCCCGCGAAATGTGAGGCCGAGCGCCGACCTCACGTTTTGGTGCGGTGTCTCGTCGAAGCGGCGAGAGCGGAAGCGGACGAGAAGAATCAGGGAGCCGTCGCGAGCATGAGCACCCCAACCGAACCTGGGCGGGACCGGACCGAGCCGGCCCTGAGCGAGATCGTCGGGGAGCGACGACATCTGATCAATCTCGCCTACCGGCTGCTCGGTTCGCTGGCCGAGGCCGAGGATGCCGTGCAGGAGACCTACACCCGCTGGTACGCGCTGTCGCGAACGCAGCAGGACGCCATCGAGTCGCCCGGCGCCTGGCTGACGACGGTGGCCGGTCGCATCTGCCTGGACGTGCTGGGCTCGGCGCGGGTCCGGCGGGAGCGTTACGTCGGCGAATGGATACCCGAGCCGCTGCCCGACCGTACGGAATGGCCCGGCGGGCCGGCGGGCGGCGGCGGATCGGAGCGGGCCGACCCCGCCGACCAGGTCACCCTGGACGAGTCGGTGAACATGGCCTTCCTCGTCGTACTGGAGTCGATGACGCCGGCCGAACGCGTGGCGTTCATCCTGCACGACGTCTTCCGGTACCCCTTCGCCGAGATCGCCGACATCGTCGGCCGGACACCGGCGGCCTGCCGGCAACTGGCGTCCTCGGCCCGTCGGCGTATTCGCGCCACGCAGGCTCCGGCCGTTGTACCGGCCGGCCAGGCCGGTCTGGTGCGGCACTTCAAAGAGGCGTGGGAGGCCAAGGACATCGAGGCCCTCGTCGACCTCCTCGACCCCGACGCCACGATGATCGCCGACGGCGGGGGCATGGTCGGCACCGTCCTGCGCCCGGTCGAGGGCGGCGAGCGCATCGCCCAGTACCTGATTCACATCGCCGACATAGCCCCTGGGCTGGTGCTCCTGGAGCGGACGGTCAACGGCCGGCCCGGCCTGGTCGCCCAGCACACCGGCGTCACGGTGACCGTGGCGGCGTTCAGCCTCACCGGTGGCCGCATCACCCGTATCTGGGCGGTCCGCAACCCGGAGAAGCTTCGGCCGTGGACCGAGAACGGGCAGAGTTGACGCGAAGTCAGGCGTGGAGGCCGGCGAAGGCCCGCAGCCCGGCCGCCCATGTGCCGGCCCTTCGGGCAGTAAGGCATCGCCCTACTGCCCGAGGTCTGCTGCCCGAGCCCCACTGCCCAAGCGTCCTACTGCTGCCGCGGGTCGAGGTCTCGCAGCACGGACCCGAGCCGGCGTGCTCCCTCGTCCAGTTCCGTGAGGTCGGCGGTGGCGGCGAAGCCGAGGCGGAGGTGGGCTGCCGGCGGTTCGGTGGCGAAGTAACGGCTGCCTGCGCTCACCGCCACGCCCCGCTGCCGGGCGGCGGCGGTGAGTGCCTTGTCGTCCACGCCGGGCGGCAGCCGGAGCCACAGGTGCAGTCCGCCGGCGGGCGCGCTGGTGAGGGTCGCTGCCGGCATCTCGTGGGCGAGTGCGGCAGTCAGCCGTGAGCGTCGCTCGCGCAGGTCGGCGCCGAGCGTGCGGACGTGCTTCTCCAACCAGATCGCCTTCCTGTCCCTGCGCAAGCGGTTCGGCGTACGGATCGTGCACGCGCCCAACACCCCGGAGGGCGGGGTGGACGTGCCCGCGATGGCCGAGCTGATGCGGACCCACCGCCCCCGCCTGGTGTCCGCCACCCACGTCCCCACCAACTCCGGCCTGGTCACGCCGGTCGCCGAAAGCGGCCGGCACTGCCGCGAACTGGACCTGCTCTACCTGGTCGACGCCTGCCAGTCCGTGGGCCAGTACCCCCTCGACGTCGAGGAGATCGGCTGCGACCTGCTCACTGCCACCTGCCGGAAGTTCCTGCGCGGCCCGCGTGGCTCCGGATTCCTCTACGTCAGCGACCGCGTCCTGCGCGCGGGCTACGAGCCCCTGTTCATCGACATGCACGGCGCCCGCTGGACCGCGCCCGGCACTTACCGGCCCGTCGGGACGGCGGCCCGGTTCGAGGAGTGGGAGTTCCCGTACGCCACCGTGCTCGGCAGCGCCGCCGCGACCCGCTACGCCCGCGACGTCGGCCTGGAAGCGATCGCCCAGCGCACTCCGGCGCTCGCGGCGAGGCTGCGGAGCCGGCTCGAAACCGTCCCCGGAGTGCGCTTGCTCGACCGCGGCCCGCAGCTGGCCGCCCTCGTTACCTTCGCCGTCGGCGGAGGCTGGCAGCCGCAGCCGTTCAAGGAGGCGATGGACGCCCGCAACATCAATTCGTCGCTCAGCCTCCGCGAGTTCGCCCAGTTCGACTTCGGGGACAAGGACGTCGACTGGTGCCTACGCCTGTCGCCGCACTACTACAACACCGAGGAGGAAGTGGACCACGTCGCCGACGCGGTCGCCGAACTCCTCCGGCAGGAAAGGTAATGGCGGCCACGCAGCGGCGCGCCGAGACAGAGGAGAGCAGCGGCGACCTGTGGCACAACCGCGACTTCCCTCTCCTTCGGCCCGGAGCGACGCTGCGCCGTACAGCCGCAGGAGGTCTCCGCCCGAGCCACCCGGCCCGTCCTCTTCCTCACCGAACCGTTCCTCCGCGCCGACACTGAAAAGTTGGACGACCGTGGCCCGTGACGACGGCCTCACCTGCAATGTGCGCCATGACCAGGGCCGGCCGGCTCTGGTCATGGCGCTCGGCCCCTCCACTTCCGGCCGGGACGGTGCCTGTGCGGTGGCCGATGCGAGGGCGCGCAGGTTCTGGCCAAAGGGTCGCGCGCAACAGGCCGACAGCAGACGCTTCCGCTTCATCGGTCGTTGATGCGCCGTCAATCCGGGACCCCTAGGTTCCACAAGCGCACCCCCCGCGACCCTGCCGCCCGACCGGTGCGGCAGGGAGGTCACGATCCCCTGGAGTGATCAAGTGGAACGTCGTAGTTTCCTGCGTGGAGCGGTCGTCGGCGGCACAGCAGCGGCATTCGGCTACACCCTCATGCAGGGCGCGGCCTACGCGGCGCCCGCCCAGAAAGGCTTGGGCCCGTACGGAGCGCTCGGCACGGCGGACGCCAACGGCATCCAGCTGCCCAGCGGCTTCACCAGCCGGGTGATAGCCCGGTCCGGCCAGAGGGTCGGCTCCACCGCCTACACCTGGCACAACGCCCCCGACGGCGGCGCCTGTTTCGCCGACGGCACGGGCTGGATCTACGTCTCCAACTCGGAGATCTCCTCCACCGGCGGCGCGAGCGCGATCAAGTTCAACTCGACAGGGTCCATCACCGGTTCGTACCGGATCCTGTCCAACACCAACCGCAACTGCGCCGGCGGGGCGACCCCCTGGAACACCTGGCTGTCCTGCGAGGAGGTCACCACCGGCTACGTCTACGAGACCGACCCGTGGGGCGTGAACGCCGCCGTGCGCCGCGACGCCATGGGTCGCTTCAACCACGAGGCGGCCGCCGCCGACCCCGTCCGCAAAGTGATCTACCTGACCGAGGACGCGACGGACGGCTGCTTCTACCGGTTCGTCCCGTCCACGTGGGGCAACCTGTCGGCGGGCACCCTCCAGGTCCTCAAGGCCGGAACGGCAACCTCCGGCAGCTTCACCTGGGCCACCGTCCCCGACCCGGACGGCTCGCCCACCCCCACCCGCGACCAGGTCACCGGCGCCAAGCTGTTCAACGGCGGCGAGGGCTGCCACTACGCCAACGACACCGTCTGGTTCACCACCAAGGGCGACAACCGCGTCTGGCAGCTCAACCTGGCCGCCGGCACCTACGAGCTGGCCTACGACGACAACCTGGTCGTCGGTGGCGGAGCCCCGCTGACCGGCGTCGACAACGTCACCGGCTCGTCCTCCGGTGACCTGTACGTCGCGGAGGACGGCGGCAACATGGAGATCTGCATCATCACGCCGGACGACGTGGTCGCCACATTCCTGCGGATCACCGGCCAGTCCTCCTCGGAGATCTGCGGCCCGGCCTTCTCGCCGGACGGCAGGCGCCTGTACTTCTCCAGCCAGCGCGGTACGAGCGGCAGCTCGTCCGGCGGCATCACCTACGAAGTCACGGGCCCCTTCCGCAGCTGACCGGCCCACCGTCACGAGCGGCACACGACGGGCGGGCCTCACGTCACGGGGCCCGTCCGTTCCCGGAACCGCAGGCCAACAGCCGCGCACCCCCTCCGCGGCATCTGACGATCCGCGACTTCGGCCGGATTCCCGCTCTCCTCCACCTCTGCCTCCTCCTGCTGAGACTCAAGCGGTTGAGCCCGTCCGTGCGGCGATCGCCGGGCTCACCTGCGGCCTGCCCGGCGGCGGGGGCGGTCGACTCGTACCCCGCGTCAAGCGAGTACTACTGGCGGGTCGGATACTTGGTGATCGTTTAGTGCGATGACTGCCGGGCCGCGTGCGCCGGGCGGAGGAAAGGCTGATGGGGGATATGGACGACTCGGACGAACTGGCCGTGCCGGAAGTGGTGGAGAGCCCCGCCGTGCGGAAGCAGCCCACGGGAGGGTTTGCGCGGTGGTTGTTGCGCCACCAGGTGCAGCCGATCGGGCCGGCGGCCGGTGAGGGCCATGGCGAGCCGCACGCCTGGTGGAGGTGATGTGCCTGACCGGGGTCGACTACTTCTCCAGCTTGGCCTATGTACCGGCGATCGCCGCCCTGGCGGCGGGGGCGGTCTCGCCGCTGGCGACACTCGTGATCGTGGCCCTGACCTTGCTGGGAATGCTGCCGATGTACCGGCGGGTGACCAAGGAGAGCCCGCACGGGGCCGGGTCGGTGGCGATGCTTGAGGATCTGCTGCCGTTCTGGTGGGGCAAGCTGTTCGTGCTGGTCCTGCTCGGCTTCGTGGCCACGTCGTGGATCATCACCATCACTCTGTCCACGGCGGACGCCTCCGTGCACGTAGTGGAGAACCCGTTCTTCCCCGCGGCCCTGCACGGTCACGAGGTCGCGCTGACGGTCGCGTTGCTGCTGGTGCTCGGAGGCGTGTTCCTCCTCGGGTTCAGCGAAGCGGTCAGCGTCGCCATCCCGCTCGTCGCTGTCTTCCTCGTACTCAACGCGGTGGTCATCGCCGTCGGCCTGGTGCACGTGTTCACCACACCGGGGGCATGGTCGGCCTGGACGGACGCTCTCATCGACAGCGGGGCGGCTTCGGCGATCTCATGGGTCCCGCTCTGCTGGCGTTCCGCTGCTGGTGCTGGGACTCTCCGGGTTCGAGACGGCGTCAGCATGATGCCGCTCGTGGCCGCCGACGGAGAGACCCCGGAACAGCGGCTGCGCTCGCGGATCCGCAACACCCGCAGGCTCCTGACCACCGCCGCCCTCATCATGAGCGTCTACCTGCTGGCCGCAAGCTTCGTCACCACCGTCCTCATCCGCACGAGGAGTTCGAGCCCGGCGGGGCGGCCAACGGCCGCGCCCTGGCCTGGCTGGCCCATGAGCATGTCGGGAGGCGTTCGGCACCGCTTATGACATCAGCACCATTCTGATCCTGTGGTTCGCGGCGCGTCCGCGATGGCGGCTGGTCAACATCGTGCCCGCTACCTGCCCGACTACGGCATGGCCCCCGAGTGGGGACGCGCCGTACGCCCCGTCGTACTCGTCTACACCGCGCTGTGCATCGTCATCACCATCGCGTTCGACGCCGACGTCGACGCCCAGGCCGGCGCCTACGCCACCGGCATCCTGGCCATGATGGTCTCCGGTGCCTTCGCCGTCACCGTCTCCGCCCTTCGCCGGCACCAGCGGGTCGCCACCGCGGGATTCGCCGCGCTCACCGCGGTGCTGCTCTACGCCCTGGTCGCCAACATCGTCGACAAGCCCGACGGCATCACCATCTCCGGCATGTTCATCGCAGGCATCATCGCCGTGTCGCTGATCTCCCGGGTCTCGCGCACCACCGAACTGCGCGCCGACCGCATCGTTCGACCCGGCGGCCCGCCGGTTCATCACCGACACCCTCGCCCACGACAACTCGATCAACATCATCGCCAACCGCCGACAGGCCGGCGATCTGGCGGAGTACTCCGACAAGGAGCGCGAACAGCGCGGCACCAACCCGGTACCCGGCCCCGCCGACGTCCTGTTCCTGGAAATCGACGTCGTCGACCCCTCCGACTTCAGCGAATCGCTCACCGTCCGCGGCGTCGAAGTCGACGGATACCGGATCCTGCGCGCCGAGGCCCCGGCCGCGCCGAACGCCATCGCGGCGATCCTGCTCGCGCTGCGCGACAACACCGGTGCAGCCGCACTGCTACTTCGCCTGGGCCGAAGGCAGCCCCCTCATGCACATGTTCCGCTACTTCCTGATCGGTCGCGGCGACACCGCTCCCGTCACCCGCGAGATCATCCGCAAGCACGAACCGGACCCCGACCGCCGTCCGGGCATCCACGTCGGCGGCTGAGGTGGTCATGTGCGCTGCGGTGACCTCCCGTTCCGCTCCGCGACCAGGCGGGTGAGGTAGGCGATCAGGCCGGGGTGAACGGGATTCCCTGTGTACGGCGATGATCTCGTCGGGCGCGTGGCGGGGGGAGGCGCCGTCGCGGATCGGCTCAGGTCCGGGCCGCTGAGCTGCTCGCCGGCGGAGAGCAGCGAGGAAGGGCCAGGACAACCGCCAGCGCGGTGGTCGCGGTGAACCAGATGATCATGACGGCCCGCACGGCGGACGCCGACGTGGTCTCACCCGTGAACAGCTCGCCCAACCGCTGCCGTGGTGCGGGCACCTGCTCCTCCAACTCGCCGCGCGGCGCGTCGGGGGAGAGCAGGTCGGTGCAGAGCGAGCAGGGCGCTTGGCCGGCATCGAGCCAGTAGGCGCCGTCCCGTACCGCGTATTGAGGGGTCCGCATGCCTGCTTCAACCCGGCGAGCGGGACTTGGGCAATGCGACTGCGCCCGTCGACACCCAATCGCGACCTTGCCCATACCCCGGGCATAACCAAGCCGCACGGGACATCCAGTGCGCTGCACTCCGCGTCGTGTTGCCGTGCTGAGCGGCGCTCCTACGTCCCGTACGCAGAGCGGTTCGTGTGTCTTTCGGGTAAGGGGAACAGCTCAGCAGACAGCATCAGTCAGCCTTCGTATCCTCGGCACCCGCGTGAGGCGGCCCGCGCCGCTACCCCTGAGGGGGACCGGGTGTGCGCAGCGCGATCATGGCGACGTCGTCGTCGTTGTCGTCGGGGCGGACCTGTTCCAACAGGGCGTCGCAGAAGGAGCCCAGGGGGCGGTGGGCGAGGGAGGCCGCGTGTCGGCGCAGCCGGTCCAGTCCGCGGTCGAGGGAGTGTTGCGGAGACTCGATCAGTCCGTCGGTGTAGAGCAGGAGCGTGGCTTGGGGCGGCAGGACAGCCACGGCGTCGGGCCGAGGTCTGTTGACTCCGGTCCCGAGCAGCATGCCGTGAGCTTCGTCGAGGTAGCGGGCCTGACCGTCATGGGTGACGAGCAGGGGCGGCGGGTGGCCGGCGTTCGTCCAGCGCAGGCGCCACAGGGCGTCGTCACCGAGTGTGAGCCTGGCGAGGATCATGGTTGCCATGGGCACCTCGGCGATGTGCATCACGGCCTCGTCGAGCCGTGTGACGACGGCGCTGGGGGCGGCCTCGGGACGGGACCAGGCGAAGGCGCGCAGCATGTTGCGGACTTGTGCCATACCGGCTGCGGCGTCGAGGTCGTGCCCGACGACATCGCCGATGGCCAGTGCGTGGGTGTGGGCGGCCAGGGCGAAGGCGTCGTACCAGTCACCGCCCACGGAGGAGGCGTCCGGAGCGGGCACGTACCGCGCGGTCATCTGGAGCCCGGGCAGGGTGGGCAGTTGGGGCAGCAGGTGGCGTTGCATGGTTTCGGCGACTTTGCGCTGGCGCTGGTACAGGCGCGCGTTGTCCAGCGCCAAGCCTGCCCGGCGGGTGAGGTCCTCCAGCAGCGGCAGGTCGGCAGGGGTGAAGGCGTCATGACGCTGGGCCCGGCCCAGAGTCAGGGCGCCGAGTACGTCGCGCAGACCTCGGATGGGCGCGATGACAGCGGAGTGCATGCCCGTCTCTGTGAACAAACGCTGCTGCTCGACCGCGATGCCCGAATCGGGCGGGCCCTGATAGGTGGCGGGGCCGGCAAGGGCGGAAGCGGCGCCCCGCAGAGCCCGCGACAGAGGCATCGGGGACTCTTCTGGAACTGGGGGCATCGGGCCCTGCAAGTCGTCCCGCTCGACCAGTATGCCGTCCTTGTGGTGCATCACCAGGACACGTCGTACTTCGTCGTGTTCGGTGAGGAGGTCGAACACCGCCCAGTCCGCCAGCCGGGGCACGGTCAGGGCCGCAAGCCGGTGCAGCGCCTCGTCCACATCCAGGGTGGACGTGAGCTGCGTGGTCGTCTCCGCCAGCAGGGTCAGGCGATCAAGTTCCGTCAGCGGTGCGGAGTACCCGTCCTCGCTCTGGTGCGAGTCCTCCTCTTGCCGCTCGTACAACAGCGCCAGCGCGCCCGTCACGCCCGAGTCCGGTGTGTAGGGCGTGACCAACCAGGACAACTGGACGAGAGTGCCGTCCCCGCGGGCGAACCACTCGGCGTCGCCATGCCTGGTGCGCCTGGTGAGGAGCGCCTTCCTCATCTGGCAGCGGGTGCGCGGCATGGGATGTCCGTGCTGGTCCCGGTGCAGCAGGTCGTGCGAGTCCTGACCGATGAGGTCCATGGCGTCTCTGTCCAGCAGACTCTGGGCAGCGCTGTTGGCCGCGACGATGAGACCAGCGTCATCGACCACTATGGCGGCCGCCGCCATGTTGTCCAGCTTCTTGTCCAGCAGGGCATCAGACAGCGCCTGGTGCCCGGACATGGGGAAATCTGCCGTGCCGGGAGCGGCGACGTCGTCCATGTCTCTCCTTCATCTGGACGCGAAACTACTCGCTTACCCCAGCCGCGCCGTTACAAGCACACCGGCATCCCTCGCGGCGGCCACCTGACACCGGGAATCCGGGCCAGGTCGGGCGTTCGTGGCCGCTGCCTTTGAGTCACACGGCATCATGCAGGCATGATCACTGTTCATCTGAGGTACGAGGTCGACGCTGACAAGCTTGCGGACTTCGAAGAATACGGTCGCCGCTGGGTCCGGCTCGTCAACCGTTTCGGCGGGACGCACCACGGCTACTTCCTGCCGAGTGAGGGCGACAGCGACATCGCCTACGCGCTCTTCTCGTTTCCCAGCCTGGCAGCGTACGAGCAGTACCGCACGGACAGCATGTCCGACGCGGAGTGCCAGGAAGCGTTCGAGCTGGCTCGCGTCACCCGCTGCATCAAGCGGTACGAGCGCCGCTTCCTCCGGCCGCTCGACGCCCTGTCCTAGGCCGCCGGCAGGTGCGTGGTGCCGCCCCTGCCGCGCTGCTGTCCGCAGCGCTGAGACGACGGCCGTGGTCGTCGGGTTCGCGGTCTCGCTGTGACGCGTCGCGGCGAACAGCAGCGCAGGACCGGGAGACCCTCGATGAGTCCGGTGCGGATTCCCGGTGCGGCGGGGTCGATGGTGACGACGAGCAGCGGATCGTCGAGCAGCGGCGAGACGTCGATGCCGTGGGAACGGTTTCGGGCACATGGTGATACCGCTGTCCGAGCAAGGGTCATCAACCTCGGCACCGGCCCTGGTCGCCGAGCCCTGCCACTCGCTACGACGTCACCACGCTCCGGGTCGATACACCCGACGCACGGTCCCGCCCTCCGCACCGGGCCTTCGTCAGACCGGCGGCGTCGGTGGGGGAGAGGCGCCGGCGAGGTCTGCCCCGGTGGCGGCATGCATTCTGGAGTGCCCTGCGACGCCGTGCCAGTCCAGGCACATGATGGTGGCATCGTCCTGGAGGTGCCCCTCGTTCGAGGCGATGACCTTCGCGATCAGTGTGCGGGCGGCCTCTCGCGGATGCAGGTCGCTGGTGTGTTCGATCATGCCTTTCAGGTCCATACCGCTCGCGCTGTGCTCCAGCATGCCGTCGGTGAGCATGACCAGCCGGTCGCCGCGCCGCAGATCCAAGCGCTGGACACGGTAGCTGTGCGGGAACTGGAAACCGAAAGGCATGTCGACCTCGACGCTGAGCTCCTCCACTCTCCCCTCTCGCAACCGCAGCGGCCAGGGATGACCCGCGTTGATGAACTCGCTGCTACCGTCGAGCAGGCTGATGCGCAGGAGTTGACCGGTGACGTAGCTCTGCCGGCCGTGGTCGAGCATCGCCTGATGTGCCTGCCGGGCTTGTTCGGCAAGATCGGCGCCCGCCCGCCTGGCCCGGCGCAGCGCACCCACAGCGAGAGTGGCGAGCAGTGCGGCGTCGACGTCATGCCCCATGGCGTCGGTGACGGACAGTTGTACGGTGTCGCGGTCGATCACGTAATCGAACGTGTCGCCTCCGACATGGTCGGCCGGTTCAAGTGCCCCGGCAACCGTGAACTGGGCAGCCTCGCAGGCGAGCGACGCGGGAAGCAACCGGTGCTGGATCTCGGCGGCCAGGCTCAGCGGAGTGGTCCGGCGGCCCCACTGGTACACGTCGGTAAAGGACCGGTTCGCGATGACGATGTAGGCCAGCGCGTGCGCGGTCTCGCTGATCTCGCGCGTCGCGGCCGCGTCGGGCGCCACGGGCAGGACGAGTTCCAGCAGTCCTATGGCGTCTCCCCGGTTGGTGACCGGAGCGATGACCCGTACGGTGCGCCCGTCGTCCCTGACTTCCGAGGCCAGCCTCTGGGTGCGGATCACCTCGTCGTACAAGGTACCTGGCAAACCTATACGCCGGGCCGGCTCGTCGGTCTCGACGCTTCCGGCAGCACCGAGGCGCACCACCGAGGCACCGGTGAAGTCCGTGATGAGGAAGGAAACCATGGTGGCGGCGAGGCGCTGCCTGAGCATGCGGGCGACGACGTCGAGCGATTCCACCGGTGCTGCGGCTTCTGCTGCGGCAAGTGCCCCGGCGAGCCCCATGGACCTGGTGTGCGCGTCGGCGTCCAGGGGCAGGCCGGAGCCGACCCCATCGTCATGGTCGGGCGGATGTGCACTCACCTGATGACTCTCCCGTTGTCTGACCGCCCTGACCCACCGCGCCGGCGAGGACGAGGGGGCCGACAAGGGCGGTGGCCATGATGCGGCCATGCGCCCACCGGACCGCCCCGGCAGTCTGCCACCCTAGGGCCCGCCTGGACCGTTGTAGCTCGAGAAGCTCCACTTACCGACCGAAATGCCAGTGATTGCCCGAACTTAGTTCTCTCTTGAGGTGCACGCCAGTGAGACTTCGCACCAGGTTGCGGATCGACGAACCTCCTTCGGGGAAGCGACGGGTTTGTTCCACCCGATCGGGGCTGCCACCCAGCGGAAGCCACCCCTGAGAGGCGATCCGTGTCCGCGCCGTACGTCGCGGCCGCGCCGACGTCGACTCGCGGAGGCTCGGGCCCCGGCAGCGAGAGGGGGATGCTGTATCCGCCGAGGATCAGGCCCGCACCGCCGTACGTCACCGGCCCCGGGGCGTGCCGTTCCGCATGCCGGATCCCGCCGTGGGCTTCAGGGCCATGTCCAGCGGCGGCAGACCGGGTGGCGGCCGTGCGTCTCTCCGGCGTTCGCCCGTGCCGGGTCAGAGCGGGCGGCGTCCGGTCAGGTCCTGCCACCCCTTCCGGGCGTCATCAAGAGCCGCTCGTGCTCGCGGGAGCTCGCGATCGGCACTGTGGCGGGCCCGCGTCTTCTCCAACCGCTCTTGCGCCACCGCTATCGGCTCGGTCGCCTTCTCGGCCTCACGCAGCCCCGCTTCGAGCGCCCGGATGGTCCCGGCTCGCCTTTCCCGTAGGCGCTGCGCCGCCACGGCCGCGTTCTGGATCCGCACAGTGAACCGGCGCACCGCCTCCTCGGGGTACTCCTCACCCTCGTAACGCTCCATGCACTCCCGCCCGTCAGGCTCCTTCAGGTACACGTAGGAGACGTGTTTGGATCGGGCGAGTTCGAACCGGACTTGCACGTGAGGCAGTCGCAGTTCCTCATCGGCGACGAGGACCGTGTGCTCGTGCAGGGTGATCCTACCCAACCGCTCGACTCGGGGCCCGCGGTGCGGTGTGCGCAGCTGCTCCAGCTCGAACTCCGCCCGGCGGACCCGGCGACGGTAGGCCCACTCCGCCCGCTTCACCTCGGTCCGCGCCTGCCATGTCTCGCGGCGGGCCGTGCTCTGTAGCTCTCGCACGAATTTTCGGGCATCAGCCAAAGCCTGCCGCTCCTCCTGATGCTCTTCATGGAACGCATACGCCCAGCCACCCGGGTACCGAATGAGCCGCGAGATCGTCCAACACACACCCAGGGCCCCCAGCATGGCCACCCACCAGACGGCTGTCATGTGCTCTCCCTCCCGCGACTGCTCCGCCGCGCGGTCACGACAGCAATAGCGGGGCGCGTTGGGGTCCGTCAATTCGCCCCGGCCCACGGTGGAATGCCCCAACTGCTCTGGCCCCCCATCCGACCGAGGGTGCCCTTCAGTAACCAGCTTGCTTCCTGCTGAAGCGACAGATCTGGGCTGTCGGACCTCCGTGTTCTCTCAGCCGGCGTGGAGGATCCGACAGTGATCGGGTTCCGCCGGGTCCCGATCGACTACCTGGACCGGTGACCAGGCCCATTGCCACACGCTGATGCCCGGCGTGCGGGAGAAACGGATCGGCCCGCGGGTGCCCTCGACCGCCACGCGCGGCCATGACTCGGCGATGGCCGTCCGGTCCGTGCCGTGGGAACGCAGCACCTCGGCGAGGACGGCGACGGTGTCCCAGCCCTCGAAGGCGACGAACGAGGGCGCTTCGCCCAGCCGCTCGCGGAGCTCCTTTCCGACGCGTTCACCGAGCGGTCCGAGGTGCTCGGGCAGGTAGCGCAGGAACGGGATCCCGGCGCCGTCCTCACCCAGTGCCGTGGCCCATTCGGCGAACTCCGGTTGTCCGGCCGGAGCGCCGATAAGGATCTTCGCGAGCCGCCGGTCGCCCCGGACGGCCCGGACGATCGACGCCGCCGGCTCCGGATGGCCGACCAGCAGGAGGAGCGCCGTCGCGCCGTGGTCGACCAGCGCGTCGCACAGGGCCGCGGGGGTGAGCGCGTTCGTGTCGAGTTCTACGACGGTGCCGCCGCGGGGAGCGAGGTGGTCCCGCAGGACGCGGGTCCCGGACGCCCAGTAGACGCTCGGCTCGGTGGCCACGGCGATCCGACGCCGGCCCGCGCCGAGGAGGAAGTCCGCGTAGATCCGCCAGCCGTGGGACTGGGCCGGGGCCAGGCGCGCGACCCACTCCGTCGGCTCGTCGGTGAGCGTGTCGAGCACCGTGGACGAGCAGAGGAACGGCACGCCGAGGGCGTCGGCCCGGGCGGCCGCGGCGCGGGCGACGACACTGTGGTACTCGCCCGCCACGGCGGCCACGCCCAGGCCCGCCAGTTCGTCCACGGCCGCCGCGGCCCGCTCGGGGGCGGCCGCGGTGTCCCGGACCACCAACTCCAGCGGTCTGCCGTCGATCCCGCCGGCGTCGTTGACCTCGCTGACGGCCAGATCGAGTCCTGCGAGCAGGTGGCGGCCCGCTTCGGCCCAGCCGGGCCGCGTCAGCGGGACGAGAGCGCCCAGAAGGACGGGTGACCCTTCTGCGTGTTCCGCTCCGGACGGTGATGGTGGCGTGTTCATCGGGTGGCGTCTCCCCTGGGACTGTGCGGTCGCGGTCCGCCCGGATCGCGTTCCTGCCGGGGTCGGCGGTTCGTCTTCATCACGTTCGCCGCGGCAGGCGCGCCCGGGTGATCATGCCGGTCATTGGACCCACCGCCGTTGCCGATAGGCAACCGATTATGTGTGCGCTGAGCTCCAAGACCTCCTCCCGCGCGCGACGGTCACCTGGACGCGCCGCCCGGGCCGGCGCCTTCGGACGCTTGTGCAGCAGGTGGCATGGGGGCCGGAGTGCGAGTGGGAGGGCACCGCGCGGAGGGCGAGTACCCGGAGCGAGGCTCTCTGGTGCTGTCGCGCCGGTCGACGGTCTCGCCGGCCGGTCGGCCGGGTGATCCGGCTGGCCGCGGCGGGTGGTCCGGGCCGGGCATCCGGAGAGCGTGAGCCGGGTGCGGGACCACCTCAGGCCCGCTCCCAGCCGGCCCCTCGACCTCCCTCGCCCCTGCCATCCAGTCCTTGGGATGCGTCTTACCCCACCGCCCTACCGATGAGTAACATGCGCGCACCACCCGGCACCACACACCGCCTCCCCTCGGGCGGCAAGGAGCAAGTCGATGTCTTACCAACGTCCCTTCCCGGACCCACCCCCCTCCCGCAACGCCTGGGCGGGCGGGGCTGTACATGCCTGGGACGCCCCGACGCGGCATGAAGAACATCGCGAGCAGCCGCACCCGCACAGCCTTCACATGGACCTCGACGCGCTTCGCTCCGGATACCGCAAGCTGCGCCGCGTCTCGACGTTCACCGCACTCGCGTACTTCGTCCTCTTCCTCATCTTCTCGGCCTTTACGCCCGACATGATGACCAGCGAGATCACCGGCGGGCTCAACATCGGCCTGGTACTCGGGCTCTGCCAACTACCAGTGGCGCTCGCGGCGATCGCCCTGTACGAGCGCATCGCACGCAACCGCATCGACCCGCTGTCCGCCACCATCCAGGAGCAGACCCTGCAAGCGGCGCAGGACTCCCGCAGCCCTCGGCGCCGCCACGTCCCCGCGCGTCTGTCCCCGCGTACCCCGTTGGGCAGGAGCAGTGGCAGGAGCAGGAGCAGGAGCAGCAGCAGTGGCAGTGGCCGGACGGGTCCGTCGGAGGTGGCCGGTCATGACCGAATTCAGCTCCGACGCCCAGACCATGTCGCTGATCGCGTTCATCGCGGTCATCACGGTCACGCTGCTGGTCTGCGTGACGACCGGCCCCGATCACGAGGACCTGGGCGAGTTCTACACCGGCTACCGCTCGTTGTCGCCCATACAGAGCGGCCTCGCCATCGCCGGTGACTACATTTCGGCCGGCACCGTGCTCGGCACCATCGGCATCATCGCGCTCCTCGGCTTCGACGGCATCACACTCACCCTCAGTACCGTGCTGTCGCTGGTCCTGATGATGTTCCTGCTCGCCGAACCTCTGCGAAACGCCAGCCGGTTCACGATGGGCGATGTCTTCACCCACCGGGCCCCCGGTTCCTTCGTACGGATCACCGCGTGCATGGTCACCCTGGCCGCGCTGCTGCCACTGGTGATCTTCCAGCTCGCCGGCGCGGGCGATCTGCTCGCGGTCGTCCTCGGCTTCCACTCGGACGGGTTCAAGACCGGAGCGATCGTGTTCCTCGGTCTGCTGATGATCGCGTACGCGGCGATCGGCGGGATGAAAGGCACCGCGTTCATCCAGATCGTCAAGACCGTCGTACTGCTCGGCGCCGCCACCGCCATCGCGGTGCTGGTCCTCAATCGCTTCGACTTCAGTCTGCCCGCGCTCCTGGACGCCGCCAAGAAGGGCAGCGGGGCGGGAGACGCCTATCTCGCCTCCGGGTTGCAGTTCGCCGGCGACGACATCGACATGATCGGTACGCAGCTGACGATCGTGATGGGCGCGGCGGTGCTGCCGCACATCACGATGCGCATGTTCAGCTCGCGCAGCGCGACAGCCGTGCGGCGCTCGCTGTCCTGGGCCGTTTCCACCGTCGTCGTCACCTGCCTGCTGCTCGCCGTGATCGGCTTCGGCGCGGCCGCGATCGTCGGGCACGCCGGTCTCGTCGCCAGTGACCCGCAGGGTCAGACGGCGTTCCTCGTGGTCAGCCAGGCCCTCATCGGGGCGGACCCGAGCACTGTCGAGACGCTGCTGTTCACGGCGGTGGCCACGGCGGTCTTCCTCACCCTGCTCGCCTCGGTCGCCGGAATCACCCTCGCGTGCGCCAACACGCTGGCGCACGACCTCATCGCTCACGGGTTTCGCAAGACCGCCCTGAAGCACTCCACCGAAATGGCCATCGCCAGGGCCGCCGCGGCCGGAGTCGGGCTCGTCACGATCACATTCGCGGCCGGTGCCCGGCACCTGAACCTGCAGGCACTGCTGACCCTGTCCTTCTGCGTCGGCGCGTCCGCGATCGCTCCGGCGCTCGTCTACAGCCTCTTCTGGCGCCGCTACACCCCAGCAGGGCTGCTCGCCACCCTCATCGTGGGCACCACGGCCAGCGTCACTCTGATGATCGGCAGCAACCTGGTGTCCGGATCACCGCAGTCCATCTTCCCCGACCACGACTTCAACTGGTTCCCGTTCACGACGAGCGGCATCGTCTCCGTCCCGCTCGGCTTCCTGGCCGGCTGGCTCACCACAGTCCTCTACGACCGCGACGCAGCCGAACAGAACCGCCGCTACGCGGAGCTGGAACCGAAGATCCTGGCCGGCACACCGGCGACGGCGGGCGGCAACACGAACTGAGCTCGTTCGCCCCACCGCACATGCGGCGCCCGGCACGTCGGAAGGCCGGGCGCCCGGGCTCCGGCCACGCGTCACGCATGCTCACCCCGCGGCTGACCACACCGCCGGCGTCCGCGCCGACCGGGGCCCGGGAGCTGCGCGACGACGTATCTCCCGGGCCCCGTTCTTTCACCGCTTACGGGGTCCAGTTGCCCAGCCAGTCCGATACCTCCTGGGACGCGGCTTGGGGTTCGGTCAGGTGGGGCCGGTCGGTGCTCTTCGGACCGGCACCCGGACCGGTGTTCATGTACTCGGCGAAGCGGTCACCCTTCCAGGAGAAGCCGCCCATGTCGGTCCATGGAGTGCGCTTGATCGCGGCGCTCAGGGTGGAATCGCGGACGGTGGCCTGAGGGTCGGCCGCCGTGTCCCCGCCGGGATGCCAGTTCCGGCCGAGGTAGAAGGAGGACGCGCTCACGTCACCGTTGATCGTGGAGCGGTTGATGAGGATGCCGTTGCGGCCCGCCTGGGTGCTTGGGGCGGTGATGTAGCCGGCCGAAGTACCGTTCCAGCGCTTCTTGAGAGTGATGACCGACCGGTCGATCACGGCGGTCGCGCGGCCGAAGATGAAGTCGACGTTGCCCACGATGTAGGAGTTGGTGACGTAGACGCGGCCGGGCTTGTCCTTCGCCGCGCTTTCCAGCTCCAGGGTGTCCTGGTCGCCGGTGACGATGAGGCCGTGCAGCACGACCTTGTCCGCGGTCGTGAGCAGGGCGACCGCCTGGTGGCCGTTCAGGGACTGGTTCGCGGCCTCGTCGAAGTCGTTGGAGACGGTGAGGTTGCGGAGCTGGGAGTCGTCGGACCGGATGGCGACCGTGGCGCTGCCCGGAGTGCCGTACGTGCCCGAACCGTCCGGCTTCCGCATACCGGCCGCGTTGCCGTACACGATCACCGTGTCCTTGCGGCTCGCGCCCGAGCCCTGGATGGTGATGTGCGGCTTGCTCGCCGGAACGTTCACCGTCTCGCGGTACGTACCCGGCTTCACGGAGATGACCACGCGGGAGGGGTTGTCGGCGGGCACGGCGTCCACCGCGGCCTGGACCGTCTTGTACTGGCCGCTGCCGTCCTTGGCGACGGTGAGGGTCCTGGTGGCGGCAGCGGTGCTCGCGGCCGCCGTACCCACGGAACCTCTTGGACCCGCTTTGGACTTGACCAGCGCCGGCACGTTGCCGGCTGCGTCCAGGGTGTAGCCGTAGTACTGCTTCGGGTCGAAGGCCGCACCGCCGCCGTTCTCGTTGCGTCCGCTCGTGCCGGAGAAGATGTTGCCGCGCTGGACGAGAGCGGCGGTGGCGTCCCTGATCACGGGGTTGTTCATGCCCTGGAAGTAGGAGTTCTCCAGCAGCATCCGCGTCCTGCCGCGTGCGTAGTTGCTGTAGGAGGACTTGATGGACGTGCCCGCGGCGTCCTCCATGAAGTTGTTGTAGAGGTGCGCGTGAGCGGCGTTGTCGGTGGACGGGTTGCGCTGCTCGGTCTCGCGGATCCAGTTGTGATGGATCGTGATGTCGGTGACGAGATTCGGCGTCCAGCCGATACCGAACGCCTTGTTGGCGTTGCTCAGCCGGTTCCAGGACACCGTCACGTACGTGCTGTCCTTGCGGACGTCGATCAGTCCGTCGGCGGTGCGCCGCAGGTCGTTGTGGTCGATCCACACATGATGGGCGCCGTCCATCTGGATGGCGTCGAAGTCGTGCTCCTTGTCGTTCCACACGCCCTGGTACGAGTCCCTGATCGTCAGGTTTCGGATGATCACGTTGTGAACGCCCTGGCCGAGGAAGAAGCCGCCGCCGACGATGTGCCCCAAGGTCCCCGAGCCGATGATCGTCTTGTCCGAGGCGACCTTGATCTCCTTGCCGACCGGGGCCATGCTGATCTCGCCGGCGACGACGATGACGTACGGCTCCGAGGCGGCGGCGTACTTCTCGAGGTCGGCGAGCGTCTTGACGGTGACGGTCCTGCCGCCCCGACCGCCGTACGTACCGTTCTGACCGAGGGCGTTGACCGAGGCGAACCCGTCGGCGGCGACAGTCGCCCCAGCCGGAGCCTCCGCCGCCGCGGCCCTTTCCTCGTCGCCCGGTCCCAGTCCGAACACGGACCCGTACGCCAGAACCCCGGAAGCGGCCAGGGCCAGCGGTACGCCGATTGCCAGGACCCGTTGCGGTCTGCGGTGACGGGCTGTGCGGGGGGTCGAACGCATGTGGAGTTCCGTTCCGTGAAGAGGGGACGATCGATGTGAGGTCGCCGCCGGGGGCGAAGGGGTTGCCGCGCTCGCCGAAAAACACGGAATGGTTGTCCGCGGGGCGTGCGGAGGCGCTGCCCGGGGGCCCGGCTGGGCGGCCGGGGGTGTGGGCAGCCGAATCCGGGCGCTCCCGCCCGGTACGCCGCCGGTCTCGGATCGTCGAAGCCCTGCCCTGGCTGCTGCCGAGGGCTTGTGCCCCGGCTCGGCCCGTTGACCCGGCTTGCTTCCGCCCTCCATTGCTGTCGACGTTCGATTAGCTCACCGTCGAACACGCGAAAATCTATGTCGGCTGGAGTAGACATTGGTCAGTGGTGTGGTTATGGTTTCTCTCGTACCGCAGAGAGACCGCAGGGCCCGGCAGAGACGAACTGGCGGGCAGTAGTACCGCAGTTGCAGTGTGCATAGCGGTGCGGTGGTGGAGTTTCGAAGCCAGGGTTGTTGCAGGACGGCGACGCGACTGACGACCGGACCGGGTGGCCCGTAGTGATCAGGGGCTGCCGTGAGCAGTACCGCAGTGGCATGACCCGCAAGTGCAGTTCGCAGTACCCAGCAGCGAAAACAGTGAGCAGCACCTCGGTGAAGGCGTCGGCTGCGGACGCGCGCACCGGGAGGTTCGGCAGTGGGGTTCCAAGCCAGAGCAGACGCAGGACGGGCAACGGGGCTGGCTGCCGAAGAAGTGGCGCTCTGGCAGGCCACTGAGCAGTTCGCATCACCAGCAGTACAGCAGTACGCAGTACCCGCGTGGTAAGCAGTTGATCACCGAGGGAAGGAACGGAGGGACCGAGCGCCATCAGGATCGCCCGGGCGGAAGTCTTGAGCCCGGGTACCGCAGGACATCGACAGTGAGGTGGTCTCCGGTCAAGCAACCGCGATCCCCGCACCCCCGACAGCGTCTCGGTCGGGTCGGCGGACACAGAAGGCCGGCGCAGTAGCAGGGCCGGCAGATGGTGTAGCAGTTCCTTCGGGGCCCTGGTGCCATACGGCACCAGGGCCCCTCCATGCGTTCCGCGGAGGGCTGATGACCGCAGACGGCTGGACGACCGGACGCGCGGCCGGGGGCACAGACCGGGACTGCGCTGGTCGGGTGAATGAGGGTGGGCCACCCACCTGACACGGAAGCACTTACCACGTGAACGTTGGAAGGGGTTCCTCGCGCCGGCTGATGCAGCAGAGCTACGGCAAGGCCCGGCCGTGGCGGGTTCGCAAGAGCGGGTGGTACTACCTGTCGCTCGCGGCGACGGTTCTGGGCGCGCTGGTCCTGGTGTTCCTGGCAGTGGCGGCGTTGGTCACGCTGGTGAATGACAGGACGTTCTGGACGCCCGTCCGGTGGCTCGACCAGCACTGCGCGAAGAGCAGCCATGCCTGCAACGTCCTCCAGTCGCTGATCATGCCGTTCCTCACTCTCTCCCTGGCCACCGTCGCGTACCTCTCCTTCCGGTTCACCCGGGTGCGCAGGGCATATCTGAGGAAGGCCCGCGAAGAGCCGCACGAGCTGGTGGAGACGGCGGGTGGCATCCTCGGAAGGGTTGTGGGCCGTGACCAGCTGTGCGAGGTCCTCATGGAGGACCAGCGGGACAGCCGGTTCCGCCGTACGCATGTCGTCGTCGGCGGCGTCGGTACGGGCAAGACGGCGCTGATCGTGCTGTTGACGGAGCAGCTCGCCCGGCGCAAGGCCCTTCCCGTGCCGCTGCGCCTGCGGAACGCCGACAAAGACCTGGATTTCCGCAAGCTGGCCTTCGAACGGTTCTGCCGGGAGGTGCAGGGTTACATCCGTTCCGACGCCGAGGCGGAGAAGGTGTGGCGCCGGCTGTGCCAGCAGGGACGGATCGTCGTCCTCGCGGACGGCCTGGAGGAGGCGCTGGCCGGTGAGGACATGGCGGAGGAGCGCGACAGCGTCATCCGGCTGGCCGTCCGACGGGCCACCGAAGAGCGGCTGCCGCTCATCATCACCTCCCGTCCGCACGACTCGCTGCGCGGGATGGAAGCCTCCGTGACGGACCTGGAACCGCTGAGTGAGGAGGCCGCACTCACGTACATCTCCTCCGGCAGCGCCTGGGAGGACCGGCAGCGGCTGGACTGGATCGTGGAGAAGGCCGGCATCGCGGAGGCGCCCACGTATTTGCAGATCGCCGGCGAACTCCACGAGGAGGGCCTGCTGGAGCGGGCCGTGACCACCCGTTCCGAGGAGGAGGCGGTGGAGACGCGCGGCGGGGATCGGGCGGCACTGCGCTACCACCTGCTCGACACGTGGTTCGCCGCCCTGATCAGCGGACGCTTCCGGCCCGAACTGCCACTCGGTCGCGATGAGCGGCGCGCGGCCGTCCACTACCTGTCCGCGCTCGCGTGCGCCGGCCTGGCCTCGGACTCCTGCGAGGTGCACTTCACCGACGTGCTGGACGAACAGAACCCCTTGCGGCCCCGCTATCCCGAGATCCTGGCGGAGCTGGTGCGAAGGGTGGAGGACAGCAAGCTGGACATTCGCCTCGCCGCACACTGGGGGGCGCGTATGGGCCTGGTGGAGGTCAGCGGTGACAAGGTCCGCTTCCAGCACAGCGTGATCCAGGCCCACCTCGGAGCGCGGTTCATGAATGCCGTGATCCATCCGGAAGTGCCCGCCAACTCCAGGGAGGGACACTTCTTCCCCGCGGCGCTGGAGAGGCCGGGCCGGGAACTGCTGATCGCCATGGTGCTCTACTCCCGTACGCCAGAGGGCTCATGCCGCCACGCGGAGGAGGAGCACGGTGACGAGGCGTCGGAGGCGCACGGCGGCGGACAGCCGTGGTGCGCCGTGTCCGCCTCGCGCGATCTCCTGGTACGGGCGGCCGGCAAAGCGCAGATGGCGACCGGGGAGGACGCAGCCGATGCCCCCGGCTGCCCGGACCCGCAAGGACGGACCCCGGAGCTGCCGGATGTCCCGCAACCGCAAGGCCGGTCCGCAGAACTGCACAGGGTCCCTGACGCGCGGCAGTTATCAATACGCACGCTGCATGCCAAGGCACTCGAGCTGTACGCCGCCGCCCTGGAGATCGACAGCGTGGACGCCGAACCGCAACAGCACCTCATCGCCATGCGGCTGGCCACGGCCTGGCCGGACCTGCGTGCCCGCGATCCGCACACGCTGCGCGTAGCGAAAGGGCTGCTGGTCTCCCGCTTCGGCGATGCCATGCGCGGCGTCGCACGGAGGCGCACGCTGGTCCCCGCCTACCTGGAACTCTTCGAGATCGCTCGTCTGGAGCCGTCGTACCCCATCCGCGTCGCCATCGCACAGGAGATCGGCGCGGGCGGTGACAGCGCCTTCGAGCTGTTGCGGGCCCGGTTGCGCGGCCCGGAACTCGACCGCGACGGGACGATGGAACGCGACCCGGACTGGATGCTCGATCTGTGGGAGGCCCAGGCACCGGAGAACGACGCGGAGGGGGAGCACCGAGGACACCGACCGGTGGAGCGCGACGGGGCGCGCACCCCGTGGGAGATGCGCGAACGTGAGCAACGGCAGCGCGAGGAGCGCAGACAGGAGGAGTCCGAACGCGAGGGGGAGGAACAACAGTGGCGTGACAACACCATGTGCGCCTGGCTGGTCCCCCTGCTGGTCGGCTCCGTCACGACACAGCGCCACCAGAACACGCCCTACGAGTTCTTGGAAAGCTGGGTGCGCCGGGTCGGCGCGCCGGACGGGTCGGGCGCGCCCGCACTCGACCTGACGGTGGAGGTCGCCCTCGCCCAGGGCTTCAAGTACGCGGCGAACCGCCGCCACCGCCATCCGCATGCCCGCGCCGAGGCCCGCGAGTACCTCAGCGGGCAGGCATGGGACATGCTCAAGCGCACCCGGTTCTGGTTCACCCGCCTCACCCTCCTGCACGCGTTGACCTTGTGGGACCTGCCCGACGGGGTCACGGTGACGCGCCCCGCGCACGGACAGGGTTCCGACCCCGAGGAACAGATCCGTCAGTGGCTGGCCCTCCCGGACGGCGAGGAGCAGCACCCGTTCGTCGAGGAAGCCGCCCAGCTCTGCGCCTGGACCCTGGAGACCGGGCAGCCGGAGCGGTTTCTCTGGATCGACGAATCCGGTGTCGCGGCCCACGTCGGCTCGCAGACGGCACCGCGGGGCGAGGCACGCAAGCACCAGCTGTGGATCCCGCCCTCCACCGGCTGGAGCACCCTGCACCCGCGCGCCCAGCAGCTCCTCGCGGACGTGCTGCTGCTCCTCAACCTCGCCGAGCGGGGCGACTGGCCCAAGGACCGCCTCCGGCGCCTCAGGCACACGGCTCGACCGGACCTGCCGCCGTGCCTGACCCGGGACCGCGGCCCGCTCGACCCGACGCGTACGGTCGTCCGTACGGCCGCCTCCCAGGCCGGCTCCAACTGTCGTGACGACTGCGCGTTCGAGCTGTGCCCGTACCCGCCCAAGGGCCTCGACGGTCACCGGGTCGAGCTGAGCGAGGCGTTCTGCCGGGCGCAGTCCACCCTGCTGTCCCGGTCCTTCCTCCGCCCCCAGGCACCCTGGCAGCGACGTACGGACGTCGCCGAGCTGCGCCGGTTCTGGGAGCGGATGGGGCAGCGGGCACAGGACAACCCACGACCTCGCTGACGCCGTGCCGGACCCGCAGGGGGACTCGTGTCCGGTGGCGCCGTCGTAGACGCTTCGGGGAAGATCGGCACCGGTCGGCGGGTTGTCACGTCTGAGTCTGCGCATGTACGTGCAGAAGAGACAGGGGAGGGGAAAGGCATGTCGTATCCGGAGGCCAGATATTCCGGGGACAGGGGTGAGGTCAGCGCGGTGTTCAGGCCCGTGGACACGCCGGCCGAGCTGTCGTCGCCGAAGGGCGACGCCACGCACTATCTCGCTACGAAGGCATCCACGAACGGGGAGTTCGGTCTCTACCGGGTGGAGATGAGTGCTGGGGCCGGCGGTCCGAAGACACACTTCCACAAGACCATCTCGGAGTCGTTCTTCATCCTCGACGGGACGGTGCGGCTGTTCAACGGTGCCGACTGGGTCGATGCGAAGAAGGGCGACTTCCTGTTCGTTCCGCAGGGCGGCTTGCATGCCTTCCGAAACGATTCCGACGCCCCGGCGGAGATGCTGATGCTGTTCGCGCCGGGGGCACCGCGCGAAGAGTATTTCGAAGGGCTGTCGCAGCTCGCCGACGCGAGTGACGAAGAGCGCACCGAGTTCTTCATCAAGCACGACTCGTACTTCGTCGAGTAGAGCAAGCCGCCAATTCCGCAGCAGCGGCACCCGTTCGCGAACCGGTCACGGCGACGGCTTCGCGAACGGGACCGCTCCGGTCAGCAGCGTTTGTGACCGCCGACCTGCCGGAGCTGCGGTTCGACGCCGGCCAGTACGAGGCCGAGGTGCGAAGAGCCGCGGAGCACCGCGGTTGGGAGCGGCCGGCCGAAGCAGTCGCAAAGCTGCTGGAGGCAGAGCTGCGGAGACGCGCGGCCTCAACCGCCCGTCAGGAGCTGTTCCGTCCAGATGGTCTTGCCGGCCGCCGTGTACCGGCTGCCCCAGCGGTGGGTGAGCTGTGCGACGAGGAACAGGCCGCGGCCGCCCTCGTCGGTGAGCTGTGCCCTGCGCAGATGCGGCTGTGTTTGGCTCGGGTCGGAGACCTCGCAGATCAGCACCCGGTCCTTGATCAGCCGCAGGCCGACCGGCCCGCCCGCGTACCGGATGGAGTTCGTGACCAGCTCGCTGACGATCAGCTCCGTGGTGAAGATCAGTTCCTCCAGTCCCCAGGCGGTCAGCTGCTCCGCCACGAGCTCGCGGGCCCGCCCGACGAGAGAGGGCGCGGCGGCCAACTCCCACACGGCGGTGTCACCGGCGGACACCTCCCTGACCCGCACCACGAGCAGTGCCAGGTCGTCGTCCGGCGGCTCGTGCAACAGGGCGCCCAGGATGCCGCGCCCGATCTCGGTGACATGCCGCCCGCTGTCCGCACCGTCCCGCACACCCGCCCGGACCGCCTCCAGCTGCCGCTCCGACCGGTCGGTGCCCTTGGCGAGTGCTCCGCCGTAGAAAGCCAGTACGTCGCCGGAACCCAGGCTCAGTTCCACCGGTTCGAACGGCTGCCCGCCGGTGCCCAGCACCGGACCCGGGCGGTACGTCACCGTGCCGCTCCCTGTCCTTCCCCTGCCGGCCAGCACGGGCGGCGGGTGGCCGGCGCCGGCCAGCACGCAGGTACGGGACACCGGGTCGTAGGTGGCGTAGAGACAGGTGGCACCGGTCAGCGCGCTCGGCGCGTCCGCGTCCGGTTCCTGGCGGTCGTCGTCCTCGACGAAGCGCACCACGAGGTCGTCGAGGTGAGCCAGCAGTTCGTCCGGACTGAGGTCGAGATCGGCCAGGGTCTGCACGGCCGACCGCAGACGACCCATGGCGGCCGTGGCGTTGAGACCGTGTCCGGCCACCGTTCCCATGACGAACGCCAGCCGTGTGGAGGGGAGTTGGATGACGTCGAACCAGCTGCCGCCGATGGCCGCGGTGTTGGTGGCGGGCACGTAGATCCCGGAGGTCTCCGCGCCGGTGACGTCCATGACGGGCCTCGGTAGGAGGCTGCGCTGGAGGGCCTCCGCGGTACGGCGCTCACGGGTGTACCGGCGGGCGTTGTCCATGCTGAGTGAGGACCGGGAGCCGATTTCCTCGGCGAGGACCGCGTCCTCCTGGTCGAACGGGCGGCGCTCCGCGGTGCGCCACAGGACCAGGGCCCCGAGGACCGTGCCGCGGGCCTGCAACGGGACCAGCATGAGGGAGGCGGCCTGCGGCGGGAGGATCAGCCGTACGCGCTCCTCCTCGCCCGCCAGCACCGTGCGGAGCTCGCTCAGGTCGGGGATGAACATCGCCGAGTCCACGCGCAGATGGATGCTCTCGACGCTCCGCAGCCGGATGGTGTCGCCCACGGAGTAGCTCTCCGCCGGCCACTGGCCGTCGGCGGCCCTCACGGCGACGCGTCGCATCGGCGCTCCGGTGACCAGCTCCCCCGGTTCTTCGCCGCGCAGCACGGGTTCGGTGAGATCGACGGCCATGAGGTCGGCGAACGCGGGTACGAGCACTTCCGTCAGCTGCTCGGCGTCGCGCACCATGTCGAGGGAGCTGCCGATCTGGGCGGCGGCCGCGTTGAGGAGCGCCAGCCGCTCGGCGGAGCGCTGGTCGGCCGGTGGCAGGGGTGGGGGCCGGCGGACGTCACCGGCGACGGCGACCGGTACGGGGTGGTCCGGGTCGGCGGGGCGCAGGCGCAGCAGGAACCGTGCCGACGAGCCCTCCATCAGGGTGATGATGTCGACGTCGGCCTCCAGCCGTCCGCCGTCCGGCCGCAGCAGTCGGGCACGCGCGCTGCGCCTGGCACCCCCGACGGCTCCGGCGACGAGGCGGGCCCACAGGCCGGGATCCTCGAAGAGCGTTTCCGCATCCAGCGGCTCGTCGCCGGGGCCACGGCCGCCGATGGCCTCGGGAACGCCCAGGAGCGTCGCTGCCGAACGTGTGCCCGTCATGACCATGCCGGCGGCGTCGAGTACCAGAACAGCCGTGGGGAAGCCCGCTGCTGCGACGGGTTCTCCCGTGCCGTTGCCGCTCACTCGTGTCTCACTCCGGCAGGATCGAGGGCGCTCCTTCCTGATCTCATTACACACCTCGTGCGCGGCGTGCGCGCGCCGGTGGCGGGCGGCGCGCGGCCGCGCCCGCGTCGCCAGCCTCGCCCCCGGGGCCGCAGGTGTGTCGTGGTGGCCCGCGAGTCAGGGCGGCGGCCTGGCCGGGTGTACGCCCCGTTCGTCGCCGTCCCGCCGATGTGGCTCGGCCGGCTAGCGGCAGTACCCGTGTGCGCTGCCCATGATCCGGGCGGTCTGCTTGGAGGTGGTGCCGAGTTCCTTCATCGTCTTCTTCGCCTGGTCGGCGAGCGCCACGCCCTGGGCGGCACAGAAGGCGTTGCCGTGGATGAGGAGCGCTTCGTCGCTGATGTGCGCCATGTCGGGATAGTGGTCCCGGACGGTCTTGAGATAGAGCTTGGCCAGAACGCCTGTCAGCTGTCGCGGCTCGGCGCGGTCCGCGGAGGAACCGGCCGGAGTGGCTTCCCGAGTGGTTTTTGAGGGCGCGCCGTTGGCTGATGTCGCGGGGGCCGGGGTGCCGGGGCGGTTGTCGCCGGAGTCGTCGCACGCCGAGGTGCCGAGGCAGGCAACCGTCAGGCACAGGACGAGTATGGGCAGGCGCTTGTACATGAATCTCCTGGTCGAGGGGGAGCGGCGCTCATTCTCACCCGTGGCCGGCGCGTACGGCGAACGGATTCCTCGCCGTGCATACCGCTGTTCAGTACGGCAGGACCCATCCGTTGGCCGCCTGCATGCCGGTAATCAGGGCGGAGGTACACGCCCTGCGGGGCGGTCTGACCGTGCCGGAGCAGCACCCGGAAGGGGAGGGCCGTGACCGGGGCGTTCGCAGGGGTGTCGAGGTCGCCTTGCGGTAACTCGGCCAAGTATCTGCTGTCCCCTTCGGCGACCGGCGACATGTCCGGGACCGCTCCGCCCCGCGGCCGGTACGGGTCCCCCCCCAGGAGCGGTGCGTCACCGTGCGTCGCGCAGCTGAAGAAGGTACGCCGCAGTCAGCGCGACGGCTCGGTCCTCGTCGTACGACAGCTCTACGAGGGCACGTGACGCCGCCTCACCCGGGACGGCGGCCAGCGCCTGAGTCAGCCGGCCGCGTGCAGGGGCCGCAGTGGTGTCGTGGGTGAGGCGGTCGACGAGCCTGGTCGCGATCCGATCCGCCGTCGCGGTGTCGCTCGCCAGCACGTTCAGTGCGTCGGCTGCGTCGACGTCGTTCGTCCCTTCCACGATCATGTCGATGAGCGTCGGGACCGCATCGGCCACTCCACGCGTCCCGAGCGCCAGAGCCGCATACCCGCGGACCACGAGGTCGGGGTTCGTCAGGGCGTGTCGCAGCCGCGCGGTGGCCTCGCCTCCGGGAATCTCGGCGAGGGATCGAACGGCACGTTCGCGCACCGCCGCCACCGGTGAGCCCAGGCCCTCCGCCAGCAGTGCGGGGCCGCCGTCGCCCGATCGCGCCAACGCCCATCGGAGGGCGCCGGCGACGTTCGGCTCCGTTTCGCTCAGTGCCGCCTCGACCAGGGCCTCCACCGGCACCTCGTCGACCGAGGAAAGGGCCGCGCGCTGGCGGGCGTCGGCGCTCTTCGAGCCCAGCGACTGAAGGAGCGCAACGACTTGGAGGACGTCCTCCCAGCCGGCGGGTTCCGTGGCATGGATCCGGCGGAGCCGCGTGAGCAACTCGGTCTCGGCCGCGATGCGTTCGCGTGTCTCACGCACGAGGTTTCCGACGAGCGCCGATGGCGTGAAGCCGGGATCGTCGAGCGCGCGCCCGACCTCACGCAGCGACAGCCCCAGCGACCGCAGGCTCTCGACGTGGAAGATCCGCCGGATGTCCTGACCGGAGTACTCCCGATAACCGGAGTCCGTACGACCGGAAGGCCGTACCAGGCCGAGCGACTCGTAGTGCCGCAGCATGCGCGCACTGACCCCGGACCGTCTCGCCACCTCACCGATCAACACGTCCTATCATCCCTCCTGGCCGGACCCGCCGAGGGCCACGACGCGCTTGGCCTCCTCGATGGCCAACTCGAATCCGGCGTCCGGGTCGCGCAGCAACCGTTGTGTGGCGAGCGCGTGCGCGCGCACGCGCGGGTCGGGGACCGTGGTGGCAGCACGCACAGCAGGCACGATCACTTCACCCAGTGCGACCAGTGCCCGGCTCAGACTCAGCTGCGTCTCCCGCTCACCGCGTCCGAATTGCGTCGCCAGCACCTCGGCCAAGGCGGACTCCTCGCCTTCCGGTACGAGCACGACCGCGGCCCGCCAGGCGCTCCGCGCCACTTCGTCCTCGGCGTCGGACAGCAGCGTCCGTGTGATCGCCGGCCACGCCTGCCGATTCCCGATCTTGGACAGCGTGTGCAGCGCCTGGCTCCGCGCCTGCACACGCTCCGAGCAGACTTCGCGGACCAGCTCCGGGAGCGTCATGGACACCGGGTGGCGGGTGAGTGCCCACGTCAGCATGTCGCGGACGAAGAACTCGGGCTCGGTCGCGCATCGCTCGACGAGCTTGTCGACGAAGCGCGGGTCAGGCGCCGTGCCGATCGCCAGAGCAGCCCGCAGTCGTACGGACGAACGGCCGTCCTCCAGCCCCTGGAGCGCTCGTACCGCATCCGTGTCCTGTCCCGTGATCGTCATCTGGACCACCTCCTTGGCAAGCAGTGAAGCCCCTGCCACTGTGTCAAGGTCAAACAGGCCCGCAGGGCGATCGCCCGCACTTGGTGTGTCCCGAGCGTGTGGCGTCGGTCATCAAAGGGTGCTTGCTGCCCCGTCATACGCCGTGCGGCAGGGCTTTGCCCAGTCCTGGGACCCCCATTTACGCCCCTACGCGTAAAACGTCGACCGCCCGCCCGAGAGAGCGGAATCCGGCGCCAAGGGCCCGGCCTGGGGTTTACGGGCGAGAAGTTGAACCTCCTGGAACTGCCGACGGTCGGTGGGCTGAGGCTCGCGAACCATCCGGCCAACCTCGGCCAACCCGGACTTGCGAAGTACCGCGGCGAGGTGATCAGGCGCCCACCGATAGGCCGGCGCCACTGCGTGATCGAAGATCTGCGTCGGGTGAGACGGATCATCGCTTGACGAAAAGCCGATCAGAAGGTGGCCTCCAGGGGCCAGCACACGGTGGAACTCCGCCAGGATGACAGGGAGTTCTCGCGGGGGAGTGTGGATGATCGACCAACGCGAGAGTACGCCCCCCAGCACGCCGTCAGCGATGTCCAAAGCGGCCATCGAGCCCACCTCGAACCGCACGCCCGGGTAGCCCTGTCGCGCCAACTCGATCATCGCCGGAGAGGCGTCAACACCAAACGCCGTCAGCCCCAGCTGCTCCAAATGGGCAGTGATATGGCCAGGCCCACATCCCAGGTCCGCGACCTGGCCGTCCCCACCCGCACGTACGACCTCGGCGAAGGCACTCAATATCGCGCGGTCCAGGGGCCGGTCACGCAGCGAGTCGCGGAACAGCTGCGCATAGGTGGGGGCAGCGGCGTCGTATGCCTCGCGGGCGGCACTGAAGGCATCGTGTTCGACCATGCTCGCGACAGTAGGTCCTGGCCGCGAGACGAGCCGAGACAATCACGATCTTTCCTCCCGCCCGATCTCGTGCGCGATCATGCGTTCGTCCTCGCCCGGAGTGCGAACCCGCCACCCGACGGACCCTGCCCCGCTGCTGACACTCCCCGGCCCGACGGGCGCGAAAGGGCCCTACCGACCGCACGAGTGTGTACCGTGAGTAATCACTGCACACCTACAGTGACAATGGGAGCCGTCATGTCCATGCTGCTGATCAGGGGAAAATTCAAGGTGGAGGGAGGCGCCAAACCGGATGGCGACACCCTCCCGTTCATCCCGGACAACGTGGCCGACTGGAAGCTCGTGCCCGGGGACGGAAAGATCGTGCCCAAGGCGGACGGCCGCGCGAGCATCCGGCTCGAAGGAATCGACGCCCTGGAGACGCACTACGGCGAGAAGCAGCATGTGCAGCACCAGCCGCGGGGCCTGGCCCACGCGGCCGCGGACGAGCTGCTGAAGTTCCTCGGCTTCGACACCGTGCTCCGGGACGACGACGAGACCGTCGCGACCACGCCGGACAGCGTCCCCGGCTGGATCCTCACCCGGGGCGCCGACGCCTTCGGCCGCTGCGTGGCCTTCGTCGGCAAGGGCACCCCGCCCGTGTACAGCGGCTACTGGACGGGCATCGACGACGACCTGCTGAAGCGGACCGCCAACCACCGCCTGCTCCTCCTCGGCCTGGCCTACCCGACCTTCTACTCGGGTTTGCCCGCGTACCTGCGCGAGCTCCTCACCGACGCCTCGGAAAAGGCGAGGGCGTCCGAGAAGGGCGTGTGGAAGGTCGACAAGACCCTCGACGGGGCGAAGATCACCGGAATGGCCTCGATCACGGACGACAAGACCGGCGCGGTGATCCTGCCGAAGCTGTTCCGCCGCCTGAAGGACTACCTGGACTTCATGGGCACCGACTCGTCACTGGCCTGCTTCCCCGCCTTCCTGGCCGGAGCCTCGGACGACGAGTACCGCCTCCTTCCGGATTCCAAGACGCTTCACAGGGGCCTGCACCACATCGTCGAGGTCACCGCTGACAACACCGTGAAGATGACCCGCCACGCCAGGGACATCGTCTTCAAGGAGAAGTGAGTGACAGCCCGTCGGCGCTGCCGGCCGCAGGGTGGGGCGCGGCCACTCGCGTGAACCGGTTCCCGGTCTGCTCGACCGGTCCACGCCGTCGTCGACCGGTCCACGCCGAGCAGAGTCAGCACCCGGGACCGATCGGGGGAGACGATGTCAGGGCGAGGCCGGCGCTCCACAACTGGGCCGTCCACGTCTGCTGATCCAGCCCCGACGTGTACTCGATGCAGCACCAGCACTGCGGGAGCAGCGCCACGAACGATCGCTCCGCCGCGGTCTCCACCTCCGTCTCTCCCCAGTTGTCCGTCGCCAGGTCGGCGGGAGCGATTTCTCCGTCGGCGAGTCTCGCGGCCAGCCGGCGCAGAGCGTGGCGCTGTGCCAGGCGCGGATCAGGCAACTCGATTCCGGACTCGGCGAGTGCTTGCTCGAACGCCTCGCGGATCTCGCGGGCATCCGCATTACAGGGCCAACCGGCGAGTTCGCACAGCGTCGGGGTGCCCAGACCGGCCGCGAGTGCCTCAGCAGCGATCATCGGCAGGTCCTCTGGACGTATCTCGTCCGCCTGATAACGGCACGCCACCTCCCCCAGAGGCGTGCGCCCACGCTGCGCGAGGGCTTCCGGTTCCGGCGCCGTTCTTTCTGCTCCCATGACTCCTGCGGTGTCAGTGCCGTGCCCAGGGCATGCACCCAGGGGACGGTCCGCTCGGCACCCACCCCACGTGCTCGCCTGCACCCGCATCCCCGGACTCCTGCGAGGCACCCGTCAGTTTGCATGAACCCACCTGCCTCGACGGCCCTGGTACGGGTGGGCCCACTGCCCGGGCGACGACTGATCATCTGCTCTCTGCTGTGCGGCGGGACGGTTCGCAGTCTCGCGGCCGGGCTTGAGGCCGGGACCCTACCGGCGGAAGTGGGAGTGGTGTTCGTGCAGGAAGGCGTCGAGAGTGCGGGGCGGGCGCCCGAGTATGTCGATGACAGTGGTGGTGGGTGTTTCGGGACGGGTAATGGCGAGTTGCTGGATCTCCGTCACGTGGTCGGCGAGCCAGGTGGGCATGCCGGCGCTGAGGAAGAGGTTGTCGCGCAGCTCTTCCGGTGTGAGGTTGACGTAGCGGATCCGATTGCCGGTCAGTGCGGTCAGCCTGGAGGCGAGTTCGGGGTAGGAGACGGCTTCGGGGCCGGTCAGGGCGTAGGTACCGCCGGCGATGTCGGGCCTGGTGAGGACAGCGGCGGCGACGTCGCCGATGTCGCGGCAGTCGACGTAGTTGCAGGGCGCGTCGCCCGTCGTGCCGAGGATCACGCCCCGGGCGACGGTGGGGGCCAGGCGCAGGACGTTCGGCATGAACGCATAGGGGCGCAGGACGGTGTGGGCGAGCCCGCTGGCGCGCAGGTGTTCCTCGACGGCGTGGTGCCCGCGCGAGATGGCGACCGGGGAGTCGGGTTCGGCGGCGGGAGCGGAGATCTTGACGATGTGTCCGATGCCGGTCTGGGCGGCGATGTCGATGACGCGGGTTTCGAGTTCGACCTGTGCGGGGCTGTTGGCCATGGCGAGGAAGAGCTGGTCGGCGCCCTTGAAGGCCGTGCGCAGGGAGTGGGGGTCGGTGGCGTCGGCGTACTGAACCTCGACGGGCGGCTGGTGTGCGCCGGTTGTGCCGGGGATCGGCCTGTGCGGGGTGCGGGTCAGTGCGCGGACGGGCGTGCCGAGTGCGAGGAGGCTGTGGACCAGGGCGTTCCCGGTTGCTCCGGTCGCTCCCATGACAACGATCATTGTGTGCTCACTCCTTGGTGACTTTCCCGGCGGCGGGTGCGGCCGGGAGGCGGGCTCGGTCGGGCTCGGGCTCGGGCTCGTGGGCGGGGGGCCCGGTGACGGGGTGGCCTACGCCGGGATGCTGTGGTGGTGGTGCTGCGCCAGCGCAGGGTGACGATGGCGGTGGCGAGGGCCGCGGAGACGGGCAGGTCGATGCCCAGGCGCTCAAGCCACGGGGTGGCGGGGATCGGGGTGTGGGCGGGTAGCCATTGGGCGGTGAACCATCCCAGCAGGGCCGCCGCGCCGGCGGCGCTGATGACGAGTACGGCGGTCAGGGCGACGGTCGGTGTGGTGGTGGTCCACCGCCGGGGCCGCCCGCCGTGCCGCAGCCAGGTGCCGACCAGGAACGCCACCACGGCGGAGGTTCCGGCGATGGAGGTGCAGGCGGCCACGGCCAGATCCTGCTGCCCGGTGACGACTCCAGCGGTACCGGCCATCAGCGCGGGGGCGGCGTAGGCGGTGAGCACCTCGCGCCACAGGGTGAACGGCCGGGACGGCCGGGAGGCTGCCCGGTTCGGGCTGGTTCTGTGGTGTGTAGCGGGCATGCTGGCCTCTTTCTCGTTCGCAAGCGGGAAGTGAAGGTGTGCGGTGAGCGTCGGGCCCTGCTCTGGGCGACATGATTAGGTGGCTAACTATTACTTCATAAAAAGGGCCCTACCCGGAGGGCGGGGCCAAGCTGACTGAGTGTCGGATCAGTCGGCGGCTAGGGCCGCACTGCCGTGCACGACGCGGGCGAGCAGATCCAGGAACACCGCACGCTCCTCGACGGAAAGCCCGCTCACCATCGCCTCCAGCCGCCCGAAATGCTCGGACGCCATGTCGCGCAGGCGCTGCGCCCCACGCGCGGTCAGGACGGCAACCGTGCCCCGGCCGTCCTCTGTGGATGGGCGGCGGGCGATCAAGCCCTCGCGCTCAAGGCCGTCCAGAAGGCCGGTGACCGTGGCTCTGGACACATCGAGGTCGAGTGCGAGACGCGAAGGGGATTTCTCCCCGCCTTGGTCTTCGAGATCGGCGAGCAGGCGGTAGCGCCCCGTCGACAGGCCGAACCTGGCGAAGTGCGCCTCGGCCGCCCGGCCGACCCGCGCGCCCGCCGAGATCAGCCGCACCGCGACCAGCACCGCCTGTGGATCGACCTCCAGGCCGTAGTGCTCGACCTGTCGCCTGGCCTGGTCCAGCGTGGGCGCCTCGCCGTCGATGCCGTCCCTTGTCATGTAAGTAATATGGTGGCTAATCACTTCGGCTGTCAAGGCGCCCCGATGTCCGGCCTCGTACAGGTGGCTCACGCATCCAACTTCCACCAGGCACCGAGAAGCCTCATGCGCAGGTGACCGTGTGTCATCCCGGCGGGGGACCGGCTCCACGTTCCGTCGCTCCCTTGCGGAGGCGGCTGGTGGCGCAGGGCGCCGACGCGATGCACTGGACGCGGGGCTCGGCGGGCCGGCCGCCGACGGGTGAGCCGTGCGGGTGACGTATCCTCGCGCCACCTGCCATGCCCGCGACCGGTGAGACCCCCAGTGTGCGGCAGGCTCCAGCCGTTTGGAAATTGATGCGCGCAACCTCCATACATGCCGTTCTGGCCGGCGCCCTGGTCTTCTCCGCCTCCGCCGTCACCGCCCCTGCCGCGTACGCGACGGAGACCGGCGTGGTGATCCAGAAGCTGTCCGTGAACGGTGGCAAGCCCCTCGTCCTCGGCACCTCCCAGACCGAGTCGGTCACCCTCTCGGTGACCGCCTCGGACGACTCGGGCATCAGCAGCAACATGGCGTTCCTACAGATCGACCGCGAGGTCGGGGACGAGTACTGGTCGTACCACGGCCGCCCGACGTGCACCCCGGTCAGCGCCACCACCTCCACCTGCAAGCTCACCGTCAAGCTCGACGCGGGCTGGGGCGTGCCCCGTAACGCCCTCGCGGGCCCTTGGGATGTGACCGTCCAGCTCCAGGCCAAGGACGGCGACCTCTACAACAACGGCGGCGAGCCCAAGCACCCCGTCCTGCGGCGCGGCAAGCTCACCGTCAACGCTTCGCCGGAGCCGGTGTACAAGGGCAAGACGCTCAAGGTCACAGGCAAGCTGACCCGCGCCAACTGGGACAAGCGCACCTACGCGGGCTACGCCGACAAGCCGGTGAAGCTCCAGTTCCGCAAGGCGGGCACCAGTACCTACACGACCGTCAAGACCGCCTACACCAATAGCTTCGGCAACCTGTCGACGACGGTCACCGCCTCGGCCGACGGTTACTGGCGCTGGTCCTTCGCGGGCACGTCCACCACGTCGACGGCCAATGCCGCCGGCGACTACGTCGACGTGCGCTGACGACTCGACCGCTTGCGGCCCCGCCGTGACGGGGCTGCAAGCGGCGACCTCGGATCACGCGGCGCGCGACTTCACGGCAGGGCGGTTCGCCGGGTCGGCTGTTCCCGGCGCGCGGGTATGTGCCGGCGGACAAGCAAACGGCCCCGCCGAAGCAGGGGCCGTTGCATCAACCTTCACAAGTGTCAGCAAGAGAAGGGGAAGGCGCTTCGAAGCGTAACACCCCACTCACCAGGCCCGACGCTCATTCCGAGTACCCTGCGGAGACATTAGCGGCATCTGTTTGTCACGCAAGGTCCCGGGCCGTGCGTGGCCGACGGGGGCGCGGGCGGGGTACGGCTCCGGAATTCCTGCGCCGGTTGCTCGTGCGAGCGAGATGTCCACGCCACCCTCGCCGACCTCGGTGACGCCCGCCCGCCGCAGGACGACGCCCCCGGCCGGCAGTGCGGTGTGATCGCGTCAGCCCCAACCCAACTGACGCGGCAGTCAGTTCACAGGCACGTCAGACCGCCGGAAGCGTGTACAGGTGGTCGGCGTGGGAGACCAGGAGGCGGCTGCCCGCCTCGGTGATCTGCCATTCGCCGTCGTCCTTGACGCCGTCGTTGTAGTTCCAGCGGTACGAGCCGTCCTTGGCCGAAAGGGCGTAGACGCCGCCCTGCTCGAAGTACGAGGCGATGTAGAGCGAGTCGTCCGTACGGACCATCCACTCGCCGAACTCCCGGCTGCCCAGTTCCTCGCTCATCCAGATCTTCTTGCTCGTCTTCGGCTCGATCGCCCAGACCCCCCGGTCGTAGTCCATGACGTACAGCACTCCCCGTAGCACGGACGGCCGGTGGAAGCCGCGACGGCCGTTGGGCGAGAGCTTCCACACGTCGCGGCCGGTCTTCAGGTCGACGGCGCGCAGGAGGTTTTCGCCGCCGAGGAAGACCATGCCGCCGAAGATGGTGGGCTGGACCTCGTCGTCGGCGATCCTGCGGTTCCAGCGCTGTGTGCCCGTGCGCGCGTCGCGGACGGTGAGGTTCTTCAGGTCGTCGTCGATCGCGCCGTGAGTGTAGATGAGGTGACCGTCGCCGACCGTGAGCGCGATGTCGTCCTGTGTACCCTCGTCGCGCTGTTCCTGCCAGACGATCTCGCGGGTGCGGATGTCGATGGCCGCGATGGCGTTCAGGCGCTTGTCGATGTCGTCGTCCGTGAGCACGGCGACGACGTACACCCGCTTGTCGTCGACCGCGGCGACCTGGACCTCCCCGTCCATCTTGCCGCCGAGCCTGGTGCGCCAGGATTCCTTGCCGGTGCGGATGTCGTAGCCGATGACCGTGCCGTCGTAGTCGGGGCCGGGCAGGAAGAGCGTGTTGCCGGAGACGGTGAGCGTGTCGGCGGGCCCGCTGATCTCCTTGCGGGCCCACTTCCGCTTGCCCGTCCTGACGTCGTACGCCGCAGTGGTGTCACCGAGCACCAGGAAGGAGTCGCCGAACACCCGGGGCGGCACGTCGTAGTTGCGGGAGAGGCTCGCCGCCTGGTTGTGCCACAGGGGCTGCGGGGCGACGCCGTTCGGCGGGGTCTTGAAGACCTCGGGCTCGGCGTTGTTCGTGGCCTCGCCGTCCTTGCCGTCGGCCTTCGGCTTCTTCTTGCTCCCGTCGCGGGTGAGCCACCACGTACCGCCCGTGCCGGCGACGGCCACGCCTGCGACGCCGCCTGCGGCCAGGCCGAGGAAGCGGCGGCGGGAGGGGGCAGGGAACCCGGTGGAAGTGGGCGCCTGTGGGGTCGTCGGAGCCTGAGGGGCTGCGGCGTCCTGGGTGGATGTCGGCTGCTGGGCCGGGTGGTTCCGGGACGAGGCGTCCAGGACTGTCGGGGGCGGGCCGTAGGCGGCGGGGGTGGTGCCCTGTGCCGGGGTGTCCAGGTCGAGGATGCGGGAGGCGTGCGTCGCGATCGTCGAAGAGACCGCCGAGGGGAGCCAGTCGGCGAGGACTTCGCCCGTACCGCCCGGTGCCAACGACTGGAGGATCTCCGCCGGGCTCGGCCGGGCCGCCGGGTTCTTGGCCAGGCAGGCACGGATCAGGCCCGTGAGCATCGGCGGCACACCGGCGAGGTCGGGCTCCTCGTGGACGACCTGGTAGAGCATCGCGGCCGGGGCCAGGTCACCGAACGCACTGCGGCCGGTCGCGGCGAAGGCCAGCACCGCGCCGAGCGAGAACACGTCGCCCGCCGTCCCGACGTCCCTGCCGAGCGCCTGCTCCGGCGGCATGTAGCCGGGCGAACCGACCACAACTCCCGTCTGGGTCATACGGCTTCCGTCGACCGCCCGCGCGATGCCGAAGTCGATGACCCTCGGGCCGTCGGCCGCGAGCAGGACGTTCGACGGCTTCAGGTCGCGGTGGATCAGCCCGGCGGCGTGTATCTCCTGCAACGCGGCCGCGAGCCCCGCGCCCAGCGCGCGCACCGTCGGTTCGGGCAGGGCGCCGTGCGAGGCGACGACGTCGGTGAGGTCGCGCCCCAGGACGTACGCCGTCGCGAGCCACGGCAGCGGGGCGTCGGGCGCGGCGTCGACCACGGGCGCGGTGTAGCGGCCGGACACGGCCCTGGCTATGTCGACCTCGTGCCGGAACCGCTGCCTGAACGCCTGGTCGGTGGCGAGGTCCTGACGTACGACCTTCACCGCGACGGTACGACCACCGGGAGAGCGCGCCAGATACACCCGGCCCATGCCACCGGCGCCGAGTCTCGCCAGCAGTCGGTAGGTTCCCAGTTCCCGCGGATCGTCCGACTGTAGTGGCTCCATGGCCGCCCTCACCCCGTTCGCGCACGCTGCGCGTTTTGCTGTTGCCGTTGTCGGCAGCCAACAGTAGGGGAGCCTTGAACAGGTGATGTTGGTGGGGCTGGTGGGGGTGATGTGAGCTGGTGGGGTTGGGAGGTTGGGGGGAGGACCCGGTGGGCCCTTCCTCTGCTGTCCAGGCTTCGCAGGGAGCCGCCGGCGGTGCGGGCACCGGAAAGCCGTCCCGCCAGGGACCCGTAACCACGCCCACGTACGGGGTCGACTTCTTCGGCCAGGGGTATGGGCGGCGCTGCCATGTCCGCAGCAGCGCGACCGCCCTGGTCGTCGTCGGGCAGCAGGTTGTACCTGCCGACGACCAGGGCGTTGTGTGCGAATCCCGGTCAGCAGGAGGGCGGCGAGTCGCATCACGCGACGGCGGTTCCCTCAAGCTCGACCATCTGGCCGGGGATCGCCAGCCGCGTCACCCCGAGCATCGTGGTGGTCGGCGCCACCCCGGCGGCGCCCAACCGCGCCGCCAGCACGCCGTAGTGCTGGAAGACTAGATCGACATCGGTCGTGTAGACGTTGAGCCGGACGAGATGCGCGAGAGACATGCCGGCCTCGCCGAGCACGGCCTCCAGATTGCCGACGCTCAGCGCCAACTGCGCCGGCATGTCGCCGTCATGCTGGGGCTTGCCATCGGCGTTCATGGCGGTCTGCCCGGAGATGTACAGGGTCCGGGTGTGCCCGGAGACGACCTCTCCCTGGTTGAACCCCATCTCCACCGACCACGTAACGGGGTTGACCGCCGTTCGTTCCACTGCCACAACAGCTCCATTCGATTCATCGGGATTACGTGCGTCCATCGGCTCGGCAACTGCCGGCTTTGACGTCGCGGCAACGAGCCTCCCAACAATTCACGACACCCTCAGTCATGTATTTCGATAAAGTTCGTGCATGCGCGCCGACCGGTTGGTCTCACTCGTGCTACTGCTGCGCCAGCGCGGTCGGTTGACTGCGGATACGCTGGCCCGCGAGTTGGAGGTATCCACCCGCACGGTGCTCCGCGACATCGAGGCGCTGTCCGCGGCCGGCGTCCCGGTCTACGCCGAACGCGGCCGGCACGGCGGTTTCGTGCTGTCGCCCGGTTTCCGGACCGAGCTCACCGGACTGAACCACGACGAGGCCCTCGCCCTGCTGACCGCCGGATCGACGCGCGGCGAGCAGGTATTCGGCCTCGGCTCGGCGCTCGCTTCGGCGATGCGGAAGGTGGTCGACGCGCTGCCTGAAAGCCACCGGGCCACCGCGAGCGACGCCGCCCAGCGATTCCTCGTCGACCCGGAGACCGACCTGCTCTCACGCCGGCTGGTCACTGAGCAGGTACCCGACACCACAATGATCGAGGTCAGGCGCGCGGTGCTCGCCGGACACAAGCTGCGCATCCACTACGCGGCCACAGGTCGGACACCACAGTGGCGCACAGTGGACCCGATCGGCCTCGTCACCGTACGCGACCAGGGCTACTTGCTGGCCACGAGATCGGGCTCCGACCGCACCTACCGGCTTTCGCGGGTGCTGGCCGCCGAGGAGCTCCCTGAAGCCGCGCAGCGGCCGGGCCATGTCGATTTGGACCGGATCTGGCGGGAACGCTCCGCGCGGTTCCTCTCCGGCGGCGACTACATGACCGTGCTGGTACGGGTGAACCCGGCGCGGCGGGAGGACCTGCTGGACACCGCGCTGGCCGTCCGGGCAGAGGAATCCGACGCAGACGGCTGGCTGCGGCTGGAGGCGACCTTCCAAGATTGCCGGCATGCCGAATGGGCGCTGTGGCAGCTCAGCACGGACGCGGAAGCCCTGTCCCCGCAGTCGTTGCGCACCTCCCTGCGCAGCCGCGCCGCCGCGATTGTCACTCGCTACGAAGACGCGTCCCGAGAGCGAGAAGCCAACTCAGCGGACCAGCCAGTCATTTCGGAATGAGTGGCGTGCAGGGGTTGGCGGTCGAGGTCGCCGATGGCAGAAGTTGCCACTGGCAGGGGCTGCGGGTGTCGGGTGATCTTGTGCATGATGAGCTGCCTGATGAGCTGCGGGAACCTGGCCACCGACCCGGCAGCCCGGGGTACCTGACCCCGAGTCGAGCACGGTACGGGCTCCGGGGGATCAGCCATCACACCCCCGGGCCAGGCTCGGCATCGTCGTACGGAACCCGGCCTCGCGCCCTATCGCCGCTCCGTGTGGATCTGCGGACCCCAGGCCACCGTGCCCTCGTCACCATGGGCGTGATCAAGTCATCGTTCCGTCACCTGATCGGCTCGGCGGGACTTAGAGTGTGCGCGTGACCGCGCAAAATCCCGAGCTCGTCGCCGGCCGGTACCAGCTCGTCGAACGCATCGGCCAGGGCGGTATGGGCCGGGTCTGGCGTGGCGTCGACCAGCAGCTCTTCGGACGTGAGGTCGCCGTCAAGGAGATCCTCTTCCCGCCAGGTATGGACGACGGCGACCGCGCCGCCCTGCTCCGGCGGTTCACCGGCGAGGCCCGCGCAGCGGTCACTCTCAGCCACCCCGGGATCATCACCATCCATGACGTCGTGGAGCACCACGGCGCCCCAGTCATTGTCATGGAGTTGATCCGCGGGCAGTCCCTGGCCGCCGCCATCCGCAGCCGGGGCCGGCTGCCCGTGCGGCGGGTGGCCGAAATCGGCGCCGCCGTGCTCGACGCGCTGGCCGAAGCGCACGGGGCGCGGATCATCCACCGCGACATCAAGCCGGACAACGTGCTCCTGACCAAGGACCGCGTCGTCCTCACCGACTTCGGCATCGCCCACCTCGCGGACGCCACGACCAAGCTGAGCCACAGCGGCATGGTCATCGGCACGCCGCAGTACATGCCGCCGGAGCAGTTGGAGGGCAAGCGCCCGACCCCCGCCAACGACCTGTGGGCGCTCGGCGCCACGCTCTACCACGCCGTCGAGGGGCGCCCGCCGTTCGATGCGGAAGGGCTCCACGCCCTCGCCGTGGCCGTGTTCACGCGCCCGCACCGGCCGCCGGTTCACGCGGGTCCGCTGGCGCCCGTGCTGGACGCGCTGCTCACCAAGGACCCGGCGCAGCGCGTGGGCGCCGCGGAAGCGGCCGACATGCTGGCGTCCGTGCTGCGGTCCTGCCTGCCCCGGGCCGACGCGTCCGCCGGGCACGGGCCAGGGCACCAGCCCGCGCCCGAACCCGAACCCACTCCCGAACCCGAACCCGAGCCCGAGCCCGATCCGAGAGCGACCCCCGTACCGGCACCGGACGCGGCTACGGAGCACGCTTCCGCTCCGACGACGCCGTCACCGCAGACCCCCACGGTCCTGGACCCCGGGTCCGCCGCCGGCACCCCGCAGCTCCCCGTGCCGGACCGGCCGACCGGCCCGCCCGAGCCCGTACCCCCGGCCGAGGACCCGGTCACACTCGGGGCGACGGCCGAAACTGAGCACGGCGAGCGGGCGTCCTCCCGGCGGCGGGCCCTCACCTGGCGCCTCGCGGTCCTGGGCACGGCGTTGGCCACGCTGGCCGCGGGCTCCGTTCTGACCTGGACCCTCACCCGTGACGATGACGCACCCGGCGGTGGCGGGGCGGCCGGCAGCGGTTCGGGGGCCTCCTCCGTCACGGTGCTGATCGGGGTGGACGCACCGCTCAGCGGCGGGCTGTCCTCGATGGGCGTCGGCATCAGGAACTCCGCCGACCTGGCGGCCAGGACCGCCAACAAGACCCGTCACGTCCCCGGCGTGAAATTCGAGATCAAGGCCCTGGACGACGGAGCCGACCCCGCCAGGGGCGAGACCAACGCCGCCCGGTTCGTGTCCGACGAGAAGGTGCTGGGGGTCGTCGGCCCCCTCAACTCCGGTGTCGCCCGGACCCTGGTGGCACCGCTCGCGCGGGCGGACGTGGTCAACGTGTCACCGGGCAACACGGACCCCGAGCTGACGCTGGGCCCCGACTGGGCTGCGGGCACCAAGTCCCGTCCGTACTCCACCTACTTCCGCACCGTCGCCACGGACGTCGACCAGGGGCCGTTCGCCGCCAGGTACCTGCACGGCAAGGCGAAGAAAACCAAGGTCTACGTGGTCGACGACGCGAGCGCCCACGGCATCGCCCTCACCTCCGGTTTCACGGCCGAGTTCACGAAGCTCGGCGGGACCGTCGTCGGTACCGAGCAGGTCGACCCTGCGGAACGCGCGTTCGCCGGCCTCGCGGCGAGGGTACGGTCCTCCGGCGCCGACGCCGTCTACTTCGGCGGCTACTACGACACCGCAGCGCCGCTCTCCGAGCAGCTCAAGCAGGCGGGGGTGGACGTCCCCCTGATGGGCGGCGACGGCATCTTCGACCAGCAGTACCTCACGGTGAACCCGAAGGCCGAGGGCGACCTCGCGACCAACATCGGCGTACCCGCCGAGGAGTCGGCGGCTGGGCGCGACTTCCTCGCCCGGTACCGGAAGGCGGGGTACCCGGAGGCGGCCGGCTGGTACGGCCCCCACGCGTACGACGCCACCTGGACCCTCATCGAGGCGGTGAAGGCAGTCGTGGCGGCCAACGGCGGCACCCTTCCCCGCGACACCCGGGCGAAACTGCCGCAAGCCGTGGCGCGGGTGGCCTTCGACGGTGTCACGGGCCGCGTCGCCTTCGACGAGGCCGGCGACACCGTCAACCGCCGGCTGACGGTGTACGCGGTGAACGATGGCAGCTGGGCGACAGTGACGAGCGGACCCGCCACTCGCTGACGCCCGCCGGGGTGACGCGGCCCGGCAGCAGCTTCGGCACAGGGGCGCCATGACTCGCCTGACCGCCTGCGCGGGATCGTCGCAACAGCTCGGAGGTGACGTGGCTGGTCTCCTCGTCATCGCGGGTCGGGTCCCGGCCCGCCCGCACGTTTTCTTCGACCGTTGCCGACCGGTCCACCTGCTGCCCGTCCAGCACCTTCCGCAAGTGAAATGATCAAGCGATGGGGACGTTTGGAAACCTCCGCGCGGTGAAGACGGTTGTTAACACCGACTTTATTCATCGAGGTAGGAGACGCGTCATGGGCATTCTTGCTTGGATTCTCATCGGGCTTTTCGCGGGCCTCATCGCCAAGGCGCTGATGCCGGGCAAGGACCCGGGCGGCATCATCATCACCATGCTCATCGGTATCGCGGGCGGCCTGCTCGGCGGTTGGCTGGGCAAGGTCATCTTCGGCGTCGACTCCATCGACGGTTTCTTCGACCTGTCTACCTGGATCGCCGCCATCATCGGCTCCGTCATCCTCCTCGCCCTCTACCGTCTGATCACCGGCAACAAGCGCCGCCACAGCCACGCCTGAGCGACAAATTCATACGCCGGGCGGAACGGCTCCCCCTCTCCGAGGGCGGAGCCGTTCCGTCGCTGCGCGCATCAGGCCCGCCGGACACCAAGTGAAGGAACACCGGCCACGGCCACGGCCGCGTCAAGCTGCGGCGGCGAGCAGCGGTGTGGACTGGATGAACCGACGATCCTTCTCTGCTGCCACCGACTGCCGCCACCCCAACGTAACCAGCTCAAAGGGACCGCACCCACATCGCGAGCGTCCTGCCCTCCTGTGCCCCGGCCGGTCCGGACAGCGCGGTGGGTGCTGCCATGGCCGGCGTCCACCGACCGTCCTCCTGCCCCACCGGCCGCCCACAGCGTCTCGCAGCGCATGAGTGCGACAGGGGGCGCGTCGCACCTCGACGAAAGATACGAGAACCGCCCGTATGGCCCAGTTAGTGGTGATTCGTGGTAGATACGGGCTGTGTCGCACCTGGAGATTCCGAACACTGCGGGCTCCCCCAAGGATCCCTCGCCACAACGCTCGCTGCTGGCGTCGGTCGTCGCCGATCCGGGGCACCTCCCCGAAGTCCTCGCCGAATTCGCCGTCCGCCGGATCGGTCCGGCCGTGCCCGCAACAATCGCCGGCCTGCGGCAGAAGCACCCCGACGCCTCCGAGGCGGAGCTCCGGGACCGGGTGGTCGCCCGCGGCCGACGGGCCGTCGTATCGGAGGGGGCCTTCGTAGGCGGCCCGTTCCTCGTGCTCATTCCCGTCGCGTTCTGCGCGGCGCTCCTCACCCAGACTCGTACGGTCCTGGAGCTGGCCGCCCTCGACGGCCGCGACCCTACGGCGAGCGCCCGAGCCGGAGAGCTTCTCGTCCTCCAGGGCGTGTACGAGGACACCCGGCAGACGCAGGACGCGCTCGTCCGGACGGCCGGAGGACGGGCCGCCCGCGCAATCGCCCGCTGGAGGCGATGGGTGGCCCTGTGGGACGTGACCCTGCGCATGGCCCGCCTCCTTGGCGTGCTCACGCCGGGCGAAGAGAGTCAGGATGAAGGCCGGGGCGTACGCCGGGCAGTCGTCCACGCCTGGCGTTGGCTGCTCCTCGGTGTGGTGTTCCTGGTCGGGATGGTCGCCCCCCTTGTCTGGCTCCCGTACATGGCGGTGAGTTACCGGCGCGCCGACGCCCGCCTGGCGGACCGTGTCCTCGCCTACTACTTTGCCGAGACCGCACCCGCCCCCCACCGTCGGACCTTCCGAGCCGAACCCGGAGCATCGGCGGCCGCACTCCGCGCGCTCCTTTCTCTCCTCATGCCGTTGGTTCTGATCGCCATGGTCTTCCTGACCGGCCTGCGGATCGCCGACAGCCGCTGGCCGGTCCTCGGCATCACCCTCGCCGCGGCATCCGCAGCGGTCGGCGGGCTCTGGTACTGGAGCCGCCACCGGCGCCGCTGAGAGACCGGCCTTGAACTGCTGACGGCATGGGTGGGCCTCAGTTTTGTGCCTGCTGGAGGAGTGAGACCTGCTGGTCGATCAGGGCAGGCGGAAAGGCGCGTACGACGTGGCCGCCGACCGACAGTTTGGTGAACGTGACTACGACGCTCCCGACACGGACCACCGTGAACTGGTTCACGTGCGGACCCAAATCGGTGGGGGCAGTGACCTCGAACTGCACCGCTTCGTCCCCGTGCCGCGGGGCTGGGGCGACAGTGACCGTGCCCTTGTACCTCGTGGCGGCGATCTCGTAGTACCGGCAGGTTTTCAGTCCCTCGCTGACCTGCGCGAACGCCTCCTTCGCACCGATGCCCCTGTACGACGCCAGGATCGACATGCCGCCGTAGATGTCGCCCTTCCAGTTGAACGTCTGCTGGGCCACCGCCGGGGCCGGGCTGGAGTTCTGCCAGGCACGGGCGGCTGCGAGCGTCGGTCCGCAGGCTGGGTCGGACGGCTGGAATCTCGGGTCGTTGACCCGGGACTTGCGTTCAAAGACCGGGTGCCCGTACGCGTCCGGGCTCTCCTCGCCCGGCAGTGCGGCCGCCACCAACTGCTCGGCGGTCAGAGGGCGGCCCGCGGGAGCCGGAGCGGAGGGGGACGCGGCGGCGGGCGCGGACGCCGGCCTCCCGGGATCCGCCCCGCAGCCGACGACGGCCAGCGCGCCGACCGCCACCAGGGCCGGCAGGCCAAAGACTCGTCGTACAGCATGTATCGGCATGGCCTGTCCCTCGGAACGGTGCGGATGATCAGGCGGAGGCTACTTGGCCGCGATCACCGACACCAGCGGATTCCACCCCTGAGGAACCCCGGTTCCGGGCGGTGATCTGCGGCGCGGACGGGACCGGGGCCGGGCCTCGGTCCTGGCGCTGGCGGAACTCCGCTCAGGCCACTGCGGCGGCGTCCCGCGATGCGGCAGCCTCAGATGCGGCGCCCGCTGTGGTGAAGGCCGCGGCCGACGCCTCCCAGGCGGCACGGACCGCGCCCTGGTCGCGCCCGTCCGCGGCCAGCGCCGCCGCGAGGCTCGCGAACGCCTCGCCCTCCTCGTACGGAGCGTTCGTTCTCCGGAAGAGCCCGATGGCGCGCCGGTGGGCCTGTTCCGCTTCGTCGTACTTCCCCGACGCGGTGAGGGAAGCGCCGAGGTCGTTCCAGGTCACGCCCTCGCCGTACTGGTCTCCGGCCTCCTGGCAGATGGCGATGTCACGCCGGTGGGCCTCAACGGCCTCGTCGAACCTCCCGACTCCGGCGTAGGCGATGCCAAGCCCGTTCCAGGCGGCGCCTTCGCCCGGCCGGTCCTCACCCTGCAAGCAGAGAGCCAGATCGCGCAGATGCGCCTCGACGGCTTCGGGGTACTGTCCGGCCGCGGCATGCGTGACGCCGAGGTTGCACCATGCCTGCGCCTCGCCCAGCCGGTCACCCGCTTCCTTACGCATGTTCAGGTCACGTCGGTGTGCGTCCAGCGCCTCCTCGAACTCACCCAGTCCCGTGAGAGCTCTGCCGAGGTTGCCCCATGCGCAGGACACACCGTGATCGTCCTCGAACTCCTCGTAGATCGCCCGGACTTGACGGTGGACCTCGGCCGCCTCCTCGTACCGTCTCATCTCGCGGAACACGATACCGAGGTCGGTCAGCGCACCGGCTTCGGCGAATCTGTCCTCGGTCGCCACGAAGAGCGCCAGGGCCTCCTCAAGGGCGTCGACCGCCTCGTCGAACCTGCGGACTTCGGAGAGGACGACGCCGAGGCATTGCCACGCCGCCCCCTCACCGCGCCGGTCGCCGAGGGACTGGCAGATGCGCAGGTCATGCCGGTGGCCGTAGAGGGCCTCGTCGAACCGTCTCAGGTGGCGTAGCACATTGCCGAGGTTGTGCCATGCCTTGCCCTCCCCGTGCAGGTCGTCGAATTCCTGGCAGATCGCCAGGTCCCGCCGGTGTACGTCGGCCGCCTCCTCGTATTCGCCCAGTTCGAGCAGCGCACAGCCGAGGTTGCTCAAGGCCACGCCTTCGAGCTCCCGGTCGTCCGCCTCCTGACTGATGCGCAGACCTTGCCGGTGGGCCTCGGCCGCCTCGTGGAACCGTCGTGCTGCGTCGAGGGCCGCCCCCAGACAGATCCAGGCCGTTGCCTCGCCCCGCCGGTCCGCGAGGACGCGTGCGGAAGCGAGCGCGGTGGTGGCCGCGGCCACCCAGTCGTCGACGTACCGGCCCCGTTCGAGGTACTCGGCGAGCAGCCGCGGGAGACGGCAGGCGACGTCGTGGTGGCCGAGCAGGTGGGCCGCTTCGAGGGTGGCGAGGAGGTTGGTCCGCTCGGCGCCCAGCCAGTCCATTGCCTCCCGCTCTCCGGCGAAGGCGTCCGGCACGGGCTGTCCGGTAAGCGCTTTGAGGTGGTCGTCGGCCGCTTTCGCGGTGGCGGCGCGATGGTCGAACAGCAGGCGCTGGACCCGGCGGTAGACGTCCGTTGTCGTGGCCGTTGTCGTGGAGTGACCGGCGGCCAGTTCCTGGGCGTAGGCACGGATGAGGTCGAGCATGTGCCACCGGTCCCTCACCGCCCCCCGGACGAGGAGGTGTGCCCGCGTGAGGGCGGCCAGTAGCGCGCGGGTTTCCCGGTCGTCACGTTCCAGCAGAAGCGCGGCGTCGGCGGTGGAGATGTCGGGCCCGGGACTGAGCGCCAGTCGCCGGAAAGTGTCGGCCTGCGGCTCGGTCAGCGACTGGAAGGACAGATCGAACGACGAACGCAGAGCGCGCTCGCCGTCGTCCAGGTAATCCAGGGGGCCGGTGGTGCGGCCGAGCTCGGCGGCGAGCTCGGCGAAGTGCTGCTGCGGGTCGGCGATGAGGAGAGCCGCGGCGATCTGAAGAGCCAGAGGCAGGTGCCCACAGCGGCGTGCGACGTCCAGGGCGTCCGCTTCCTGGCGAAGGGCGCGTGTGTCGGCCGGGTCGGCGATGCGCAGGGCGGTATCGAGCAGCCGCAGGGCGCTGGAAGGGGTGAGGACGTCGAGGTCCAGGAGGCGGGCGCCCAGGGTCGGCAGCGTGTGCCGGGACGTCACCAGGAGCCGGTGCGACCCGCTGCCCGGCAGGAGGGGGCGGACCTGCTCGGGCGTCGAGGCGTTGTCGGCGATCACCAGCACGGACGAGTCACCGGCGGCCATCGCATCGAGCTGGGAACGGTACAAGGCGGCACGTTCCTCCAGCGTGGGCGGAATGTACGCGTCCTCGACGCCGAGGGAGCGCAGCAGCGCGTCCAGGGCCTGGGTCGGCAGGACCGGCGCGGTGTCGTACCCGTGCAGGTCGATGAAGAGGAAGGCGTCGAAGTACCCCCGCTGCGCGGCGAGGTGGCCGGCGGCCACGGCGAGCGACGTCTTTCCGACGCCCGCCGTGCCTGTCACCGCCGCGACCACCACGGCAACGGGCTCGGGTACGTCGTCGTCGGCAGCCCTCCCGTCACGGGGGGCGGTCACCTGAGCGCATCCGGAACCGGTGGCCGGCCGGAGCAGGTCCCTGAGGACGGCCAGCTCCTCGTCCCGGCCCGTGAAGCCGGCCGGTACCGGGGGCAGGGAGGCCAGTGCCATGGGAGCGGGTCCGTAAGGGTGGATCTCCAGGTGGATCGTGGCCCCGTCGCCGGTCGACACGATGCCCAAGTTGTCGCCGCCGATGGCGACCGCACGCCGGCCCGAGGCAGTGACCTGGACGGGCCCCGAGCCCGTCGTCGCCGCGGCGGCCCCTGAGTTGCGGGCCTGGGAGCAGTGGGCTTCGGTGCGGCCGTCTTCGGCGTCAAGCTCCCTGCCGCGCTCCGGTACGGGGGGCGACGCCTCGATCACGGGGGTGTCGTGGCGGCGTCGCCGGTCGACGCGATGCCATCCAGGTCGCCCCCGATCGCGATCGCGCGGTCGCCGGGCGCGCTGACCGGCCCCGGGCTCGGGCTCGGCCCCGGGCTCGGTGTGCCGGCCGGTGGTGGGGGCGGGCCTGCATCCGGCGCGCGCAACGCGGCGTTGTCCCCGGTGGACACGATTCCCCGTACGCCGCCGCCGACGCCCACGGCCCGTTCGCCCGACGCGTCGATGCCGGGCTCGGCGTCGGCCGCGGGTTCCCGGAGGAGGGCGACCAAGGCCACCGCGCATCCGGCGAGACCGGCCACCGCCCCCACGACGCTCGCCACTCGGTCGCCAGTGTCGAGATCCACCAGAACGGCGACCAGCACCAGGGCCACCGCGACGCAAATACCGGCTACGGCTCCGGCCCACGCCCACACGCGCATCGATCCGTTCACTTGCCCATGATGACCGGACTCGCGCCGATGCGCGCCGAGTTCGGGACAACTTGCATCTCGGCGAGCCGGGTTTCTGGTCGGTGATGCAGCGCCCAGGCGGGGACGCCCCGAAGAGCGCGACATCGGCAGGTGTGAGGGCCACGTCGGCGAGCCTCGAAGGGGGGAGGGGCGGTTGCTCAGAAGTTACTGGGCGGCAGCGGAAGAGGCAGCCCGGGCAGGCCGTCGATGCTCTGTGCGATGTGGTCCTTCTTGGTGAAGTACGCGCTCAGCGAGGCGTCGTCCTCACGCGAGAAGCGCTTGCCGTGCAGGTCGCGATCTTCGTCGTACGACATGAAGGGCACGCCGTATCCGCATGAGTCGCGGACGAGTTCGGCCGTCACCACGATGATCGCGCGCAGTCCGTGCTGGGACGGGTCGATGCCCGGGAAATGGGCGAGCAGTTCCTTGAAGCGCGGGTCGTCACGGAAGACGGGCTCGCCGCGGCCGTGCACCCGAACGATGTTGGGCGGTCCCTGGAAGGCGCACCACATCACCGTGATCCGGCCGTTCTCCCGCAGGTGCGCGACGGTCTCGGCAGTACTGCCGGCGAAGTCGAGATAGGCGATCCGCTCCTCGTCGAGCACCGCGAAGGAGCCCTTGAGGCCCTTGGGGGAGAGGTTGACCGTACCGTCGCCGGCCAGCGGGGCGGTCGCGGTGAAGAATATTGGCTGCTGCTCTATGAAGGCGCGCAGCCGGCCGTCGATGCGTTCGTAAGTCTTTCCCATGCCTAAGGATTATGGAGGGAAACTCTTCGCCTGTCTAACGAACTCGGCCGGCCCGGTCGCGGACCTTGGCATCGTGGCCCGCAACAGGGCTTGCGGGGAGCGCGGTTGCGGGAGCATTCCCTGTGCGGCGAGGAGACCCCCTGGACTCGCGTGCGGCGACCGGCCACCACCGGGCCGCGCGACGCACACCCCATTCTTCGCGGTGCCGCGCGCGGTCCGGCATTTGCAGTCCCGCGGTCGCGGGCGAGCTTTCATGCCCAACTCGCCCACCCGGCAATGAGAAACACCCCGCCATGGCCACGGGAGCCCAGTACCGCGACGTCGCGATCCGGCCCGTCAGCCCGTACGAAGCCGACACGTTCCGGCAACTGACCAAACTCATCGATCTCACCGTTCACGCCGACGAGTTGCCCCGCGTCCGCGCCGCGGCAGGCGCAGTCCCCGTATGAGGGTGTCCCACTCTCCGGCCTGCGTCCCCTTCCTTGGGGTGCCCATCGGCTCCGTCGGCTCCCTCGGGGTTCCTTCCGCGCGGTGGGCCGAGGCGCCCGCCTGCTTGCACTATCGACTTCACTACGCTCATATTAGATACGAACGTATTGAGATCGATAGTTTCTGGGGGAGAGATGAGCCGACAGATGGTGCCGCCTGCGCGGCGTCGCTGGCGCGTCCTCGTGTGGTCACTGGTCGCCGTGCTGCTGCTGGGCGCGGGGCTCGGCGGTGTCGCGGTCTGGCAGAACACCTACGCGCTACGGGAGGAGCGCATCACCATGCGGCACGGCGGGCGGCTGCTGGACGGTGTCCTGGCGCGGCCGCAGACCGGCGACGGCCCTTTCGGCCTGGTGGTATTCGTCCACGGCGACGGCCCCGTCGACGCCACGCACGACACCTTTTACCGGCCCCTGTGGGAGTCGTTCGCGAAGGCCGGTTACGCCTCGCTCTCCCTGAGCAAGCCCGGCGTCGGCGCCTCCGAGGGGAACTGGCAGGACCAGAGCATGGACGACCGCGCGGACGAGACCCTCGCCACGATCACCTGGGCCCGTACGCGTCCCGACATCGACGACCGGCGCATCGGCCTGTGGGGGGCCAGCCAGGCCGGGTGGGTGCTGCCCAAGGTCACGGCCCGCGACCGCGCTGTCCAGTTCGTCATCGCGGTCTCACCGGCCGTCGACTGGCAACAGCAAGGGCGCTACAACCTCCTCGCCGGACTGCGCAGGGACGGCGCCTCCCAGGACGACACACACACGGCGCTGCGACGGCGCGAAACGACCCTGCGCCTGCTGCGGCAGGGCGCGACCTTCGAGCAGTACCGCACCGCAGTCGGCGACACCGACGGCATGACCGCCGAACGCTGGCGGTTCATCGCCAAGAACTACCGCTCCAACGCGAGCGAGGACCTGCGCGCCATGCGCGGCACACCCACGCTCCTGGTGCTGGCCGGGCACGACATCAACGTCGACGTCGCCGACACCGAGGCCGCCTACCGCCGCATCCTGCCGCCCGCCTCCCTGACGGTGCGGCACTACGCCGACGCCACCCACTCACTGGTCGACAACGCCGTCGAAAACTCCGAGCCGCGACTCACCCTCACAGCCGTCTTCGCCCCCCGGCGCCTGTACGCCGCCGGATTCCTCGCCGACCAGCGCAACTTCCTCGAGCAGATCACCGACCGCAAGGGAACCGAGTGAACACCGCAACCACCGCAACCACCGCGCCCCCGTCCCGGACGGCCGGCCGCCTCGCCCACGTCGACGCCCTGCGCGGCTTCGCGCTGCTGGGCATCCTCATCGTCAACATCGGCTACCTCGCCTCCACCTACCACGGCACGGGCCTGGAGGACCCCGGCTTCGCCTCGCCGCTCGACAACGCGGTCCGATGGTTCGTCGCGGTGTTCTTCGAGGCCAAGTTCTTCCTGCTGTTCTCGTTCCTGTTCGGCTACAGCTTCACCCTCCAACTCTCCTCCGCCGAGCGGCACGGGGCACGCTTCGCCTCCCGCTTCATGCGGCGTCTGGCCGGCCTGTTCGTCCTGGGCACCCTGCACGCGGTCCTGCTGTTCCCCGGAGACATCCTCACCACGTACGCGGTGCTCGGCCTGATCCTCCTCGCCGCCCGTCACCTGCGACCCCGTATCGCCATGCGCACCGCCGTCGCCCTCTTCGTCCTCACCGCCGCCGCGTACGTCGTGCTCGCGCTCTCCGCCCACGCGGCAGGCGGCTACGGAGTGGACCCGGCCACGGCGGCCGGTGCCGAGCAGGCCGCCGAGGCGCTGCGCGGCGGCCCGGCGTCAGTGGTCGCCGCCCACCTGGAACAGCTGCCCGACGTGCTGATCCTGCTCGTCTTCTTCCAGGCCCCGGCCGCCCTGGCAGCCTTCCTTCTCGGCCTCGCGGCAGGAAGGCACCAGGCCCTCGGGGACATCGCCCGCCATCGCAGAACGCTGGGCATGCTCCAGTGGACGGGTTTCACCCTGGGGCTGCTCGGCGGTGTCGTCTACGCCCACGCGAGTCTGGAGCACCCGGGCGGCGCGTACCAGATCCTCGCCATGGGCATCGACGTCGTCACCGCCCCGCTGCTGGCCGCCGCCTACGCCGCAACGGTCCTCCGGCTCGCCAGCGGCCGGCACGCGGACCGGCTGATCGCGTTGTTCGCCCCGGCGGGCCGCATGACCCTGACCAATTACCTCACCCAGTCCCTCGTCTGCGCCCTGTTGTTCACCGGCTACGGCGCAGCCCTGGTCGGCGATGTGCCTCCCTTGGGTGTCCTGGCCATCGCCCTCGTGCTCTTCACGGCGCAGGCCGTCGTGAGCCGCTGGTGGCTGCGCCGGTACCGTTACGGCCCGCTGGAATGGCTGCTGCGCGCCTGGACCACTCTGACCTGGCCGCCCCTCCGTCGAGGCGGGGCCGCCCCGCGCTGACCGCTACCCCGGCTCAACACTTTTCGGGCGCGCAGGGGCCGCAGTGCTTCGCCAGGGCTCGCAAGGGCTTGTCGTCATTCGCTGAGGCACTTCCGGCCCACAGCCGTGTTCGGCTGCCGAGCATGTCAACGGTCTCCAGAATCGAGCACGGCGGCGACTGCCTCGATTTCGACAAGTTGATCCTCGTAGCCGAGCACGGTGACGCCCATCAAGGTGCTGGGGACGTCATGGTCGGCGAACGCGTCCCGGACTACCTCCCAGGCGGCCACCAGGTCCTTGCGCCGTACCGACGCGACGAGAACCCTGGTACTGATGACGTCCTGGAGCGACGCACCCGACGCGGCGAGAGCAGCCTGCATGTTCTCGACGGCTTTCACTGCCTGACCCGCGTAGTCTCCGATCGCTGCCGTGGAGCCGTCATCGTTCAGCGGACACGCCCCGGCGAGGAAGATCAGACGTGACTCGGCGGGCGCCGTGGCCGCGTAGGCGTACTCGGCGATGTCGGACAGAGAGGTGGAGCGGATCAAAGTGATGGCTCGAGCCACGGTTATCGGGTCCTTTTCCGTCGAGTGTTGGGCCCGGACATCCTGCCAACGCCCTCCCGTTCCCGGCTTCCCATTTCTTCACCGGCCCACAACAGCGCAGCCACTTCTGCCCGGTGCTTTATACCTCAATCCCTGCGGTTGGCAGGGCTTCCGAAAGGTCATCACCACCGTCGGTGCACGGTGGCTTTCGCGCCGGTCACGAGGCTTGCCGGTGGAACGTCATCGGCCACGACCGCGCCGGCAGCGATCACGGCATCACGGCCAATGGTGACGCCGGGCAGGATCGTGGCACCGGCACCGATCCACACGTTCTCCGCAACGTCGATCGGCGCGCCGGTGAGGTACAGCCGCCGCTCCTCGGGATCGACCGGGTGGCCGCTGGTGATGAAGGTGACCTTCGGGCCGACCATCACGCGCTCGCCGAGCCGGATACCGGCGTAGTCCAGGAACGTGCAGTTCTGGTTGATGAACACGCGCTCAGCCAGGTCGAGGTGCAGACCATGGTCCGTGTAGAAGGGCGGATAGATCGTGACTCTCGACGGCAGTGGCCTGCCGAGGATCTGTTCCAACAGTTCGGCCTTACCTGCTTCGTCCTCGAACGGCAGGACGTTGAGGCGGGAGGTGAGCTCGGTCACCCGCAGGACCCTCTCGGCCATCGCCTGGAACTCGGCGCTGTGGATGCGCATCAAACGGTCGCTGGGCATGCCACGATCCTGTCGCGTGTACGAGTAACCGGACAAGATCCAGTCACCCACCTCCCGGCCGCCGTGCCCGCGGCTGTTCCCGCCAGCTGCGCCATTCCCGACCGCCCTGCCGGCCAGGGTAGGCCGCTGACGCGCCAGTTGGCCATGTGCTGGTGATGCTGCGGGGGAGGAGGCCCCGCAGCATCACCGGTGGGTGGTTACAGCTGGGGCAGGTCGCTGAAGGGGTTGATGACTTCCGCGTGGGCGTCGAAGAGGAACAAGGGCTTGCCCGCTTCGGTGGGGCTGGTGCCGAAGGTGTGGGTGAAGGCCGTGGCCCCGGGCTCGGTGAGCTGCAAGGGGATGTTCTTGGTGTCGACCGTAGTGGGGGTCATGGTGACCCGGTTGAGCGACACCGCCGGAAGCAGATGCGCAGGGGCCGCCGTGCAGACGAAGGCAAGGAAATGCTCGGGCTTGCGTTCGTAGCGGTGGTTCAGGCGTCGGCAGCCGGCCGGCCAGGACACGGTTCGTTCGACGACCCGGCGGTGGCGGCCGAGCCGGGTGGAGGACGACTCCCCGGCGGGCGATGCGGTTGCGTATACCGCGTGAACACAGCCATCGCCGCAGGTGGTCGTAGTCGTAGCCCTTGTCCGCATGCAGCTTCGCCGGCCGTCTGCGGAGCGGGCCCGCGACGGACAAGGACGAGTGCGTGCCGCCGGTGTAACGGCAAGCCACCGCTGTTCTGGTGAACATGTCAGTATCGCCACTCTACGGGCGCCTCCACGTTGAGCGTGACGTGGGCCGCGGTCTGCCGTTGTAGGAGGTGATGCCCCTGACACCACAGCGAGACTTCAGCGCTCCCACGATCGTGATCGGAGCCGGTCCCCACGGCCTGGCGGCCGCCGCCCTACTGCGCCGCTCCGGCGCGCCGACCGTGATCCTGGAACGGTCGGACCGAGTAGGAGCCACCTGGGCGCAGCGCTATGACCATCTGAGCCTGCACACCACTCCGGGCGCCTCGAAACTCCCCGGCCTGCCGGTGCCGCGCCGGGCGGGCCCGTGGGTGAGCCGGGACGACTATGTGCGATACCTGGAGCGTTACGTCGCCCATCACCGACTCGACGTCCGGGTGACCACCCCGGTGCAGCGCATCGAACGGGCTGACCCCGGCTCGGGAGCACACTGGCTGGTCCACACCCCCGACGGCCCAGTGCCTGCTGGTGCGGTCGTGGTGGCCACCGGCCGCTGCCATACGCCGAACCTCCCCCAGTGGCCAGGGCGTTCGACCTTCACGGGCACGCTGCTGCACTCGGCCCACTACCGGTCTCCCGCCCGCTACCGCGGTCAGCACGTCCTGGTGGTCGGCGCCGGCAACAGCGGGACCGAGATCGCCAGCGTCCTGGCCGGGGCCGGGGCCAAGCGGATACGGATCGCGGTCCGTACCCCACCCAACATCCTGCCCCGCTCCAGCGCCCGATGGCACGCAGTCGGCCGGATGACAGAAGTCCTCCCGCTCGCGTGGCGCGACCGCACCTCCCTGCTCACACAACGTTTCGCGGTGTCCGATCTGACGTCACGGGGACTGCCGCGGCCCCGCACGGGGCTGTACACCCGCAATATCCGCGAAGGGGTCAACCCGGTGCTCGACCATGGCTTCGTGGATGCTGTCCGGTCCGGGCGGGTGGAGCCGGTCGCGGCCGTCCAGGCGTTCGAAGGCCCCGACGTGTTGTTGGCCGACGGCACCCGACTGCGGCCCGACACGGTCATTGCCGCCACCGGGTACCGACCCAACCTGCACGGCCTGGTCGGGGCCCTGGGCGTACTCGACGAGGCCGGGCAACCTCTCGCCGTAGGGGCACAGACCCATCCCGAAGCCTCGCGCTTGTACTTCGCCGGCTACACCAATCCCCTCACAGGTGTCCTTCGCCAGGCGGGCATCGAAGCGCGCGCCATCGCCCACGCGCTCCGACGCGAGACGGCGCGGGCACCCCTTCCCGCCCCCCGCGTGGGCGACCGGGGGGCCTCGGACCGCTGAACACGATCAGCGATCGCATCGGGTCGTGATCCTGGGCATGGCGATGATGCCGCACCTGATCCTCCGCGTCGCCGCGTCGCCGCGTCACGGAGCGGGCGGGCTGCCCGACGGTCCACGAGCATCGCCGTGGGGCTGACGGGCGCCTTCTGCCTCCTGCCGATCACGACCGGATTCGCGGCGGCCGCCGTCGTCGTCGGCGGCGAGAGGATCGGTGCGGTCGACGCGAACGGGTCAGGCGGCCCCGACCAAGCGCCCCCTCACCGAGACGGAACAGGCGGGGACCCTTCGTACCGCTGTCGCCGTCCTGTGCGTGGGCGGGGTGACGCTGTCGGCGGCCGCCCGCAGCTGTCAAGTCGAGTTCCTGGTCACCTCCTCGCTGGGCGTCGCGGCGACCTGGCTGACGCTCTGCACCGTCCTCACCGGACCGCGTATGCGCTGTGGCCATACGAGGCCTTCGACTGGTATCCGTTCCCGCCCGAGGCCGGTCTCGGTCCGGCTGCCGTGCTCCTCGGATGGCTCGGCACTACGGAGTCGTCGGCGGACGCCGGACGCCGCTCGTCGCGGGCGCGTACGGAGGTCTGAAGGGTTGGGAGGGCGGCGCGGTGGGCCGTCCGCTCGGGCCCGCTGAGATGCTCGTCGGCCTTCGACAATCCGGCGGTAGCGCGGCCTGACGTCGGACACTGTGCCGGCCATGATCGGAGCGCAGCATGACCGCCCGTAGGGGAACGCCGTCGGTGCCGGTGGAGTGAGACATCTGCTGATCAAGGGTCGAAGTGACGCCGAACTTCGACTCCGAGACGGCGATCTTCGCGGGACCGGCCGAATGCGAGCCGAGTGGAACGTTGAGCGTCCGCGGGGCAGGCTTGTAGCCATGCGGTCGCTCTTCCGCTCTCTTCGGTCGGGGGCGGGCGGCCATAGCGGGGTCGCCCTCACGCTCGCGAAGTGTGTGCCTTTCGCGATCACGCTGGTCGTGGTGGGTATCGAGCTCTCGCCCCTGCACTTTCTGTATACGGGCCCCATGCTCACGGCGACGCCGGCGCTGGCCGCGGTGACGATGGGCCCAAAAGGCACCACCGCGGCAGCCGCTTTCGCGTTGGCGGTCAGTGTGACCACCGCGACCTACAACCAGGCATGGGGTACCCAACTGGTCTACACCAACTTCCTGGCGGTTCTCGTGGTGTCCGTGGCCGCTGTCATGGGAAGCAGTGCCGTGCGCACGCTCAGGGAGAAGGAACTCCACCAGGTCCGACGCATCGCCGTGGCAGCACAGGAGGTCCTGCTGCGGCCTGTGCCCGCTCGGCTCGGCCCGGTGCGGGCGGCCAGCATGTACCTCGCGGCGGAGACGGGGGCGCAGATCGGCGGTGATCTGTACGAGGCTGTGCAGACCCGGTATGGGGTCCGCATGATCGTGGGGGATGTCCGGGGAAAGGGTCTGCCGGCCGTGCGCGCGGCCGCAGCAGTGCTGGGTGCGTTCCGGGAAGCCGTGCACTACGAGGATGATCTCGTGGAAGTCATCAACCACTGCGCGGCCGCACTGCGACGGGAGGTCGCCCTGCGCGGGGCGGTGGATCAGATTGTTGTGCTGGAGGGTTTCGTCACCGCTCTCGTGGCCCAGGTACCTGACACCCACGAGATTCAATTGGTCAACCGCGGCCATCCCCCTCCGCTGGTGCTGCGCCAGGGCACGGTTCAGGCCCTGATGCCCAGCTCACCGCTCCCGCCACTGGGCTTGGAAGAGCTCATCATCGGTCCTTCGGGCAAGACGGACAGCTATCCGTTCGTACCCGGCGACCGTCTGCTGCTACACACCGACGGTGTGATCGAAGCGCGCAATCGTCACGGCGACTTTTTCTCTCTGCCGGAGGCCGTGGAGGCGCTGTACACCCGTACTCCGCACGAGTTCCTGGAACAACTTCACCAAGGACTGATCCGGCACACTGACGGCCACCTGGCGGACGATGTGGCGATGCTCCTCGTTGACCGGCTCGCGGAAGAAGCCGGCGAACAAAGCGAATTGCCCTAGCCGCCCGGACCAGAAGCTTGGGCAGCCGGCGAAGAGTGCGGGGGAGTGATGGAGGGAGGCGTAGGTGTCGTCGCGGTCGACCGCCGATGTGCTGCGGTTCAACAGGGCTTCACGGCCGGATGACGCGTTCTCGGCAGCGCTGGGGCCCGTCGTGATCAACCTGCTCCACCAGGTCACGAAGTGCCGCTTCACGAAGCTCCACAGCTGCGGTCAGTCACCGTGCCCACCAAGCCGATAACCCGATACCTGAAGCCGACACGTCGGCACGGGCGTTGTCGTTGTTGCGGCTCCTGCTCCTCGGTGAAGAGGACCTGGGTGCCCCTGCTTCGGCGTGCCCAGGGCCGGCTCCAGCACTCCGTCCGCCTCGGACGCCGTTCGACGGGAGCTTAGCTTGGCGTTTATGGTCTGCCGTCGAACACGGCCTCGAACTTGCTGATGGGTTTGCCTGAGTTCCGGACGTAAGAGCGGCCTTCGCCTGATCCTGTGCTCCGTCACAGAGGCATGGGATCAACACGAAGGCCGTAGATATGAGTGTGCTGCAACACGGCGTCCCGCGGGATGCGTTTGCCGAACTGTCATGCTTCCGGACGGAGCTCTATGCCTGTCTGACCGGGCGGCGCGATGCGCTGTTCGAGCTGAGTGATGCCCTGCTGTGCGCGGATGGTCCGGTGAGGACGTTGGTCGAGCTGTCGTTGGAGCCTGAGCACCGGCGTGGGCATGGCGCCTTGTACGGCGGCCTGAACTGCGGGGATCTGGATGTGGCACGCCTGCGCAGGACGCTGGCAGGGCTGCCGCTTCCCCGCACGGCGTCGGGGCGGCTGGTCCTGGCGGTCGATGTGAGCAACTGGTTGCGGCCGGACGCGAATACCAGCCCGGACCGGATGTTCTGCCACACATACGGGCGAGGCAGAGGCTCGGCCCAGATGATCCCCGGTTGGCCCTACTCCTTCGTTGCCGCTGTGGAGCCGGGCCGGACCTCGTGGACGGCCGTGTTGGACGTGCTCCGGCTGCGGCCCTGGGACGACGCGATCGCCGTCACCGCCGGCCAGGTCCGAGAGGTGTTCCAGCGGTTGTATGTGGCAGGCCAGTGGCAGATCGGCGACCCGCCCGTCCTCGTCGTCTTTGATGCCGGCTACGACGTGACCCGCCTGGCCTTCCTGCTCGCGGACCTGCCCGTGGAGTTACTGGGCCGGATGCGTTCGGACCGAGTCCTGTACTTTCCGCCTACGCCCCAGCCGGCGGGCAAGCGCGGGCGTAAACCCAAGCACGGGGCAGAGTTCACCTTCGAGTACCCGGCCACCCTGCCGGTCCCGTCCATCACCACGGTGACCGACACCACTCACTACGGGCAGGCCGTCGCCACGGCGTGGGACCGCCTGCATCCACTGCTGACCCGGCGCTCGGCCTGGGCCGACCATCCCGGAGAGTTGCCGATCATCGAAGGCACCGTCATCCGTCTGCGGGTCGACCACCTTCGCGGCGACCGCCACCCCCGGCCGATCTGGCTGTGGTGGTCGGCCACCGATGCCACCGCCGGGGACGTGGACCGGCTCTGGCAGGCGTTCCTGCGCAGATTCGACCTGGAACACACCTTCAGGATGTTCAAGCAGACGCTGGGCTGGACGGCTCCCAAACTCCGCGAGCCGGCCGCCGCTGACCGTTGGACCTGGCTGGTCATCGCCGCCCACACCCAACTCCGCCTGGCCCGGCCCCTTGCCGAGGACCTTCGCAGACCCTGGGAGCGGCCCGCACGCCAAGGACGTCTCACCCCTGCACGGGTCCGCCGAGGATTTCGCCGCCTCCACGGCAAGGCCCCTCAACCGGCCGGTGCACCGAAACCCAGCACCGCAGGCCCAGGCCGACCAATCGGCACGAAGAACAAGCACCGTGCACGCGAACGCACCGTCGGGAAACAGGGCCAACCGGACCTCACGACAACCATCACAAGCAGCAGAGCTGGATAAACGTCAAGCTTAGGGCGTGCGTCCAATTTCGCACGCCGCGGCACCCGCCTTCGCTGGATGGGGTCAGGATTCCTCGGCCACGGTGTCACCGGAGGACAGGGCCGCCCTCCTTCTGCGGTACACCACTACCCCGCACACCGCGAGGAGGAGGACGGCCACGGCGGACACCCCGAGGGCCGGCTCGGCGAAGAGCCTTCCCATCACTTTGAGCATGCCTAGCCCTGCGGTGGCGTAGATCAGCGCCCAGGCCGCTCCGCCCACGAGCAGGGCGGGGAGGTAGCGCGGCAACGACATGCGCATGCTGCCCGCGAGGAAGTTGGCGGCGGTCTGGAAGCCGACGGTCAGGAAGGAGACGGCCACCACCGGCGCGCCCCACCGCTGGATCGCCCGCTCAGCGCGCCGGAACTTCGCCGAGGAGATCCGCTTGGCGAACCTGCTGCGCCGGGCACCGGCGCCGGCGAGCCACCCGACGGCGAACGTCCCTCCGGCGCGGAGCAGGACAATGGCATACAGGGCTCCGGCCGTGAGCGCGATCCTATCCACGATGCCTCGTCCCGAGCTCCGGGCCGGAACCCTGGACGCTCGTCACCCGTAGGGGCGTCCCGCCCCAGCGGGCCCACGACGGCGTACTAGCCCAGTCACCGTCTCTCATTTGCGTCCCTGCCTCTGCCCGTCCGTCCTGGGTTGCCACCTGCGGCATCGGAACTGCAGCTAGGCAAGGTCAGCCTAACCGAACGCGCATACGGGGTGCAGGGCGCCGTAGGAACGACAGGCGAGATCAGCCAACGTCGCAGGCCCCTGCCGGTGGGGCAGGTCTCGCTCTGGCTGATCGCCCCCTCGCCGCCCCAGGGGCAGCGACCTTTGAATATCAAAGTTGCTCAGCCGGGCCATCTGGCGTGCTCAGCCACGACCACACCTGTGACGAGCGCGGTACCTGGCCCGGATGGACAGCTTTGATGCTCAACTCAGCGTCGGCAGGGCCGCTTGTCCACCTGCGGTATCTCTTCAGGTACTGCCTTGAGGCGCGGTGCGAAACGTCAGTGCAGGCTGAGACCTGGCGGTCTCTTTTGATTCTGCTCGGGCCAAGGACCGTCTCAGACAGTGAGGTGGGCGTCGCCTTGTGCCGGGAGGGTCGGGTGGGGGCGGAGGCATTAGCTGATGTGCGGAGGGGGCTGGGGGTGTCGTACCGTGACCAGTTGCTCCGCCGCAGACATCGGCGGCAGCGTGACTCTTCCCGTTCCTTCTGTGGCGATCTTGAGGTGACTTCGCATCCCCCAGGCCCTGTAGCGGTCCGCATTTCCCCACGTTCTGAGTCTTCGAACGTGTCCGGGGGCGGACATCGCATTGGCCTGAGTCGCGTCACCCACCTCCGCAGTTTCCTGTCTTTTCCCGGGTGCAGCTCTGCCGACTGCCTCGGGTTTGGTGCTTTCCGGCCCCGGCGCGGCTGACGGCAAGGCTCCCCCGATTCCTTGAATCAGGAGATCCACAGTGCCTTCTCCCGCGCTCGGCAACGAGCCGCAGCACACCGCCGAGCCCTCGGCTCACGACGTACCCGGCCGGTCGTCGAAGGTGAGCCGGGCCGCCCGGATCGCCCTCGTGGTGCTCCTGATCGCCGAGCTCATGGACATCCTCGACCAGTCGGTCGTTCTCACCGCCCTGCCCGCCATCCAGGAGTCGACCGGCGCCGGACCGGCCGCGGTGCAGTGGCTGACCGCCGGCTACTCGCTGGCCGTCGCTGTCGGGCTGATCACCGGCGGGCGGCTCGGCGACATCCACGGCCGACGCAAGATGCTCCTCGTCGGCACCGCCGTGTTCACCGTGGCCTCGCTGCTGTGCGGCATCGCCAACGGCCCCGGTGTGCTGATTGCCGCCCGCGTTCTCCAGGGAGCCGGAGCCGCCGTGATGATCCCGCAGGTCCTGGCCACCCTCCACGTCACCTTCGACGGCGAGAACCGCAGCAGGGCCTTCGGCCTGTACGGGGCCGTCCTGTCGCTCGCCAACGTCCTGGGGCCGGTGCTGGGCGGCGCGCTCACCGAGGCGGACCTGTTCGGACTGTCCTGGCGGCCGATCTTCCTGATCAACGTGCCCGTCGGCCTCGCCGTGATCATCCTCGGACGCAAGTTCATCCCCGAGTCAGCCGCGAAGAAGGCCGGCGGGCTCGACCTCGCCGGCATGCTGCTGTCCGCACTGGCCCTCGTCCTGATCATCTTTCCGCTCACCGAGGGCCACACCCACCACTGGCCTCTGTGGTGCTTCGCCATGCTGGCCGCTGGTCTCCTCGTGCTATGTGTCTTCCTGCGCCACCAGCAGCGCGGGCAGGACGACGCCCCGCTCGTGGCGCTGTCCCTCTTCCGGGGCAAGCAGTTCTCCGGCGGCCTGTCCGCGCAGCTGATGCTCGGCCTGCTCTGCGGCCTGTTCTTCATGACCTGGACGCTGTACCTCCAGCGCGGCCTGGGAATGAGTCCGCTGATGGCGGCCGCGGCCTTCGTGCTGCTCGCGCTCGGAGAACTGGCCGGTGCGACGACCGCGATGAAGACCGCCGGGCGCTTCGGGCGCCGCCTGCCCCAGGCGGGAGCTCTGATCGCCCTCGCCTCGATGGCGGCCTACGGGCTCCAGGTCAGCAGCCGACAGGCCGACCTGGCCCTCCTCGCGATGACCGTCCCGGTCGTACTGCTGGGCTTCGGCCTAGGCATGGTTGGCGGCCCGCTCGCCGACATGTCGCTCGCCAAGGTCCCGCACGAGAACGCAGGTTCCGCCTCGGGCCTGTACAACACCGCAATGCATCTGGGCATCGCCCTCGGCACCGCGCTGACTGCCCTCGTGTTCTTCTCCGCCACAGGCGGCTCACCCGACGGTGCAATCAACCGCACCGCTTTCACCGGTGTTCTCTGGTGGGTCGGCGGCACGCTCGCTGTGATGTGGGTCCTGATGTTCTGCCTGCCCAAGCAAGCGAACAGTCAGGCCGACTGAACCACCCTCGTGCATACCCCAAAGAAGGCTTCCCGCACTCCGCGCCGCCGTCATCACAGCGTCGTGCGGCGCGATGGGCGGGAGCCGAGCGGGTTCGCAGCCGTACCCACGGGCCTGGTGGTCGACCGGGCCTGGGAGCTCTCGGCTGTCGGCGAAACCGCGCTGGACCATTGGCCGGATATGGGATCAGTCCCGGCGGCCAGCAGACGTGCCAACGTCCCGGAGCCCTCATGTTCCACCGCAAAATGGGCATGCGTCCAATAGTCATTTACGAGGCCACTGCGAGGATGGACTGCCCGTCCGGGCTCCTTCTCGACAGCGTCGCATCCAGTGCAACCGTCCGTCTCAAGCAGCCAGTTCGAGCTCCCGCAGTCGCCGCACCTATCTGCGGCACCCATCAGGCCAACGCGACTTCACTCAAGGAGAACGCGCATGTTCCAGACCATGGGACCAGGACCCGTCATCACCCTCGTGCTCGCTCTCATAGCCGTCGTCGCTGCAGGCGTTGGACTGCGGGCCTGGCTCAAGCGTCGCTGACGACCAACTCGTGCCAGGCGTCGGCCGTCTGGCACGAGCGCCACGTAAGAGGGGAAGGAACCGCTGCCAGTGCATACCGCACCTGCCGACTATGGCGCCCCCCAGGGTCCACCAGCACTCCCAAGTAGGCGCCAGGAGCAGACGTGGCACAGCCCGCCTCCCGGATAGCGCCGCAGCTGCCCCGAACCATGCAAGGTGCGGGGCGGCTGCCTTGTGAGGCTGGCCAGTTATGTAGATGCCGGAGCTCCGGGCGCACCGCCACCCCGGAGCGCGCGTACGAGATATGGATTGGTTTGGGTCGTTCTTGTGCCCGACCCAGATAGTCGAGGATGCGATCCAGGCTGCGGCATCAAGGGTGGCTGCGGACGCCTGGTGTTGCGGTGTCATCTCGGTACAGCACCTGTACCCGGGTAGCGACGGGCAAATGGCTCCCTGGCGGTCGGCCTCGTTCGCCGACTCGCCTCAGTAGATACGCACCACATTCCCTGGGGGAAGTGCCACTGCCGTGTCGGGCGTTGGTGTGGAAGGCCGGGTCTCGGTCACGGCGTCGCGCGTAGCGCATCGGCCATACGCCTGCGGAGGCTGCACTGGCGGTTTGTAGCACTGCGATCGGCAGAGCACATTCGCCGGAGAGGGTCTGCTGCGTCTAGGGGGAACGGGCGGGTGTTTCACATGTGGGCTGGGAGCGAGCCGGCGGTTGTGCCCCCGGGCAGGCGTGCCGGTCGCAATCTGCTTGGAACAGATCCGGGCCCGCACCACCGCCGCCCGGGCCGCCCTCCTGTCACTCGTCGGTGAACGCCACCAGAGTGTGTGTCGGCTGCCGGTTCTGCCGGGGTCGTCGGTGACGCAGAGCCCTGACAGATTCCAAAATAAATTCTGCAAAAGTACTTTTGGAAAACATCCGGGTCGCTCTACTCTCTCGATCATGGTCAGCGAAGAGCAGAAACGCGTACTCGATCCCGAGCGGGACGCTGCAGCACTGAAGGCCCTCACGCACCCTCTGCGCATCCGGCTGCTGGGGATGCTGCGGCAGGACGGCCCAGCCACCGCGAGTGAACTCGCGGTCAGGACAGGGGAGTCATCCGCTTCCACGAGCTATCACCTGCGCGTGCTGGCGAAGTACGCGTTCGTCGCTGAGGCCGAGCATCGTGACGGGCGGGAGCGCCGCTGGCAGGCGGTGCACTCCGTAACCTCTTGGAGCAACAAGGCAATGGAAGCCGAACCAGGCAACCGTGCCTATGTGCGCTTGTCCCGCAGGGCCCAGATCGAACACCTGGAGGTGTCTCTCGCCCGGTACGAGGCCGACATCGCCGACGGGCGGCTGGCCCGGGAGTGGATGGAGCCGTCGGGGATCAACGACTTGATGCCCCGCCTGACCCCCGAGTCGCTCACCGAACTCTGGGACGTGCTCGACCGGAAGCTGGCAGAGCTGACTACCCGCGACGCAGAAGATCCGCGCGCAGCGCAGGTCGTACTCCTCACCGCAGGGCTCCCCCTGGCACCGCGCGACCCCGCCGCTGGGGCCGGCGGCGGCTCCGCCCCCGTGGGAACAGATTCCAAGGACGCGTCATGACCGGGACGCTGGACATACGCACCGCACGCCGCCGCTATGTCACGCTCTGCGTTCTGTTCTGGCTGCCACTGGGACTGAGTATCGCTCCCCTGATCCTGCTGTTCACCGAGCGCGGCATGGCCATGGCGGCCATCGCGGGCTTCTTCGCCGTGCACTCCCTGACCGCCGCCGCGCTGGAACTGCCCACCGGAGGGCTGTCCGACGCCCTGGGGCGCCGCGCTGTTCTGGCCGCCGCAGGACTGCTGAACCTGGCCGCCTTAACCATCGTGGCCCTGGGTAGTGCTCCCTGGCTGCTCGGCTTCGGCATGGCCCTCATGGGCGCAGGCCGCGCACTGTCCAGCGGACCGGCCGAAGCCTGGTACGTCGACACCGTCCAGGCACACGCCGGCCCCGACGCCGACCTGCGCACCGGCCTGGCCCGCGGCTCCTCCGCGACCTCCGCCGCGCTCGCCACGGGCACCCTGCTCGGCGGCACCCTTCCTTGGCTGCTCGGACTCGGTCCTGACCTCGGCGCCCGACTGAGCGAGGCAACGTCCGAGCTGGTGCTGCCCCTTTCTGTTCCGATGCTGTTGGGAGCAGCGGTCGAGATCGTCTTTGTGATGTACGTTTTTACCTCTCTGCGGGAGCCGGCGCGGCCGGTGGCCACATTGCGCAACGTACTGCGAGGTATCCCGGCGACCATCGGGGGCGGACTACGGCTGGGGGGCCGCGATGCGCTGGTCCGCCGAGTGTTCCTCAGCGCAGGCGCCGCTGGCAGCGCCATGGCAGTGATCGAACTGCTCACGCCGGGCCGAGCCGCGGCCCTCTCGGGCGCACCAGAGTTGGGGGCGGTGCTCGTTGCCGTACTCGCCTGCGCCGGATTCATCTGCTCCGGTGTCGGCAGCCACCTTGCAACACTGACTGCCCGTCTTGCAGGCAGTGGCGAGCGTGCCGTCATGGTGAGCCTCAGCATCAGCTCCGGCGGCCTGCTTATGCTCGGTGCCACCGCAGCGTTCACAGGAGCGGGTTCCATGGCCCTCGCTGCCATGGGGTATGGCCTGGTCTACCTCGGAATCGGTGCGGCGGGGCCGAACGAGAACGACCTTCTGCACCGCCGTGTCTCCAGTTCCGGTCGGGCCACCGCGCTGTCCGTCCAGTCTCTCGCTCTGCAACTGGCAGGAGCGCTCACCGGCTTGATCATTGGTGTTCTTCCGCCAGGCCGACTGCCCTGGCTGTTGGGAGGCACCGTATTGCTGGCAGGAGCTGCTCTGTGGATTCACCGCAGCGGAACTGCCTCCATCGCTGCGGCAGCAACGCGTCAGCCGCACGCCGTGTCGCCTTCCCCGAGCGCCGGCGGCTCCGACTCGCATTGTCCAAAGACCCACCAGTGAACCGAAGACCAAACGAGGAGGGCCTCGGCTTCAGACGCCGTGGGTGCTGACGACCCTGGCGCGCACGCCGCCTCGAGCACATATGGGCACGCACCGCCGCCGCCCGGGCACCCTCCTACGTCCCACCTCATCCTGAACGCCCAGTCCCAGCCGGAAACACGCCGCACCGACCACCAACCTCCTGCCCTTCGAACGCGGGTGTCGGCGTACACGCTTGTGCCCCCAGCCGGGGTATGTAGCATCACCCCCTTCGGCGGCCGCCAGAACGCCGGAGGCAGTCGAACAGTGGGGGACGGGTGCAGCGATAATCACGGCATGGTCATGGCACGACACCTGTATGCCTCAGCGCCCGTCGTGGACGGTCTGCCGCTGCTGAACGAACCGGGCTTCTGGGCCGCACACCTGGCGGAGCTGTGCGAGGGATTGCCGGTGGAGGGCTTCGGCGTTGATGCCGCGGACGCCGGTGCTGTGCTGGAGCGCCTGGAGAGCAAGGCGGCCTGGCCGGTGCTCACGGTGCCGCTGGCCCAGGGCCACAGCATCATCGTGCACTACAACAACGCTGAGGAGTACTCGTCCACGGATTACTTCCTCGTCCATCCCGACTGGCGCTGGGACCTGGTCCTGGCCAGCACCGACCAAGACCGCATCGGCCCCGGCCTTTGCTGGCCGGAGCTCGCAGCACTCCTCCAGAGCCCGCCCGGAGCCGTCGGCGTCACCGATACGCATCAACGGCTGCTCCTGCTCCTACCGGTGCTGGGCGACGCCAACGTCCCGGCCCAGGCCGTCACTATGCTGGTGAACGCGCTCAGGACGGTGGGTGCGCCGGACGACTGCGAGGCCTTGGCCCGGCATCTGTTGGGAGCCCATCCCATGTGGGGTACCTCGTCATGGTCGTACGACCACGACGAGCGCAGCTGGACCTGCAACGGTGAACACAGTCCCCGATCGGACCCCCTGGGCGAGGGCCTGCCCGGCACCCAACGGGCCGCCCTGGAGCGCTGCCTCACGCCCGGAACTTGACCGATCAAGGGCCATCGCATGCGGTGCCGGTGCGCGCCCACCGTGGCATTCAAGGTGAGGACGTAGCGCCGTACCGGAATGGCCGCGTACCGGTGTATGTGTCCGACCGAATGACGCGGATGTCGGCTGCCCCCGACTATTTCCACCGAAACTAGACCACGGCTTCCGAACCTGAAGCGGCCCGCAGTGGGGCCACAAGGAACGACTCGGGGCTTGCGCTGTCAGTGACGGCATCCACACCTATGCCGCGGGGCGTAGGGACGGCCTCGACACCGCTCCGACCGAGCTCTTGGAGGCCCGGGCATTCGACCCACACGTTGCTGTGGGGCGGGGAAACGGCCGGACATTTGTGCTGCCGGGGCTACGGGGCGCACTTCGGGCGCAGGCCGTCGAGGTTCTACGCGTCGGCCGGCCAGAACTGTAGGAGGTAGCGTTCCACCCCGACCCCGGTTCCTTCACCCTCAGACAAGGCGGCTGCCTCGGCCCGGCCGCTGCAGCTGACCCGCACCTGCCAGGAACCGCCGGACTCCGCCAGCGTGATGACGTCGTCCGTACGGCCCGTGTGCATGGACCAGACCACCAACTGCCCGCTCGTCGACTCGAGATCGGCTTCGGCCTGCTCGTCCCAGCCGGCTGGGTCCTGCGGCGGGGGAGCCGCGTCCCATACCTCGACGTCCACCGTAGCGGTGTGCGTGTGGCCGCCACTGGTGATGTCCAGACGCCCCGGATGGCTGCCGACGAAAACACCGCGAGCAAAGTCGTCGGGGAACGAAACCGGCAAGGCCGCATCGTCGGAATCCTGCAACCCGAACGCGAAGTACCCAAGGTACGCATTCACGCGCTGCCGCCGGACAACCTGCGCCACGAGCACCCTTTCGACTCAGCGGACATGACTCTCACCAGAATGCCAGAATGCCAGAATGCCAGAATGCCAGAATGCCAGAATGCGATCTGCGGTAAGGGCCAGTAACTCGTGTTGAGCTCGGACTGGTGGGCTCTCTACCAGTGGACGAGCCCTACGATGCGGTAGCTCGCGCCTCGACCTTCCTCGCCGTCGGTTCGTCGGCGAAGGTGTCCCATACGGTGATCGCCAGTTCGTGCCTCTGGCGTGCGATCAGCGGCGTTCACCTTGTCCCCCTGGTTCGCGGCGGCGCCAGGTTCGAGAACGGCGTCCTGGTCGAGCGGGAGGAGCAGGCCGCATGAACCAGCGCGACGCGGCTCAGAATGAACCAACCGAGCACGTGCGCTAGTAGGGCTCGGGCCGGGCCCGCAGCAAGGTCGCCTGGATGTCGTCGAGATCCAGCGTGCGGGGCCGGCGCAGGCGCCGGAAAGGTCCCGGCCAGGTACCTGGAGACGGGCTCGGGCGGCGGGGTCCGGGGCGGCGTCATGTCGGCCCCTCGCAGTGAGGCGGATTCGCACCTAAGACCATGAGCGGATGTCCGAGGAACCGAAACCGATGTCTAGCCTGTGGCCGCTCGTGCCCTCCAGGGCCACCACCTGGCTGCTGGAGCTGTGCGGCGACGGCCTGACCGGGTTCATGCCTCCGGCGATGCCTGACGCGGTGTGGGTGCTCAACGCCATGTACGAGTACGAGCAGGGGCCGGTCGATGTGTCGTACCACGAGCACAGCCAGGCATGTCTTGCCGACGGGAGCGCCCAGCCGCACGTTGTCGAGGGCGTCGATCTCGCCGTGAGCATCACTACGGGAGGAGGTCTGGGCCGCGCCCGGCATCCCGGCCCCGGCTGGCGGCGGCTGCTCTGGACCGAGCTTGCCCGGCGGACCGGTGACCTAATCGTGCCTGACGGGCTGATGCCCTCCTATCGCTGCTTCCCCTCAGCCAAGAACGAGGGAAGCTGGCCGCTGGGCGCGGTTCCGCCGACCGAAGGGAGCCTGGACCGTGAGACCTGGAACCAGCTGATCGCCATCCTCACTCAGTACAGTCCCGCGGGCCCCGACACCCGCTGCTTGGCCTACTACAACCCGCTGACGCTTGGAGCCGCCGACTTCGACAACCTTCACGTACGTGCGGGCCGACTCGGTGATGCCGAGATCCTCTACGACCAATCCGAAGCAGACTTCAGCCCGTCCGACCTCTGGGCCGACGACCGCTCCTGGGTGCTGTGCACCGATTACGACCTGTGGGGCACCAAGATCGCCGGTTCCCCAGCCCTCGTCAACGCGTTGCTGAACGACTCTGAAATCGAGGCGATTCGTCTGCCCTGGGCGCACTGATGACGAGCCGCCTTGGCTCCCTTTCGCAGCCCTGGAGCTGAGTGCATTCCAGTTCCTACTCGTTGGGGCCGGACGGCCCTCTACCGCCGCGCCGCCAGCCCGACGCGGCGGACACCCAGCGGTATCAGGCAGGCCAGCTGTGACCGGCAGCGCGAGGCACTACCCGCAAATCCGCAGGAGCTTCTTCCGGGACCGTGGTTCGCCAAATAGGGGTCAGCGCTCTTGCCAATCAGCTCTTGTCCGGACGATCACGTGAGTGCTTCGGGCCCACGTCGTTGATCTGGGCAGGGGCGAGGTGATCTGAGTGATGCTGAATGGGAACGGCTGCGGCCGTTCCCACCGGTCAGCAACAGGCGTTGTGGCCGGTGGCGGGAACCACCGGCAGGTGATCGACGGGATTCTGCCACCGGGTGCGGACCGGTGTGCAGTGGCGTCCCTGGCGGAACGGTTCGGGCTCGTGGAAGACCGTGTATGAACGTCTTCGGCTGTGGTCTGGCGACGGGACGTGGGAACTTCTGCTGCGGCAGGTTCAGGCCGCCGCCGACGTGGCGGGTGAGATCGACATGGGACATGTCGGTGGACTCCACCATGGCCGCAGGCGCAGTCGAGGGCGTCTTCGGGGGTCCGGCGAAGCCGCTGGTGGGCAGGATGGCGTCTTGGCAATCGTTGGTGCTCGCGAGGTAGACGGCGAAGCCCCAGGTACTGGCGGATCCGCCTCAGCGCAGACGCATCTGCTCGCCGTCATTCAGCCGCGGTGCTTGACAGCGAACCCAGTCGTTCAGGCTTCCTTGTCAGCGAACCTGGTCGTTCTTCGGCCCGATGCCTTCAATCCGGGTCGGAGTGCCGTCCGGAGCGAACGAGTGGTGGAAGGTGAAGGCGTGCGGCGCGGAGCCGTGGTCGTGGAGGTGTTCCAGCCTGGAAACCCCGTCCTGCCAAGTGGGTATCACGCCGTCGGAGACCCACCAGAACACGTAACTCGGGTGCCCTGTCCGCTCGAACCAGTCATAGCGCCTGTTGAGCGCCTCACGGTGCAGACCTGCGTAAACGGCGTCGAAGGCGGGGCGCACGTCGGTCCAGAGCGAGAGGGTCGCGGCCAGGGCGGTGGTTTCCACAGTACGGCCCTTGCCGTACCAAGTCGGTACGGCGAACTCTCCCCACGCACCCCAGTCCGCCTCGAAGAGCATGCCCCGCTCACCGTCTGCCGCTTCAGCACGCGCGAGGTATCCGGGATGCTGGCCGATCTTCCGGTAGACGGCCTCGCCACGGTCGTAGAACTCACGCATGAGAGGTGCGGGATCGGCGAGAGGTGACTTCAGGACGCCGAATGTGTACAGCGCAAGATGGGGCATGCGTCTCTCCCTGGTTGGGGGTGCCTGGTGTGGACCCGGATCGGTGGCTTGGGCATGGGGGCGAGGATTCCTGGGGCGTGACGAACTCACCGCGTCGCGGGCGGCTCAGCCTGAAGAAACCCCTGCGCGACCGTGGGCGATCGCCGAAGACCAGGTGAAGGTAGCTGCCTCTGAGGGCCATGTCGAAGTTGCGTTTTGCCTGTCCAAGTGGCCTCCTGCACAGGTCCTTGCGGGGGCTGTGACGGCGGCGCTGCCTGCCCTCATGGAAGTCCGCATCGGCCCAGCAACTGCGGAGGAGCAGCATCGGCGTCTCCCCTCAGGCTGGTGGGTCGGGGCTACGCCGGCGGCGGGTCATGTCCCCTTCTCGTGGTGTAGGCGATCAGTCGTTTGACGTGGCGGGTAGGACGGTCGGGGTGTCGGTGTAGAGGGCGTCCATGCTCTCGTTGGAGAGGTAGCGGCGGGGGAAGGCGATCCATTCGTCGTGGAGTTCGGCGAGGACTGCGGTGGCAAGGCGGAGGACGGCGGCTGGGTTCGGGAAGACCTGGACGACGTCGGTGCGGCGTTTGATCTCCCGGTTCAGCCGTTCCAGCGGGTTCGTGGACTGGATCTTCTTCCAGTGCTGGTGGGGGAAGTCCGCGAACGCGGTCAGGTCTTCCTTGGCTTCCAGCAGCATCTTTCTGACCTTGGGGAACTGTCGGCCGAGCATGTCAGCGACGGTGTCGAGCTGGGTGCGGACCGCGTCCGCGGTGGGCTGGGCGAAGACGGTGCGGATCGTCGCCGCGACCATCTCCGCCGACCCTTTCGGGATCACTGCGAAAACGTTGCGGACGAAGTGGACACGACAGCGCTGCCAGGCGGCGCCGAGCATGACCTTGCGGATCGCCTTGACCAGGCCGCTGTGGCTGTCGGAGATGACCAGGCGGACGCCGGTCAGACCGCGTTCTCGCAGGGAGCGCAGGAACTGGGCCCAGAACACTTCGGTCTCGCTGTCGCCGACCATGACCCCGACGACTTCCCGGCCGCCGTCCTGGGTGACGCCGGTGGCGATGACGATCGCCTGGGACACGATGCGGTGGTCGACACGGGCCTTGACGTAGGTGGCGTCGAGGAACAGGTAGGGGAACCGGATGTGGTCCAGCGGACGGGTCCGGAAAGCGTCGAGCTGTTCGTCCAGCTCAGCGCAGATCCGGGAGACCTCGCTCTTGGATATCCCGGTGTCCGAGCCGAGGGCTTTGACCAGGTCGTCGACGGAGCGGGTGGAGACGCCGTGGACGTATGCCTCCATGATGACCGCGTAGAGGGCCTGGTCGATGCGTCGCCGACGCTCGAGGAGGCTGGGGAAGAAGCTTCCGGCCCGCAGTTTCGGGATGGCGAGTTCCAGGTCGCCGGCCTGCGTGGTCACCGTCTTCTCCCGGTGCCCGTTGCGCCAGGTGGTGCGGGTTCCGGTGTGTTCGCCCCACTCGGCGCCGATCTTTGTGGTGGCCTCGGCCTCGATCAGTTCCTGAAGCAGCCGCTCGGCGACCTCTCGGACAAGTTCAAGACCATCGGCCGAACGTAGTGACTCAAGCAGGCGAAGTAGGTCATGCTGGGACAAGGCCACCGTGCACCCCCTGGGGTCGAACTGCCCGTTCACTCAGGACAGTTGCACGGTGGCCTGCCAGTTGAGCAGGGAGCAGTCACCGGCAGACGGTGCACCCGAGGGAGCAGAACCCGCGCACTCAACCGCGGAGATCCCCTACACCACACAGCGGGACGCCATCCGGCGGCGTCGACTGGATTGGATGACGCAGCGACTGGGTCCGCGCTGCCAAAGGGGAAATCTTGGCGTCGGGGTTCGGGTGGCTACTCCAGCCAAGGGTCCGACGCGGTTAGGGCGGTGACCCGGCTCTATCGCCGGCCAGGGTCTAGGTCGACCGTCATCAGCCGCTGCGGTTGCGGTACTTCGTTCCGGTACGGCCGTGACGACCCGTGGGGCTCCGCCCCCTCCAACTCAGACTTGAACGTGTTCAAATTCTATGCCAGGCTGCGGCACACGTCCTTGATCTCCCCGGTCGCGCACGCGACCTGTAAAGACCGCTGGAGGTGGAGTGTGTTGCGTTCCTGCCGGACCTCGCTGGTCCTCCTTGCCATGGCTCTCGCACTCACGGCCTGCGGCAGGATCTGGAACCGGCCGCCGCCCGAGGGTGAATCCGTCGCGCTGAAGCCAACTGAACTCACGACCACATGGACCGACGCCGATGGCGGCACTCTGACGCTGAAGCCAGATGGAACATTCACCGCCAACAACGTATGCGGCGACTGGATGGGCGCCTCGGACTGGAACTGGACAGAACCCCGGTCAGGATCGGGCACCTGGAAAGACGAGTCCAGCAAGACAGGGACCGCCGTGTGGCGGTCGTTCGACGCCAAAGGCCCCAAGGGGGATGAGGTGGGAGACGTCCTTAGCGCTCTGCGGCATGGAAAGACGCTGATGCTCTGGACTCGCGTGGGCGACGAAGACAACGACGATCCCCACTGCATTCTGACCAGAGATCTTTAGCGGCGGACGGCGGCGGAAAGTCGAGACCGGTCTTGGTGATGGGACCCTCGATGAGGCGGGTGGCCAAGGTGCCCATGGCGGGCAGCGGGTCCACGTCCTCGTGCCGCAGCAGCGGCGCGATCTCCGGCGACATCAGCACCGCGCCGACACCGACGTTGGCCGGCACCCAGGCCTTTGGGCAGGATGACCAGGTCGGCTTCGCACCCGTCCCAGTGGTGACTCGCCAGAGGTGTGCCGGTGCGCCATAGCCCGGCCAGGATTTCGTTTTGAGGTCGACCCGACTGACAGGGTCACGCTCCTGAACGCAGTTGTCGATCCGCAACGGCTCGTGGATCTGGCAGCACTCCTGACCCGATTCGGCCTGCGGTTCAGGCTTTGAGCTCTACAGCGATGACGGGGAACCACTCCGGGAGATCGAAGCCGGGCCCCCCGTGAGCAGCTCCTCGGCACGGACCGGTCATCCGTCCCTCAGCCCAGTGCGGCCCTCCGCGCGGATCGCCGCCTGTTCACGACCGCGACCCCGCGCAACTTCGCCGCACCTGAGCTGTCGGAGTCCGCCAGCCTGACCCGCGCTTTCTCCGTAGGCGTCAGCATGCCGTTCGGCGCGCCGTGTTCTCTCGCCACTCCCGGCCGATCGACCGCATCAGGGCGGGGTAGACCCCCAGGTACCGGAAAGGCTTGATGGCGAGCATGTACAGGGAGCCGAGGCGTCCGTTGGGCTTCACCAGGACGGCCATCTGGCCGCGGTAGCCGCCTTCCCCGTCGGCGACCCAGCCGATGTGCATCACCCCGTGCATGGTCTTGTTCGCGTACTCGGCGGCCCACTCGTCGTGCGTCTGGAAGACCGAGGTGAAAGGCGCCCCGACGAGGTCGGGCCCCTGTGGCCCCTCGCGCAGGTCGTCCGGCAGTCGGTCGCGCAGCGTCGCCACCCGCCCGCCGACGCCCGAGTCCTGCTTGTCCCAGCCGAGCAGCGCGCCCAGCTTCCAGCGCACCGCGAAGAGGAAGCGGCCCACGGGGTTGCCGCCGTGCGGGCCGTCATCGCCGTCCGCCATCTGCTGGACCAGGTGGTGCAGGTCGTCCGGGCCACCCGGCGTCGGCAGCACCCACACGTCCTCGAGCCGGAAGTCGTCGGCCACATCGTGTATCCGCCATGGGCGGAACGTGTGGTCGGTTGAGGAAAGGCGCAGATCGCTCATCGCAGACCCCTGTCTGTACGGTGTCGTATAGACAGAGCATAGACCCGTCTATACGGCTCCGTATAGTTGGGTGGGCACGTAAGGAGAGACACGGGATGGGCGCGATCCGTACGCCGCGGGACAAGTGGATCGAGGAGGGGCTGCGGGCGCTCGCCGTCGGCGGCCCGGAGGCTGTCCGGATCGAGGTCCTCGCCCAGGCGCTCGGCGTCAGCAAGGGCGGTTTCTACGGCTACTTCCGTAACCGCGCCGCCCTCCTGGAGGAGATGCTCGACACCTGGGAGCGCGGGGTCACCGATGATGTCATCGAGCGGGTCGAGCTCGACGGGGGCGACGCCCGCGAGCGGCTCGGGCGTCTCTTCGACTTCGTGGGGTCAGGTGAGACTCCTGTGACCAGTGCCGGGGTCGAACTCGCGATCCGCGACTGGGCCCGGCGCGACGAAGGCGCCGCGGGTTGCCTGCGCCGCGCCGACAACCGGCGCATGGACTACCTGCGCGAGCTGTACGGGGCCTTCTGCCCCGACGAGGACGATGTCGAGGCCCGCTGCCTGATCACCTTTTCACTGCGCATCGGCGACCACCTCATCGCGGCCGACAACGGCCCGCGCAGCCGCGCGGAAGTCCTCGCCGCGGTCAGGAACAGGTTGTTGAGCTGAACGATCTGACTCACAGCGGCACGCATCCGGCCCGGGCGACTCGGACTTCTGGCTATGTTGATTTCCGGGAACTGTTCGACAAAGCCACGGCCCCAAGACGGTCCGCCGCTGGTTGCACGGCTCCATCAGCTTGGGCCCGGACGAGCTGGAAGCCCATGGGGGACAGGGCCGCAAGCGGAGCATCACCGAGACGGAACGCTCAAGGATGAAGTCCCCTCGCAGGACGGGCATTCGCCGGGGTCGACCGGCGGCTCATCGGCCGGCAGCCGACCCGCCGACAGTAGATCGCGGACGCGCTGCCCGTCTTCGTGGCCGACTACGAAGAGGTCCGCGGGTAACCGCCGGGGGAGCGGGCCGCCTGCGCACTGGACCGGCAGGCCGCTGACCAGACGCGCCCGCCGAAGCGCAAGGCGCCGCAGTCGCCGTCCGAACTGCGCGCCGGTGGCGGAAGTTGGCGATCCGGACATTCGGCGCCTGCACCACAGCGAAGCCCCCAGGAGCAGTTGAGACCGCCGCCGGGGGCGACGCCCCGGCTTGGTCCCGGTACAGCACCTACACACGGGAAGCGACCGGCAAATGGCTGCCCGGCGGTCAGCGTCGTGCCCCGACTCGCCTCAGCAGGCGCGCCGCTGGGTGCCCACCGAGGCGGGCCGCATGAGCGCACCCACCGCCAGCACCGCCCCAGCCCGAGGCAGAGTCGCCTCCATGGGGACCGCTGCGTTGGATGGAGCCTGTGGCCCTACGACGAGGGAGTTATTCGCCAGGCTGCCGGCCTGGATGAAGTCCGCGGGCAACCGGGACGTTGTGCCGGCGGGGCTGACGCCCCTCCGAGACCTCGCTCGGCGCTCAACCCCCGCCGACCGCTCCGACGCGGCCCACGAACGAGGCGGCCGCCCGCGCCACCACGGCAGCTTGCTCTTTCGTGGGCGGCCCATTCTAAGGAGCTGGCCAGCACCCGTACTGGCGGTCGACGTCGCCGCGCTGTGCTGCGTCGCCACGGACCAGGCATGGTGCGGTATATGCGTCCGCGCCTGGACCAGCGGATGGAGAGCGAGAGGTTGCGGTCCGGACGACTGCAACATCTGGTGTCAGAGGTGCAGCGGCGGCTCGTGGATGCTCGCGGTACGGCGCAAGCCCTTGGAGCTGTCGACTCAAGACAGGCCCCCTTGGTGAGAGAGACGGGCACCGCCCCCGCACCGGCGCCGGCAGTCCCCACCTGGCCCTCAAGAGCTCCGCCTGGGCGAGGAGGATGCCCGGCGCGGCCGGCGCTCCAACTGGACTACGGGCAGGGCCAGCTCGCCATCATCGGCACGCACGGCCGTTAACTGCGCGAGTGCACGCCTGGTGAACTGCGAGCCTCCGAACGGATGCGTACGACGCGGCCGCGGCCGACCGTCCGTGCGGCACCGACGTCCCGCGTCGCTTGTCGTCAGGAGCGGTTGATCATTTTTTTGATCTCGGGAGGCAGCTCCTTGCCGGAGTCGATAACGACCAGGCGGACGTCGTCTGGCGAGTCGCCCACCGCGATGGCGAGGGCAGGGTCTACGCCCTCGACTGTGTAGGCGGTAGTCGACGAGGCCGTGGTTTTGCCATCGGAATTGTCGTTCGGCGTGTCGTCGCACGGCGGACGGGAAGCGGCGCCGAGCTCGTCCCCGACAGAGATATCGGTGTTGTCGGCAATGTACCTACGCTTGTCGTACTCGACCATGAACGCGCAGGTCGACGCGGATTCACCGCCGCCGCCCGACGAGGACGCGCAGCCCACGGACAACGTGGTGATGGCTGCCGCCACCAGCATCCACGCAGACTTGGCATTGCCGAATAGAAGTACCGGTTTCATTGGTTCAACTCCTCCAGGAGCATCAGCTCCGGCTCAGTAGTTGCTGCGAAGGCTAAGGGCGTAACCCTTGCCGGCGGTTCTAGTTTGCGCCGCCGGGGAGTCCACCAGTCGTCGGCCCGTCCGCGCCGCGCCCGCCACGACGCGGCGCGGGACGGGCCGCTGGTCCGAGGCTGCCGCCATAGACGGCGAAGCCGCGCGTCCGAGCCTCAGGACACGGCCATGCCTGGCTGTTCGCTCCGCTGGGGTGCTGCCGCCAGGCGGGATGTCCATCACGAGGGTGCGTTGTTCGCTCCCGCCGGCGGAACGCGTGACGCGCGGCGGCACTGTGCGGCCGCGCGGCCGGTCTGCGGCCAGGTGTCGTCTTCGGGCCTTGCGGCGCCCGGCGCGCCGACCAGGGAGTCCCGCGATGAGCGAGCAGGCCACCCGCCTTCCCGGCGACGGGCGCGCCGTGCTGACCGAGGAGGGAGGGGACATTTACGCCCCGGCCTGTAGGCAGCCGGTCACCGACCCGATTGCGGGGAGGGGACGAAGACCCCCATGGAGGGGCGACAGGCGCCGCCCGCCCTCGCAGTCCCCACCTGGTCCTGCGGGAGCTCTGCCGGGGGATGGCGCAAGCTCTGCGCTGGTGGCTTCAGTCCTGCCTTCGCTTTGTATCGATCATTTGACACAAGATCGCGACCAGGTCATCTTGTACCCATCACTTGATACAAGACGATCTGAGGGGATCTCCAGATGCTCGACACGGTCCCGCTCCAGTCCCGGTTCCTCGACCACGCTGACCACTACGCCCGTTGGTCCGGTCTGGCCATCGGCATCGTGTCCGCACAGCAGTTGGTCACGATGGAGAGCGACGACATCACGATGCCCCTCGTGTTCGCCATCACCGCTTTCGGCCTCTGCGCGGTGGGCGGTGTCATGCTCGGCGACGCCCTGACCCTGCGCCCCCAGGAAGCGGTACGCACCGCGAGTCTCGCCCCGCGTCTGGTCCGAGACCAAGTGCCACCCCGTATGGCGCCCCTGCTCATTGTGCAGGCGGCGTCCCTCGTCGCTCTGCTGGTGATCTGCGCGGTCACGGCCTCCTCCGGCTCGGACCGGACAGGCAGAGCGGGGCGTGTCATCACCGTCACCTGCGAAGGGATGGGCGCATCCCTCGGTCCCTGGCCCGGCCTGTACTACAGCGGCCCGATGTTCGCCGCCCTCGCGGTCGCAACCCCCGTCTGCGTCTGGGCCCTGCGCCGTATCGCCCACGGCCCGGGCGACGACCAACAGCGCCGCGACCGCGCGTGGGCGATCACCGGAGCCTGGGGGCTGCTGGTGTCGAGCCAGGTGCTGCTCGTCGTTCTCATGATCTTCGTCGCGCTTACTGAGAATGCCTGCGCCGGCCCGCTGGGCGCCGCCACCGTCGTGGTGATCTGCCCCCTGGGCCTGCTGAGCCTGTTCACCTTCGGATGGTCCCTGGTCACCGTGGTGGCACCCCGAGCGGTTGACGACAAGGCAGTCGCCGATTGGACTTTTGACCATGAGTGACCCCGCCGTCCGCGTCGACACCACTAGCCAGGTACCTCCGTACGAGCAGATCCGCGCCCAGATGGCCGCGCTGATCCGCACCGGCCGGCTGGTCGAGGGCGAGCGCCTGCCGACCGTGCGCCAACTCGCCGCCGATCTCGGTCTGGCGCCGGGCACCGTGGCCCGCGCCTACCGCGAGCTGGAGGCCGCGGAACTGATCCTCACCCGCCGTGGCGCCGGCACCCGGGTCGCCGTACTCCCGTCCAAGCCGCACGCGCCCGATGCCAACCAACTCAGCACTCTCGCACGAGACTTCACCTCAGCCGCCCGAGCGCTCGGCGCCGACACCGAGGACATCCTGACAGCCGTCCGCGACGCACTTGACCCAGGGACCCGCCCTCCCCCCTTCGGCCACAGCCGACAGCGGAACGGGTAACCCCAAGAAGGCCGAGGCGTGGGCGCAAGTCACAGCGCCTGGTGCGCCGTGTCATGTTCCTGAGCTGTGCACCGGGCGCGCAGCGCGGCCTCGGCGGCGAAGGGGCCGTATCCGTTGGCGATGGAGGTCCGCGACGAGCTCGGAGAGCTGTTCCCGGATGCCGAGTTCGCCCAGGCGTTCGGGGCACGGGGCAGGCAAGGGCGGGGTCTTGCCCCAAGGCCCTGCTTCGCATCCACGCAGTGAGCTGGTCGCAGTGGCAGCGCAGGCACCAAGCCATCGCCCGCCACGGCCGCTACCGGCGACGCCTCCACTCGCTGGAAGGACGGTCCGGCAAGACCGCCCCTGGCGCACCCTCAGGGCACTACATTTCGAACGACACCTCTGACCAGGCCAGATAGCGAAACGCTGCTGGAGTACTAGGTGCTTGGGGCCATCCGACAGTGTTGACGTTCAGCGGTCATTCACAATCGTCTCTTCCAGCGTGCACGGTCGGCAGATCCCAGGCGGGTCTTCGTAGACCCCGCACGTGCCGTCACCCTCCATGATGATCCGGATGTTGTCGAAAACAAACCGTGCTTGCTTCGGTCGGTACTTGCCCTCCTCGCCCCGCACATGCCCCATGGTGATCTCGTGGATCTCCCGGAGTTTTGCATCGACCTCCCGCGTCAACGCGCGCACGTGCTCGAGTTCCTTGTCTTCGAGCCGAACCGTATTCTGGGCGGCCATCCTCGAGTCCTCTCTCCGAAGTGATCGATTGCGTTGCCGTCGACGCGGCTGTTTCCACCCGGCTCCGACTTGACTTCCAGGCTCGTGCGGCTGGTTGCTGACGTCCAGCTCAGCTACTCCGAACGACTTGCTCCCTGAATGCCAGCCGACATCGCGGACGCCATCGTTCGCCTCAGCGGGGTGAGCACGGAGAAGGGGCGGTAGAGCAACATTTCGGGTGCGCCATGCAGTGGATTGGGCCATCCGTGGGCTGGCCCCACGTAGCCCGCATGGGCCAGCGAGGGGTTCGGGGAGGTCTGCCTTCAGGTAGCCGGGACCGGGCCGGCGCGTCGTCAGTAGCGGCAGTCGCGTCCGGCGCCGCACTGCTAGCCGGAGAAGCCGCCTTCGCGGGGATGCTCGACGTCGTGGTCGAACTGGAGGACCCCAGGCCACCCAGGCGATGAAGGCGATGCAGAGGGTGAGTCCGGCCCACAGGGCCAGCTTCTTCACAAAGCCGCCGGGGCCCGCGTCGTCCCCGTGGGCGCCGGGTGCGTCCCCGCTCCGGACCTTGCTGGGGAGCGCCGGACAGGCGGCGTCGGCCGGCTCCGGCTGCGGCCGTCCAGCCCCGGTGTGCCGCCCCGTCATGAGCGGGCCGTCATCTCGTCGGACGAGCCGGACACGTTGAAGTCCTGGGCCATGCGGCGGGCCCAGGCGCGTTGGTGTCCTTCGTCCCGGCTGGCCACGCACTCTGCTCGTCCGTGGCCTACCCCGGCTCAAGCCGGAGGCGGGCCGTTCGGGTAGAGCCCCTGCAGCCAACAGTGCGGCAGGTAACCGGCTGGCTCACCCGTCACCCCGCAGCCCTGACCGATGAAGACCGCGCCTGACTCCTGGGCACTTTGAGAAGGTCGATTACGGCGCGGGGCGCCTGTCAGGGACGCGGGGCTTTCTCACCATGCACGGCCGTGTATTCGGCCGCGAGCCAAGAGCCAAGGTCGTTGATGAGCATCTCGAACACCGCCGGGTCGGATGAGGGCACACGTCCAGTGGACGCGGCGACACGCATTTGATCGACGCGCTCGCGGTAGTAGCGGCCGAAGAGCTCGGCGGACTGGTCGAGGTCGCTGGTCCAGCCGCCCCAACGGGGCATGATCAGGGTGAAACCTGTGCGGACGATGCGACGACCAACAAGACGGCTGAGGGACCGGCGGTCGGCGTCCGTCGTGGCTTCAGCTGCTTTGGCACGCCAGCGCGGCAGCACGCGGGCAAGGTCACCGTTGGTCTCCCGCGCGAGTAGGGCTGTAGGTCGGTACCGGGGCAGTTGTTCTGCGAGGTCAGGGCCCAGCAACGGGGTACAGAGGCACGCAATGAAGAACCCGCCATCGTGCCGGTCGACGTCGCTGAGCAGAGACCGCGTACTGGTCAGCAAGATCCCGACGCCATCAAGCTGCGGGAATGCACCGTCGAGCACGACCTCGATGGCTCTGGCGTCAGCACGGTCGCCTTCGGTGGGCTCACCGTACAGGGCGAGCTGGAGGTCGAGGTCGGAGACTCCAGGGGTGGCGGTGCCACGGGGGATGCTGCCGTAGAGGTAGGCGCTGTGCAGGCGCGTACCGTCAAACGTCTCGGTGATGCGAGCGCGGGCGGCATCGACGACGGGAACGAACGCTGCCCGCACTCGGTCCAGTGCGCCTTCGCGTGCGATCGTCCCGTCGCGGTTCAGTCCTCGTTCATCCATGCGGCTACTGTGCCTCGTGCTGTTACGTGCTGCCGAGCGGATTTCCGACACGGTATGCCGTCCGTGAGTCTTTCGCCTTTTCAAGCAGACGCTCGGGTGGGCTAAGCCCCGGCTCCGCACTTCGGATACGGCCGACCGATGGACCTAACGGGTGTTCGCCGCCTATGCCCAGCTGCGCCAGCCGAACAAACTCATGCCCGCTCGGGTCCGTCGAGGGTTCAAAAACGGGCATAGTTGCAGCATTCGCCGGAGGGGGTATTGATGTCTACATACGTCTCAGGGGCGGTCGCCGATGAGCCACCGTGAGCAGCCGTCTGCTGGGTTGCTGTCACCCGCCATGACTTGGCTCACCCGCAGGCAGCCAGCGCTGGGCCTGGGGTCTGGGTGGGAGAAACAAGCGACAACCTCTGCACGGCCCTGGGCAGGCTATCGAGTTGGGTACTGCTCATCTCACTCGGGAGTGTTCAAGGGCGCACGAACCGTTGTGGGACCCGACCGCTGGCGGGAATCGCTCTTGCTCGGCAGTGACCATCCAGGACCGGTCATCGCGTACTGGCAGACAGGGGTAAGGGCCGGAGCGGCTAGGCCCCCTCTTGACGAACCGCCTCGACGAACTCGCTCATGCTTGTCCAGTAATCATCTATGGCCTGGAAATACGCCGACGGCTCACAAATGCCGGCGGCTATGTCTCCGAGCGTCATGTACACCGTTCGAGATGTGACGAACACTCTGTGACCTGCGTCGACTGTCATGCTTGGACCGTCGAGGGCGACAACCTGACAGCGATGCCGAAAGGGCCCGAAGACTTCTCGAAGCCGTTCCCGGTGCTCTTCGAGGCGTAATCGACGATGCTCTGGGTCTTCGATCTCCAGAAGAGGCGGCGTTTTGCGGTATTCGACACCCATGAGATGAGCCTGCTCGATGAACGCGAGATACGAGGCCCGCCTTGTCTCGCGTCGTCGTGCCTCTTCCTGCGTTGCCGCCGCCACCTCTGCCTGTAACCGAGCGGCCTGCGTGTGTCCTCGGCTCGTCACCCAGCTGGCGATCACCGCTGTGCCACCTGTAAGCACCGCCACCCACAGCCCTGCGTCCCCCATGACATAGCAGTGTGGCTCTTCACGCTTGCTCGCAACAGCCCCAAGTCAGCATCTGCCGCCAAACGCAGTCACCAAACCGAGGGTGGGCGGTCGCGTCGATGGGCACGATGGGAGGTGGCCAGTCGACCGGGACGGCAGAGGGAAACGTGGCATCGCTGCGGTTGCGTCCACGATTGCTTGGTGCACTGTGCGGAGCAGGTTCTGGCTGTGGTCGTCTGGCTCCCTGGCCCGGTCTATCCGTCACATACGTCGCACGAGCTGGGTCAGGTGGCCAGTCGAGAGAAGCGGGTGGAGCTGCGACAAGCGCAGTCCAAGGTCCAGAACGGCTTCCGCAGCCAACTACTCCAAGCACGGGCCGGCTTGGTGGTCGTGGCTGGTGCAGCGGTCGGCTGGCAACAACTCCGTCTCGCCCGGGAGGGAGAGATAACGGAACGCTTCACGCGGGCCATCGATCATCTGGGTAGTGACACGCTTGCTGTTCGGTCAGGGGGCATTTACGCCTTGGAGCGTGTCGCCAAGAACTCCCTGGCGGACCGGCCGACGTCACCCAAATTTTGGGAGTGTTCATCCGCGAACACGCTCCCTGGCACGTTGGCGCCCCGAACGGACCGGATCATCCCGGCCCCACCTTGGATGATCAGCTGCGCCGCAAGCACAGCCGACCAGGACCACGGCATTAGCCGTCACGGGCCGTGCCGTCGGTGGGGATCCAAACGACCCGTTGGCGGCCTACCTCAAGCGGCGGCGACCGCCGATGGATCAGGTCCGGCGGCACCGACCACCGCACGGTGGAGCCAGTCACCGCTGCCCGCGACGAGAACGGACGGGGCTGTGACGGACGAGGTGCCCGGCTGGCCGGTCATTGCGGGTAGAGCGCCGCGAGCTGGGGCAGCCGGGCGGCCACTTCTCCGTGGTTGCCGAAGTCGAAGTCCCAGGCGGGATCGAGGGCGGGATAGTTGATCGTGAAGGCATCGTCGGGCATATCCGTACCGGTTGCCTTCTCATAGGCGTCCCAGGCGATGCTCAGGGACTGCTCGCCCTCCAGCTCCATTTCTTCGGCTGCTGCCGCGTGGACAGCGGGCAGCTTCGCGAGACGGTCGGCGTCTGCGACGGCCTGTTCGAAGGCTGTGCGGCCCTGGGCGATCAGCCAGCCGCGGAAGTAGTCGAAGCCGTCGTCGGAGCACCCGCCGTTGATGAGGTACGCCGCAGCCCAGAGCGGGGCTTGATAGGAAGTGGCCATGAGATCCCACAGAATCTGCTGGGCGTCGAGGATCTGCTGGGGCTCACGGGTGGCCAGCAGCGCGGTGGCCTGGGCTGCGACTTCGTCGGCATCGCAAGAGTCGACGGCTTGGATACGAGCTTGTTCGATGAGGTTCCAGAACTGTTCGGTATGCATGATGCACAGCATGGCACCCAGGTCGGACAACGAGACCGGCCTGAAGTCACCTGTACCCGGCCCTCCGTGACAGCCGAGCACCGGCCGGGCTGCCGGAATTCCGCTGGGCCCTGTCGTTATCGGCCGTTACTGTGCGACCCAGGACCCGAGGGAAGGGTGGGCCGGTGCGCCCCATGTTGCTGGTGGATGTGGACGGACCGTTGAATCCGTATGCCGCCAAGCTGCACCGGAGGCCCGCCGGCTATGAGACGCATCGGCTTCTCACCGCGCTGGGAAGCCGCCGAGCGCCGCCTGGCTGCGTGGGGCCTTCCGCAGAAGGGGGTGAAACCGCTGCGGGTGTGGCTCAACCCGGATCACGGCCCGGCCATGGACGCGCTCCCGTTCGACCTGGTGTGGGCAACAATGTGAGAGGAAGAAGCCAACGCCTACGTCGCACCCGTGCTCGGATTGCCCGAGCTGCCCTTCATAGCGTGGCCTACGCCGCTGCCCGACCCCGGGGGAGACGTGTACTGGAAGACGCCTGAGATCGTTGCCTGGGCGAAAGGCCGGGCCTTCGCCCGGATCGACGACGACATCACCGAGGCGGACCGCACCTGGGTCACACAGCACCACGACGGTCCTGCTCTACTGCACCGAGTCGACCCCGGTACGGCCTTACCCTCGACGACTTCGCCACGCTGACAGCGTGGGCGGCCGCCCTGGACTGACTGAACAGCTGGTTCCCGAGGCACCGCTCAGGAACACGCCGCCGCAGCAAGAGAATCCGCTGCCCGACCGGCAAGTGGAACCCCATAATGGGCCGACAGCACCCCAGTACGAGCGAACGGACCGACCGAGTTACGACCGCGTACAGCGAGTCCTACCGAACATTGCGTACGACGGGAAACGCTGCGCCGCGCGTCTTGAGCCCTTCAGGAAATCGCCTTGGGCTGGATGGGAGGGTCAGCTCTCACAGGCAGAGCCGTCGCCGTCCCGGTCGAGGTGCGGGCCGTATCCAGGGTCGCCCCGGTGAACCGGAGCCGCGCCGGCGGCCTTGGTCGCGTCACAGTTCCGGTAATGGACGCTGCCGCCTCCGCCTCCGCCTCCACTCCCACCTCCGGTGGAACTGGAGGAGCCCTCGGAACGGTCTCGCGTGGGCGTGGGCGTTGGCGTAGGCGTAGGCGTGTGGAGGTCGGTGCCCTTCACCTTCGGGCACTTCCTGCCCGGCGCGACCAAGTGCACGCTCGGGTCGGCGTAGGCGGCGACCAGCTTTGTTCCCTTGCCCGGCCCCTGGAAGCAAACCGTCCAGCCGCCGTGGTCGCTGCGGAGTCCGACGTCGTCGTAGGCGCTGTACGCCCTCAACTCACCATCGATCAGCGCCTCGATCCGCCGCTCCGCCTCGTCGAACGTTCCGCCGACGACCTTGGGCATCTCGGGATCCCGGCTATTCGACGGCGTGGGGGAGGGGGTGACGGTCCGAGTCGCGGTGACGGTGGCGGTCGGGCCCGGGACGGCCTTTGTCCTGACCTGCGGGGCAGGCGAACAGGCGCCGGCGATCAACAGCATCACCAACGCGACGGCGGCCATGCCGCCACAACCGAACACCGTCTTCTGCGTCGCGTTGAGTGCCCCGTCGGCGGGCGGCGTGTGCGGAATTGGTCCGTACGGCGAAGTCACGGGCAGGTCTCTTCCAGCTTGACGGTGGCGAAATCGATCGTGGTCGAATGGTCGACCTTGCCCGGCCCGGGCTTCTGGGAGCAGACCTTCCAGTTCCGGTCCAGCAACTGCATGCGGCCGGCGCCAGTGGCGTCGTGTGAGGTGAGGACGAAGAAGCCCTCGGCCTGGGCGGCGTCCTGTGCCGCCTGGAGCTGCTGCCCTGCGTAATTGGAGAGCTTCGTCCTCTCCGCGGCCGAGGCTGTCTCCTTTGGAACTGTCTCCTTGGGTGCGCGCCTTGGCGTGTCGGTCACCGTGGCAGTGACGGTCTCGGTAACGGTCGGACCGGGCACCGCTCGCGTCTTCACGCTCGCCTGGGGTGAGCACGCGGCGCCGATGCTGCCGACAAGGACGACCATGAAGAGCAGACCGCCACAGCCAAGGATGGTCTTGTGCTTGCCATTGAACTGGTTCGGCGGCGCCGGAGGGTGGTAGGGCGGAGGCTGGTACGGGGGGACGGACAAGGCGTTCTCCTGCGGAGCGGTAGATTTGATCGGCGTTCAAGTTGCACAGATTGTCATAAGGTGCTGCCTGTCCGTACCGGATTGAGGCAGAAAGCCCGCGGACAACACCGGGACATGCGCCGCTCTGCTGGATGCTGACGGGATCTCAGGCTTCAAACAGGTCCCTGCTTACTGCCAAATCGGTTCCAGCAAGGGAAGTTTGTACTGGTCCGGGCGCTGTGCGAAACGGTTTCGCGCGGACGCGACCTACTGCCCAGTGGAGCCCCAGCACCCCGACGGCCCACCCGAACCTGACGCACCTCAGCCCCGGTTCGCGTTGTGGCTGACCAAACCCCGCGGCGGCGGATCGTCGTGCAGGACACGCCGGAGGAGGCGGTGGTCGCGCCAGGTGCCGTCGATGCGGAGATTGCGGGTCGCCGCGGTGCCAATGGGCTGGACCTCGCCGGATACCGCGTGTACCGCCGGCTGAGCACCACCCAGTGGGCGAAGACCAGGGGCAGCTCTGCTCCCTACTCCCCGCCGCCGGACCTCGCAGACAACGCCGTCCCGTTCACTGGCAAGCTGAGGACATGGAGTCCCTCGACCAAGACCTGAGCAAGGCAATCGTGAACGCAGATGCGCCGGCCTGGTCCCTTCGTGCCGCTGCCGGTCGACAGCTCGCGGCATCGGCCAAGATCGACGAAGTCGCGGATGTCCTCCTCCGCCTCCTCTTGGACGCCCAGGACACCGGGGTGACCCAGGACACCGCCGACGCGTTGCTTGCCCGCAAGGACACTGTTGGCTTGCGGCACGTGCTGCTGGCCAGGAGCTGCGCCGCCTGCTTCGACACGGCAGATCAGATCAGCGCCGCTCTCGATGCCGACCCCGACTGGATGACGACCGAGGGAGCGGACCGGCTGATCAAGCAGCTGCGGGAGCTGAAGACGGATGACGACGACGGCGTCCGCGACGAAGCTGAGAGGATCCTCGCGCAGATCCGTCCGCGCAGGAGTGGGCACTCGACTCAGCCCCTGGACCCTGACAATCGTCCCAGGCCGGCACTCCGCGGCGACCGGTCGGACTACGGGCTCCTTCGCCCCTATCTGGACTGACTGCGACCCAGCAAGCTTTGGAAGGGCCCGGTCATGTGGCAGAGGTCCAAGGTCGAGTTGCAGGTGGCGATTCGGCGTGATCACCGGCTGGTGTGAAGATGCGCGAGCTTGTACGCCCATGCGGCGGGGGTCCTTCTCGCGGCCCCTTCACGTTCTCCCGCCGCTCATCAGCTCAGCTGTCGTAGCCACGAGTCGAGAGCCGCATAGTCGCCGTCAGTCAGGCCCTGGCACGGATCGACACGATGGAGCAGGGCGTGTCCTTGGTGATGGTCAGCAACCCAGGCCCGATCGGTGTCCGTGACCTCGTCGTCGACCCAGGCGAACGGACGCCCCGCAGCCCATTCAACGAGTGCACGGGTCTTCCAGTGCAATCCGTTCCGCTCGTCCTGGTGATCGAGGTCGCCCGGCTCCGGCCAGATCACCACTGCCAGCTGCGGCAGACCGATGCGGGGGGCGATGCACTCGTTCGCGTCAGCCATCCATGTCGTCGCCCAGACCACCTCGCACGGGAGCGCCGCCAGCCGGGGTCCGTGCTCGGGATTGACCCTGGTCAGGAGCGGATTCGCATCGACGTCAAGGAGGTCGGGGCCCGTCGCACAGGTCGGATACGTCTGGGACACCGCGCCGAACGGGATGAGTGGCCCGTCGACATCGAGAAACAGCAGGGAACGCTGCACAGAGCCAGTCACAGGACCACGATAGCGACAGGTCCCCGCCGGGGACCGACTCGATGACCAAGGCCCCGCAATCGGCTGCCGCTCCGCCCATTGCTATTCCTCGTGGACATCCAGGTGTCTCCATCCAGGTGTCTCACAGTCCGCAGCCGCTGCTCAGACCAGCAGACGAACGCTGCTGCTGGCAGTGAACCAAGCCGTGGTGACCACGGTCCCGTAGTGCGGTCCGCGGTACCGGCGAGGCCGACGATGACGACGGAGACTCGCCACCGGCTCTGCCCCGGCCGGCCTCAGCCCACTGCCTTCTTGACAAGCTCGCTGATGCGCTCTTCATCGGCCGCGGTCAGCTCCCTCACGGCGTAGGCGGTCGACCACATGGCGCCGTCGTCCAGTGACGCCTGGTCGCTGAAGCCGAGCGTGGCATACCTCGTCTTGAACTTCTCCGCGCTCTGGAAGTGGCAGACGACCTTGCCATCTCTGGCGTACGCGGGCATCCCGTACCAGAGCTTCGGCGCGAGGCCCGGCGCGGCGGTCTTGATGATCTCGTGGATCCGTCCGGCGAGGACGCGGTCCGCCTCCGGCATCTCGGCGATCTTCGCGAGCACGTCCCGCTCCGCCGCCGCATCCTTCTCCGCCCGGGACGAACCGCGCCGCGCCGCCGCCTTCTTCTCCTCCCGTGCGTGCTCCTTCATCGCGGCCCGTTCATCGGCGGTGAAGCCGTTGTACTTCTCGGTGGTCGTGCCGGAGTCCTCGACGGGCGACTTCGTGTGCGGCATGGCAAGTTTCCTCTCGTACAGGGTCAGGCGGGGCGGGAGTGCGGGGGCCGGGCGTCAGGACGACGTGGGGGCGCGCGACGCGGCAGCCTCCCAGGCGAACCCGTCCGGGTCGGTGAAGGTGCCGCCGGTGCCGCCGAGGACGATGCGGTGCGAGCCGGCGCCGGCGGCGGGGACGCCGAGGTCCTTGGCAAGGGCACGGCGCTTGTACAGCGCCAGCTTGAGGGGACCGGACTGACCGGAGGCGAACTCGGCGTACTTTCCACCGAAGCTCTTGGCCACGGTCAGGCCCCGGCTGACGTAGAACTGCTTGGTGGCCTTCACGTTCTCGACGCCGAGCAGTACGACGACATCATCGATCTCGCGGGTGGCCGGGCCGATGTCCTTCTTCGCGGAGGTCGCGACCTTCCAGATCGTCCCGTCCGGAGCCTGAGCGACGCCGCCGTAGCCCCACAGCGACTTCGCGGCGGGCTTCAGCACCGTTGCGCCCGCGTCCACTGCGGCGCCGATGAAGCTGTCGACGGTGGCCGGCCCGGACACCGTGAGCGCCATGGTGAAGCCGCGGAATCCGGTGGAGTGCGCCTCGGAGGCCCGCAGGTGCACGTACGGGTCCAGGTCGCAGGCGCTGTAGAAGCGGCGGGCGGCCTCGGGGTCGGCCACCTCAAGGGTGACGGACGCGAGGGACGTGCCGGCTGCGGTGAAAGTGGTGGTTGCCATGACCATCACGCTAGGGGCTGAGAGGCGGTTGAGGCTTCTCGATTCCTGACCGGTCTTGAGACTTGCTTCGCCACACACGCCGGCATCCTCCAGCCACGCGACCAAGTCAGTCGCACCGATTGCTGGACAGGCCCTCTCGCTGCTGCCCGGAACGGCGGTCGGGGCGTCAGTGGAACGTCAGCGAAACGGTAGCGGCGGGGCCCAGGCTGGACCGCGTAGCGCCCCTCACTCGGACAGGAGTCCCATGCCCCGCTCCACTGCCCACGCTGTCGGCGGATCGCGCCGACGCTCCCGCCCGCTGGCACGTTTGATGACTGTCTGTGTCGCGCTGGGCGCGGCACTGCTCACGCCCACCGCCGCCGGGGCGGCCGGGTCAACCAACGAGGACGCCTACCGGAACCTCGGGCAGGCGGACCGGGCCGAGTGGATGTGGGGCATCGCGAGCGACACCCCGCTCTCGGCGATGTCGATCCCCGGCACCCACGACACACTCGCCATCCACGGCGGGGCCATGGTGCAGACGCAGGAGGATTACGGCGACAGCGCGAACACCCTGACGGCGCAGCTGGACCGGGGAATCCGCGCCATCGACATCCGGGTCCGCGTCACGGAGAACAAGTACTTCACGGTCCACCACAGCGCGTATTACCAGAAAGCCAACTTCGACGACGTGCTGACCAAGGCGCAGGACTTCCTCCGGAAGCATCCGAAGGAGGCGATCGTGATGCGGCTGCGGGCCGAGTGCCCGTACGACGGCGGGGGCGTCGCCGATTGCGCCAACGACCCGAAGTCGGTGACTCCGGCGCGGGTCCAGGAGATCTTCGCCGGCTACCGGGACAGGTATCCCGGCCTCTTCTACGCCGATGCGGCGTCGGGCACCCGCCGGGCGAAGGTCCCCACGCTCGGGCAGGTCCGCGGCAAGGTGGTATTGGGCAGCTTCGACAACGTCGAGAACGACAACTACGGGATCGAGGGCTTCGACGACCACAAGGAGGACCACTGGGCAGCGTCGACCGTCCCGGAGAAGTGGGGCTACGTCAAGGACAACGTCAACCGGGCCATTGCCGGCTCTCCCGGTGACCTATACCTGACGTACTCGTCCGCGTCCACCGCCCCCCTGGGCCATCTGCCGTCCCAGTACGCCGGCGGCTACCGGTCGGTCCAGGGCGGTGTCACCACCGAGGTCCTGGGTGTCAACTACCAGCTGATGAAGCACCTCAACGGCCGGAGCGGCCGCGCCGGCATCGTCATGATGGACTTCCCCGGCTGGGGCGTCGTGAACGCGATCATCGACCACAACGCCGACAACGCCGTCAAGGGCGGCAACCGGATGATCTGGCTGGTCAACGGCAACAAGACCTACGTCAACAGCCTGCACAACCGCTGCATGGTGCGGGGTCCCGAGTTCGACAGTTCCAAGACCGGCGGCCTGGTCACCCAGCGCGAGTGCCAGTCGACCCCGCCGAGCAGCCACCAGTGGGGTGCCGAGAAGCCGTCGTACGACGGCAAGGGCCACTTCTGGATCAAGGCGAGCAATGGCAAGTGCCTGACCGTCCCCTACAACAACGGCACCCCGCCGGGCTCCGGCACCCAGCTGTTCTGGTGGGACTGTGAGACCCGCTGGTTCTCGGGCAGCCAGATGTGGAACATCATCCCGACCAAGCTCGCCACCGCTACCGGGTCCCGGCCGGCCTACACGTTCATCAACAACTGGACGGGCCAGTGCCTGTCGATGGACCCGGCAACGGCCGCCGCGGCGGGCGGCAAAGTGACGCAGGAAACCTGCCCGAAGTAGCCCTCAGCACGCTTCCAGGCCGTCCTTCCTTCCCGGAGTGGCCAGGGGTCTCACGCGGTGAAGGTGGCCGGACAGTCACCTTCACCGCCGCCGACCTTCCCGCCGCCTATCGGCTGATCCTGCCATTCGCGCAGCTCGCCACCATCACAGCTGGCTAAGGTTCAGCCGGCTTCTGCACAGCCCCACGCCGTCCGCCAATGATCGACGGTGGGCCTGGCAGGGTGTACAGCTCCTGACCATGCCGCAGCCCCCGCGCCGTCACAGCCGACGGCCAGTCTGGTGACCACTAGCGCCTGTCTCTTTGATGGGCGGAGGGAACCGGCACTCAGGGGGCAGCGTCCATGGATGACAAGATCGCTAGTGGGCGCAGAGGAGCTTGAGATGACCGGCATAGCCACCCGCTATCTCTACCTTGTCCGGCACGGCGAGGCACTACCGGACGAGAGCGGGCTGACGGAGCGCGGCCGACGGCAAGCCACATTGCTCGGCCAACGCCTCCGGGAGATCCCCTTCGCAGCTGTTCACCACGGTCCTCTGTCACGGGCAGAACAGACCGCACGCCTGATCGGCGATCAACTGAAGAACGTCCCTCTGCACGTCTCGGAAGTCGCCGGTGACTTCGTGCCCTACGTACCGGAAATGGATGAGCTACCGGCCGCATCAGCAGACTTCTATCTCCGCTTCCTCGCTGGGGCCACCGACGAGGAGCGGAAGCACGGACCTGCGCTGGCCCGCCAGGCTCTTGACCTGTTCACCGGGGCGGTGGCGGCCGAAGAGGACCGGCATGAACTTGTCGTCACCCACAACTTCCTGGTCGCCTGGTTCGTCCGGGACGCCATGCATGCACCGAAGTGGCGTTGGCTTGGCCTCAACCACTGCAACGCGGCGCTCACGGTCATCCGCTATGCGCCCGGTCGCCCCGCCTCCATCCTCGTCTCCAACGACATGCGGCATCTGCCCGCCGAGTTGCGCTGGACGGGTTTTCCCGCCGAGTTGCACATCTGAAGTCGACCGTCAGGCGATCGCCGTGGCTCATCGCGCCAAGCGAGGGCGTCGCCAAGCATGTCCCCTCAGAGCACGGGTCGGTTGATCTGATTGCACGGCCCTTGGCCTTCCCCCTCACCGCAGGCCAGGCCGGTGACGCGCCGGCTTTTGAGGCTGTCATGGCCCGCATCCGGGGCCCCGAGGCGGCCCGCGCAGGCCCCGGACCCGGCCGTTGGCCGTTCTCGTAGACCGCGCCTGCTCATCGCTCAACATCCGAGGCCACTTGCAGCGGCGTGGAATCCGCGCAGTTGTCCCGCAGCCGTCCGGCCAGATCGGCCACCGCCTCAGGCGCGGCAGCCGCGGCGGGCGCCCGCCAGCGTTCGACCGCGAGGCCTACAAGCAGCGGAACACCGTTGAGCGGTGCTTCAACCGCCTCAAGGTGCGACACGAAGTCGCACACGTTAACCTCGCGCTTTCATGAAGCGGGCTGTCCGGCAGGCGGTCAGGAAAGCAGAAAGTGCCTCTGACCAGCAAGAATGAGGATTGTCGAGGTCCTTGTTCCTGCCACCGCCGGAGGCACTTCCCAGGTGAAGCACTCTATCGGCTCCTACCCCCGCGTCCGCGTCCAGGACGACGGCCGCCAGGTCGTCTCCCAGGCAGGGTCGGTCCTGCTCGTCGAAACGGTCCGCAAAACCGGCCTTGACCAGGCCATATCCCAGGCCCTGGCTCCGTGGCGCAAACCCCGGGCCGTCCACGATCCCGGCAAGGCCCTCCTGGACGTCGCCCTGGCGGTCGCCCTGGGCGGAGACTGCCTCGCGGACGTCGCGATGCTGCGGTGTGAGCCGGCCGTCTTCGGCCCGGTCGCCTCCGACCCGACCGTCTCCCGCCTGATCGACGCCCTCGCCGTCTCCGGCGAGAAAGCCCTGCAGGCCATCCGGTCCGCACGGTCCGAAGTCCGCCATCGTGCCTGGTCGTTGGCCGGCAAGAACGCCCCCGACGCCGGCGGCCAAGTCGTCATCGATCTCGACGGAGTCCTCGTGATCGCCCACTCCGACAAACAGGACGCGGCCCCGACCTGGAAGAAGACCTACGGCCATCACCCCCTGACAGCCTTCCTCGACCACGGACCGGGCGGAACCGGTGAGCCCGTCGCCGCCCTCCTGAGACCGGGAAACGCGGGCTCCAACACGGCAGCCGACCACATCACCACCACCCAACTCGCCCTGGCCCAACTGCCGAAGCACTACCGTCGAGGGCGCCAGACCCTGATCCGCACCGACTCCGCGGGCGGCACCCACGACTTCGTGTCCTGGCTCGCGAAGCGGGGACGGTGGCTGTCCTACTCGGTCGGCATGGTGATCACCGAAGCAATCCACGAACACGTGCTGAAGATCCCCGCCTCAGCCTGGACCCCGGCCGTCGAGACCGACGGCGAGGCCCGTGACGGCGCCTGGGTCGCCGAGCTCACAGGCAAACTCCTGGACGGCTGGCCCAACGGCATGCGACTGATCGTCCGAAGGGAACGGCCTCATCCCGGCGCCCAGTTGAGAATCACGGACGCGGACGGCATGCGGATCACCTGCTTCGCGACCAACACCCCCGACCGGGCGATCGCCGAGCTCGAACTCCGTCACCGGCTGCGGGCCCGGGCCGAGGACCGGATCCGGGCCGCCCGAGCCACCGGCCTGCGCAACCTGCCCCTCCACACAACAGCCCAGAACAAGGTCTGGCTCGAGATCGTCCAGATCGCCCTCGACCTCCTGGCCTGGATGCCCATGCTCGCCCTCACCGGCAAGGCCCGACTCTGGGAACCCCGCCGCCTGCGATTCCGCCTGTTCTCCGCGGCCGGGCAACTCGTCACCACCGGCCGGCGCCGCATCCTCCGCCTCGCCCGCCACTGGCCCTGGACCGATGAGGTGACCACCGCCCTCGAACGTCTTGCACTCCTGCCGAACCCCGGCTGACCAGCAACCTTCCCGCCCCTACGAGGGAACCAGTCCAGACCGGAGCAGTGGAACCCGGCGTCCACCCGAGACGACACTCGGGACCTCGGCCTGCCCACCACAAGCCACAGAAAGCGAAACGGTCCACCGACTCCGTCGGCGGACCGTCACGAAAGATCGAGGTTAATAAGTACTTCGGCCGACTCAATCGGTCCAAGAACAATAACTGGGTCTTCGGTGACCGCACCACAGGTGCACATCTTCCCAAGTTCGCCTGGACCAACATCAGAAGGCATCAGCTAGTCAAGGGAAAGTCGTCGCCTGACGATCCCGCGCTCGGTGACTACTGGAGTCAGCGTCGTAGGACGCGCACACCTCCGCCAATGGACAAGAACAGCCTTACTCTGGCAGCCCGTCAGAAGGGACTTTGTCCGCTCTGCGGTCAGGCGCTCATCGTTGGAGCGGAATATGAGCCGGAAAGTCCACGCGAGTGGATCGACTGGTTCGACGCGATGAAGAAGCGGTTACATAAACACCACTTCGCCTACCGAAGAGACGGCGGATCTGATGAAGTCAAGAATCTTCGACTCGTTCACTCCGAATGCCATCAGCAGCTTCATGCGCGAGATGGAAGCAACAAATAGCAGATTCTGTGAAGCGTTTGGGCTTGCTTGAGCCGTGGTGCCTGGAAACAGGCATGCCCGGTTCTGAGAGGGTGTTTAGGGACGCTTAGTACGGATGTGTCATCTTTGAAGTCTGCGGCTTTCATAATGCTTCGCCCTGTAGGAGGACATTCGCACGCTCCGAGGTGCCGATCGGACCGCCCGTTTAGTTCGCACATGCCGCTCAGATTCCGTCTAGTTTAACAATGGGGTAAAAGATCCCTACTAGTTGAGATCTTCCAGGTGCTGCAGGCCATGCGTGTTGGCAATAAAACCAGGCACCGTCGTTGCTTTCCCGCCTTTACGAGATCGCTGACACCTGGCCGGCCTTCATACCGCCCGATCTGGTTGCGGAAGCCTTGCTGAGCCGGGTGGCCGAAGAGTTCCCGCACTACTGCGTGGTGGCAACGGACGGCGCCCGCGTCGTCGCCCGTGGGCTGAGCGTACCGTTCAAGGCCAACCTTGACGGCCGTGAAGAGATGCCGGACAAGGGCTGGGACCAGGTACTCGTCTGGTCGTTCTCCGACCAGCGCCATGGGCATTCACCGACGACGGCCAGCGCGCTGGAGATCACGGTGGACACCGAATACCTCAGCCGTGGCCTGTCCTACAAGATGTTGTCCGCGCTGCGGGATGCCGTCGGCCGACAGGGCCACAACGTACTGTTGGCCCCGGTCCGCCCCACGGCCAAACACCTCGAACCGCGCGTCACCATGACCGACTACGTCCGCCGGCAGGGCGACGACGGATTTCCGACCGACCCCTGGCTCCGAGTACACGTCAAGGCCGGCGGCAGCATCCAGAAGATCGCCTCGGCATCGATGACAGTCAGCGGCTCACTGGCCCAGTGGCGGCAGTGGACCGGCTTGCCATTCGAAAACGACGGTGACATCGACGTACCAGGCGCCCTCGTCCCCGTGCATGTGACACCGCACGCGACCTAGCTGTCTATGTCGAGCCCAACGTATGGGTCCGGCACGAGGTGCATCCGCCCACCCTCTGATCACACTCCCGTGGTGCCGGTCATGCGCCGAGCCGTATACGTGTCGGTCCCGACTGGCCTCCAGTGCCTGGCTGTTTCCCGGAAGGCCTGCCGGTGGTGAGCAGGCCGTACTTGTGCAAGCGTTGCTGCGCTGATGCGGCCTCGCAGTGTTCGTCGAACAGGTGGCCGTTCGGAACGGGTGCCAGAGCCTGCGTGCGTGTCAACTGACCGCTGCGTTCCCCCAGTCGGCACGCGGTACGAGGAGCAAGTGCACCGGCCGCCTCGGGACACCTGGCCCACAGGCGCCCGCTTTTCAGTGCGGAGGCGGGTGACTGTCCGCATGCCCGTGCACCCGAGCACCCAGCACCCCTACCCCGGCCGCCCCCACGGCCTGGCACGCCGTCGTTGCACGGCCGTTGCACGGCTAACCGTTCCGCGAACGACAATCAAATGGTCGAGGACCAGGTGCAGCGCGGCTGGTCGCTCGGCCCGGCACAGTGAAGCCGACTCTCCAGCGCCCCACTGTTCCTCGGGGAGATCTCCCCGCCCCATAGCCGTGATCATTCATTGCTTAAGATCCACTTTCGATACACTGCCTGGTTCGCTCTGACGAGCGCTGTATGGCTTAGGGAGCGGCCAGCCCGGTGAGTCGCAACGGACAGGTGTTCCAGGCTGGGCGACCTCGTGGGGGAATCGCCCCAGTAGGTGCAACTGGTTGCGGCGCGGCGATGAGTCTGCGGGCATCCGCAGGTCTATCTCTTGAGGGAGACAACCGACTCATCTGGAGTAAGCCATGGGCCTCATCGACATCGAGCTGTTCGCGACCCTCGACCTCGTCGGGCAGGCGCCCGGCGGCCCCGACGAGGACCCGGTGGGGTTCCCGTTCGGTGGCTGGCAGGCGCCCCTGCTGGACGAGGTCGCCGGGGCGCAGGTCGGTGCCGCGTACGAAGGCACGGACGCCCTCCTGCTCGGCCGGCGGACGTACGACATCTTCGCCGCCTACTGGCCTCACCAGGAAGGCGGCGAAGACAGCGAGTTCGCCACACTCTTCAACCGAGTCCCGAAGTATGTGGCCTCTCGTGGTAAGCCTGACCTCTCGTGGGCCGGGTCCACGCAGCTCGGCCCGGACCTCGCGGACTCGGTGCGCGAGATCCGTGACCGGCACGAGCACGTGAAGGTCGTCGGGAGCCTGAACCTCGTGCAGTCTCTCCTGCGCGAGAAGCTCTTCGACCGGCTCGACCTCTGGCTGCACCCGATCGTGCTTGGTGTCGGGAAGAAGGTCTTCGACGATGGCGCGGTGCCCACCAACGTCACGCTCCTCGCACCGCCGGTAGCCAGCCCGAAGGGCACCGTCTACCTGCGCTACGGGCTCGCCGACGGCACTCCCGCGACGGGGGACATGAGCGCACCCGATCGCGGTGTCGGAAGCGACGACTGAGGCCGCCCCGCCGTCGCGGGTCCTTACCGCAGTGGAGGGGACACCGGCTCGCCCGGGCGTCGATGACTCGAGACGAACATCCCGGTCGTGCGTTCCGGCATTCACGATGGACCGTCGACGCCAGATTCAAGATCGCGGCGGGCAACTGCCTACTGCGGCTTGGTCGCGATCTGGATCAGGTTGCCGCAGGTATCGTCGAAGACGGCGGTGGTGACGGGGCCCATTTCCAGGGGTTCCTGGGTGAAGCCGACGCCGAGGCCGCGCAGGCGCTGGTACTCCGCCTGTACGTCGTCGACGGTGAACTGGGCGAGCGGGATGCCGTCCTTGACGAGCGCGTCGCGGTAGGTCTTGACGGCCGGATGGCCGGCGGGCTCGAGGAGGAGTTCGGTGCCGTCGGGCTCGTCGGGCGAGACGACGGTCAGCCACCGGTCCTCTTCGCCTACCGGGACGTCGTGCTTCTTCACGAAGCCGAGAATTTCGGTGTAGAAGTGCTCGGCCTTCGCCTAGTCGTCGACGAAGACGCTGGTCAGATGGATCCTCATGGGGTGCTCTTCTCTGGTCCGGATGCGTCGGGCACGAGCCATCGCTCGGCTATCTGCCGCAGCGGGGCTGTATGCAGGTCGTGGAACTTGTAGCGGCCCTCCCGTCTGGTCTCGACGAGCCCGGCGGCCTCCAGCACGGCGAGGTGCTGGGAGACAGCCTGACGTGAGATGCCGAGCTGGTGCTTCATGCTCAGGCGGGAGCAGATCTCGAACAGTGTCTGTCCGGACTTCTCCGCGAGCTCGTCGAGGATGGTGCGGCGGGTGGGGTCGGCCAGGGCTTTGAATATGTCGTCGGCCACGACCACAGGATAGGTAACCACGTACTTGCCTATCAAGTTGTGGCGCGTCCCGTCCCGAGTCGCCCGTCCTTCAACCCTCTTTGCGACTTGATCGCTCTCGTCCCGGGATGCGCGACCGCCGCAGCCCGATCACGCCCTGGTTGTCCTCGCCGGTGCGCATGCACAGGGTCGAGGCCGTGCGGGCTTGGCTGACGAGGCTCTCTCCGCACGGGTAGATCGGCACACCGCGCCAGGAGGGATGCGGTGTGCCCCAATGTCGACGGCCTCGGCTGGCAGGTCGGCGTAATGGGCGCATCCCGAGGGCCGGCCCTCAGGGCCGCGGCCGCACCTGCGGCGTGCCGCAACGCCTGGTCGAGCAGACCGCCGCCGTGATGCAAGATTTTCACTCCCTCGGCACCGGGTGCCGAGGGAGTTGTCGGACGTACGTCCGGTCGCGGGGCGGCACCGCACTCGGTGCCGGGGGGCAGATTGCGTGGATGAGGTAGTCCTCGACCTGCCGGTCGGCGCACGCGAGTCCCAGGCTTTCAGGCCGGGAGGATGTCACGCCGCAGCTTCGAACAGACGGTCCGAATCATCGAGCTCTTCCTGTATTGCGGGGCGGCACCGGCTATGGCGCGAAGGAGCCCCTACCGCCCCCCGGCGCACGGCCCCACCGGTGTGGCCCCGCCCGCACCCTACGGCGTTCGGTGACAGGTTCACCGGCCCGCAGCCAGCACCGACACCATGGCCACACCAGGTGGCACAGCGTGGTGGTTACGCCAGGCGTAAGGGGGCGCGGTCGCGGAGCAGCCGTAAGCATGGGAACCCCGGCCCGACCAGCGCGGGGGCTCCGTGGTGCAGGTGTTCAGTGGTTGCTGCTGTTGTTCGCCGTGCCGTCTGCTTTCGTGTTGGCGTTGTTGTTCGCCGTGTCAGAGAGGGTGCTGTTGATGAGCGAGCCCAGGACGTTGACGGAATCCAGGGCGGCGACGTTGTTGAGTGCACCGTCGACGACGCCCGCCTGCGCGGGGGCCACAGAGGCAAGGGCTGCACCGGCGGTGAGTGCTGTGATGGCGATGATGCGTGAGGGTGACTTCTTCATGTCGTGATCAACTCCCACAGCGCCTGCGGGACACGGTCCAGCGCAGCTGATCGCTGACGCTCACAGTATGCGGCGCAGTACTCGTATCCGGCCCAGCCCGCCCTCTGCGGCCGCTTCACCGTCGGCCGTGAGCGGCCGCACTCCACGGGCGCGGAATCCACGATCCAGTACTCGTCGAACCAGCAGTCGGTGTCCGCCGCTGGCAGCCGGATCACGCGCGTGACCAGCGTGGCCCTCAGCCGCTTGTTCCCCCCCGGCTGCTCCGGTACTTACGGGAACATCGCACTCAGACGGGAGTCAATGAAACGCAGTCATCTGGACTCCGAGTGAAGCCCAAAACCGCCCGGCCAACCGCGAGCGCGACCGGTTCGGAATCCGTCAGCCATGGCGGCCGACCCAGCCATCGCTCCGCCACGATCACGTCGTCGATCTTCACGTACAGCGCGGTCAGCAGGACATCCAGATCATTCGTCACAGAAGATCATGAGAGCTCTGCCCTGTTCGCGGCCCTGCCATCTCATTCAGGGTGCCTCCACGAGGGCTGCACCCCCCGAAGCCGAGTCGGCAGCCGTACGAGCACCAGCGAGAGCAAGCACCCGTGACAGGGTGAAGGAATGACGACAAACCGCGAGTACTCATCCGGTCTCCACCCCACCGGCCTCACACCATGGTCGGACACCACGGAGGCCCACAGCGATCTCCTCGCGGCGAAAGCGCTCCTCTACGACCCCTGCGGGTTCTCCTGTTCGCAGCCAGTCCCCGAAGTCGAAAGTGCCGAGTATGGGGCCCACGAATTCACCCTGAACGGCCTCGCCATCCGGTTCCGAGCAGCCAAGACGACCCCAACCAAGATCGGCCAGTTCGTCACCCTATGGAAGAGATCCCCGGGCGGGCCCATCCAGCCCTTCGACACCACAGACCCCGTCGACCTCTTCGTCATCAGCAGTCGTGACGACAACCACTTCGGCCAGTTCGTGTTTCCCATGGACGCTCTCCGCCGGCACGGGGTCGTATCAGCAGCCGGCTCCAGCGGGAAACGAGCCTTCCGCCTCTACCCGCCGTGGGTGACCACCACCAACCGCCAGGCCAGCAGCGCGCAGGCATGGCAGCTGGACCGCTTCCTGCACCTGTACGAGGACAGGCCCCTCGACTCCGCCCGCGCCCAGGAGCTCTACCACCCATAGGACGGCGCCGGCGGACCACAAGACGGCACATGGTGGCCCTGCGGCTGGCGACTGATCAGGCGATTTCGGTTCTCAGGCTGGTAACCGCATGAATCTCGCGTCTCTGCTCCCAGAATGCGGACACAGGCGCAGGGGGTCCCTCCTGAGAGCTGTTCGTAAGGGCGGAGTCCTTACCGGCGTCTGCGTCTTGGGCTGATCAAGGATCAGCTGTCCCTTGAAAGGCCCGCTTCCTGTGCGTCGATCAGCTCGTCCCAGTTCTCTCGCGTCCACTCGCAGGCTGCGTCGAGCGGCCCCAGTAGGCCCCGGCCGAGCGGGGGCAGGGCGTACTCGACACGTCGCCCTGTGCCCTCGGACTCCTCCCGCACGACGAAACCGTCCCGCTCAAGCCTGCGCAGGGACTGGGTCAGCGACTTGGCCGTGACGCCACGCAGCGGGACCTTGAGCTCCGAGAAGCGGCGCGGGCCGTCCTGCAGGCATCGCAGGATCAGCGTGGCCCACTTGTCGCCCACGCGGAACGGCACCAGCGGGGACGGACAGACGGGGTCGAACATCTCAGGATCCAGAGGGGCCCGTTCGGCCTGCGGCTTGGTCATGATCCACACCGTAGGGCGGTATCCGATCGGAAACCAGTCCTCGGCCTACGCTCCCGTCCATGAAAGCCAAGAGCAGCAGGATCATCATCTTCGGGGCTGGCGGTCGGGTCGGCCGGGCGGCCGTGGCGGAGGCCCGGAGACGGGGCCACGAAGTCACCACGACAGGGCGGGCCGACGGAAACGTCACGGACCCAGCCGCCGTGGCGCGGCTCGCGGCCGGGCACGAGGCGGCGATTGTCGCCGTGTACGACGCCGGGACGCGCCCCGGCGAGTTCTTCCCCGCGGTTGCCCGCGCCCTCGCGGAAGGGCTCCCGGCGGCTGGGGTGAAGCGGCTGGTGTCCGTCGGGCTGGCGTCCGTACTGCCCACCGCGTCCGGGGACTTGCTGATGGACACCCCCGGATACCCGCAGGAATGGCGGGAGTTCTATGTCGGCCACGGCGCCGGCACCGAGGCTCTGCGCACGGCCGCGCCACAGGCGCTGGACTGGGTAGTGCTGAGCCCGGCAGGGGACTTCGACCACGAGGGCGAGTCCTCGGGCCGGTACGCGCTCACCCTGGCCGCCACCGACAGTCGGATCACGCCCGCAGACTTCGCCCGCGCACTGCTGGACGAGGTCGAGGTCCCAACCCTGCACCAGACCCACGCGGGAGTGTCCGCCGTATGACCGACACGGTCCACGACAACCCGACTCCCTGGATCGCCGACCACATCCGCCGCTTCGAGGAGACCGGCGGCCGCCCCCGCCCCGGAGTGGCCGATCTGCTCCTGACCACCCGGGGCCGCAAGTCCGGCCTTCTGCGCCGAACGGCGCTGGCGTACGTCCGGGACGAGGACGCGTACGTCCTCACGGCGTCCAACGCGGGGGCGGACCGCCACCCGGCCTGGTACCTGAACCTGCTGGCTACCCCGGAGGTCACCCTCCAGGTCGGCGCGGCCACCTTCACCGCGACGGCCCGGCCGGCCACGGCGGCCGAGTCGGCCCGCCTGTGGCCGGTGGCCGCAATGCCCTCGTACGCGGTCTACCGCACGGCGACGACCCGGGAGATCCCTCTGGTCGTGGTACAGCCCGACCACGTCACGGACCTTGTCCCCGAACAGCGGATCCTTGGACAGCTGGAAGGTCTCGGCCCGGTGAGGCTGACCCAGGGGCGTTCGAACCTGACGCAGTCAGGCCGTGCGGGCGCGGAGACGGCGCAGCATGCGTGGGTCCTCGAAGCCGACTGAGCGGGCGGCGGCGCCGATCGTCGCGCCGTGGTCGATGAAGTGCTGGGCGCGTTCGAGGCGCAGGGTGTGCTGGTAGCGCAGGGGGGTGAGCCCGGTGGCGCGGCTGAAGAGGCGGGTGAGGGTGCGTTCGCTCACCCCGACGGCCGAGGCCAGGGTGGGCAGCGGGAGCGATTCGTCGAAGCGGGCGTCGATGAGGTCCTGGGCACGGTGCACGATGTCGTCGAGGTGGGACCGGTGCCGGAGCATCGCGCTGGATTGCGGTTCATGGCCGTTGCGGCGAGCGTAGACGACCATGTCCCGGGCCACCTGGGCGGCGACGGCCGGGCCGTGCCGGGTCGCGACCAGGTGCAGGGCCAGATCGATGCCGCTGGCGATGCCGGCCGAGGTGATCACCCGGTCGTCCGCGGTGAACAGGACGTCGCGGACGATCACCGCCCTGGGGTGGCGCAGGGCCAGTTCGTCCTGCATGTCGTGGTGGGTGGTGCAGCGACGGCCGTCGAGCAGGCCGGCCTGGCCGAGTGCGTCGGCTCCGGCGCAGACGCTGGCCACCGTCCCACCCCTGGCGTGGTGGTCCCGGAGGACGTGCAGGAAGGCGGCGCCGATGGCGCGGGCGTCGGCCCGGGTGCCTGTCCGCCAGCCGGGCACCACGATGAGATCCTCGGGCCCGAGCTCGGGCCAGTCGAGTCCGGCCACCAGCGGCAGCCCCTGGGCGGTGGAGACCTGTGGCTGTTCGGCGATGTAGGAAAGTACGTAGGGGTGCCCGAAGTCGGCGGCCGTGGAGAAGACCTGCGCGGGGCCGGCCAGGTCCAGCAAGTGAACTCCGGGCACCAGGAAGAAGACGATGTGGCTCACGATTCGGTCATCATGCCGGAAGTCCAGCTGCGGCCTCCAGCTGGTCGACCGTCGCGATGGTGGCGAAGCGTCCGGCAAGGGCGTACTCGGTGCGCCTGATGACCTCTTCGGCAGGCAGTGTGCGGGGGTCGGCCAGCAACTCGGCGACACTCTGGTCGGCGGGAGCGTCGCGGTGCGGGATGGGATTGGTCGCGGTCGCGTCGACGGCAAAGGTGACCCGGTAGCCGAGGTCGCTGGCGACACGGGTGGTGGTCTCCACGCACTGCTCGGTGCGGATGCCGCAGACGGTGAGTTCGCGGATGCCGCGCTCGGTGAGGAGTTGTTGCAGGTTGGTGGTGGTGAAGGCGTTATGTGAGGTCTTGTGGATCAGCGGCTCCTCATCCGCTCGTTCCAGCTCTTCCATCAGCCGGACATGGCCGAGGGCTGGGTCGAAGACATCGCCTGTGCCGGGCTCGGAGTGCAGTACCCACACCACCAGGTCTCCGGCCAGGCGGGAGAGCCGGACCAGGCGGTTGACCTGGTCGGCGATCTTCAGGTCGGAGGTGGTTTCCCACAGCGGACGGGCGCGGAAGGACTCCTGGACATCAATGACGATCAGTGCTCGGGTCATGTCCCCAAGCCTGGGCCGCGCGGGCGGGGCGGCGCCAGGCCGCATCGGGTCCGGAAGCGGACCGATCCGGTCAGCGACGCCGTTCAGGTCCGGCCTCCCCAGCAAGGTCGGCGGCAAGTGGCGCGGGAAGAACGGCGCGAGGGGGAACGCTCAGCTCTGGCCGTCACCGTGACGCCGTGGGGCGGGATCACCTTCGTGCCGATCACCCGTCCCGACACCATCCTCGGGTGCAAGGACCACGCGGTGACGGCCGACAGCGCGGCGCGTGTCACCTACAACTGGGGTCGGCGACTTCACCGGGACGGTCATCGACACCTTTTCCCCACGGCTGCCCAGCGAATGGAGCGTCCCGTACCACCACGTCTTCACGTGATCTGCTGCCACCGCCGCGCCGCGCCACCCCCGCCCCCATGCCAGCACCGCATGGAGGAGGCACCACGATGCCTGTGCGTATGCAGAAGCTCAAACTGGAGATCGTCAACGCCGCCACGGGGAAGACCCTCAGCGCCAGGGCCGCGTCCCCGCCGCCGCGGACTGCGGCCTCCGCCAGTGGGACGCCGTCGTGGGCAAGAAGAGCCAGTAGTGGCACCTCGGAGGCAGGGCCCGCCAGACACAGCCGCTGACCAGTACGTAGATGATCGCGGCGAAGACCGCCTCGTCATCGATGTTCGCCATCCCACCGCCTTGCGGACGCACCCGCGCGGCCGGCAACAACGGCTCCGCAAGTTCCACAAACCGTCCGGAACAATCCGTCCCCCATCGCCCCCTCCTCATAGCAAAGCCAACGACCAACTCACCATGCAGGAAGCGGTCTTAGCTCGGCTGGACGGCGGCCAGGTACAGACGCCCCAGCAGGACTTCGCTTGCGTCTGCCTGCGAACCGTGCATACAGGACCGGCAGCTGACAGTCGCGGTCCCGCCATCAGAATCTGGTCAGTGACGTGTGGGTGGGTCAGCTGCCGTCCAGCAGAGTGCGCGGAAGGCCTTCCACGGCCACCAGGTGGGTGTAGGAATGTTGGTATCTGTCACGATCCTGGAGATGCCGAAAGGGTTGGCCGTGAGGTTCCCCCGAGATGCGGCGGGAGGTGACAGCTGGTCAGATGGGTCTCATGAGAGGACCTTTGACCATGGCTGCCCCGAGGAAATATCCGCTGGAGTTGCGGGAGCGTGCGGTGCGGATGTATCGCACGACCGAGCCGAGGCCGGTGATCAAGCGGCTGGCCGTCGAGCTGGGTGTGCATCCCGAGGCCCTGCGCGGCTGGATCCGCCAGGCCGAGGCCGACGCTGGTGAGAGCGATGACCGGCTGACCACCGCCGAACGTGAGGAGCTCGCGGCCCTGCGCAAGGAGAACGCGCAGCTCAAGCGGGCGAATGAAGTCCTGCGGACGGCGTCGGCTTTTTTCGCCGCGCAGCTCGACCCGACCCGGCCCAGGTGACGGCGCTCCTCGACGAGCACCCGCATCTGGGGGTCGAGCCGGTCCTGCGGGAACTGCACATCGCTTCGTCCACCTACTACCGCTGGCGCCGGCAAGAGCAGGAGCCGTGCGAGCGGCGGCGCCGTGACGCGGAGCTGACCGAGCAGATCCAGCGGATCCACGCCGATTCCGGCGGCATCTACGGTTCCCCACGCGTGCATGCCGTCCTGAGGCGCGAGGGTGTCCACGTGGGCCGCAAGCGGGTCGAGCGATTGATGCGCGAGGCCGATCTCGCGGGCGTCAGCCCCCGTCGTAAGGGTTTCACCCGCCGGGATCCGAAGGCCACCCTCGCCCCGGACCTGGTGAACAGAGACTTCACCGCGCCCGGTCCGAACCGGCTGTGGGTCACCGACCTCACCATGATCCCCACCGGCGAAGGGCCGCTGTGGCTCTCCGCGATCCGGGATGCCTTCTCCCGCCGGGTGGTGGCCTGGGAGACCTCCGCCTGTGCGGACGCCGACCTGGTCCTGTCCTCGCTGGAGTACGCCCTGGCCAGCCGCGAGGTCGAGCCCGGCAAGCTGGTTCATCATGCGGATCACGGCTGTCAGTACACATCGATCAAGCTGACAACTCGACTGCTGCGGGCAGGAATTGAGGCGTCCATGGGGTCCGTCGGGGACTCGTACGACAACGCTCTGGCCGAGAATCTATGGATGCTGGTCAAGACCGAGTGCGTCCGCGGCCGCGTCTTCGCGACCAGGGCTGAGGCGAACCTGGCCCTCTTCGAGTACATCGACGGCTTCTATAACAGCCGGCGCATCCAGCAACGGCTCGGCTACCTCAGCCCCATCGAGTTCGAGGAGAAGCACTACACCGACCAGGCGACGGCCGAACAAGCGAACCTGGAACCCCGTCACCCCGCCCTGACCAGCTGATCAGCACCTCCCGCACAACGGGGAACCTCACCGGGATCCGTGTCGGTGTCCATGGATCCCTTTGTGTCGCTCCGTATGTTGCTGTACCGGCCCCGAGTCCGTGGCTGCTGGAGAACAGAACCGGCACACTTCGTTCGGTCCTCAGATGTGCGCCCGCACCAGGGCGCGGGAAGCTGCACTCTCGGCGACACCGGCAGATGCAGTGCACGGGTCGAGACAAGGTGTCCAATGATCCAGACAGAAGTCAAGACTTGATGTCTGGATCACTGGACTCTGACCCTCGTCGCGGATGTGCTCGGCGAGCGTGGCGCCCTCGACCTTCTCCATGATCAGGAACAGGGCGTCCTCGTGAACGCCGCGATCATAGAGGGCGACGGCGTGAGGATGGTTGATTTGCGCGGCAGCCACGGCCTCGCGCTCGAAACGCAGAGTTTCGGATACCGGCCTGGGCGGTCGGCCTTGGATGCGGTGGAGAAGTGCCGGAAGCGCTGTTGGAAACGGGACTGGGTGGTTGAACTCGACATCGCCAAGTTCTTTGACAGCGTGCCCTGGGACCTGCTGGTCAAGGCAGTGGAAGCGCATACCGACGCCGTCTGGGTGAACTTGTATGTGCGGCGGTGGCTCGCTGCCCCGCTTCAGATGCCCGACGGCTCTCTGCTGGAACGGGAGCGGGAACCCCGCAAGGGGCTCCCGTGTCGCCCGTCATGGCGAACCTGTTCCTGCACTACGCGTTCGACACCTGGATGGCCCGGGAGTTCCCGTCCGTCTGGTTCGAGCGGTATGCGGATGATGCGGTGCTGCACTGCGTCACCGAGCGTCAGGCCCGCCAGGTACTGGCCGCGCTCACGGACAGGATGGCCGAGGTCGGGCTGCGTCTGCACCCGGCCAAGACCCGGATCGTGTACTGCCGGGACGGGAATCGCCAAGGCTCCTACGAGCACACGGCGTTCACGTTCCTGGGATACACCTTCCGCGCCAGGAGGAACCGGAGTCGACACGGGAACCAGTTCCTGGCGTTTGACCCGGCGGTCAGCAAGGACGCTCTCAAGAAGATGGGTCGGGAAGTGCGGAGCTGGCATCTGCACACCCGCACCGATCTGACCTTCCAGGAGCTCGCCCGGAGGATCAACCCTGTCGTGGCGGGCTGGATCAACTACTACGGCCGTTTCAGGCCCTGGGAGTTCACCTCTTTCATGACACGCATCAACTCCTACCTGGTGCGTTGGATCCGCAAGAAGTACAAACGGCTCGCGGCCAAGCGGAAGGCGCTGGCGAAAATGCAGGAGATCGCCCGGCGATACCCCCGCATGTTCGCGCACTGGCGCATCACCCCGACCGTGAGTGCCGTGCTGGTTTGAGGATCAGGACGACAAGAGCGGAGTGACGAGAGATCGTCACGCTCCGTTCTGTGAGGGCCGGAGGGTGAAATCCCCTCCGGCTACTCGGCGACGAACTGGTGATGAGCCGCTTCCAGTTCGTTGACGACCATCGCAACACCTACGAGGTGAAGCGGCTCTGCCAGGTCCTGGACGTGAACCGGTCCAGCTACTACAAATGGCTCGCCGGCGCCGAGGCCCGGGCCACCCGGCAGTGGGAGGACCAGGTCCTGGCCGAGGAGATCCGCGAGGTCCACGGCGCATCCGGCGGCGCCTACGGCTCCCCGCGCGTGACCGCCGAGCTCCGCGAGAAAGGACGGCGGGTCAACGAAAAGCGCGTCGCCCGGATCATGCGGACGTTCTCCATCACCGGCATCCGCCTGCGCAGACGCGTGCGCACCACCGTCCCGGACCCGGCCACCTCACCGGTCCCGGACCTGTTCCAGCGGGACTTCACCGCCACCGAGCCGGCGAAATACATGGGCGACATCACGTATCTCCCCCTGCGGGAGTTCCTCTATCTCGCGACCGTGCTGGACTGCTTCAGCCGCAAGGTCGTCGGCTGGTCCATCGCCGACCACATGCGCACCGACCTGGTCGCCGACGCACTGCGGATGGCAGCCGCGACCCGCGGCGCCTGGACGGTGCCGTGTTCCACTCCGACCACGGGGCCAAGACGGCTCCCGGGCCTTCGCCGCCTCTGCGACCACTCGGAGTCACACGTCGATGGGCGCGGTCGGCACCAGCGCCGACAACGCGGCCTGCGAAAGCTTCCACGCCTCCCTGAAACGCGAGACCCTCCAGGGCACCCACGACTACGGTGACGCCGACACCTGCCGCAGACCGTCTTGCCTGGCTGACCCGCTACAACACCCGCCGCCGGCACTCCGCCAACGGCCACCTCAGCCCCAACGAATACGAACGCCGACACCACACCGCTAAACTCACGCTCGCCGCGTGATCAATAACCGCGTGCCCACCTTCACGGGGGAAGGCCCGTATGGCGGGAGGGGCTGAGCGGTCATGTGGAACTCGGATGCGGACATCGGCGAAGGAGGGGTTTCCATGCCCGCATCGTCGAAGGAACGACATGAATCTCAGGGGCGCCCTGTGACCGCCTCGCCGTACGTCGGGATGGTTTGTTCCGATGTAACTGACGGAACAGCAGAGTCCGATGCGTTGGTCATCGAGCGCTCCTGGGACGACCCGGACGCGTTCGCCGTGCTGTTCGATCGCTACGCCGATGACATTCACCAGTACACGGCCCGGCGGCTGGGCACCGAGGCAGCCGACGATCTGATGGCCGACACATTCGTCATCGCCTTTCAGCAGCGCCGGCGCTACGACCTGTCGAGGCCGCATGCTCTGCCCTGGCTGTACGGGATCGTCACCAACCTCATCGGACGGCACAGACGGGCCGAGGCCCGTCGCCTGCGGGCGCTGTCTCGTGTCGCCGTCACAGCGCCGGCCGAGGGGCGCGGTGCCGGTGAGGAGTTGGCGGACCGGGTGGTGGCCCGGGTCGGTGCCGAGAACACCCGGCGCAGCCTGGGAGCGGCTCTCGCCGGGCTGTCCGCCCGCAACAGGGACGTTCTGCTGCTGATCGCCTGGGGCGATCTCGACTACGCGGAGGCCGCGCAGGCCCTGGGCATACCGATGGGCACCGTGCGCTCACGGCTGCACCGCGCCCGCAACGCGCTACGCGAAGCGCTGGGCGGTTCGGATCCCACAACCCTTCGAGAGGACCTGGAGGAACCCGATCGTGGATGACCTCACGCGCGTGCGGCAGATGGAAACCGGCACGCCGCCGCTGACCCACGAAGCCCGCTCCGCCGCCCGCCTGCGGTTGCGGAACGCCATCTCTGAGGAGAAGCGTCCGCACCGTTGTGCCGCTCTGTCCCGGCGATTGGTGTTGCGGGTGGCGGTTGCCGCGACGGTGGCCGCGGTGGCGGGAACCGCTGTCGTCGCCACGAGAGGCGGCGAGGCGCGGGACACGTCTCGGATGACCACGCTCAGCGCGGCGCAGGTGCTGCACCGGGCCGCGGACAGGTCCCGGTCCGACAGCGCCGGGCTGCCGATCCCACGCGACGACCAGTACCTCTACACCAGGACGTTCATCACGCAAAAACCCCTTGAGGGCGGTAAGACCAAGACGTGGACGGACGAGAGCTGGCTGTCGGTGGACGGCTCCAAGCCCTCGAAGCGCCAGGAACACGGCAAAATCCACAACGATCCTCCTCGGGGCAAGCACGAGTGGATGTGGCCGCCCACCGCGTACGCGGGGCTCAAGAAGCTGCCGACCGACCCGGACAAGCTCCTCGAACTCTTCAGGCACGGCTCCAAGAGCACGCCTGAGAACGACGCGTCCGCGTTCTTCCAAGCCTGCTTGCTGATGAAGGGGCCGCGGGTCATGCCCCCCGGGCTACAGGCCGCCGCCTTCGAGGCACTCGCGGAGATCCCCGGTGTCAGGCTGGACCACAACCAGGTGGACGTCCTCGGCCGGCCCGGGATCGCGATCTCCCATCCCAAAGCCGCCTTCACGTTCGTGTTCGACCGTGAAACCTACGACTACCTCGGGCTGCGCACGAAAGGCAGCGGCCTCAAACGCGTCAAGGGAGGGTGGGAACAGGACAGCTGGTACTTCGAGACGAGGAGTTTGGAAGACCTGGGTGTGGTCGACCGGATCGGCCAGCGCCCCCAGAGCTGACAACCGCGCAGTCCGGTGAGCCCACCCCGACACCCAGCGCCCGCACGGAGGGGAGGAACGCCCGGCGTACTCGCCGGTTGTCGGCGTCGATGCCGTTGCACGGCGTGTGCCGTGCGCGTTCCGGACCATCGCCCCGTCGTTATACGACGCTGTTGGTTAATCCGGGGCCTGCGTGACGACGGGCTGCACGACCTAGTTGGGGTTGTGCAGCCCGTCTCGTGTTCAGGGGTGTTCGTGTCGTTGCGTGGGGTGGAGTTGGCGGAGATGACGCCTGGGTCACCGGCAGCCCTCGCCCGCACCCGCGTCTCACACTTCGCAGCGCTCCGCCCTGCTGGATGGGATTCAACGGGGCAGAAGCAGCCAACAGCGTCCGAGAAACGAGCCGGGGCCTTCGTCTGCCTTGGTCAGCGATGCCCTGGTTCGACTTCGGTCGGGGCTGCGACTTCACACCTCGCCCGTGTCCTCGCGCAGCATGGAGAGTACTCCATCCAGCTCGTCGGGCCTGACGAGCACGTCGCGTGCCTTCGATCCCTCACTCGGCCCCACGATGTTCCGGGACTCCATCAGATCCATCAGCCTGCCCGCCTTCGCGAAGCCGACACGCAGCTTGCGCTGGACCATTGAGGTCGAGCCGAACTGCGTGGACACCACGAGCTCGGCCGCCTGGCACAGCAGATCCAGGTCGTCACCGATATCCTCGTCGATTTCCTTCTTCTTCGCCGTCCCGGCCACGACGTCTTCCCTGAAGACGGGCGCCATCTGGTCCTTGCAGTGCTGGACGATCGCGGCGACCTCGTCCTCCGTGACGAACGCGCCCTGCATACGGGTGGGCTTGTTCGCGCCCATCGGCAGGAAGAGGCCGTCGCCCTTGCCGATCAGCTTCTCGGCGCCCGGCTGGTCGAGGATGACGCGGCTGTCCGCCAGCGAGGAGGTCGCGAAGGCGAGCCGCGAGGGCACATTCGCCTTGATCAGACCGGTGACGACGTCCACCGACGGCCGCTGTGTGGCAAGCACCAGATGAATGCCGGCGGCGCGGGCCAACTGGGTGATGCGGACGATGGAGTCCTCGACATCGCGCGGCGCGACCATCATCAGGTCCGCGAGCTCGTCGACGATGACCAGCAGGTACGGGTACGGCGACAGCTCGCGCCCGCTTCCCTCGGGCGGCTTCACCTTGCCGGTCCGTACCGCGTGGTTGAAGTCGTCGATGTGCCGGTAGCCGTACGCCGCGAGGTCGTCGTAGCGCAGGTCCATCTCCCGCACGACCCACTGGAGCGCCTCGGCAGCCCGCTTGGGGTTGGTGATGATCGGCGTGATCAGGTGCGGGATGCCCTCGTACGCCGTGAGTTCGACCCGCTTCGGGTCGACCAGCACCATCCGTACGTCCTCGGGGTCGCCCGCACCATCACCGAGGTGATCAGACAGTTGATGCACGACGACTTTCCCGAGCCGGTGGCGCCCGCGACGAGCACGTGCGGCATCTTGGCGAGGTTGGCCATCTCGTAGCCGCCCTCGACGTTCTTGCCCAGCGCGACGAGCATCGGATGGTCGTCCTCGGCGGCGTCCGCGAGCCGCAGCACATCGCCCAGCTTGACCATCTCGCGGTCACTGTTCGGGATCTCGATGCCGACGGCGGACTTGCCCGGGATGGGGCTGATGATGCGTACGTCGGGACTGGCGACGGCGTACGCGATGTTCTTGGCGAGCGCCGTGATCCGCTCGACCTTGACCGCCGGGCCCAGCTCCACCTCGTACCGGGTGACCGTCGGCCCCCGGGTGAAGCCGGTGACGGCCGCGTCGACCTTGAACTCGGTGAAGACGGTCGTCAGTGAGGCGACGACGGCGTCGTCGGCGGCGCTGCGCGTCTTGCCGGGACCGCCACGCTCCAGCAGATCCAGCGACGGCAGCGCGTAGGTGATGTCCCCAGCCACTGGCAGGTGCTTGTCGCCGGGTGGCGCGGTCTGCTGCTCGTCCGACAGCACCTTGGTGAGCGGGGGTGACACGGGATGGGTGACCGATTGACGCGGAATGTCGTTCAACGGCGGCATGCCGTTGAGTACGGCCCCGTCGAGCGCGGCGGCCGTCGCCGCGGCGAGGTCCACGGCATCCATCGGCTGGTCGAACTGCCGTTGTGGGGGCGGTGGCGGCGACGTGGGATACGGCGGGATGCTCACCGTCGAAGACGGTCTGCGAAGGCGTTGGGCCAGTTTCCACAGGGCTGTTCCGGCGAACAGCCCTGGGTGGGAGGTGCCCATGCTGCGCAGGCGATCTCGCACCTCAACTGCGCTCTGCGGCCGATGCGAGGGGTGTTTCTCCAGAAGCGCGAGGATCAGCTCGTCCCACTCGCCCGGGAGATCTGTCCGACGGCGACTCGGGGGGGGGGGAGCCTCGGTGACGTGCTTGACGAGCAGCGCGACCCCGCTGGCCGCTGCGAACGGGGGCTGACCGGTGACGAGCGCGTAGAACACACAGCCGAGGGAGTACAGGTCGCTCCGGTGGTCTGCCGGAACCGCCTGGGCCTGTTCCGGTGACATGTAGGCGGGGTTCCCAGCAGCGTTCCTGTCGCTGTCAGTGTCGTGTGGGGGGAGGTGTTGTCCAGGAACGCGGCGATGCCGAAGTCCAGGATCTTGGCGACGCCGCGCGGCGTGACCATGATGTTGGCCGGCTTGATGTCGCGATGCAGTACTCCAGCGGCGTGCGCCGTCGCGAGACCGTCGCACACCTGGGTGCCCCATGCGACCACATCATTGGGGAGCGGCGGCCCTTGATGGATGATGCGGTCGAGTGGCTGCCCGCCGAGCAGCTCCATGACGATGAAGAGCAGAGAACGCCCATTTACTTCAGCCGCGCCGATGTCGTACAGGGTCACGACGTGCTGGCTGTCGAGGCGCGCGACAACTCGGGCCTCGCGATCGAACCGCGCCATGGCGCGGGGGTCCGGGCCGCTCTCGCCGGCAGTCAGCGTCTTGACCGCGACTTCCCGGCCCAATCGCTCGTCGTACGCACGCCATACCTGGCCCATGCCGCCTGTGCCAACGAGATCGATCAGCCGATAGCGGCCATCAATCCGTGTCCCCTGCACTGTCCCCTCCCCGACATCAGCAGCGAAGTGACCACAAACCCAGCGTTCACGCTTCCTGAGGACCTCTTCGCGGCGACAGCATCCACGGCGATCCTACGGCCCCTGCCTGAGACTGGCCTCCACTCCTTCCACCCTGAAGGAAGGATCGGCGAACAAGTGCCCGGCCAGCAGACTCGCCACCAGTAACAGCGACCGGACGGTTCGGTTGTGGGACATGACCACCAGGTCGGTGGAGACCGTCATCACCGAGCGTGAAGCGGTGTGGAGCCCTTGCGTTGATGGGAAGTCCCTCGCACTCGGCGACAGAAGCGGCCATGTGCGGCTGTGGGACGTCGGCTCCCGCACGGTGACCGGCACCCTCACGGCCCACACCGACTGTGCCGCGTCCATGTCCTTCAGCCCGGACGGCAAGAAACTTGATACCGGTGGCTGGGACGGCACCGTCCGGTTGTGGGACCTCGCGCGCGCCGACTGACGTCCGACTGCCAACCCGGCGCGGCCGCCATCACCCGATCGGCCAGCCTCGGCCTCGATGGCCTCAAGGGAGGACGATTTAGCCTGGTCCGGTAGGAGGCACCGCCCAGTCGACCGATGGCACCGATGCCGGTCGTCACCGAGGCCGAGGCTGCGGCACCATTCGCATGCGTCGGAGGCTCCAGGGGGCTGTGCCGGGGATGAAGGGAGAGTCTCGGGCGGTCGGATGGGCCGCATGGTTGCGTTGTTTCGCAGCCGACGGTCCGGGCCGGCAGGGCGGTGAGCGATCCGGCGGCTCTTGCGTCCGGTGGCTGGGGGGCGAGCGGTCGTCGCGGGCAGGGGATCATGCCGGGTCCGGCAGGTTGATGAGGGCGAGTTTGGCCGGGTCGGTCACAGCGGTGATCTCGGTGATACGGCCGTCGGTGACGGTGAAGGCAAGGAGCGCGAGGGGCGTGCCGGTTTCGCTCCAGGAGATGACGCCGGGGCGGCCGTTGACGGTCGCGGCATGTCCTTGAGCTGCGCCGCCGGCCGTCTTCGCGCGGGTGGCGACTTCGGTGGCTCCGAGCGTGACGAACTGGCCATGGGGGGTGTGGGCGGTCAACTTTACTTCGGGGTGCAGCAGTTGCAGCAGCCGCTCGAACTGGCCGTTCCCGGCTGCCGCCAGGAAGGCCTGGACCACCTCGCGTTGCTGGTGTCCCCCGCTTGCCGGCCGCTGGGCAACCTGTACTTTCTTGCGGGCGCGGCTGGTGAGCATCTTGGTCGCGTCGGCGGACTTGCCGAGAATCCTGGCCGTCTCCCCGTGAGGCACGGCGAACACGTCGTGCAGCACGAACGCCAGTCGTTCGTCCGGGCGCAGCGCGTCGAGGACCGTGAGGAGCGCCAGGCCGACGGAGTCCCCGAGCGTCACGAGGTCTTCCGGAACAGGAGCATCGTGGAGCATCACAGTGAATTCGGGCAGTTGGTCGTCGAGGGCGACCTGCGGGCGGGCCCGGCCCGCCCGCAGGACATCGAGGCTGATGCGGCCGACCACGGTGGTCAGCCAGCCGCCGAGGTTGTCGATGGTGCCGGAGTCCTGGCGGGACAGACGCAGCCACGCCTCCTGGACGACGTCTTCCGCGTCGGCGTGCGACCCGAGCACGCGGTAGGCGATGGCACGGAGCCGGTCGCGATGGGACTCGAAGGCTTCGGAGACCGGATCCGTGCGATGGGCTTCGGGCATGTTGTTACCTTCCTTGAAACTGCTCCGTCATAGGGGTGACGGGCACAAGCCCCGGAACGTAATCCCGATGAAGGAGAGCACTCTCACATGGAGAACCGGCTCAAGAACAAGAACACGAACAACCCCGACGTGTGGACCGCGATCCAACACCTCCACAAGGCGATCGCGGCCGGGGGCGTCGACCCGAAGCTACTCGTACTGGTCCATCTGCGCGTCAGCCAGATCAACAGCTGCTCGGCGTGCGTCTACGCCAGTGTCGCCGGGGGGAGGAAGGCCGGTGACACCGACGAGCGGCTGCACAACGTGGCCGCGTGGCGTGAGGCGCCGTTCTACACCGGCGCGGAGCGCGCGGCTCTGGCGCTGGCCGAGGCCGCCACTCGTCTGCAGGATGGTGCGCAGGGAGTCACCGACGAGATCTGGGAAGAGGCTGGCGCCTATTTCACGGAGGAGCAGATCGGGGCGATCAACCTGGAGATCGCGCTGACCAATTTCTTCAACCGGATCAACCGCACCATCAAGGAACCGGCCGGCCGGACCTGGAGCTGAGCCCGGCACGGTTGCGTTCGCCTTCGCTGAGGGACTCGCCGTCGATGCCGGCGGAAACATGGGGGCGAGGAGTTGAAGTCGTCCCGTTATCTGACGCCTGGCACGCTGCCAGCGGCATGAGAGACACCTGAGGACAGCAGTCATCGGGCGTTTCATGCACGGACGGTAACAGCGGCGGGCACATGCAGCCACCATGCCTCTCGTGATCGGGGTGGCTGTGCACCGGAGCTTGTGGAGCCGCCGCGCCGTCGCGCGCCGACAACCAGCACTGGGGCAGTGCGGCCGACTCCGCAATGTCGATCTGCCGGTACGCCTTTGCCCTGCTGATCCGCAGCATTCCCCTGGCGGCGTAGCGACCCCCACTCGAGGGAGCTCACTCAGTGGTCACTTCTTTGGGCGACGACCATGTCGGTCGGGGCGTCGCCACAAGGCGATGAGGCAGGCGAGCAGGCCGAGGCCCCAGGCGATCAGAAGGGCACCCCACAGCGGCATGGTCACCAACGGGATGAGCAGGCGGATCTCGACGCTCGTACGGTTCTCAAAGATGAAGACCAGAGCGATCACGGTGAGCAGAACGAACGGCGCAAGGCGGCGGACGCCGGGACGGGAAAGAAACGGCGTGTGCTCCCTGGGGTGGTCTGTGCTGGTCCGAGCCATGGGCACCTCTCCATCGCATCGCCCCCTCGTCCATCGTCCCCTTCCAGCATGAGGCGCGCGACCGAGGAGATGACGGCCGGTGCGCGTCCTGCTGGAGTCGGCGAGTCGGCGAGTCGGTCTGACGGCCGGGAGGCGCTGGCGCGCGGCGGCAGAGCGGGCGCGGCGCTCAGAAGGAGTCCTTCAGCGCCGACTGGTGACGACGCGAGTTCTTGCCCGAACAATCCTCCTGCTGAGCCCGGCGGCTGGATCGTGCGTAAATTGGAAGTGCAGGCAGTCGCGCTCACAGGTCACGGAGAGCGTGTGATGGCAGCGGACATCGATTTCACGGCGTTCTTCGACGCCACACCAAGCCCGTACCTCATGCTGGACACGGACCTGGTCATTCGCTACGCCAACGCGGCATACCTGCAGACCACCGGCCGGACCCGAGAGCAGCTGATCGGGAAGTACTTCTTCGATGCCCTGCCAGAAAGTCCCGGCACGCCCTACGACACAAAACAGAGCCTGAAGTCGTCGCTGCGCCGCGTGCTGGACACCAGGCAACCGGACACCTTGGTGCTGCAACAGTACGACATCCCCGCCCTCGACCGGCCAGGCGGGTTCGAGGAGCGGTGGTGGTCCAAGATCCACACTCCGATTCCCGGCCTGACGGCCAAGTGAAGTGGATCGTTCAACGGGCCGAGGACGTCACCGCCTTTGTGCACTCACGCCTGGCACGACAGCTGACCGAGGAGTTCACCGAGCGGGAGAAAGGCATGGCGGCCGAGCTGTACGCGCGGGTCGGCGAGCTGCACCGGCTGAACCAGGAACTCCGCCAGGCCCACGCCCGTGAACGGCAGGTCGCCGTCGCCCTGCAGGAGGCCATGCTCTCCGCCCCCGACCTGGAGCACCACACCGACAACATCGCCGTGCGCTACCTGCCGGCGACCTCCTCACTTAACGTGTGCGGCGACCGGTACGACGTCGTCGACCTGCCACCCGACCGCTACGCAGCGGCGGTCGGAGACGTTGTCGGCCACGGCCTGCACGCCGCGGCCGTCATGGGCATGCTCCGCAGCGCCCTGAGCGCGGTCATCCGTGCCATTCCCAGTCCCGCCCAGGCCCTGGAAGTCCTCGGCCTGTACGCCCGCTCCCTGGACGGCGCGACGGCCGCAACCGCGGTCAAGGTACTCATCGACAGCCGCAGCAGACTGATCATCTACAGCAGCGCCGGACACCCACCGCCCGTCCTGCTCCACCCCGACGGGACCTGTGAACTGCTGGACCGAGCCACCGATCCGCCGCTCGGCGCCCGCCCCCACCATGTCCCCCGACCCCAGGCCGGCCTCGCCTACACCCCTGGGGACACTCTCGTGATGTACACCGACGGCCTCATCGAGCGCCGCGACGAGGACATCGACGCCAGCCTGGCCCGCCTGACCGCAGCCCTGGCCCAGGAGAGCACCCGCGCCCCCGACCAGCTGGCCGACGCTCTGCTGGACCGCCTCGGCACTGCCGCGGGCGCCGCCGACGACATCGCCCTTGTCATCATCCGCCTAGAACCCTGAGCAACCTCTCGACAGTTCCCGGCACGAGGGCGACATCTGGCGCACATTACGCAGTTGTACTCGGACGGCTGGCAGCGGGAGCGCCGGGCCGGTCGGAGCAGCGCCGGTCGGAGCAGCGGTTCCCGCTCCAGGCGCTTTCTCCCAGGCGCGCACCTGTGCGGACCGCCGAGACGTCGGTCGGATCCTTGACCGAGCGCCGCCCTCGTAACCCTCCTCTTAACGGCGGATGGCCTCTTCGAGCCAGCGGCGCCATGAGGTGTTCCGGCGGTCGCCGGGGTGCGCAATGGTGATGTCGCCGCAGATCGCGGCCCCGGCCACCCGTATCCGCGGAGCCCTGCCGTGCGGCGCGGTGTGCGCGCGGGGCAGATCGCGTACGTCTCCCAGGACGCTGCCGCAGGCCAGCTCGACCTGCACTCCTTCGGGCACGATCAGCCTTACGTCGCCGAACACCGCCCGCGCCGTCACGGTCAGCTCGCCGCTGGACGGCGCCGTCATCCCGCACAGGTCCAGGGTCAGATCCCCGAGTACCGCGTACGCGTCCAGGTTTTTCAAGCCGTGCACGGCCGGGCTGCGGATGGTGACATCCCCGATCATGGCGACGAACGTCCGCTTCCCTGTCGCCGCACCGGCACCAACACCGGCACCGGCAACGGCAGCCGCATCCGTGCCCGCGCCCGTCTCGCCGGCGGCGGGTAGATCCCGACCGAGTACGGCGAGTTGCTCGCGGGTCCGGGCCAGGTATGCCGCCTCGCAGCGGTCGGCCAGTTCCTCCAGAGTCAGCCGCCCCTCGCCAGTGGCGACCCGCAGCCGTTCCACCAGGGCCTCCCGCTCGGCGTCCGAAGCCAGTACCGACGCCCGCGTACCCCCAGCGGGTACGGGCGCCACAGCCGCATCCTTGAACAGACCGGGGCGTTCAGGGCCCACATTCATGACGCTGCCTTTCGTAAACAGGCGAAACGGCCAGCTTCTATCCCAACACGTCGCGACCACAAGCACATCGACGTGCGGGACGACTGGAATCACGCCCACTACATCGAAGGATGTAGTCGTAGGGCTCCGTGTCGTGCGGTGTCGGTGGTCGGTCAAGGCTCCGACAGACCATGCGCGAGGCTACGACCTGTTTAGGCTGACGTGAGCCAACCGTCCCACGCCCGGGTACGGGGACGATGCGCTCCTCCTGGTCACCAGCTTCTGCACCTTTCACCGGCACCACAACCGTGGCCCGCTGATCAACCCGGTCCCTGAATCGCAGCTCGCAGACGAGCGCTTGCCATGGCAACCAACAGGAGCCACTGCCGTCCTTCCGCCGCGCCTGGCTGCGACAGCGGATCACGCAGGCCGATCCGCGGGCGATCCCTGACGCAATGTGGACGAGTCGCGGTCGACCTAGTGCCGTGGCCGTGGGTAGAGCAGGTGCGGCCGGGCGGCCGCATCGTTACCTCGTGGGGCAGGCTCGGCCATGGCGGTGACCAGGCCGCTGACGGCGGTCACTTATGCGGGTACCAGGTTCGGGGAGGCAGCCATCGTCAGACCTCACTCACTCATCTTCACGTACGCCCCTTGCGTTCGCTGGATCCAGCCTCGAATCAGCAGACCAGGCCCAGCTGCCCGACCTGGAGCGGGATCATCGGGAGTGCGCATGGCTGGGAGCCATGGGGTCCGCCCGCGTCAGTCCCGACGGCGTGCTGTCCCTGCGGGGGCTCAAGCCTCTGGCACGAGCGGAGTTCAAGTGGGTGCTGAACCATCACGGTGAAGGCCCCACCGAGGGGGCGCGGTGGCCCATCAGCGTGGTGCAGCGGCTGGTCACAGAGTGCCAGCGGCAGCAGGTCGGCTCGCTGGCCGACCTGGACTTGAGCCGTGCCCCGCAGCATCCGCGCACGATCGCCCGCACCATGCTCGGCCACCTGCGGGTCGTCTATGAGGTTCCCCGAGATGCGGCGGGAGGTGACAGCTGGTCAGATGGGTCTCATGAGAGGACCTTTGACCATGGCTGCCCCGAGGAAATATCCGCTGGAGTTGCGGGAGCGTGCGGTGCGGATGTATCGCACGACCGAGCCGAGGCCGGTGATCAAGCGGCTGGCCGTCGAGCTGGGTGTGCATCCCGAGGCCCTGCGCGGCTGGATCCGCCAGGCCGAGGCCGACGCTGGTGAGAGCGATGACCGGCTGACCACCGCCGAACGTGAGGAGCTCGCGGCCCTGCGCAAGGAGAACGCGCAGCTCAAGCGGGCGAATGAAGTCCTGCGGACGGCGTCGGCTTTTTTCGCCGCGCAGCTCGACCCGACCCGGCCCAGGTGACGGCGCTCCTCGACGAGCACCCGCATCTGGGGGTCGAGCCGGTCCTGCGGGAACTGCACATCGCTTCGTCCACCTACTACCGCTGGCGCCGGCAAGAGCAGGAGCCGTGCGAGCGGCGGCGCCGTGACGCGGAGCTGACCGAGCAGATCCAGCGGATCCACGCCGATTCCGGCGGCATCTACGGTTCCCCACGCGTGCATGCCGTCCTGAGGCGCGAGGGTGTCCACGTGGGCCGCAAGCGGGTCGAGCGATTGATGCGCGAGGCCGATCTCGCGGGCGTCAGCCCCCGTCGTAAGGGTTTCACCCGCCGGGATCCGAAGGCCACTCTCGCCCCGGACCTGGTGAACAGAGACTTCACCGCGCCCGGTCCGAACCGGCTGTGGGTCACCGACCTCACCATGATCCCCACCGGCGAAGGGCCGCTGTGGCTCTCCGCGATCCGGGACGCCTTCTCCCGCCGGGTGGTGGCCTGGGAGACCTCCGGTTGTGCGGACGCCGACCTGGTCCTGTCCTCGCTGGAGTACGCCCTGGCCAGCCGCGAGGTCGAGCCCGGCAAGCTGGTTCATCATGCGGATCACGGCTGTCAGTACACATCGATCAAGCTGACAACTCGACTGCTGCGGGCAGGAATTGAGGCGTCCATGGGGTCCGTCGGGGACTCGTACGACAACGCTCTGGCCGAGAATCTATGGATGCTGGTCAAGACCGAGTGCGTCCGCGGCCGCGTCTTCGCGACCAGGGCTGAGGCGAACCTGGCCCTCTTCGAGTACATCGACGGCTTCTATAACAGCCGGCGCATCCAGCAACGGCTCGGCTACCTCAGCCCCATCGAGTTCGAGGAGAAGCACTACACCGACCAGGCGACGGCCGAACAAGCGAACCTGAAACCCCGTCACCCCGCCCTGACCAGCTGATCAGCACCTCCCGCACAACGGGGGAACCTCACTACTTCAGCCGGCAGGACACCAAGGAGGCCGGGTACATCGAGACCGACCACTACGGCGTCCGTATGAAGGGCCACAGCAGCAACTTCGACATCTCCCAGGTCAGCCAGCGCTGGCTGCGCGACCTGCTGTGGGACTACCTCGACCTGCGGCTGACCACTGACCCGCCTCGCGGCAAGGGTGTCTTCACCCGCCCCGGCGCGGCTGTGTCGAACTGAGCGCCTACCTCGAAGCGCACGCGCCGGACGGCGGTCACGACCCCACGGTCTTGAGCAAGGAACACATGGCCGGCTTCGTGACCGACCAGCGGCACCGGGCCGCGCACGGGCTCAAGCCGCTGGGCGTCCACTACAAGGTCCTGCGGCGCAAGCGTGGTCCGGTCGCCGTCACTCAGGCGCAGGTAGCGGGCATCTTCAGCTCGGCCCGACACGTGCTGCGCACCGCGATGGACGCGGGTGAGACGGAACGCATCGGTCTCGATCGTAGGTTCGTGGTCGCGCTGCCGCCGGGCGGCAACCCGGGCGGCAGGCGTCGCCGCCCGCTTTCGGACCAAGCGGCACGTGCGCTCGCCGACGAAGTGAACCTGAGCTGTCTGGACGCCGGACGTCGATGACCGCGGCCTGCGCGACATCTGGGAGTCCATCGTCACCACCGGACGTCGGTGCAGCGAGATCCTCACCCCGGCTGGACTGCATCGGCCGCTACAAGGGGCTGCCCCTTCTCTGGCACGACCAGAGCAAGGTCGGGAAGCTGGAGGAAGCCATCCGCATCTCCAAGCGGATGTACCAGCGCATCGAGCAACGGCAGGCCTTGAGTTCGACGGCTGCCTCGTCGCCGGGGCGCATGGGCCGCAGGTCGCGGGCGCATCCTGGCCTGGTCGGCGATCACATGGGCGTCGCGGGCATCGGTCTTGCCCTCGCCGCGGTAGCCGTCGGAGGCCCGGTTCACCAGCCGGCCGGGGATGTAGAGGACCTCCTGGCCGTGGCTGACCAGCAGGGCCAGCAACAGCGCCGGTTGCCCACCGGTCATGTCGATGGCCCAGGTGACCTCGCGGCCTTCGGCGAGGTCGAGGACGTCCCCGATCAGCTTCAGCAGCTCAGGCTCGTCGTTGGGGACCCGCCGCGACAGGAAGGTCTTCCCGTCCACATCCAGGGCGAGGCCGTGGTGGTGGCCCTTGCCGCTGTCGATCCCCGCCCATATCCGGCTCATCGTGCTCCTGACGTGCGTGTGCGTACGGTTCGTACCACGGACGACCTCGCCGGCATTGCTTCACACAGCGACTTGTTCGCACTTCCTAATCGGCGGCCGAGTCGTCGTGGGGTGCCGGGCGGCGAAGCCTGGGAAGCCACGAGACGGCAGCCGACTGATAACCACCCCAGCACCCCTGGGTGACCCAACCCTACGAATGGCTCGATCAACCCGAGCAAGAAGGTAGAGCCGACTGATGTCTTCAATGCCACCAAATGTCTTCAAAGCCGCCTGTCACCCGACTTGCTAGGTTTGGCCGCATGAGAGCTGATACACCCATGCGACCGATCAGACGGCTGCGTTCGAAGGTGGCTGACCGACCGCTCTGGGCCTGGGCTCTCGCCGCCGTCGTCGCCTGCTGCGGCATGGGCACCTATCTCGTCTTCTCCCCGGGCTTTCTGAGCGGGGACAGCATCTCCCAGCTCGAGCAGGCCCTGGGCACCCAGCCGATGCACGACTGGCATCCGCCCGTGATGGCGCTCCTGTGGCGCGCGTTGATCGACGTGACGGGCACTCCCGCCGCCATGGCCGCCCTGCAGTCCGCCGTCCTGTGGGCGGCGCTGTGGGTCGTCGCCTGGCGGGTCTGGGCGCGCACCGGCAACCGGGCAGGCTCCCTGGCGGTCCTCGCGATCGGGCTGGCCCCGCACATCATGAACTTCACTGGCGTGGTGTGGAAAGACGTCCACATGGCGTTCGCGCTCCTCGCCGCCTGCGCGATCGTCTTCGTCGCCCAGAGCCTCCCGGCCGACCGCTCGCGCACCCGCTGGGTGCTGCTGGTGCTCGGGGTCCTCTTCATCGGCTACGCCATCCTGGTCCGCAAGAACGCGCTGCTGGCCGGAATTCCGGTCTTCATCCTGCTCGTACGCGCCATGTGGCCCGCGCCGGGCCGACGGAGGTGGTTGATCTCCACCGGAGCGCTCGTCGCCGTCATCGCCGTCATGAGCACTGTCGTCAGCGTCGTCGCCAAGCCGGCCGAGACCCGTCAGTACGCGCAGGTCATGCTAGACGACCTGGTGCACGTACTCCCCGTGGAAGAGGTACGGAAGGCGGCCGGGGAGGCGGCGACGACGCCGGACTTCCAGAACAACATGGTCACCACCACCCAGCGGTGCATGGCCCAGGGGACGCGGAAGGAGAAGCTGTCCGATGCGTACTTCGAGTGCTACCCGCGCGACTTGGCCCTGGGCCCGCTGGCAGACTACGCCGACCAGCTGACCTCGATGTGGCTCAGCGAGATCCCCCGCCACCTGCCCCAGTACGCCGAGTATCGCCTGCAGGTCTTCACGCACCAGCTGTTCCAGGGCAGGTACCAGTTCCAGAACTCCCGGATGGACGTCCCTGGAATCGACGCGCCCGACGTGCGCCGCAAGGCCATGCTGAGCTACTACGTCCTCGGTTCGTACCGGGACATGCCGCTGCTCTTCGCCGGATGGTTCTGGCTGGCCGTCGGGTTCGTGATGGCGATCTGGCCGGGCCGGGGGCCGTTCCGGATGCTGGTGCGCGCGATGGGCATCAGCTCGGTGCTCTACATCCTCGGCTACCTGCCGACCTCTCCGGCCAGTGACTACCGGTACGTGTACTGGCCCGCGCTCGCCGGCACGCTCTGTCTCCTGCTGGTCTGGCTGGGGCGGACCAGGACGCCGCTCGCGGCCGTGCCTGACCCCGCACCGGCGGATCGCGAGCAGCCACGGGGAAGCAAGCAGGCCGGTGCCGATGCGGGTGACGACGCTGGCGCCGGTGCGGGTGACGACGCCAGGAGTGTTCAGCCGGCCGGCTGAAGCGGCTTGGCGACCCGGCAGCGGCACCGACCCCGAGCTGATGGAACCCCGTTACTGAGGTCAGGGTGGGGTCGGCGGGTTGATGGCCAGGCTTGTGGCGGTGAGGCAGCCGTCGATCAGGCGGGGCCGGAGTTGGATCCTGCGTAACTCGCTGCGGAGTTTGCGGTCGAGGTCGTCGGGTGTGGTGAAAGCGGTGTTGGTCATCGCTCTGCGCACGAGTGACCAGAGGGCTTCGACGGGATTCAGGTCGGGTGCATACGGCGGAAGCCGGACGGTGGTGAGCCAGTCGTGCTCGGCCTCGTACCGCTTTAGCCCTGCGGCAGGTGGGTGTTGAGATTGTCCCAGACCACCACGATCGGGCCGTCGAGCTGGATGTGTGCCCGCACCAGCAGGTCGCGATAGTCCTGCCAGGAGAAGCTCTTGCGTGCGCCCTTGCGTGACCCGTTGCCCGGCTAACGCAGGTGCTCCCTACCGTCCCCTCGCTCACTCTGCCGGACAGACCGGCGGCTGAGGTTCCCCCGTTGTGCGGGAGGTGCTGATCAGCTGGTCAGGGCGGGGTGACGGGGTTCCAGGTTCGCTTGTTCGGCCGTCGCCTGGTCGGTGTAGTGCTTCTCCTCGAACTCGATGGGGCTGAGGTAGCCGAGCCGTTGCTGGATGCGCCGGCTGTTATAGAAGCCGTCGATGTACTCGAAGAGGGCCAGGTTCGCCTCAGCCCTGGTCGCGAAGACGCGGCCGCGGACGCACTCGGTCTTGACCAGCATCCATAGATTCTCGGCCAGAGCGTTGTCGTACGAGTCCCCGACGGACCCCATGGACGCCTCAATTCCTGCCCGCAGCAGTCGAGTTGTCAGCTTGATCGATGTGTACTGACAGCCGTGATCCGCATGATGAACCAGCTTGCCGGGCTCGACCTCGCGGCTGGCCAGGGCGTACTCCAGCGAGGACAGGACCAGGTCGGCGTCCGCACAACCGGAGGTCTCCCAGGCCACCACCCGGCGGGAGAAGGCATCCCGGATCGCGGAGAGCCACAGCGGCCCTTCGCCGGTGGGGATCATGGTGAGGTCGGTGACCCACAGCCGGTTCGGACCGGGCGCGGTGAAGTCTCTGTTCACCAGGTCCGGGGCGAGAGTGGCCTTCGGATCCCGGCGGGTGAAACCCTTACGACGGGGGCTGACGCCCGCGAGATCGGCCTCGCGCATCAATCGCTCGACCCGCTTGCGGCCCACGTGGACACCCTCGCGCCTCAGGACGGCATGCACGCGTGGGGAACCGTAGATGCCGCCGGAATCGGCGTGGATCCGCTGGATCTGCTCGGTCAGCTCCGCGTCACGGCGCCGCCGCTCGCACGGCTCCTGCTCTTGCCGGCGCCAGCGGTAGTAGGTGGACGAAGCGATGTGCAGTTCCCGCAGGACCGGCTCGACCCCCAGATGCGGGTGCTCGTCGAGGAGCGCCGTCACCTGGGCCGGGTCGGGTCGAGCTGCGCGGCGAAAAAAGCCGACGCCGTCCGCAGGACTTCATTCGCCCGCTTGAGCTGCGCGTTCTCCTTGCGCAGGGCCGCGAGCTCCTCACGTTCGGCGGTGGTCAGCCGGTCATCGCTCTCACCAGCGTCGGCCTCGGCCTGGCGGATCCAGCCGCGCAGGGCCTCGGGATGCACACCCAGCTCGACGGCCAGCCGCTTGATCACCGGCCTCGGCTCGGTCGTGCGATACATCCGCACCGCACGCTCCCGCAACTCCAGCGGATATTTCCTCGGGGCAGCCATGGTCAAAGGTCCTCTCATGAGACCCATCTGACCAGCTGTCACCTCCCGCCGCATCTCGGGGGAACCTCAGGCACCGACACTGAGGAAGACATGCCTGCCATCACGCGCATCGACCAGATCCCCCCATCCCATACGATCTTCCCGCCCGACAGCCACCCCGACCTGCAACAACCCGGAACCGTGCACCACGGCTGGAACACCGGCCGCCAGCTCCTCCTGCACGCCGTGGGCAGCCCCCTGGCCAAACCGATGACCGGGCAGGACCAACCCCTCCGGCAGCAGGCGATCACACAACTGCGCGCGCTCCGCCCCTATCTCCACGAGGTGGCTGGCCCGCTCACGCTCGCGCTCCACGTCAGCGCCGTCACCGGACGTGGACACCAACTCTCTCGCCCCTCTGATCGGTGAGGCCCTCGCGGACCTGGGCGACTGGGGGATCCGAGCCCCGCTGCCTGAGCAACTCGAACTGATCACACGGTCCGTCCACGCACTGCAGCCCTGCATGCCCGACTGACCGTCGCTCACCGGGAGTGCTGTTCCGCCGCGCGGAACAGCACCCCCGAACGCGGAGCCGAAAGGTGACACGCGAAGGCCCGAGCACCGATGTCGCTGCGGCGGGCGCACTCCGCGTTGTCCGCGCCCTCCACGCCCAGGCCAGCTCGCCGGCGGCGCTGCGGGCGCGCTCGGCGGCGCGCGAGCCGATGATCACCTTCTGGCCCGCCCTGGCCAGGCGGTACGCGAGCCCGCGCCCCTGGTCGCCGGTCCCGCCGAGCACGCCGACGACCAGGCCGGATACGTCGGGGAGGTCCCAGGGGTCCTTGGCGGCGGGCTTCTTTGCGCTGTCAGTCGAAGTCATACGCCGACCCTACTTGCTGGTAGGCAACTGCCGTCCGGCTCCGTCCTACGCAGGATCAGGGTCCTCCTTTTCCTTCGAATCCGCCGCGTCGCCGTCAGGCTCGTCCGGTGCTTCAGGTTTGCCGTCCCGGTGCACCGCCGGACCGTCGTCGTAGCCGGCCCAGTCGTCCATTCCTGCGGAGTTGATGATGTCTCCGCACAGTCGGGGACCGGATTCGGGCAGGTCAGCGACAAGTTCAGAAATCTCACTGCGATGAGAATCAATACGACTGGGCAGGCCGATACGGTCGGGCTCTTCACATTCATTCGCGTTCGACATAGCGGAACAACCCCTTCATCAGAAGTTTCTTACTGTTACGGCAATGCTCCGTATCCGTGACATCGAATCTCCCGGATTCGAAGTACTTGTTGGACGCATCACCCCCCAAGCAATACGCAAAATGGTCGCACGTGGCACGGCAGCGTTCGATTCCTTCGACAACCTCGCCAACCCAGGGCACTTCAGTGGCGCGTTCCACCAGTTGAGCCAGACTGGAATCGGTGACGTTCCCCACGGTGAAATCCCCGTAGCCCGGGTCTGTGAACCCCGCCAACTCAGGCCCTATGGGAACCACGTCCCCGTTCCAGGTCACCATGGGTACCGGACTGCGCGGAAGGCTGGTCCTTTCCGGCACACGACCATCGAGTTCATCGCGCAGATAGCGGAGAGCGTGATCGATGTCGCGCAGGCCCATACGCCCATCAGACTTACGGCAGGATGTGAGCTCGGACCAGAACTCGACAACGTTTTCTTCATCCACCGCTTCACGGCCCGAGCACACGCCTTTGCGCTCCACAAGGTTCAAACCGAGCGACCGGCAGCCAAGATCGGCGAACCAGGTGTACAGCTCGCGAGCAAGAGTCGCCGAGGGGGCAGACACCACCGCGATGGCGCTGAACGGAATTCTGCGCCTGCGGAGCAGTTCAATACCGCGCAAAGCGCGCTCCGAACTGTCGGCCCCTCGCCGATCCTTTCTCTCCTCATTCCGTTCGTCAGGACCGTCGATGCTGACAGAGACGTCAACCGCTTCATTCTGAAATACATCGCACCAAGCGTCGCCGATCAACGTCGCATTAGTCTGAACCATGTGCCGGACGGGGTACTTTCCATGCCCAGAAAATCGGTCCAGCAGTTTCGCGAAGCGTGCAGAACCGATAGTGAGAGGCTCGCCGCCATGCCATATGACCCGCACCGGATGGAGCTCCGCCCACACGCGAACCCCCTCGGCAACGGCGTCCACGACCTCGAGCGGCATGACTCGCGCGACCGCCCTGTGCGGCAGGTAGCAGTACGAGCAGTCGAGGTTGCACAACGGGGTGGGCTGAACAAACAGAAGCGGCGCCGTAGCGGCCAGCCTCATGGCCGGGCGGAACTCGTTCATACCCACCGCCGTCCGGTCCGCCGGCTCCCGGCCGCAGCTCCCGCTCTGGCTACGGCCAGCAGGGACAGCGACCGGTCGACGTGGTACTGGTCACCCAGGCGCTGAGATATCTCCAGTGCCAGAATGTGCTTCGCCTCGGCATCGCCATGGCGGCCCATGCGTTGCAGCGTGAGTCCCAGGTCATTGGCAACGACAGCTTGCCGGTGCTGCTCGCCTATCTCCCGAAAGATCTGAAGAGCGAGGCCGTGCTCCTCCACCGCCGTCGCGAAACGTCCCATCGCGGCCAGCACCAGAGCCCGTTCATTGTGCGAAGTGGCCGTGCCTTCCCGTTCGCCGATGTCAACAAAGATCGCCCGAGCCCGGTCGTGATCAGCCAGCGCCTCGGCCAACGAGCCGGTCCGTCGCCGAACCCGGCCGATATTGTTGATCACCGTCCCTTCGAGGTACCGGTTCCCCCATCTCCGGGACGCCTCGCGGGCACGGACAAGCGAGTCCATCGCCTCGTCCAAGCGCCCTGACTTCGTAAGGGCACGGCCCAGCCCGTTGTCCGCGATGGCAACGGTGAGCGGATGTGCGTGCGACTCGGAGAGCCGGCCAACCTGCTTGTAGGCCTCAACCGCCTCGTCGAACCGCCGCAGTTCTACGAGAGTTCTGCCCAGATTGTTCCAAGCTCGGCCTGCGCTCTGCCCCGCATCCACCCTCTCGTATGCGGCCAGCGCCCTGGAAAACGCCTCGACGGCGTCGTCAAGCTTGCGGGTGCGGCGCAATGCGATGCCGAGGTTGTTCCATGACCTCCCCTCGCTCCGGAGGTCCCCCATGGAGCGGGCGCCCTCTATCGCATGGCGGTAGACGACCAGCGCGTCATCGTAGAAGCGCCGCAGCCCCAAGTACTCACCCAGGTGCAGTGCCAGTCGTACGGAGGCCCGGGCATGAGAAGGCTCGATGGCCCAAGTAGTGGCACTGACGAGACTCGTCCGTTCACCGTCGAGCCACTCCAGCGCCGCTTCTCGACCGGAGAAGCTTCCTCGGGGCTCTCGCACGGGCAAGCTCCGCAAGTGCGCTCGGGCCTCCGCCGCCAGAGCGCTGAACCGGGACAGCAATCGGGTGCGCGCGTTGTCGTGGTCCGACTTCAGCTGGTCGTCCGCCGCCACCTTGGCCACCACATAGGCCCGGAGCAGGTCGTGCATACGCCAGTGCCCGCGTGTGTCCTGCGGCTCAACCAAATGAGCCCGCACCAGCGCGTCGACACCGCGAGGCGGAAGCGCCGCACCGTGACTCACCGTCAGAGTCTCGTGGGAGACATCAGCTCCGGGGGCGAGCGCGACCATCCGGAACAGACGCGCCTGCTGCTTCGTCAATCTGCGGTACGAGAGGTCGAATGCGGCCTTCATCCCGCGCTCGCCGTCATCGAGGTAATCCATGCGCGTCGTCGTGTCTGCCAGTTCGCTGGTAAGTTCCGCCACCGACTTGCCCGGGTTGACGATCAACACGGCCGCCGCGATCTGCAGTGCGAGCGGTAAGTAGCCGCAGAGTCTGCACAGGTTTTCCCCCTCGTCCGGCTCTGCCTCAAGACGAGGATCACGCGGGTCGGCGATCTCCAGTGCTTTCTCCAGCACCTCCCACGCGATCGCCGGCGCCAGCACACCGAGATGGAGCTGGTGCGCGTCCAGTTGGGCGAGGGTCTCCCTGGACGTAACCAGCATCCGATGCACCGAAAGCGCCGGCAACAACGGCCTGGCCTGAGATGCCTGCGCCGCATTGTCCGCCACGATCAGCACTGGCCCGCGCTCAGCGGCGATCTCGGCCAGCATGGACTGATACAGCCCCGCACGCTCGTCTGCGGTCGGCGGGATGTACTCGGGTGCTGTTCCCAGTGCTCGCAGCAGCGCCTCCAGGGCTTTCTCTGGAGCGACGGGCGCGTCGTCGTGTCCGTGCAGATCGACGAAGAGCACCCCACCGGGGAACCAGCCCAGGCTCTGCGCCTCACGCGCCGCCTGGAGGGCCAGAGCCGTCTTGCCCGCCCCTCCGAGGCCGGTGACGGCGGCAGCGGTCACCACGCCATGTCCGGCCGCATCCGGCTTCAACACGCGCAGGAGCGTCTGCAGTTCGGCGGTGCGCCCGACAAACCCGGGGCTGGAGGGCGGTAGTGAGGACAGCGCATTGGGGACCGCTCCCCGGGGCGACGGGGGATGAGTGACCACAACTTTGCCCACAACCGTGCCCGAAAACGTTCCGTTGCTGAAATCAACGTGATCCGCGCTGCTGTGGTGTGTCACGACGGATGCCCGGCCTCACCCGCGTCCATGTCGGACCGGTCCGGCCCTTCCACCGGACGCCGGTGTTCCTGTTTGCCGATGACATTGCCGTGGAAGACCCCGCCGCTGAAATCAATATGGTCCCCGGCCTGCTGCGCTCCGTCCGTCCGAAGCGGTGCCGGCGCGGCAGGTGGTTCCGGTTCGCCGCCCGCCGGTACGGGCCGGCGACGGGCCCTCAGTTCTACAGAGACAGTCAGCGCGAGAGACGCGACAGCGACGAACAGACCCACCACACTGGCCGTCTGGTCCGCAGCCTCCAGCCCCACGACTGCGAAGTACGTCCCCAAGCCGGTCGCCACCACCGCAAGAGTCGTCCACGCCACAATCCGCCGCACTCGCGCCATGGAACTATCCTCCCGCGATACAGCGGTCCCTGGTCCCTACTTGCCGGTTCTCGTCACGAACGTCTCGTTCTGGTGAGGTGTAGCCGTCAGCCCACGGGCTCGGCCGGCTTGCGGCAGGATGCCGCCGCATGGATGCCGTACGTGTCGCCCTGCTGCGGGAAGTCCTCGACGGGACGGAGTGGTTGCCGGCCACGCGGCGGTTCGCCGGGGCGCTGCGGTCCTCCGTCGTGCCGCAGGGCGGTGGTCTGCTGCTGGTGGGGACGGAGGTGTACGAGCCGTGGCACCTGGCCGCGCACCTCGTCGACGAGGCGGCCTGGTCCGGGCTCGCGGAACTGAACCCCACGCTCGTACGCCACCGGGTGCGGCCCGGGGAACCGGCGCACCTGTCGGTGGGCCTCGGCAGGATCGAGGCGGCCGGGCGGGGCGAGACGCTGCTCGTGGTGGCGCCGGAGCGGCCGGGCGCGGGGCTGCTGGAGCGGGTGCACGACGCGCGGCTGGCCGGGGCGACGGTGCTGTCGCTTGACGGCGGGGACCGGGAGATCCGGGGGCTGGCGCACGAGGCGTTGTCCGTGCCGGGGGGTGGGGACGTGGACCTGGACACGGTGCAGCACCTGGTGAGTGCGGCGGCTGGGGAGAACAGCCTGCCGGCGCCGCGTGGTCCCCGCCGGTTCCGTGACCGGCTGTCCCGGCTGGCCGACCAGCTGACGGCGCCGCCGCCGGGGCGGTGGTAGGCGGGTGGGTCCGGGGGCTGCTGCGGGCGCGGGTGGCCGCTGCGCGTGGCTTTCCGACCCCGCCCCTTCCCGCTGTGACACTTCGCGGCTGCCGCCGAGGCCGTGCGGTCTGGTTGCCTCCCCCGTTATGTTTTTCGCGGTCCTGCAACGGGGCCGCTGGCCTCCGGGTCCGGTATGACTGTGTCCCCTCTGTCGAACGGATGACCTGGGGGTGGTGTCGCCGGGCCCGAGGGGTGCCGTCGGAGACGCTGATGAGAGACCCGGCCGCCGCCCGGCCTGGTGCAACGCCGGGCAGTTTCGAGGGCGGCAGGTCTGCATAACGTGGATGCGCGAGCACGGTGCCACCGCCGAGGCCAGCAAGATCAACGACCCGGAAAGGGTGCGATGTTAGACACCGAAGGCGTGGGCGTCTTCCTCGGGATGGACGTCGGCAAGACCGCTCACCACGGCCACGGGCTCACGCCGGCCGGGAAGAAGGTCTTCGACAAGCCGATGCCCAACAGCGAACCGAAATTGCGGGCCGTCTTCGACAAGCTCAAGGCCAAGTTCGGCACGGTCCTGGTGATCGTGGACCAGCCCGCGTCCATCGGCGCCCTGCCCCTGACCGTGGCCCGCGACGCGGGCTACCCTGACGAGTTGCGTGAGCGAGCCGTCCGAGAGGTCCGGTCCTCGGGCCGTCCGGTCGCGCATGTCGCCCGGGATCTGGGCATCCATAAGGAGGCCCTGCGGGGCTGGGTCCGCCAGGCCGAAGTCGATGACGGCGGGCGGCCTGATCTGGCGACCAGCGCCGAGAAGGCCGAGCTGGCGCAAATTCGCAAGGAGAACGCGGAGTTGAGGTGGGTGAATGAGATCCTCAAGGCCGCCTCCGTGTTTTTCGCCAAGGAACTCGACCAGCCCCGCACGAGGCCGACGCGGTGATCAACCACCTCCGCGACGACTTCGGGGTCGAGCCCGTATGCCGGGAACTGCATTTGTCGATCTCGGCGTACTACGCGCGCCGCGCCCGCCGGCGTCCGCCCGCGCGGTCCGCGACGACGACCTGCTGGAGCACATTCGCCGTGTTCACGCGGACTCGGCAGGCACCTATGGAACGCGGCGCGTCCATCGGCAGCTCAGGCGTGAGGGCATCACCACCGCCCGGTGCGCGGTCGAACGGCTGATGCGCGAGGACGGCCTGGAGGGCTTCATCCGCGGGCAGCGACGCCGCACCACAATTCCCGAGCCGTCCGCTCCGCGCCCGCCGGACCTGGTCAGCCGCCGCTTCATCGCGAACCGGCCGAACCAGCTGTGGGTCGCGGACCTGACCTACATTCGCACCTGGTCGGGCTGGGTCTCCGCCGCGTTCGTCCTGGACGTGTACTCCCGGATGATCGTCGGGTGGCAGCTCGCCACCCACCTGCGCACCGACCTGCCGCTGGACGCCCTGGAGATGGCGTTGTGGCGGCGGGGAATCAAGAAAGGCTCCGGCCTGGTCCACCACAGTGACCGCGGGTCGCAACCCGGACTCAATCGGTCGTTGCAACACCGGCTTCTTGAGTCAAGAGTAGGTGTTCGTTGAGGGCTTCGGCGGGTGTCTTCCATCCGAGGGTTTTGCGGGGCCGACTGTTGAGGGCGAAGGCAACGGCTTCGAGCTCATCCGCCTGCCACCGGGACAGGTCCGTGCTTTTCGGGAGCTGGGCTTCGGCTCGGGCATGACGTGCTGGCGGCGTCTGGCCGAGTGGAGAAACGACTCGGCTACCTCAGCCCCGTCGACTTCGAGGAGAGTACTACGCAAACCAGGCAACCACTGAACCAGCGAACCTGAAGCCCCGTCAACCCGCACTGATCAGCTGATCAGCACCTCCCGCAGGTCGGGGGAACCTCATTCTGGATGCGCTGAGCCAGGGTGGTTGCGATAGCGGCGAAGGCGACCGCGTGACCGCGGGCGTTGGCGTGGATGCGGTCGGTGGAGTAGATGCCTGGGTCGGCGGCGAGAGGGTGGTGGTGGGTGTCGACGTGGATGCCGCCGAGTGCGCGTGCCAGGCCGGCGGTGATGCGGTCGAGCTCGTCGAAGCAGCGGGCCATGCCGTCGGCGTGTTCCGGCGGGACGAGGCCCGACCGGGCGAGGTCGAACAGGCCGATGGTGATGACGAGGGCGCCGCTCTCGGCGAGGGGTGTCAGGAACGAGGCCAGTTCGGCCCGCAGCGTCTCCGAGTCGAAACCGCGGAAGGCGTCGTTGCCGCCTGCGCTCACCATCACTACGTCCGGCTCGAACTCCAGGGCAGGGCCGAGCTGCTGGTCCCGGATCTCGTCGAGAAGCAGGTAAGGCTTGGCCAGGTTGACCGCGGCAAAGCCGGGGCGTGTGGCGGCGAGGGCGTCGGTGAAGCGGTCGGCGAAGGAACGGTCGCGGTAACCCGGGAGGGGGTCCATAACGCCGGCGGTGACACTGTCGCCCGCCACGGCCAGACGGTTCCACGGGAGATCACGGAGCAGTTCGGCGGCAGTGTCCGGGGCCATGCAGTACGGGTCGGACAACTCGGCGGCGGGGTCGGCAGGCAGATCCTGGACGGGGGTCCGGTCCGGCTGAGAGGTCATCGCTGGTCTCCTTCGAGGATTCGGGCTGCGGCCGGGGCAGGGTCGGCCGAGGTTGCGGGCTGCGGCAGGGGTGGGGCCGCGATGCGCAGGGCGAGACCGCCGACGGCGGCGGCCAGGTTGACGGCGGTGGCGAACCAGTACACGGCGGCGTACGGTTCCGCGCCTGTGCCCGAGGCCTCCGCGATGATCACGGCCGTGGCGGCGATGCCGAGGCCGCCGCCGACCTGGCGGGCCGCCATGACCATGCCTGTGCCGGCGGCGAAGTGCTGGGGCGCGACGGAGAAGGTGGCGGCGCTGGAGATGCCGACGGTGGCCATGCCAACACCGACTCCCATCACCGTTCCGGCCGGGAACCAGAGCGTCCAGAAGTGTGGCTCGGTGTCGATCAGCAGGGCCAGGGCGGCCGTTGAGGCGGCGATGAGGACCGAGCCCGCCGCCACCATCGTGCGTGGAGTGAGGGCGATGCGGAGCCGTCCGATGCCGATGCCGACCACGGCGGTGACGAGCGCCGCCGGGCTCATCGCGAGGCCGGCCTCCAGGGCGGAGTAGTTCCAGGCGTCGGTCAGGAAGAGCACGCCGAGCAGCATCGAGGTGAACAGTGCGGTGCCGTACGCGAGGGAGACGCCGCTTGCGACGGCGAAGGACCGGCTGTGGAAGAGGTCGAGTCGCAGCGCCGGTCGCCGATGCCGAATCGCCCGCATCACGGTCGCCACGCCCGAGAGCACGGTGACGCCGGAGGCGGCCAGCACGTACACCGAGGACCAGCCGTGGTTGGAGCCCTGCGTGAGGCCGTACACCGCCGAGCCGACGCAGAGGGCGAGCAGCAGGCCGCCTGCGAGGTCGGGCCCCCGGCCGGTGTGGGACTCGCCGGTCAGCAGCTTCCTTCCGGCGATCAGCACCCAGACGCCCACCGGCAGGTTGAGGCAGAACAGCGCTCGCCAGTCGAGCACCTCGACCATGACGCCGCCGAGGGCGGGTCCCGCGGCAGCGGCCAGGGCGCCCGCAGCGCTCCACATGCCGATCGCGGCGCGCCTGCGTTCGGCGGGGATTTCCGCGAGTACCAGCCCCAGCGAGGCGGGTACCAGCAGAGATGCCGCCAGGCCCTGGACGGCGCGGGCGCCGAGCAGTACGGGCAGGGTCGGGGCTACGGCGATCAGCAGCGACGACGCCGTGAAGACGGCGACGCCGATCAGGAACAGACGGGCACGGCCGACCGCGTCGGCCAGCGGCCCGGCCGGGGCGAGCAGCGCGGCGAAGGGGATCACATAGGCGGTCGCGACCCAAGAGACGGTGGTCAGCGAGACGCCGAAGTGGTCGGCGATCGGCGGTACCGCCAGGTTGGTCACGGTGGCGTCGAGAAAGCTCAGGAAGGTGCCCGCGCAGGCAAGTAACAGGGCGACGGAGGCTCGACGGGTGGAGGTGGAAGGCGTCATGGCGAGGATTTAAGAGTACGATCGTTCGTACGTCAATGCCGTACGGTCGTTTGCTAAACTGTCGGGCATGGCAGGACGTGCATCGGCTCAGGCAGCGCTCGAAACCCGGCGATCGGTACTGTGCGCCGCCGCCGAACTCGCGTCCGTGGAGGGCCTGGACAGCGTCACCATCGGCCGACTCGCGGACCGGCTGGGGATGAGCAAGGCGGGGGTGATCGGCCAGTTCCGCAGCAAGGAGAAGCTGCAACTGGAGACGGTGGACCTGGTCCTGGAGGACGTCCGCACCCGGGTCTGGCAACCGGTGTGCCACCTCGATGCGGGGTTGCCGCGGCTGTTGGCCGTCTGCGCGTCCTGGGTGCGCTACGCCGTAGATCCCGGCTACGCCGGAGGCTGCCTGCTGACCCAGGTCACATACGACTACGACGGTCGCACCGGCGCTGTGCACGACCGGATCGCCGAGGGCCGCGCCCGCTGGCGGGACACCCTTCGCCGTGACATCGACGCCGCCGTCGCCGCCGGGGACCTCCCGCCCGGGACGGACGCGCCCCAGGTCGTCTACGGGCTGGAGTCCCTGGCTGCCGGCATCACCCCGGCAAGACTCCTTCACGGCGACAACCAGACGGAGGACTGGGCGCTGCGCGGTATGCACGCCATCCTGGGCGTCCCCTCGACGGACTGATCCCTGCGCAGGAGGACTCCCGTCCGCGACCGTCCAGATCGCGCCGCTGGCAGCGCTGCTCGTCTTGGTGGGCGTCGCCGTGGGCATCTCGGTCCTCAAATACACCGCCTGCGGCAACGGGCCCCTTGGCCGGGCTGACCTGCGGTGCACGGCATGCTCCTTGCCCCGTGTCTGTCAAGCCCTGGGTTTGGTGGAGCGAGTGTCCGCTGGTCTGCGTAGTGGCGGCGTAGGTGGGCGATCAGTACGACTCGGTGGCGGAGGAGCGGGACGCTGGCCCGGCCGCCCATGACGCGTTTCTGGAGTTTGACGTCGGTGATGCGGCCTTCGTTGACTCCGGAGTTGTAGGGGGTGGTGATTCCCTGGGCGACCGCATACTGCTCTTCGCGCAGGGCGGTGGCGATGCCGGCGAGGGGCGGAAGTCCGCTGTTGGTGAGCTGGTCGAGCCACTCTTGCAGCGGTGTGGCGTCGCGGGTATCGAGCATGCCGGCGAACTGGCGGACCAGTTCGTGGGTGCGGTGAAGTTCCGGGCAGGTGGGCGAGCAGGCGCCGCAGACGCTCCGCAGTCTGCGGGCCGTGCCGGAGTGGGTTGGTGATGATCCATCGTGCGGCTTCGCGCGGAGAGGGCGGTCGTTCGCGGGGCTCGTCCAGGGGCAGGCCGCGTCGCAGCGGTGCCAGGGTCATTTTCACGCGCTGGTAGTGGCCCAGGTAGCCCTTGCCGAGGAGTTCCTGGTGGAGGATTTTGGCGCTGTGCTCGCCCTCGTCCCAGCGTTGTTGTAGGTAGTCGAGGTAGGGATCCAAGGTTGACCGACGGCGGGGAGGACGGCGCATCACCTCGTGCCAGCTGCGGGCTCGGGGTCGACAGCACCGCGTCCTCGGCGCTCGCCCTCTCTGTCAGCCTTGGGTGAGACGCCCCGTTCTGCGGGCTTAGCCTGAGAGGGCACGACAGGAGAACCGCCCCGTATGCCAAGCACTGAGCCCGTCGGGTCCGACCCGGCACCGAGGCCGAAGCGTCGTACGTTCACCTCGGAGTACAAGCTTCGGATCGTCGCCGAGTATGACGCCGCGCCCAGGAACGAGAAGGGCGCGGTCTTGCGCCGGGAACGGCTCTACCACTCGCACGTCAAGGAGTGGCGGGCTGCCCGGGATGCCGGGGCCCTGGAAAGCCTGGTCGACCGCCGGACCAGCCCGGCCCGCACGAGGAAGTCCGCTGCGGAGGTGGAGAACGAGAAGCTGCGCCAGCAGGTGGGCGGCTGCAAAAGGACCTGGCCCGGAACAAAGCCGCACTCGAGGTGATGGGAAAAGCCTCTGCGCTCTTGGAAATGATCTCCGAGAGCGCGGACTGAGGCACGCCGCCGACCCGGTCCTCGACACCGCGTTCACCGGCGTCGGGGACCGGCTGGGCATCACGGCCGCGTGCCGGCTGACCGGCCGCTCCAGGGCCACCATTACCGTCGGCTCAAGCCCCCGGCACCCCGCGCAGCCCGCTCCCACGTCCAGGCACAGCCCTCGGCCCTGACGGACCAAGAACGTGCAGCGGTACTGGAGTTGATGAACAGTGCCGAGTACGCGGAGCTGCCGCCGGCGCAGATCTGGGCCCGTGAGCTGGATGCCGGCCGCTATCACTGCTCGGTCTCCACGATGTACCGGGTCCTGCGCGAGCACGGGCAGTCCGGCGAGCGGCGTCGTCAGGCCACCCACCCGGCCAGGGCGGTGCCCGAACTGGTGGCCATCGCCCCTTCGCAGGTCTTCACCTGGGACATCACCAAGCTCGCCGGACCGGCCAAGGGCATCTGGTACCACGCCTACGTCGTCATCGACATCTTCAGCCGCTACATCGTCGGGCACACCGTGGAGCGTGCCGAATCAGCCGAGCGTGCCGAGGAGTTGATCCGCGAGACCATCGACCGCAACGGCATCGTGCCCGAGACCGTCCACGCCGACCGGGGCACCTCCATGACGTCCAAGAAGGTCTCCCAGTTGCTGATCGACCTCGGTGTCACGCGCAGCCATTCCCGGCCGAAGGTCTCCAACGACAACCCCTACAGCGAGGCCCAGTTCAAGACCACCAAGTACATGTCCGACTACCCCGAACGGTTCGATTCCCTGGCGCACGCACGCGAGTGGTTCGAGGCGTTCACGTCGTACTACAACCATGAGCACCGGCACTCGGGTATCGGCTGGCACACACCTGCGAGTGTCCACTTCGGCACCGCCGAAGAGGTCCGCGACCAGCGCGCCGTCACCCTCGCCGCGGCCTACACCAGCCACCCCGAACGCTTCGGCCGCCGCCCCACACCACCCGAAATACCCCGGCAAGCGTGGATCAACGACCCCGCCAAACGCAGGGAACCTACACCACAGATCTCATAGCATCACAAACGTCTCACTGGACTTGAAATCTTCCGACCCGTCCGAGTACCGTTGGCCGCCATTTGAAGCTGCCAGACCGGCGGTGCGCTACGCGCTTTCGTGTGCCTTGGCGGCGAGGGAAGGGCGGCTGGCGGCTCATCTCAAGGTGTGCTCAACGATCAGCTCATGGCACTGCCGCGCACGGTCAGCCACCCCATTTCCCACGGCAGAGAGCTCAGCCAGATAACTCAGCACCTCTGCGAGGTTGCCCGACCCCGGTCGTGTAGCGAGCAACTCCTCGGTTACCTCTGTCACGCGGTTCTCCGGTTCGAAGAGTAAGGCTCGAAAAAGGCGCGAGAGCTTGGTGTGTGCTTCGTTTGGCGGGGTCATGGGGGATGTGAGCAGTTGTTTCCAGTGTTCCGTACACGCTTCGAGCCGTCCCTCTACGGTGTCGAACATGAGCTTCTCGAACCTGCAGGACAGGTCTTCGGGGTCCACCTCCACTGCCCGCTCGAGGTCCACTCGCGCTTTCTCGTAGTGGCCTGCTTGTCGGTGTGCTCTGCCACGGATGCTGAGTGCCCAGGCGAGTGTGGGGTTGATTTCGAGTGCGGCGGTGAGGTCGGTGATGGCTTGGTCGTGATGGCCGGCCTGCTGGTGTGTTTCGCCGCGGGATGCGAGTGCCCAGGCGTAGGTTGGGTTGATTTCGAGTGCGGCGGTGAGGTCGGCGACGGCTTGGTCGTAATGGCCGGTCTGCCGGTGTGTTTCCCCGCGCTGGCTGAGTGCCCAGGCGAGTGTGGGGTCGATTTCGAGTGCGGCGGTGAGGTCGCCGACGGCCTGGTCGTACCGGTCCGCCTGCAGATGTGCTTCGCCACGTGATGCGAGTGCCCAGGCGTAGGTGCGGTCGATTTCATGTGCGGCGGTGAAGTCGGCGATGGCTTGGTCGTAATGGCCGACCTGCTGGTGTGCTTCGCCGCGGGATACGAGCGCCCAGGCGAGTGTGGGGTCGATGTTAAGTGCGGCGGTGAAGTCGGTGACGGCTTGGTCGTAATGGCCGGTCTGCCGGTGTGCTTCGCCGCGCTGGCTGAGTGCCCAGGCGAGTGTGGGGTCGATTTCGAGTGCGGCGGTGAGGTCGGCGACGGCCTGGTCGTAGTGGCCGGTCTGCCGGTGCGCTTGGCCGCGGGATGCGAGTGCCCAGGCGTCAGTGGGGTCGATTTCGAGTGCGGCGGTGAAATCGGTGACGGCCTGGTCGTACCGGTCCGCCTGCAGATGTGCTTGGCCGCGGGATGCGAGTGCCCAGGCGAGTGTGGGGTCGATTTCGAGTGCGGCGGTGAAATCGGCGATGGCCTGGTCGTAATGGCCGACCCAGCGATGGGTTTCCCCGCGACGAGCCCAGGCATGGACGTTACAGGCGTTGTGCGCAATGGCGCGGTCCAACTCGGTGAGCGCCTCTTCCTCCCGGTCGCAGAGGTAGAGGCGGATACCACGGTAGGTATAGGCCCAGCCTTTGATCTCAGCACTCAACTGGCTGTGGGAGAGCAGGACACCAAGGCAAGTAAGACCAGGCTCATCGCCGACGAGAGCATCCCGAAGGAGCCCTGACCAGTTGAGCAGGGCTGCGTCGGTGGCCTCCTCCGCGGCTTGTTCCAGTGTCTCGATCCATTGCCGCAGCACAGCGGTGTCCTGGCCCGCAGCATGTACCAGCTGTTCAAGGGCCGGCGTCAGTTGCGTTCCCGGGTGGGCGCACAGCCGGTGGTACGTCTCATCCAAGCGATGCCGGCGCCATTCAGGATCTTTCCACCGCTTCGCCTCGGGAAGCCGTTCCTCGACCGTGGCACGCCAGGCGGCATGAGCGTCAGCGAGCCGCAGATGCGCCGAAACCCAGCCTTGAGGGGAGTGGGCGCGCTGCTGGCGGACCATGCTGGCGCGAACCACCGCGTGGTAGTGCTTGAAGTCGCCACGGCCGCTGACAAACGGCTGCCCGCACAGCCACTCCCACAACCCCTCTGCCTCAGGCCCGGCCGCGGCAGCGAAGACGTCCTCGTTCAATTGCAGCGGCAATGCACACGCTCGTACAGCCTCGCGTTGCTCGGGGACCGTGATCCATTGCACGAAGCGCTCGACGGCCACATCAGCGAGGTCTCCGCCCGCGTCGACTTCCTCGACCGTGTGAGGACGGGCCAAAGCGAGGAGTTCTACGAGCAAAGGCAGCCCCATTGACAGCTGCAGCACCGCTTCCACCACCCCTGGATCAGAAACGCCCCGCGAAGTCAGCAGCGAACGTGTCTCCGCCTCCGTGAAGACTTCCAACGGCACGTCTGCGACCTGATCCCGCAGCGGCGCCCATTCCCGCTCCGTCAGCTCGGCCCGGCCTGCCAGCACGACGATGACGTTCGCTGGCACCGGACCGAACTCCTCGTCCAGCAGACTCAGCAGCCACCCGTCCAGGTACTGCGCGTTCTGCTCCCATGTGTCAAAGAACAGCACTACCCACCGTTGCCGACGACACAACCGTTCCAGCTCGGCCACGAAAGCACGGCTCAACCCCGTCTCGTCACCTCGGCCACCGCGCCGCTGGGCACGGGACCGCGAAACAGACCGAAGCCGGTCCAGCCCCTGCGCCGCGGTATCCGGATTCGCCATCGCCGTTACGACACCGGCCCCCGGGATCAACGACGCTGCCCCCAACGCTGCCTGCGTCACCACCCGGCTTGACATCGACGCCTCACCCTCCACGGGCACCGGCTCACCCTGCGCCGCCTGTTCCCGCCTGAACTGTTCGACCGCCTTGTCGAACTCCTTGCACGGACCCGTCTGCTCCGCCAGCTGCCGGACCAGCTCGAGTAAGGCCTGCTGCACCCCGTGGACGTCGTTCTCGTCCACCACCGCCGTCACCGCATCCGCACGCTCGGCCGCCTCCTGCCACTGGCGTAGCAGCGTGGACTTGCCCACCCCGCCCACACCGCGCACATGGAACAGAAATTCCGCCGGATCCTCCTGAGAAAAAGGATCCTTCGACAAGTTCTCCGTGAACAGCGCCAACTGCGCACGCCGCCCCACGAACCGCGCCTTCGCACGCTGCCGGATCAATGCCCCTCGCGACAGGCCCTGCGTACCCGACCTCGACAACCCCGCCACCCCCGATACTTGCTACCTCGGCCAAAACGACCACACATCCGCCCATGCTTGGCGCTTCAGACAGTTTCTAATCCAGGCCTCCCATCTGTCAGCCAAGTGAAGGAGGACATTCAGGAACCCTGCGGTCAGAGCGAACTCAGCGCCTTACACCGCCCACTCCATGCCCAGCTCGGCGAGCGCTGCCCGCTGGTCCTGGGTGAGCTTGTCGCGCCTTGATTTGGTGTTCGAGACCCACACCCCCGGCTTGATGACCACGGGTTCCGTCTCGTCGTCGACCGCGATCTCTTCGCTGTGGCCCCTGGGTACCGGCCGGTCCACGCCTTCCCGCTCCACCCACTGTGTGAGGGCCGCCAGACCCCGCTGGAACGCCGCCTGTGCCTTGCTCGGTCCCCTTCGTCACACGCTCAGCCGCTGGTGCGGGAGACGGGGCCTTAAGCGGCTTGATGCCCAAGATGGACAGTCGCTCCTGCTGCTCGGAGAGGAGCTGCGCCCAGGTGCCCGGGTTCTTCTGCCGCTGGAGCCACTTGCCGAGGTCGTCGCCTTCGAACAGCACGCCGGGTTCGATGGCCGGCAGGCTGCCGTCGGCGTCGACCAGGTCCGCAAGGACGCGGTAGTGCCGCTGCCAGTCCAGGGGCCACGGGCAGTTCCAGTCCGGGTCGATCGCGGCGTCGCGACGCTCATCCCGCAGAGCTCAGCCCCGGCGTCGTCGGCCGACCTGGCGATGGCCGCACTCGCTGCGCTCCAGACGGTTTCCGTCCATGTCGGGGTGCTCCAGGCCGCCGTCGCGCTTCTAGAAGAGACTGCGGTGAGCTCGGATGACGAAGCGGTGAATGCTGCTGCTCAACGGACCGTGGCCATGCTCCGGTCGGCTTTAGTACTCCAGCTGTAGATCGTGATCTTCACCGTTGTGGATGGATCGCCGCCTGCATGCAGATCAGCTGTCTCGTAGCGTCCTGACAACCGCGATGGCCTGATCCAGCAAGTCGATGGGGCAGCCCCAGTAGTCATAGATGCCGCCGCGGGCGCGGTTGCTGCCGCAGACAACAAATACGCCGGTTCCCAGCTCAACCTTGAGGTGGGTGGCCAGCCAGCCGACGAAACCGCTGTTGTCCACGTGATCGGCGAAGTGGAAGGAGAAGATTCCGAAGCGTTCGACGCCGTTGCCCTCCTGGGTGAGCGGGACCAGGCGGCTCCAGCTCTCCCGGTCCCGAACGACTGCCAGCGTCTCGGCGGAGAGCGCCGGCGGCTGGTCAGCCGGAGACTCTTCAAAACACCAGACGCCGTCGTGCACGACGAGGTCAGCCTGAGCGATCACACGGCGTAGCCGCTGCTCTGTCTGTTCCGCAGTCTCCATACTCACACTGACCATCAGCGAGACTCCTTGATCCGTGTAGCCGTGATCCCACCCGGGGATCATCGCGCGATCGCCTCTTCTGTCGGAACGAGGGCTCCTGCAGGGCAACCGTCGTCGCAACGCCCTCGCCGTCTCGTCTATTTCGCACGCGGCTTCCCTCGTCTCCGGAGACTCCGTCGAGCAAGATCGTGATCTTCATGTGGTGGCTGCCTGTCGTCGGTAGTGGCAGGCGCGTGCTCGGGCTTGGTGGCGTCGTCGCCAGCGGGACCAGTCGAGCAGGTGTGCCGCCGTGTGGTCGGGCCGGACGGCCAGGGTGATGAAGAGTCGCTGGATCTCGTTGCAGGACAGCGGGATCAGCCCGTCAGGGGCGCCGTGCTGGGCGTGTTCGTCGGCCCGAACGACGGTGAGGAAGGCGTGGGCGAGCATGGCCGGAGTGACCCAGCGGGTCCAGGACGAGTAGCGGCGGTCGTCACCAGCCCATGATGACAACATGCTCTGTCTGCTCGCCGGGGCAATGTCAGAGCCGTGTTGGAGGATCACGCCATGCTGATTGCGACTGATGAGGCAGGCCGCGTCGTGAAGAAGCCCTCGAAGCCAGCGATAGGCAGGATGCTGGCCAACCTCCAGCGCGGTAACGCTCATCTGATTCTGGAGCGCGTGGAGGAGGGCACGGAAGGCAGCTGGTACGTCCAGGTGTTGTTGCGTGACGACGACACGTACCAACTCGAATTCCGGGACGGCGTGGCAGCCGAGCACTATCAGACGCGGACCGTGTCCCAGGAGAAGGTCTTGACCGCGATGCTCGGCTGGGCGGCCGGCATGGCCGACTGGAAGGTCGACTTCATGTGGAACAACATCGGCTCGCAGTTCGAGGCGGATGCTCATCACGGTCGCAGCGGCGCTGCCCATCGCGTACCAGCCCACAAGCGATTGCCCGTGTAGTCACAGGTGCCAGCGCCACATCTCTAAACGGAGCGGACCTGAATCTCCGCCACCCGAAAGGGTGAGAGTCCCGACCAGCAAGTCTCACGAAGACGGCATAAGTGCCACCGATGTGCCATCGGAGCTGAGATTGTGCCGCGAAATCTGAGACGCTACATGGGGGTGGGCTTGATATGGCTGGCGGGGTTGTGGCCCTGGTCGAGGAGGCCGAGGGCCCACATCAGGTCGCGGGTGCCTTCGTGCTTGACCATGCCGGGGCTCACCCCGAGGCGGAAGGTGCCGGGGGCGGGCTTGCCGTCGGGCGTGTGGGGGAGGAGGTCTGCGGGGTTGTCGTGGTCGCTGAGGTAGACGGCGCAATCGGAGAGCACGCCGACGGGCAACAGCGCGTCCTCGTCGAAATGCAGGTGTCCGGTGGGGGTGGGGGAGTGCTGGCCGGCGAGGGCGGTCTTGATGATCTTGCGGTGCAGGTTGACCCGGGCGCTGGCGACGACGGCCCGCGCGGATGTCGGGGCGCCAGGTGGGCCGCTCGAGGGCGGGCCACGGCTCGCCGGGCCGGTAGCTCCCCCCGCGGGGGCGTTCGCGGAGTTTGCCGATACCACCCTTGACGGTGGCCTTGACGGCCGAGAGCACTGCGGCCATGTGGGGATCGGCGTCCTGGTGGACCGCCATCGCGGCGAGGTAGTCGGCTTCGCTCAGGCCAGGGGTGACACCGAGGTCGGCCATCGTCGCTTCGTACGCGCAGCCAGGTGCTGGTACCAGGGGTCGAGGTAGGGGCCGTTGTCCGGGCGGACCCAGGCCTCGATCGGGGTGAGGGCAAGGGGCAGGCGGTAGGTGGCCACGAGTTCATGCGCATAGGCGACGGTGGGGGTCGCGTAGCAGGCCGGGCCGTCGGGCCGTTCCCCAAGAGGGGTGAAGGGGTTGGGCAGGCGCGCATCGAGTTCGATGCCGCTGACATCGATGAGCCAGGTGCCGGGCAGCCTCTTGTCGAAGGCGGGCTTCTTCACATGCACGAAGGGCCCAAGGCCGACGACGAGCCGGTTCACGGGGGCGAGGAAGGCGACGTTGACGTCAATGCCGACCGCGTGCACGCGGGAGCACTCGGGGTCGGTGAGCAGCTCGGGGCTGCGGATCCAGTCGAAGGCCTCCTCGCTCAGAACCTGGTCGGGGGTACGCACATGGCCGCGCGGGCAGAGGGCGGCGACGACTAGGTGCTCGTCCGGTGCCTCCGGCGGGGCCGGCTCGACCGGATCAGGGCCCAGGGACCCGGGGTTGTGGCCGGAGACCCACGTTCCGGTGCTCTCGTCCTTCACGGCGCAGGTGGGCGGGCACAGAGCGGTCATCAGCGCCAGACCGGTCACCGCACTCGAGCCACGCGGGGTGATGACACGGGAGGCGTACGTTCCCAGGACATGAGCCACGTCCGGCGCCGGGAGGTTTCCGGTGTCACCCCACGCCCGGGCGTCGAGGGCATCCCAGGGCAGGACACACAGCTGCACGCACCGGCGCTCCGCGCCCTTGGCCGGGCGGTAGATCCGCGCCCACGGCCCAAAGCCCCTGCGGGTGAGCCTCCACCGGGCCTTGAGGACCTGGCGCACGACCTTGTGGTCCTCGGCCAGCCGCAGGGCGCGCCGGTCTTCCAGGACCGGGGGAGCCCGAAGTGCTCGGCAGAGCAGGCGGTAAGGACGACGAGCGGGTCGGCGTCCCTACCGCTGGCGTTCAGGCGCGATGCGCCGAGCTTCGCCTCGGTCAGGGTCCACTCGACCAGGGCGGGAATCGTCTTGGCGAGGCAGTCGAGCACCAGACCGCCCACGCAGTACGCCAACACCTTCCCGTCGACGGCCTCAAGGACGGCGAGCGGACCGTTCGCGTACTCGGGCACCACCTTGGCCGCCTTTGGGGCCGTGGAGGCGGGAGCCATGCCGTCGGCGCGAGGGGCCGAGGACGCCGGCGCCGCGGCAGTGGGTGTCCCGGCCGCGCGCCGGGTCTCGGCTGCCGGGGCCGATTCGCCGGCCGGTGTGCGGTCAGTTGGCGGCGCCGATGGGCCAGCGGGCTGTGAGGGGGCGGCGGGGTAGAGCTCGGCGAGCTTGTCGAGCAGCCGGGCGTAGGCCTCGCGCCCCTCGCCCCTGGGCTCGGTCTTTCCGTTCTCCCACGACACGATCGTCGGGCGGCGTACCCCCAGCGCCTGGGCGACTTGCTCCTTGGGCAAACCGTGGGCTTTGCGCAGCCGCTCCCGCTCGGCCTGAGGTGGGAGCTTGGCGTGGCTGGCGATCAGGGCGTCGACCGCCGCGAACATCTTGGACTGCTCAGGCATGACGACCTCCTGGCCGCCATTATGCGCTCATATTACGTACATTTTGCGTACACCTTGTGCCAAAGGGTCCCTCTCTCGCCCACGCCGCCCGTTGGCCCTCAGGCCCCTCGCTCTGCGCTCCTGCACCCTCTCCCCGCACGGCAGGTCGTCGCAACCTCGGTGCGGTCGAACCGAGGTTGCGAGTCGAGGTGTCAGGCCGGTCGGTGATGGGCGTCCGGGACGCCCAGGGCCACCTGAGCGCCGGGGCCGGTACACAAGCCGCACCCTGACCTTGCTGGTTGGGGGCCCCGAGCCGAGGCGCGGTTCGGGACCCCCGGGACCGCGTGCGATGGATCCCACAGACCGTGCACGCGTCGCCCGGCTCAACGGCGGTGGTGCACCTCCGGTCACGGACCCGGTGGGGTGACGTGGGGGCACCGGGTTCACCTCGATGGGCCTGGTGATGTATCGGTTGTGCAGGCGGCCAGGTATATGGGCCGTCTCTTCCGCGTGGGGCGGCGTGGACAGTGGGCTGTACAACATCCAAGCGGGGCTGTTCGTCTTCCACCGTGGACTGAAGGGTAGGGCGACGTGATCTGGCAGGAGTCCCGCCGCAAGGGGCCGGCAGCAGTGGGGCCAGGCGCCCTGGTGAGCGGGGGCCGTACGGGATCAGGCCCACCGGCAGCCAGGACGCGAACGCTGGTACCGCCGAACAGGTGTGTACAGGCCCCGTGGAGCCAGGTTCCAGAGGGGGCGACCGGTGAACGGTCTGTGGCAGCGGGCCCTCGCCGCCTAGTCGCCCGACAGGAGTTCGGCCTCCTCCCCGGCGCACGCCAGGTGGGCACCGCTCTTGCCGAGGCCCGCACGGAGCGCGCCAGGTGACGAAGGGCGTGAGAAGCACGCGGGCTGCCCGGCCGGTATGGGGGTGAGGGCCCGCCCAATGGGTGGCAGGGCCCCCACAACGCGGGTCCGTGGGGGACGGATATGCACACCCGCGTCGGCGGAACAACGACCACCAGGCACCAGGGTCACTGTCTCCCCCAGTGCGCTGTCTCGTAAGCGTCGTGAGTCTCGGGCTGCAGAAGACGCGTCCTGTGGGCGCCCGGGCTACTTGGCTCTGGGATGGAGCGACATCTGAGGCAGACCAGGCATGACTACGCCGCTTCCGCCCGCCCGGCGTCAGCTTCCCGCTCGTGCACATGCTTCAGCGCCATCCGCTGCTCCACCCTCTTGCCCACCTCAACTGTCTCCCGGTACGGATGCGTCGACACCACGGCCGACAGCTCGAGGAGCTGCCGGCGCAGGCGGGCGACCTCCGCCTTCTGCACGTCGGTGTACCCGGGGCTGGGCGGCAGGCTGCGGGGTTCCCCGTCGCTGTAGAGACCTTCGGAGCCGTCCACCCTTTGGAGGGCTCTACCGACCAGGGGAGAGTGCGGCCGAGGGCTTCGTACTCCGCCCAGGTCTGGTGCAGACGCAGCTGAGCTGCGCGAAGGTCTTCGGGAAAGTCGTACGTCGCCACCCCAGAATGCTACGCCCGTTCGATTTTCTAACGCCAGCAGACTCGTCCAGACGCACTCCTGGACGAGTCTGCTGGGTCCAGTGGCGCGACGGCCGGGCCCATCAGAAGGCACCTGGTCCCTCTCCGTCGCTGTCGGGGTCGGTTACCTCACCGTCAGACACGCGTAAATCTATGTCGGCTGGAGTAGACATTGGGTGGTGGTGTGGTTATGGTTTCTCTCGTAACGCAGAGAGACCGCAGGGTCTGGCAGAGACGAACTGCCGGGCAGTAGTACCGCAGTTGTAGTTCGTAGTGCGGTGCGGTGGTGGAGTTTCGAAGCCAGGGTTGTTGCAGGACGGCGACGGGACTGACGACCGGACCGGGTGGCCCGCGGTGATCAGGGGCCGCCGTGAGCAGTACCGCAGTTGACGCAGTGGCAGTACCCGCAAGTGCAGTTCGCAGTACCGATTCGCAGTACCCAGCAGTGAAGTCAGTGAGCGGTACCTCGGTGAAGGCGTCGGCTGCGGGCGCGCGCACCGGGAGGTTCGGCAGTGGGGTTCTAAGCCAGAGCAGACGCAAGAAGGGCGACGGGGCTGGCTGCCGAATGGGTGGCGCTGTGACAGGCCACTGAGCAGGTCGCATCACCAGCAGTACGCAGTACCCGTTTGGTAAGTAGTTGATCCCAGAGGGAAGAACGGAGGAACGAGGCGCCATCAGGATCGCCCGGGCGGAAGCTTTTGAGCCCGGGTACCGCAGGACATCCGATAGTGAGGTGGTCTCCGGTCAAGCAACCGCGATCCCCGCACCCCCGACAGCAACCAGGTTGGGCACGCGGACACAAGAGGCCGGCGCAGTACCAGGGCCGGCAGATGGTGTAGCAGTTCCTTCGGGGCCCTGGTGCCATTGGCACCAGGGCCCCTCCAGCATGTTCCACAGAGAGGTGCGATGACCGCAGAGAACTCGTCCGGCCGTCTCGACGACGATGACTACCCCGCCTACACCACGGGCCGGGCCGCCGACATGATCGGCACCACCCCAGGCTTCCTCCGCGCCCTCGGAGACGCCCGCCGCATCACCCCGCTGCGCTCAGTGGGTGGTCACCGCCGCTACTCCCGCTACCAACTCCGTATCGCCGCCCGGGCCCGGGAGCTCGTCGATCAGGGCATCCCCATCGAGGCCGCGTGCCGCATCATCGTCCTCGAAGACCAGCTCGAAGAAGCCCAGCGCACAAACGCCGAACACCGCCACACCGTCGGATCGGCGACCCCGACGGCCGCGGCCTGAGACGGCCGAGCCCCGCATCTCGGCTCGCCTTGACACCCAACTGGCACGGGTCGGCGAGCCATCGCCGGCCCGCTTGAAGCGGGTGCGCGGCGACACCCTGCTCCGAACGTCCCATCGCCGGTCCGCCGTGCCCCCTCTGCGCCGGAACCGCCGGCCGTTCCGCGGGGGCGGACCCTGAACCGCGCCAGGCGCTCGCGCTGTGCGCAGATGGGCAGCCTCGGCGGCTGTGGGGGCGGTGTCCACCCGCGTCAGTTGGGACTGCTGGGGCGTCGGGTGACCGCGTACACCCGCGCCCTGACCCCGGCCTCGCCCGGGGTGCACCAGACCGGGGTGATGCCGGAGGTGGCCGACAACTGCTGCAGGCCTTCCATCACCTCATGGATGGTGTCCTCGTCAGCGGCGGTGACGTCCAGGACCACCAGGCCCGGTTCGGTGACGTGCTGTTCGTCGATGCGCATGATGCTTGCGACGATGTGGCGCGGGGTGTGGTTCGCTGGTGGCCCGGCGACTGCTCGGACGAGTGATCGACGTAGGCGGGCTGCCTGCTTCCGGTCGCGTCGGTGCGGCCGAGGCCCTAGATCTGGAGGGCGGCCCGTGGTCTGTTGACAGGACCGGACCCTGCGGGCTGCTGCCCCTGCCGGGGCCCGCGCTACCCCGAGCGCGCGGGCCCCGGCCAAACCCACACGCCGCGACCAGCAGCACCCTGTCTTCCAGCGGAAGGCTCCACGGTCGGCCCCGGCGGACCGCGTCCGCGCCTTCACGCCGCAGCATCGTCGCCAACTTGCCGAGAAAGCGAGGGTTCAGCCCGGTGAACGGGGCTATCCAGGACGGCTGCGACGCCGTGATCACACCAGCCACGGCCAAGATCGTCCCATGGCACGTTGACCTGCCCGATCCGGAGGTGTGGTCACGACTTTGCCACCGCGAGCTCACCCGAACTGCCGCCCGGGGTACGGTCTGTACGTGATCTACCTGATAGGCGGCCCGCCACGGGTGGGCAAGAGCACCCTCGCGTGGATGCTGCTGGAACGGGACGGCATCCCGGGATGTCCGACCGACGCTCTGGTTTCGATGCTGCAGCGCGCCGCGCCCCAGCACGGCGTGCGCCACGGCACGCACCCGGACAAGGCCGTACCGGCGCAGCCCTTCCTTGTTGAATTCATCCGTGCCACCGCGGAGAGCCTCGACGACTCCGATCCCCTGGACGGCTATGTGGTCGAGGGCGACATCGTCACGCCGGCGGCAGCCACCGCCGCCGCTGGTCTCGGGATGCCACTGAGCTGCGTCTTCCTTGGGAACGCGGAGCTGACCACCGAACACTTGAGGGCCGCCCCGGACTGGCTCGACGGAGCCGATGACACTACCTATCGGGAGATCGCCGCGTGGGTCAGGCAACAGAGCACTGCCCTACGTGAAGCCTGTGCGGCCAGCGGGCACGTCTACGTCGAGTTGGGCGCTGGCTACGCCCAGGGCCTTGAGAGGGCCTACTCGACACTGGTGGAGAGGCGCTGACCGCCCAGCGTCAGCACTCGCGAAGGCCCGCAAAGAATTGCGGGACAAGCTTTAGCCTCGCTGTTTCGCTTGGGGTGACGAGGTGGCGCTGTGGGGTCGATCGAGGTGGTATCGGGCGGTGGGCATGGTGGGGACCCGGCGCGTTGGCATCCCGCACCGCTCGGCGGCCTGGTCGAGCAGGGCGGTGCCGGCGGCGTTGTCGTGCGCGGAGGCGGCCAGGACGACGACGCCGATGATCAGCCCCAGAACGTCGACGGCCAGTCCCCGCTTGCGCCCCGACACCTTCTTGTTCGCGTCCAGCCCCGTCGTGGCTTCGGGACACCCGCCGCGGCGCGGACGGACTGGGTGTCGATGATCACGAGGGACGGGTCCTCTAATCGGCGGGCCTTCTCCCGCACCTGGCAGCGCAGGAGTTCCTGGATCCGCTGGTCCAGCCCGTCCTCACGCCACAGGCCGAAGTAGTAAAACACCGCCGACCAGGCCGGGAAGTCATGCGGCAAAAGGCGCCACTGACAGCCCGTCCGGTTCTGATAGAAGATCGCGTTCACGACCTCCCGGAGGTCGCAGGACCCGGGATCTCCGGTCGCCGACCGCGCCACCCTGTCCTGCTTCCAGGCCGTGATCATCGGCTCGATCAACGCCCACTGCTCGTCTGATAAGTCGCTGAGGTACGGCTCTCTCTTCACGCTCGCATCTCAACATGGACATGCTCACCAGGCGGCCGGGACGGCGATCAGTACCACGATCGAGCGATCACGAACCGAGGAAGACCGGACTTAACGCCCACTTAGCTTGACTCTGTCGGGGATCTTGGTGCCGCCGAGGTCAGCTGCCCAGGGTTCGCCAGGACTTCGGGCGGGGTATCTCGCGCTGGTCGAGGTAGTTCTGGAAGGCAGTCGGTCGGCGGGGCGTGGGGGCTTCTTCGGTTGGTGGCAGTCCGCTGAGGCGCTCGATGTTGACGGCGATGGCCGTCAGGACGTGCTGGATGTGGGCCTTTCCCTGTCCTCGGTAGCGGCAGCGTCTCATGCAATATCCGTGGGCGAACTCGTTAACCGTGCCCTCCACTCCGGAGCGGACCGCGTAGCGGGTCTTCCACTCGGGTGTCTGTTGCTCGGTGCGGACGCGAAGTTGCAGGTCGCGGAGTTCTCGTGGGGGGAAGCCCACGGTGCGGGTGCTTTCGCGGGAGGTAGTGCATTGGGTACGCGCCGGGCAGGGCTGGCCCTGGCTTTTGGTGAACCTGGCCACGATCAGCGGGGCCGCTGTGGGTGAGGAGGTCGGGTAGGGGCCGTGCCAGCCTTGGCTGACCTGGCCCTGGGGGCAGGTGACCTGCTGGCGGTCGTAGTCGATGTGGAAGTCGTCCCGGGCGAAGCCCTCGTCCCGGCGGTGCTGACGGGTGGGGTTGCTCCGCAGTGGTCCAGAGACGGTGACCTGGTGTTCTCGGGTGGCTTGTTCCAGGCGGGGCAGGGAGGTATAGCCGGCATCGACCAGGTGCTCGGCGGGCAGGAGTCCGCGGCGGGCCAGGCGGGTGTGGATGCCGGGCAGGACCTGGCTGTCGTGGGTGGTGGCCGCGGTGGTGGCCACGTCCGTGATCACGTTGGGGCCGTCGGGAGCACAAGTCTCGGTCAGGTGAGCGGAAAACCCCTTCCAGCTGATGATGTGTCCGTGCCGTGCGTAGCGGGCCGAGGTGTCGTAGGGAGAAACGACCGCCCGGGACGAGGGCGGCAGCCCGAGCCCGCCTTCCTTCTCGGCAGTGCGCCAGCGCCGGTGGCCTGCGGCGTCACGGTGGTAGTTCTGCACCATGATCTGGCGCAGGGCCTGGATACGAGGACCGGACGCGCGGTCTGCTCCGTGCTGGTAGAGGTGCTCCAGGAGCCGGACGGCGTCGTTTCCAGTGGCAAGGATCCTGGTCTTGGGCTTGGTGGGGTTCTTGCCCAGGCGGACCGGTCGGCCGTAGCGGCGCCCCCAGTCCTCATCGACCAGCTCGTCCAGCAGGTGAGGGGAGGTGCCGGCGACCTCTTCCAGTGCGGCGCGGACCGCCTCGGTGATCAGCTCCAGGCGAGTCAGGTCACGCACCGCGGCCAGGACATGGGTGGAATCGGTGCGCTGGGTGGTGCGCTCGCGCACCAGTCCGGCCTCCTTGAGGCGCGCGAGCGCAAGGTCGAGGAGGCGGTCAGCACGGTTGCCTTCGGCGAGACGATCGCGGAAATCGGCCAGCACGCTGTGATGGCACCCGGGGTCATCCAGCTCCATGGCCATCGCGTACTTGAAGTCGATGCGGCAGCGGACCGCCTCGGCGGCCTGCCGGCCCGACAGGCCGAGCAGGAACTGCAGCACACAGACGGTGGCCAGTTGAGCAGGCGAGAGCCCCGGGCGTCCGTCGCGCGGGTACCAGTCGGCGAAGTCCTCGTCATGCCACAGCCCGTCCAGCCGGTCTCTCACCCATATCGCCGTCGTGCGGCCCGGGTTGCTCGCCCGCGCGACCTGCGCAGTCAGAGACGGGACCTGCTCACCGGAACGTGGACGGAGGGACAACGGGCACCTCGACAACTGCATCGGCCATCGGACTACCCGAGCGTGCCCGTTGACCATGCTGCCGCACCGCAAAACTCCAAGATCCCCGACAGAGTCAAGCTAGTAGGGGAGGAGCGTCCGCCGGCGGTGGAGCCTTGATGCCGTCGAGCACAGGCGCAATCTCGTCGTACATGCGAACAGCTTCGGCCCCCACCGGATGTCAGGGGCGGTCGCCCTTGTCGTCGACGATTCCCGTGGCCAGGAGCGCGTTCTGGAACATGAGGTCGCCCGCCTTCCAGGGCCGGTCAGGGGTGTCGTCGGCGCCCGGGAACGTGTCCTTGTAGTCCTTGACGACGATCTGTCGGTCGCCGAGGTACTGGTATGTGTGCGGGTCGATCAGGATCTCGCGGCGGACCTTCTGCCCCTTCTCTTCGTGCCCGACCGCGAGGGCGTCCCGGCCCGCGAGGTCCCGTACGAGATGGTCGGTGACCTCGGCGCCGGGGACCGCGGCCAGCGCGCGGTACAGCTTGGCGAGCGCCTGCGGCGGGATGGGCTGGGACTTGAAGAGCACACTCAGTGCACCCATGTCCTGCTCCCCCTCGGACTTGGGGTTGCCCTTCCCGGACGGGTAGTAGGCGCGGACCTTCTTCAGCATGGCGGCCGGGTCGTCCGGCAGCTCGTCGAGGAAGCGGAGCCGTTCGCGCATGGAGCGGTCGTCGCCCTCCTTGCCGTTCTCGAAGCGCGGGTCCGCGTACCGCGTCCAGTGCTCCTGGGGCTCCGGCTTCGGCTCGGGCTGGGCGGCGGCGCTCGGGGGCCAGAGTCCGGGACTGGCCGAGAGCTTCTTCTCGTAGACCCACTGGCCCGCGTGCGGCGTGGGCGGCGGATCGGCCCGCTCCACCGTGGACGCGGCCCGCTCCAGCACCTCCTTCACCGAACCCGGCACCGTCCGCGTCGTAGTCGGCACCGTGCGCTCCGCACCACTGTGGCCGCGCTTTCCGAGGCCGGAGGCCAGCACGGCCACCGCGGTGAGCGCGGCGGCGGCCCCGACCGCTGCGAGCCGCCAGTCGGCCCGCAGCCTGCGTCCCCGGCCCTGCCCCGCGGCGCTGCTCAGCCGGTCCCGCCCCTCGGCGAGCCGTGCCCGGTCGGGCTTCGGCGCCCCGGCCCGGAACTCGCGTACGTCCTTCATCTCGTCCACGTTCACGGCTGGACCACCTCCGCCACTTCGCCCAGAAACGCCGGGTCGGCACCCAGCGCGGCCCGTACTTTGCGGCGGGCCCGGTTGAGCCGGGACCGCACGGTCCCGACGGGTATGCCAAGCGCCTCGGCGACCTCCTGGTAGGTCAGGTCGGCCCAGGCCACGAGCAGCAGCACATGCCGGTCGGCGGCGGACAGCGCGGCGAGCGCGTCCGCGAGCGGGGCGCGGTCGGCGACCAGGTCCGCGGTGTCCTCGACCCAGCCGGCCGCGACGGGGTCCTGGCCGGTCCTGGCCAGCGCCCGCAGACCGCGTACTTCCTTCCGGCGCTGCTTGCCGATGAGGTGTGCGGCGATCCCGTACAGCCAGGGCCGGGCACTGGCCCGCGAGGCGTCGTAGCGGGCACGCACCCGGAACGCGGTCAGGAACGCGGTCAGGAACGTGTCGGCCGTGACGTCGTCCGCCGCGTGGTCGCCGAGGCGCCGGGCCGCGTACCGGTGGATGTCGGGTGCGTACCGGTCGTAGAGCCGGGCGAACAGCTCCGGATGTTCCAGGGACCGCGCGATGACATGGCCGTCGCGCTCGTCGCCGGGGTCGAGCGCCGGTGGTCCGGTCACGGGTCCTCCGTCAGGGGGTGGGGTCGAACGTGTCACCCGTTGTTCCCCGCTGGCCCGCGAAGAGTTCACGGCCGCACAGGATTTTCTCAGGGAGCGGGCGCGACCCTACGGGATCAGCCGCGCCAGCATCTCCCGTGCGTACCCGGCGTCGTACACCCCGCCCGTGAGCAGCACCTGCAGCGAGATCCCGTCCATGAGCGCGACCAGGGCCCGTGCCGTGACGGAATCGATGCGCTCGGCGAGGGCGTCGGACAGCGCCTGGCACCACTCGGCGGCGACGGGGTGCAGCGCGGGATTGCGCAGCGCGGCGAGGTACAGCTCGTACTCCAGCTCCACGCCGACCCGGTCCCCGGCGAGCCACTCGCCGAGCAGCCCGGCGAGCTCGTCGGCGAGGTCGAGCGCCGGGTCCTGGAAGGAGCCGCGCGCCGCGACAACCTTCGCGAACCCCTCGTTGGCCTGGCGAGTCGACGACTCCTTCATCCCGCACTAGGTATGGAAGACCGTTGACCTGCATCCTTTAGCTTCGGTGCAGGTCAGGTGGCTTGGTTTGTGTTGGTCTCACCATGCGTTGAAAGGCGTGCCTTCCGAGATCCGCCCCCTCTCATTCCCGACGCTCCCCGAGTCCCCGTCCGGCTGGCGCGGTTGTGGCACGGGGAACTTCTGATCCTTAGCTCTAGCCGGAACGGTCAGACGGTCATACCGGCCGCTTCAGCAGGCCGTGCTGACCGATCCGGGTCGGGTCGGTCGCCAGCACCGACGGCAGCGTGCTGCTGCTGTCCCACACCGTGACCTGGACCGCGCCCTCAGACTTCCAGATCCAGCAGGCACGGGCCGGACGCGTACTTGCGGGCGTTGGTCACCAGCTCGCTCGGACAGCTGCACCATGGCTGTCGCCCGTGCCGAGACGGGCAGGCCATGCACCGCTTGCAGCGACGTGAGAAAGTCGCGGGCCATGGCCCGGGCTCGGCGATCTCGGCACTGCCCTCGAACGCTGCCGAGACTCCGATCGGACGGCCGGCAGCCGGCCCTTGGCCCTCGTATCGGGCAGCAGTATCCACGGACCGCCGCACTTCCGAAGCGCAGCTAGTTGCCGATCTTCCCTGCACCCGAACCTTGCGCATAAGGCTGAGTCACGCCGATTGCGGGCTGCGGCCCCCGGTCTTCTTCTCCGGGCTCTTGGGGCTCTTGGCCGTCTTCTTGGCGGCGGGCTTCTTCGCCGTGTGCTGGGGCATGTCGTGGACGGTCGCGTCCTCGCCCCCGCTCTCGCCACGGGATTCGCGGGCGGACTCCACGGACTGGCGCAGCGCCGCCATGAGGTCGACGACCGGCGCCGCGGCCGCCGGCTGCTCGGCTCCGGTGGGCTGGGTGCTTTTGGTCTTCTCGGCGAGCAGGTTCTCCAGCGCTTCGCGGTAATGGTCCCGGAAGCCGGTGATGTCGTCGGTGGCCATGGCTTCCATGAGGTCGATGGCGGCGTCGATCTCCGAGTCGTCGACGTCCACCTCCTTGGGGGTGAGGGAGGTGGGGGAGCGGATCTCGTCGGGCCAGCGCATGGAGTGCAGGACGATCGCGTCGCCTTTGATGCGCAGCAGGCCCAGGCGCTCGCGGTTGTGCCGGGCGAACTTGGCCACCGCCACCTTCCCGGAGCGCTCCAAGGCCTGGCGCAGGAGGGTGTAGGGCTTGGCGGCGACCTGTCCCTCGGCGGCGAGGTAGTAGCTGTCGGCGATGCGCAGCGGGTCGATGCTGTCGGCCGGCACGAACGCGACCACGTCGATCGCGTCGCCGTCGGCAGCGGCATCTGGTCGAGGTCCTCATCGGTGACCTCGATGGTGTCCTTCGTGACCTCGTAGCCGCGCCCGATCTCGCTTTGGTCGAGCACCTTGCCGTCCAGCTCGCACACCTTCTGGTACCGGATCCGACCCATGTCGGCCTGGTGGTACTGGTGGAAGCCGATGTTGTGGTTCTCGGTGGCCGGCAACACCTTGATCGGGATCGTGACCAGCCCAAACGAGATGGCGCCGCTCCAGACGGGGCGTGGCATGACGGCCTCCAGCAGGATGAGGAATCTAGCCTAAAACGGACACGTGCGCGAGGCTCAGCAGCGGCTGTGCGGGGATGCCGTTCAGGTGAGCCGGCGCGTGGCGGCCTCGGTGAGCCGCCGGGTCAATGGCGCAGTCGGGATCGGCACAGCGAAGGAGTCCCCGGCGTGGCCGTCACGATCCGGCCGGGGGCTTTCGCCCGCCCAGCCGTTGCACCGAGAGATGCAACTCAGCGATGTTCAACGGTTCTCGCCGGCCGCACCAGCAGCTCCACTGCCCACTGTTGGCACCCTGTGTCGAACTCGACGTCGTCCCCATGACGCCCTGCCTGTTCGCCGACCGGGTGCCTGCCGCGCCCGGCCGATCGCCCCACGGTGCAGTCCGGGAGCTGCGGACAGAGGACGGAGCCGGGGATGGACATCGCCGGTGATGTCGATCACGGGCAAAGCCGCTGGTCAAGGGGCTCAACCGGGCGGCAAGGGGCGCGCTTGGTGCTGAGCGTCGGACAGCGGACAAGGGGTGGCTTCGCACGGTGGCTTCGGCCCGCGCGCAGATCCGCATGCAGGCCGGACAGCCGCCGACCCTGGCCAGATGGCGGGAGGAAGCCGAGGACACCGTGCCCGCCGACTTCACGCCCGACCCCGCCCACGAGCCGCACGAAATCCCTGGACCGGCCTCCGGGACGACGTCGACCACGTCCCGCCGGCCCCCTCCATCACCCCCTCCACGGCCTCTTCGCCCGCCAGGCGCGTATCCGCAGGTCAGCCCCAACAGAACAGGTCTTCCGGTACGTTCGACTACCCTCCCAAGTCTTCAGATCAGACTTGGAAGCCCACCCACACCCGGAAGAAGGAACTGCTCAGGGCTCTCGGGATCTTCCAGCGCGCCACCGCAGAGTATCTGTGGCGGATGCTGCGGCCCGTCGGTTGCCAAGGCCCCGCAGTACTGCGGGGCCTTGGGTAAACGCGCCAACTGCCAGGTCGCGGTCAGCGTCCACGCTGCCACCGACACCGCCTCCTGCTCGCTGCAGTGGAGGCTGTTCCTGCCACGGGAATGGGAAGCGGACAGCGACCGCAGGACCGCCACTCGTCTCCCGCCCGAGGTCACGCATCGCGAGAAGTGGCGACTGGCGTTCGACATGCTCGACACGCTGGCCGACTGGGGCATGAGGCCGCCGGTCGTCGTGGCCGACGCCGCCTACGACACCAACGCCCACCTGCGGACCGCTTTGGCTGACCGCGGCATCAACTACGTGCTGGCCGTCCGCGCGGACGTGACTGCCCACCCGTTCGACGCGGAGCCCGAGGCGCCGGACCGCAACGGACCGGTCGGCGCTGGCCCCAGCCTCGCTATCGACAGCCCGCACCGTCGGTGGCGGCCCTGGCCGCCGGTCTTGAGCCGCACGCTTTCACCGCCGTTGCGTGGCGGCACGGCTCTCGAGGGAAGCTACGGTCCCGCTTCGCCGCCGTGCGTGTCCGTCCTGCGGGCAAAGCCGTCGAGCGTCCGATCAAGGCCGCCGCCTCGGCCGAGCAGGGCTGGTGGGACGGGGTCCTGCCCGACTGCTGGCTGTTGGCCGAGTGGCCAGAAGAGGTTCCGGTCCCCACCGATTACTGGCTGTCCAGCCTGCCGGCTGACACCCCGATCGCCGATCTGGTCCGGCTGGCCAAGGTCCGCTGGCGCACCGAGCACGACTATCGCGGATTCAAGCACGGCCTGGGCCTGGACCATTTCGAAGGCCGTTCATGGCCCGGCTGGCACCACCACGTCACCCTCGTGACCGCCGCCCACGCGTTCCTTACCGAGCAGCGTCTGGCCCCAAAAGCGCCCGAGCCGGACTCACTCTTTACCAGATCCTCGATGCTCTCCAGGACACCTTGAGGTGCTGGACCGGCATCTACAGCACCTGCCAACAGCCTCTGCCCAGCAGGCCACGGACAGCGTCAAGATCGAGAAAAACCTAACGGAGTTCTACTAGTGTCCTGCGCCAGTAGTTGATCGTTAGTTTGTCTATGACTGCTTCTGCAGATGTGCCGGTGCCACGTCGTGGCCCGAAGTTGGAACCGTTGTTATTGTCGCCCGATGAGCGTGTGGTGTTGGAGCGTTGGGCCCGGCGGGCGTCGTCCGCGCAGGCAGTGGCGTTGCGGGCCCGCATTGTGCTGGCGTGTGCCGGCGCTGATGTTCCACCGATTGTCGTGGTGGCGCGGGAGTTACGTATCGCGGCGGACACGGTCCGCAAGTGGCGCCGCCGGTTTCTGACCGCCCGGCTGGACGGGTTGGTGGACGAGCCCCGGCCGGGCCGGCCGCCCACCATCAGCGTCGACCAGGTGGAGGCGGTCGTGGTCAGCACGTTGGAGGAGATCCCGAAGAACGCCACTCACTGGTCGCGGTCATCGATGGCCGACCGCAGCGGTCTGTCGAAGTCGACCGTGGGCCGGATCTGGCGGAAGTTCCAGCTCAAGCCGCATCTGACCGACACCTTCAAACTGTCGACGGATCCGCTGTTCGTGGAGAAGGTCTACGACGTGGTGGGGCTGTATTTCAACCCGCCCGAAGGCGCGGTGGTGCTGTCGGTGGACGAGAAGTCGCAGATCCAGGCGCTGGACCGCTCCCAGCCGGTACTACCGATGATGCCGGGCATGCCCGAGCGCCGCACCCATGACTACGTCCGCAACGGTCTGACCACCTTGTTCGCAGCCTTCGACGTCGCGACCGGAGAAGTCATCACCTCCCTGCACCGCAGGCACCGGGCAGCGGAGTTCAAGAAGTTCCTCGCCAAGATCGATAAAGAGGTTCCTGGGCACCTGCAGGTCCACTTGATCTGTGACAACTATGGCACCCACAAGACCCCAGCCATCAAAGCATGGCTGGCCAAACACCCACGTTTCCACCTGCACTTCACACCTACCGGCTCCTCCTGGATCAACCAGGTGGAGCGGTGGTTCGGCTTCCTCGCCGACCAGAAGATCCGCCGCGGCGCCCACAAGAGTGTGCGCTCCCTGGAAGCCGACATCCGGGCCTGGGTCAAGCAGTGGAACGAGAACCCGACCCCGTTCACCTGGACCAAGACAGCCGAAGAAATCCTCGACTCACTCGCCCGCTTCTGCCAACGGATCTCTGGCGCAGGACACTAGCCCGCATGGTGCCGCTGACGCAGCGCACCGGCTGGAAGATCGAAGAGATCATCGAATGCGACATCTTCGGCCTGCTCGCCCTCAGGTATGTCGCGGCCCTGTGCACCAACCCGCCGTTCTCCAAGCCCGGCCCGGCCAAGGAACTCGACGCGCTCGCGTTCTCTTACTACATCCGCATGCTCGCCAGCGCCCCCAAGGGCTTCGACGACATCACCGACCTGATTGTCCTCGACAGCAACCAGTGGTGCACCCCGGCCCTCGACACGACCGCCCAGGCCCGCGCCCTGCGACTCGTCCAGGACTGACCAACCCCCGGGGCGCAGTCGACGGGCTGCGCCCCGGGGGTTGGTGGCGGGGGAGTGAGGCTCTGTCACGTAATCGGTGCTTGCACTCCGTGGCGATCACCGGAGGAGGATACGGTGGCGGAGGGGCCCGGTGACCTCGTGGTGCGCCTGCCGCACGGTGCCCGGCATAGTGACCGCCCTCTGGCAGGGACAGCAACGTTCACGACATTCCGTGCGACCGGAGGGGAATCGTGGACAAGAATCCGAAGGGCCGAAGGTCGGTCCCGCTCACCACGGGGCGTTCGTTTCTGACGCTATCGGCCCACCGCGCGGTGACCTCTTCCGGCTCGGAACGCAGTGTCTCGGCGGCCTCCATCCATCTCGGCCCCCTCTGTCGGCGAGACGCCCGGGCCCTCCCCGGTCAGTCCGCTAGCAGCTCCTCCCATCCCATGGTTATGGGTTTGTCGAACGGGGCTGGGTCTTCGGGATCCGTGAGGTGAAGAACATTGCGAGGAGAGCGGTGAAGGCGAGGATGGCGAGTGCGGCGCGCAGACCATCGATCCTGGCGTCGGCGTTCGCGTCGAGTGCCGCTTGCGTCACCTCCGTGTTAGCGCCCGCTTCGTTGAGAGCCGACTTGAGCTGGACGTCCGACAAGAACGGTGCGCCGCTTTGAAGTTCGACAGTTGCCTGGCTCCTGACCTCGGCCGGAACCGCCGGATTCTGGTCCACGCTGGTGAGGAAGGAAGTCGTCAGCGAGGCGATCATGATCGACCCGGCGAGTGCCGTACCGATCGAGGCGCCGAGGTTGGTGACGGCGTTCTGGACGCCGCCGACTTCCGCGCTCTGTGCTTCAGGCACCGCGGACACGGTGACCGACCCGAGCTGGGACGCCAGCGCGCCCATGCCGAGCCCGATCAGCAGGAGGGGGATAGTGACGATTTCCGCGCCAGCGTCCGCGTCGAGCGCGGCCATCAGGACCACCGCGCCCGCGAGCAACGCGAGGGTCCCGAGCCGCACCACCCGCCGCGGTGAGACGTCCGGGAGGAAGCGGGGGATCAGGATGGCGGCCGCCAGCAATGTCACGGAGAGCGGCAGGATGCGGGCGCCGGTCTTGAGCGCGGACAGGCCGAGCGCCACGGACAGATAGAGCGGCACGACGAAGAAGACGCCCATCTGAACGAGGTACTGGAAGAAGAACATCGTCAGTCCGCCGGTGAGCTGCTTGTTGTGCAGCATGCCCGGGTCGATGAGGGGCTCTCTGCGCCGCTCCACCATGCGGGCCTCCCAGCGCAGGAAGAGCCAGACCAGGAGCAGACCGGCCAGCATCAGCCACACGACCAGCGACACGCCGAGCCACGAAGGCGCGTCGGGCTTCGGCTGGAACCAGCCCCATTCGTCGGAGCGGAGTACGCCGTAGACGAAGATCCCGAGCCCGAGCGCGGAGAGCACGGCGCCGACGAGATCGATGCGGGGGCGTTCGCCGATCGGCGCGTCGGCGATGCGGCCGGCGAGCATCAGGATGCCGAGCACCATGACGACCTCGCCGGCGAAGACCCACCGCCATGAGAAGTACGTCGTCGCGACGCCCCCGATGAGCGGCCCGACCGCGATCGCCACGGCCCCTGCGGCCGCGACGAGACCGTAGGCGGCGGGCCGGCGTTCGGCGGCGAAGTTGCTCGCCACCAGCGCCACGATCGCGGGCAGGATGAGTGCCGCACCGATCCCCTCGAGGAACGACCAGCCGAGCAGCAGCACGGGCAGGTTCGGCGCGAGCGCCGTGGTGAGGGAGCCGCAGCCGTAGATGACACAGCCGATCATGAACGCGCGTTTGCGGCCGATCAGCGCCCCTACTTTGCCGCCGGGGATCATGAACATCGCCATCACGAGGGTGTAGGCCGTGATGGCGCCTTGCACCCCCGTGACCGTCGTGCCCACGTCTTCGGCCACCGTCGCGATGGAGACGTTCATGACCGAACTGTCGAGCGCCATCAGGAACTGACCGGCCGCGAGTGCCAGCAGGACGATGCGCGCCGTTCCCGAACTCTCGGCGGTGCCTGCTCTGGGTGCCATCCGCGCATCGTCCCAGCCGCCCCCGGAGGGCGCTCCGCGACCCGCCCCCGAGGTCAACCGGTTGGCGGACTGAGGCCAGCGGAGTCCCCTGGGCGGAAGTCGTCATGGTGCGAGAGGGCGAGAGGGGCAGCTTCATACGCTGCGGCAGAGGTGCTCCCCGTTCGGCAGGACGATGCCAGGCACGCCGAGCGCCCAGGTCAAGGACGGGCTGATCGTCGCGGTCTTCCGGCACTACGAGTCCAAAGCTGCCGAGTCGAAGCCTCTTCTTCACGATCATGCGCTGATCTCGATCCGCACCCGGCGGCCGGACGAAAAGGGGACGTGGGGCAACCTGTCGGCGGACTCGATGCTGGCCCACATCGTCGTGGCCGACACCCTCTACACCCTGTACTTCATGGAGGAGGTGTCCGCCCGGCTCGGGTGGGCCTGGGAGCCGCGCGAGGTGACGCCCGGCCGCCGGCCCGTCATGGAGATCGCGGGCATCGACCAGCGGCTCATCAGCTGGCAGTCGACCCGCCGCCAGCAGATCGAGGACACGCTGCCCGTCCTCACCGCCAGGTACGAGGAGAAGCACGGGCACGCGCCGGGGGAGTGGGCCGCCTACGCGCTGGCCTGCCAGGCCGCCGACCAGAGCTCCCGCCCAAGCGCACGGAACTGCTGTCGCTGACCGAGCTGCGCAAGCGATGGCGCGCCTCGGCGATCCGGGCCTACGGCGCCGACGTCGTCGACCGGCTGGCGCAGCGGGCGCGGGCGGCGGCTGCGGCGGTGTGGGCGCGGGTGCGGCCGCTGGTCGACATAGCGCTGGCCGCCGTCGACGTCGTGTACGTGATGCGCGGCGCGTTCAAAGGCCACCCCCTGCTCGCCGAAGCCCGCCGCCACCTCTCCTACGTCCTGCGCGGCCGACCCCACGAACCCGGCCTGGACGAACAGATCGTGCAGACGGCCGTCGACGACTACACCCGCCCGGCCAGCCGCCGGATGATGACCGCCGACCTGCGCGCCCTGTACCCACGCGCCACCGAAGACCAGGCCGTGCTGCGCCGCTGACCCGCAAACGGACCGCCCCGCCGTACGAGCGGGCCCGCCTCGCCGCCGGTGCGCTGAGGGTCCAGGCCCAGGCCGTGCGTCGCGCGGACCGGCTGGGCTGCCGCACCCGGCCGCGCGCCGTCGCCGTGCCCGCCGCCTCGAGGTCGCGCCCGTGGCCGTTCCACCCCGGCCGGAAGGCCGGCCGCGTTCCAGAGCAGACGACCGACGTCGACACGGTGGAGCAGACCCGCCGGACGCTCGCCGAGGCCGCCCTCGCCAGGGTCCAGGAAGGCGCCCGGGAGCGCGCCCTCGCCCACGGCCCCCGACCGCAGCCCGCCCCGGCGACGGCCCCGCCGCCACACACCCAGCAGCCCGGCACCCAGCACACACCGGGCCGGACCACAGGAGGAGTCGAGTGAGCACCTCGGAAGAACACCCCAGCCCTGACGAAGCCCTCGCCCGCGCCCGCGCCGCCGCCAAGAAGATGGATGCCGCGCTCGACGAGGACCACGAGCCCGAGCCCGACGAGCCCCTGGGGTGCCAGCCGGTCTGGAAGCGGCCCCGGAAGCCGAAGTCGAAGGCGAAGAAGAAGGAGGAGCTGCACAAGCAACGGTGGCGGCTCCAGGACGCCGGACGGCGCCGCCTTGCCGCCGGGCAGTCGCGCCGGCCCCGGTCCCGGCAGAACCGGATCGGCAACGCGGCCGCACGCCGCGACGCGCGTGCCCTGTCCCGGGTGCGGCACTCCAACGCCTGGCTGTGGTGAAGATGCCGGGCATCGTCCACCGAGTGGAACCCACGATGTTCGGCATCCAGTGTCAGTGAGTTGCCGCCAACTTGAAGTCCCAGGTCAAAGGGCTGGTGTGATCGGTCCTCGGCGTACTCGTGCTGGTCGTGGGCGGAAGTCTGCGGAGAAGATCGTCCGTCAGCGGTTGACTTCGAGGTTCGTCAGGACGAGCAGAGCGCGCAAGAGCTGGGTGGCGCGGGCGGGGTGAGATCCGCCAGTTCTTGAGGTGGGCGAAGCCGTGCTCGACCGGTGCGCGTCCGACGGCAAGGACTCGGTTGGTTTCCTTCTGGCCTGGGGTGAGTTTGTGGGTGCGGCTGGCGGTGTAGCCGGTGACGATCACAGGGTCGAGGATGTCGTTGTCCAGGCTGCGGAAACCGAGGTCGGCCACGCCCCGAGGCCGGCCGCGCGCAGGTGGGCCAGCATGCGGTCATGGCGGGCGGCGGTGTTGTCGTGGGTGCGGCCGGGCCGGGCGGCGGATATCCAGATCAGGCGGCCCTTCTCGTCGGTCAGGGCGAGAAAGCGCATGCCATGGCTGCGGTGCTTGCCGGAATAGTTCCGCCGGTCGGCCCTCCCGGTGCGGCGCCTGGTGCGAATGGGGGTGCCGTCGATCAGGACCACCTCCCCGCCCTGCTTGGCGACCTTTCTCAAGGCACGGTCCGGGCGCGGCGCCTGGGCGGCGAGCAGTCCGATCAGCTCGTCGCGCCAGCGGCGGGACGGTGGACTCGGACACGTCGTTGCCGCCGGCCATGTCGGCCAGGCGCTGGTCGTGGCGCAGCACGGCCAGGACGATCACCGCGATCTTCCCCGGCGGCAGGATCCGCCACCTGGACCGAATCGCCTTCAGATGCCGCCGCAGCAGATCGGCGAGGTGGTTGACGGTGCGCGTGGAGCGACAGACGGCACTGGTAGACAATCGGGCAGGTGTCCTCGGCAAGCTCTTTGGTATTCGTCACACAATTCCAACGGCCGTCGGGGGCATCCCGGTTACGCCCGTGCCGAGCCGCTCCGAGTGGCCGTGTTGCTGGTCCCAGGCGGGTGGTGAACCGGCCGTCGGGCAGTTTCTGCAGCCAGCCGCGATCGACGAGTCTGACCAGCTTGCTGCGTAGCGGTTCCAGCTTGGCCTTCACGGTGACGTCCACCCCCTACCTCGCCGACCTCGCGGGCCATGACCGGTCCGGCGGCCTGTCGCACGGCGGCCAGGATGCGCTGATAGTCCGGCGGGAGCGTCGCCTCCTCCACGCCCGACGTGCGGTGCGGGATCAGCATCACCGCCTGCCCACCCACCTGCCCGGGCATCGGCGTAGCCGAGGCGCGTTCACCGGCGAGCTGTTCGCTCACCCTTTCAAGGACTCGCTCGGCGACGGCGAGTTCGTCCCGCTCGGTCCGCACCTCCGCCAGCTGCTTGGCCAGCCGTTCGTCCAGCTCCGCGCGCCGCGCGGTGATCCGTTCCAGCAGCTCGGGATCCAACATGCACCGGATCGTAGAAGACCGCCCAACCATCGCGGGCAGGAACCGGCGAGCCGACCGCCCCGTCAGAGCGTTGTTGCACGCTGCCCCGCGGCCTCCCACTCCTGGTGTGCGGTGTGGACACGGTGCCACAGCGCCGCCCGCGCAGGGGCGTCGACGTCACTCAGGTTCAGATGGAACACGTCGGCCAGTACGTCGTACCAGTCGTCGGCCGAGTCGATGGTCCGCTCATACGTGCCTTCGGCGTCGATCCGGCGCAGCACACAGCCGCGCAGCATGTCCACGCCCTTGGCGTCGCGGAGCTGGGCTTGGAGGACCCGGACGAATCCGGACTCGGGGGAAGCTGACAGCCGGTGGTGCTCCGCGGCGAAGGAGGACAGCTCCACGGGCTCCGGCGCGAAGACCATGGCCGTAAAGGCGCCCCGGGGGTCATGGGTGAACCGCCAGCCGCCGGGCACCACCACCGACGGGGCCATCGCGTAGGTAAACGGCCCCTGGGTGTAGGTGCCTTCGCACAGCGGCAGTGGCTCGTACATTCCGCCGGCGAGCCCGGTGTCGACCAGCCACCGCTCGCCGTCGAGCCCCACGGTGAGCGCGAGATGGTCGCCGCCCGGGCCCTCGGGGTCCTCGACCTCGCCCTGCACCCCGGCCCGGTGCAGAGTCACGTCGTAGCCGAGGGCCGTCAGCAACGCGCCGAAGGCCCCGTTGAGGTGGAAGCAGTAGCCGCCACGCCCGCGCAGGATCCGGGCCACGGATTCCGCGGCACCGATGCCCGCCGGCCGTCCCAGTTGGTTGTCGAGGGTCTCGTAGGCGACCCGCTCCACCTGTGCCCGATGCAGTGCCCACAGCGCCTCGGCGGTCGGGGCCGTCGGCCGGGGCACACCCAGCACGGCCAGATACTCGTCGACGTCGATCATGTTCCCCCCACCGTTCGAACGGATGATCAGCCTAGTCGCCGGTACCGCCCGTCCCACGCCCCGCCACCTGGGTACTACGCCCTCCCCCGACCGCTCCACTCCAGCACCCGGGGAAACCTGCAGGTCAGACAGCGAAATCCTGCTGGAGCACCAGGTCGTGTTTCCTCGATCAGCTCGAACGGCTCCAGACGATCCACTCCGCAGACTATCGCCCACGGCCAGCGTGAACATCCCGAGAACCGGTCACACCAGCCCTTTGACCTGCGACTTCAAATTGACGGAGGCTCACTGCACTCGGTGCGCACCACCCGGCGATGGCCGGTACTCTCGTGCGCACTCGGTGCACCGCACCCGATGTTCCGCCCCGCACCGGTGCGCGCACCGTCGACCGACCCCGCGCAGGCTTTTCGACCTTGCTGGCGGGAGCGGGCTCGGCTTGTCCGAATCCGCCTCCGCGGCCTTCTCGGCATCCGTACTCGTGTTGGGTTCTTCGTCCGTCTCAGCCTCCTCGCCCTCGGCGCCGATGATGTTCTCGGCGCCGACCTTCAGGCCGACGGTCGGGGAGCTGCGGGGTCAGACTCAAACCAACCAGGTCCGGCAGTGCATAGCCCCGAACTCGTGGGGGAGGGGATCGGGCCACGTGTTCAACGAAGCTGCCGCGCCAGGTCCGATTCGGCGCCCCGCGCTTGGCACCATCACCCTTCATTTCACCGGGGCGTGACCGAGAAGTTCATCGGCGCAGATCCGGGCCGACGAGTGACATTCACGGATTCGCTCGCTCCGGGGGCCTGATCCTTTTCAGCGGGGCTACCGACCGGGTGACGGCCGCTGGTCGGAGACCCATGCAGAACGGACAAGGCTCCTCAACGGTTGAGCGAGATGTCTGACGTCTCAACTCTTCTGCAGGGGAGCCTCTTTGGTTACCTATCCTGCCCGACCGATGGCCAAGGGCCGACTGCGAATCCAAAGCGTTCTCTGGGGTCACCGCTTCTACTGAGGCTCCGAAGGCCGCTAGAAGCCACCGCGCCAACCTGGAGCACGGCGAGCGCTCCGGAGGTACCGCCCGCCACCAATCAGCGGGAACGCGACGGGTGCCGATCGGCTGGGGGCGATCCTTTGCGCGGCCTGGGGGTGGTGCAGGAAGCCTCAGGCGGCGCGTTGGGCGCGGTGGCGGATTTCTTGGAGGTGGACTTTCGACGGGAGGTGGTCCAGGCCGGCCGAGTCTCGTGCGTGGGCGAGCGTTTCCTGGCTGAGTTGCCCCAGGGTCCGGGCGGGGTCCGCGTGAGGTTCCAGCAACAGGTGTACGTGCGCGATGGGTGCGGTAGGTCGGCCTGTCAGCCGTACATGAGCCCGCGAGACTCCGTCCAGGGACTGGGCTTCTTCCTGGATCATGTCCTCCAGGGTGCTGCCGTTGAGTCGGGCTGCGGCGCCGTCTTTGGTGTTCACGAGCACGTGGCCCAGTCGATGTCTGCGTAGTTGTGCGATGAGCCACCACAGCAGCAGCGCCAGCAGTACGGCGAGTACCGCGATGACGGTTGGCCACCACCAGTCTTCTTCCTGCCACCGGGTGCGTCCCTCGGTGCTCAGCACCACATCGTGCGGCCCGCGGAAGGGCCACCAGCTGGGGGCCTCGAAGTCCCAGCGGCGTTGTAGGTCCAGTCCTCCCAGCAGCACGCCGCCGCCCAGGGCGAACAGCCCAAGGCCGAGAAGCCCGAGCAGCACTCGGTTCACTGTCTTGGGCATCCACAATCACCTCAGCCCTTCTTCGGGCGCCGGACGTGCACGCTCAGCGTGGGGGGCCGGGTGAGGCCCAGGCCAGTCACGGCTTCGCCCAGGGTGTGGTTCAGGTCTGTGCGGACCTCTTCGAGGTCGCGGAAGTGTGCCTGTGCCCGGGCTTTGATCTTCCGGTGGCCGACTGCGACCTGTGCGGACTGGACACCGGGCACCTGCATGGCCCGGTCGCGCAGAATCAGGGCGGCCGCGCGGCGGTCGAGCCCGGCGCGGACCTCCTGTGTTCCCGGGGTGCCGGTGGGCTGCCGCATGGGCAGCAGCCTGCGCCGTCCCGGTGTCACCGCCAGTATGAAGAGCCACAGGCCGAGGGTCATCGCCAGTGCGGCACCGACGATCATCCAGATGTCGTCCAGGGGGCGTGTGGACAGTTCCTCGGCGAGCCGCCGTCGCCAGCGCATCGCGGACTGGCCTGCCCGCACCGAGACCACGTCGTACAGGAGCAGTCCAATGGCCGCGGCGGACAGTAGTGCCGCCAAGGCCGCGGGAATCCGCCGCGCCGACCAGAAACGTCGCGGCGGCCTGCCTGATGTGTCGATCGCCGCCCGCGTACCCGCCACGTGGGCGCTGTCGGCGGACGGAGTCGCCTGTCCGGTATCGGAGGGAAGGCGGCCGGCACGGGGGGGCTGCCGCGAGGTGTTCGCGCTCATCGCACCCTCTTTTGGCCCGTGCGGCGCGAATGCATCGAGTGCAGTGTCTCGACCGACACCACGAGGTCGGACACATCCATGGCGGCCCATGTCCTGAGCCGTTCGGTAACCTTTCGGCGCACCGCGGCGCACTGCGCTCCGATGTCGGACGGATAGTCGAGCTCGACAGTGATGTGCATCCGTACCTCCCGATCACCGCCTGCCGTCGGGCGCAGACCCGGCGTCTCGCGCAGGGGTATTCCCCTCGGAGGGCCGGTGCACGGACGCCGTCACGCGAGGCGTCCGGTGATCAGGCGGCACGTGGCTGGCCGGTCCGGCGTAATGGCCCAGAGCCTCACGCGCTACCGGGAAGCGATTTTCGCGACGACCCGGTCGGCGACGATGATCGCGCCGCGCTCACCGCGGGGTATGACCGGCCTCCGACCGGCTTCACGGTCACCGCTGCCAGTCTCCTCGAGCCCGTCTCCGATCATCGCGGATCCGCTCCTGCCGGTCCCGGCGACGGACAAAGTCGCCCGGTTCGAGATCGCCTTCCACAAGCCGCCCGACTACGAGACCGGCGGCGCCCAGCCCCAGCACCAGCACAAAAGCCCAGAAGCCGCCGAAATACGCGGCGAAACCTAGCGCCATCCCGGCCATCAAGCCCACCATGGCCCTGCTCATCACACGCTCCCTCACTCAAGCAGCGGCTCAACCACGGCTACTCGACCCGCTGCCGCTCTTCCCCTTCGCCCTCCTCGTCGGGCAGCTTCACATCACTGACCATGATGTTGACTTCCACGACGTCCCGACCTGCCATCCGTTCCACCGCGGAGATCACGCTCTCCCGCACCGCACCGGCCACGTCCGTGATCGAAACGCCGTAGTCGACGACGATCTCCAGATCGATGGCCGCCTGCAGTTCCCCTACTTCGACACTGACTCCGCGCGTGACGGATTTGCCGCCACCGGGGCCCGGCATCCGCTCGCGCATGGACCCCATGGAGCGCGCGAACCCACTGCCCAGGGCATAGACGCCGCGCACGTCCCGCGCTGCGATTCCGGCGATCTTCTCCACCACGACATCGGCGACCGTCGTCCGACCGCGCGAGCCGGGCGCACCGCCCTGCCTGACGCCGGCGTTCTCAGCCATCAGGCGATTCCTTCCTTGATGTAGTCATTAACACCTTACAAACAGATTACAGTCGTTTTAGGGCCTTTGTTCGGTCGGCGGACGGGGAGTACGAATGCCACGAGCGCCCGCTGTCCAGGAGTCCTTCCGGAGGCTCCGATCCGCAGTCCCGCCGGGAAAGGGCCACAGCGCCAAACGTAGGGGTGAGAGGTCGTGAGTGAGGTGCGGACGCACGCAGTACAGCGCCAGCTCTACCTGGGCCGGAAACTCCCGCTCGGCAGGCCCGACGACGGGACGTGGATCACCGAGCACGCCGCCGCCCAGGCCCTCCGACGCCCGGCCGCGGAGATTCCCGGTCTCCGGGTGGAGACCCTGCGTATCGGACCAGCACCGCTCGAGCCCGTGTCCCAGTCGGCCGTCCGTCCACCGGCCGGCGCGCTGCCGCCCGGCCCGCTCAGGATCGAGGCCACCCTCACCGCATCCACCGGGCAGCCACTGCCCCACACCACCGAACAGCTGAGGACCACACTGCTCAACACAGCCGCAGAGCAACTCGGCCTGCCCACCGTCGCAGTCGATCTGCGCGTCACAGACCTCCTCGAAGGCCCGGAGGATAATGCCAGAGCACGAACCCCGGACCAGGCCGTGAGCCCACCGCCGGAAATGACACCCGCGCGAAGCTCCCCCTCGGGGGGCGGAGTGAAATCACTGTGGGGACGTAACGAGGAGTTGGCCGACGTCGCGGCGGCCGTTGCGGGCGTGGCCCGACTCGCCGCGGTGCTGGGAAACCGACCAGTCACGGTGGAACACCGCGACCATCCACCCGGCAGGCACATCCAAGTCCAGCTCGCGGTGGCCCCCGGACATCACCCCTTGGACGTCGCCCGCGCCGTCCGCGCAGCGGTAAGCAAAGCAGCCACCCGTGACACCCCAGGCCCGACCACCGTTACCGTCCTCATCACCGAAACCGCGGCCAATCCAGGCGCCAACGGCACCTCGACGCTTCGGGCCTGATCTGGTCCAATTTCTCCGGCCGCGCCCACTGCATTCCCCTGCCCGCACGCACAGACACCCCGCCTCGGCCTTGCCTTTTCTACTGTCGGCGCCTCAGCGCTCTGCGGATCAGTAGGGGGCCCGCAAGGGCAGTCAGAGAAATCCCTACGAGGATCACGATTGCCCCGAGGGCGCCCAGGACCGTCCCAAGCAGGATCAAAATCGTCCCGATGATGAGAAGAAACATGGCGACGACGGTCACGGTCGCGCGGCCCCGACGGCTAGGTGTTCTGCCCCGGGAGGTTGTGGACGGGTGAGCCAGGTCTCGGCTGAGGGATCTTGAAATGGGTGAGGGCCTTCCGGTTCGGTGTGGATTGCGACGTCTACACCTACAGAAAGGCCCTCGTGCCCCACCGTAATGCACCCCTGACCGAGACCGGACGGCTGCGTCTTGCCCGTTGCGTGGTCGAGGACGGCTGGCCCCTGCGCCGGGCCGACGCTCTCGCCACGTTCCTTCCCGTCCTCGACGGCGCCCCGGCCGTCGATACGGCGTCTCCGGCCGGATCCCCACGGTGGCGTGGCTTCGTTCACTTCAAGCGGTTCTGGCTCAGGTTGTGTGATCTGGCCACGGTGAGTAAGGGCGGGGACAGTGGCAGGTGTTGGCGAGGTCGCCCGAACATGGCTGTCCGTCCGGGTGGTTGGGCTGACAGTTCGGAGCCGTGGCTGACCTCTCAGTTCTGTCTGGTGCAGGGTGCGGGTATCCCCCAGCGGGGATGCCCCTGTGTGACCTCGACGTGGACGAAGGCGAGGGCCCGTACCGGTGATCACGCCGTCGCGCTCCAGCCGGTTGAGGCGGGCCTGGAGTGTTCCACATGCGATGCCGAGGAGGCGGGCATACTCGCGCACACTCGTGCGCGGCTGCTCGATGAGCAGGCGCAGGATGCGGGTGTGGAGCTCGTCCACGTTCCGTCGGTCTCCTTCTGGGCCTGCTGTCCGGCCGTAAACGCCACAGAGCCGCGGACCTCCCGCCGAGCGACCGACCCACTGTGTCCGATAGGATGCAGATTAGCGTCGTATGTACTACTTCAACTTGCTTAGGTAAGACATGGACCGGGATTGCGACGATGAAGAGCGGCCCCGCGAGCGCGCCGCCGAAAGGCGTCCCAAACGCCTCTCGGCGCCGGTCTATGTCTATGCGATCACGGCTGAGGCCCCTCCCCTGCGCCTGGACGGGCCTGACCGGCGTCGGAGACCCGCCGGAGAAGCTGCGTACGGTCGACGGCCGGTCGTTGGTCGCGGTCGTCAGCGAAGCACCGGAGGGGCTGAAGGCCAAGCGGCGTGACGTACTGGCGCACCAGTCCGTGCTGGAGCGGCTTATGGCCGACGGAAGCGTGCTGCCGCTGCGCTTCGGGGCCCTCGCGCCCGACGACGACGCGGTGCAGCAGGTGCTGGACGAGCGGGCCGACGCGTACCTGGAACGGCTGTCGGAGCTGGACGGCTGTGTGGAGTTTCACCTGAAAGCGTCCGTCGTCGAGGAGGCGCGGAACATCCTGCTCGGGTCGGAGGAGGCGCGCCGGCTGAACGAAGACGTCCGGGCCGGTCGGGGTGGTCAGGACCTGCGGATGGCGCTCGGCGGACTGTTCGCCGGGGAGGTCCAGCGGCGTCACGAGGTGCTCGCCGCGGAGACCGTGGACGCGCTGCGGCCGGTGGCCCGGGACGTCAGGACGTCGGAGCCGACGGGCGACGACTTCGTCAGCGTGTCGTTCCTGGTGGAGCAGGCACGGCAGAACGAGTTCCTGACGGCGCAGAAGGACCTCGCCGACCGGTGTGGTGAGGACTTCGCCTTCCGCCTCCACGGGCCGCTGCCGCCGTACAGCTTCGTCTAGTCGACTTGTCGTCGGGAGATGCGGCCATGGGCTTGCTGACTCAAATACTGACCTTTCCGCTGGCCCCCGTTCGGGGGGTCGGGTGGGTGGTGGAGCAGGTGGCACGGGCTGCCGGAAGAGTTCTACGACCCCGGGCCCGTGATGCGGGAACTCGCCGAACTGGAAGAGGCGCTGACATCCGGCCGGATCGACGGAGAGACGTTCGACCGGCGTGAGGACGAGCTGCTGGAGCGGCTTGAGGAAATCCGCCGCTATAGGGAGAACCCACAATGAACAAGGCGACTACAGGCGCGGCGTTGCTCGGCGGCTATCTGCTGGGTCGGACGAAGAACGGGAAGCTCGCCCTGGCCGTCGCGGCCTGGGCGATCAAGAGAAACGTGGACACGAAGAAGCTCACCTCCGCGCTCGTCGGCTCACCGGTGATGGACGCCGTCGGCGAGCAGGTGCGCAAGGACCTGCTCAACGCGGGCAAGGAGGCGTCCTCCGCCGCCGTGGACGCGGTGACGGCCAGGCTGGCCGACACCCTCCACGAGCGCACGATAAGCCTGCGGGAGGAGACCTCCAAGACTCTGGGGACGGTTACGGGGGAGGAAGAGCCGGAAGAGCCGGAAGAGGCGGAAGAGGCGGAAGAGGCGGAAGAGGCGGAAGAGGCGGAAGAGCCGGAAGAGGCGGAAGAGCCGGAAGAGCCGGAAGAGCCGGAAGAGGCGGAAGAGCCGGAAGAGGGACCGGAGCGGGACGCCGAGGCCGGAAGGGAGCGGGACACCGCGTCCGAGGACGAGCCGGAGGCGAAGAAGCCCGCCAAGGTATCGGCCCGCAAGGCCGCCAAGTCGGCGGGCAGGAGGAAGCCGGCGGCCCCCTCCGCGCAGAGTGGTGAACGCACCGGCGGCGGCACGAAGAGGAGGTCGGAGTGATGGCCGACACCAACGGGTTTTGCCGGCGAAGCGGGCAATCGGCTGATGGAAGAGCTCCAGCAGTACCTTCAGGCCCGGGCCGAGCGGACCGTGGCCTCCATGGGCGAGCGCCTGGGTGAGGCCACCAAGCAGCTGGCCGAACCCGGAAGCTCCGTCGGCGACACCCTCTCCATGCTGGCCAAGGGCGGCAAACAGCTCAGTGAGGGAAAGTCCCCCGCCCGGGTGGCGGGCGGTATGGGGACCTCTCACATGGTCGGCGGTCTGAAGGACAAGGTGAGCGGTCTATTCGGAGGCCGCAAGGGCGGCAAGGGCGAGACCCGGACGAAGAGCGTCGTGATCATCGAAGACATCAACGTCGGCGTCCCCGTGCGGCAGGCCTACGACCAGTGGACCCAGTTCCAGCACTTCAGCCGCTTGGCCAAGGGCGCGGTCAATGTGGAACGAGCCGACGACACCACTTCCAACTGGCAGGTGAAGGTCGCCAAGTCCAACCGCAGCTGGAAGGCGAAGATCACCGAACAGGTGCCGGACGAGCGCATCGCCTGGGCCTCCGAAGGAGCCAAGGGCACGACCAAGGGCGCCGTCACCTTCCACTCGCTCGACGACAACCTCACCAAGGTGCTCGTCGTGGTCGAGTACTTCCCGAAGGGGCTGTTCGAGAAGACCGGCAACATCTGGCGCGCCCAGGGCCGCCGTCTGCGCCTCGACCTCAAGCTGTTCCGCAAGTTCGTCACCATGCAGGACGAGCCGGCCGAGGGCTGGCGCGGCGAGATCCGCGACAGCGAGGTGGTGCGCGGGCACGACGAGAACGTGGAGGAGGAACAGAAGCGCCGCGAGGAGGAGGACGAGGGCGAGGAAGGGGAGGACCAGCCCGACGAGGCGGACGACGAGGACGCCGAGGACGAGGCCCACGAGGGGGACGAAGAGGGCCAGGACGGTCAGTGGGAAGAAGGCGAGGACGAGGCCCACGAGGGGGACGAAGAGGGCCAGGACGGTCAGTGGGAAGAAGGCGAGGACGAGCATGGCGGCGAGGAGGAGTGGGAGCACGAGGACGAGCCCGCGAAGGCACGTGGCGAGGACTCCGGCGAAGAGCCCTACGACGACGAGGAGGAGCCGTACGACGAGGAAGAACCGTCCGAGGGCGAACGTCCGCGCCGCCGCACCGCCGGCCGGCGCTGAGCAACGCCGGATCGAGGTCGAACGGCCGTGACCGAACCAGCCCCCAGCAACCTCGGCTCCTTCCCGTCGAGGACGCCCCCCGCGCCGTACGGCCAGGGCACGTCGGCCAATCTGGCCGACATCCTGGAGCGCGTGCTGGACAAGGGCATCGTGATCGCCGGTGACGTCCAGGACCACCAGGCCCGGTTCGGTGACGTGCTGTTCGTCGATGCGCTCCGGTGGCCCGGCGACTGTTCGGACGAGTGATCGCCGTAGGCGGGCTGCCTGCTTCCGGTCGCGTCGGTGCGGCCGAGGCCCTAGATCTGGAGGGCGGCTCGTGGTCCGCTGACAGGACCGGACCCTGCGGGCGGCTGCCCCTGCCGGGGCCCGCAGAGCGTGCGGGCCCCGGCCAAACCCCTGGCCGTGCCGGACTTCCATGCCCAAAGCTGCCCGGGCCGCGCCGGGCGCACGCTGGTGGCGCCAGGCGGACCATCGTCGGCTTCATCCGCCACCAGGCCGGCAGATGCTCCGCGACGGCACCTTCTACGAACCCCAACCCGCCCCAACAGCTTGACCAAGCCCATAGGGCCACCCCCCCCCGCGACAACCCGCCAGACACCCGGCATGCCCACCCATGGCCAGGGGGTACCGGCTAGGCACTGTTCCGGCGGATCCCGTAACCAGGAACCGGAAGGCCCTCCTGACTGGCACCGGTTGGCACGACAGCCCTTTCAGTTCTTACGGATGCGGTGGGCCTTGGCGACGAGTCTCCGAGGCAGCTTCGGCCCTGCGCATGCGTAGTCGATCAGTAGGTTCCGGTAGGTGGTGTTCGCGAGCTCCGGCGCCAGGGCGATCAGGGCCCTCAGGTCGTCGGACGAGCCGGAAACGCGTGTGCGGTAGGCGGCGCCCGCCGCGCGCAGGGAGACTTCGTGAGGTTCGTATTCCAGGCCCTGTTCGACGAGACTCGCGGCTGCGGCGAAGTCGCCCTGCTCGGCACGCACGTCCGCTAGGTCCAGGTAGAGGGACCAGTTGGCGGAGTCCAGGAGCAAGGCGCATTCGAAGGCCGCAGCAGCCTGATCCAGGTCGCCCATCACGCGCCAGGTGGTCGCTCGTGCGACTGCGGTCCACATGACCCGATTGACGGCATCGGCGCGGTCGCACAGAACGAAGGACAGTTCGTACCGGCCGCAGGCCCGTGGCAGCCGGGCCATAGCGGCCAGCGACTCCGGTACGGGATTCCGTTCGGACACCACGTCGAGGGCATGGAACCAGGGCGCGAACCGCTCCCGCATCTCGTCGGTGTCCAGGTCGTGGCCGTAGTCCAACGTCCGCAGACACGCCTCGGCCAGCGCCTCGGCACCCACCGCACCGAGAAAGCGCGCATCGCCGAACCAGGGTGCAGCGCCCCATGCAACGTTGGGCCGCACACCGGTGACCGAACCAAGGGCCATCACCGCGTTGTCCATGTCCTCTTCAAGGAACAAGAAGTACGCCTGCGCCAGCACAGCACTCAACGAGCCGTCCTCTTCGAGGCTCTCCTTCAGTTCCGAGCGTCGGTCCTGCCACAACTCGGCGAGGGCCGCATAGGGCTCCGGAGCCGCCGGTGCCGAGGCTATTGCCCCCACCAGAAGCTCCACCGCGCTCACCGGGCTTCCGCCGCAGTGCGCCATCACACCAGCGAGACTGACTCCCGCCGCCACTGACTGATTCGACATCGCCAGAGAATACCCGTGGCCAAAGGTTCTGTGAGCACTCCCGCCTGGACGGCGGCACCGCTGTCGGTGATCTGTCAGTGACGGCAACGACGGCGCGCAAAGGCGACGATCACCGCAGTCGGCGATCAGACCAGAAGAGGGAGAGCCCCCTCTCAACGCACTGCCCAATCCTGCCGGGTTGCTGGCTCGCTAGCCCAGCATGGGGCGGGGCGAGGCGCCTCCTGGGCTGCGGTGGTGCACGGTCACGGCAGCCCGCACGTCGGCCGGGTCGATGACGACACCGGTCTCCTCCCGCGCCTCGCGGATCAGGGCGGTGACCACGTCCTCATGCGGACCGTCCAGATGCCCCGACGGCAGATGCCACAGGCCGGCGGCGTACACCTGCCCGGCCCGCCGGGACAGCAGAACCTGCGGCCCGTCGGCGGTCTCCCGGCGCAGGATCAGGTGGACGTCCACCGGCTCGGTGTGCCGCTGCCTGCTGCCCATCGCGCTCCCTCCGGACGCCGGGCGAGCAGAACCCTGAACGTAGCTCCCTCGACCACAGACCCGTCCACCGCGTACGCGTGGAGAAGGGCGAGGGCCTCGTCCTCGAACGCCTGGTGCCGCTCTGCGAAGAGCTCGGGAGCGGCGAACGACGTGGTGCGCAGGTAGCCGAGCACGGCCTGCGGCGCCCAGGCGCGGGCCACCGGGAACAGGTGCTCGGTGACGTCTTTGAACGCCGAGTCGGCGAGGTCCTCCTCGTACGAGCGGCGGGGCTCGGCGTAGGCACGGCGGGCGCCCGCCCGGCGCTCGGCGCCCAGGTAGCGCTGGATCAACTCGCGCAGCGCACGGGTCCAGTCGGTGTCGTGGGTCCACAGGCTCCCGTCGCCCATGATCGCCACTGCGGCACCCGGTGTGGCGACCCGGTCGGCCATCTCTAGGACCGCAGGACCGCTCATCCAGTGGTAGGACCGGCAGAAGGTGATCAGGTCCGGGCCGGAGTCCGGTTCGCCGGGCAGCGTCGCGAGCGGCTCGTAGGCGTCGGCCGCCGCGTGGACCAGGGTGAGGGTGCAGTGGCCGAGCACAGGCTGGAGGGCTTGCCTGGCCTGATGCAGCATCTGCGGGCTGACATCGACCGCTTCGATGTGCGTCAGGCCAGCGCCGGCGGACAGGAGCGCGAAGGGCACCTGCCCGGTTCCGGTGCCCAGGTCGAGCAGCCCCGGGGACGGCCGGCCCCGCAGCGTGCCCACGAGCAGGCGCACCGCCGCCTCCGGCAGGCCGGGGCGGTGGCGGGCGTAGGTCAACGCCGCGCCCTCGAACATGGCCTCCTGCTCCGGTGGGAGGCCCGGAAAGGGCCCGTAGGGGTAGGTCACGAGGTGGCTCCCTCATGGTGGGGGGGCGGGTAGTTGCCAGGACAGGTGTCCGCACGCGGACGCGGCCCGCTGCCCGCCGTCCGCGTCGAAGTAGAGGCGGTAGCGGTCGGGGGAGCATGCGACCCGCCACCGGTCGGCGAGGTCCTGGATCTCTTTCCAGATGTCCCGCGGGCCGTTGACGGTGACGCTCCAGCGCCGGTGGCCCACCGGCTCCGCGCGCATCCAGGATCCGCAGCTGGGTGCGCCGAGCGCCAGGTGCTCAGAGCCGAAGTCCCGCACCAGACCGCCGCCGAGGAGATGGTCGGCCGCCAGCCAGAAGCCGCGGTCGCGGTCCGCGGGCGGCACCAGCATGCTCCGCTGGGTCCACGCGCCGGGCTCGGTGGCAATGCGCTGCCGGAACCCCTCGTTGAGCCAGATCCGCGCCATGCCGTGCCCGGCACGGTGGGCGAACTCCACGGCCCGCAGCTCCGCCGTGACATGCCCGTCTGCGGTGCGCCGGACGACGGCGAGGCCGGGCCACGACGGGGACGCGCTGGTCACGTGCGCCAGCAGCTTGCCGTCGGGCGCGAGCTGCTCGACCAGGGCCATCGGCACGCGCTCCACCGCGTACGACACGAAGATCCGGTCGAACTCCCGGCCCGGGACGCCCTGTTCGCCCGAACCGCACACCACCTGCGGCCGGAAGCCGAGATCGGACAGGCGGGCGGCGACCGCGTCGGTGAGGTTCCGGTCCCGATCGAGGGCGACCACCCCCTGGTCGCCGCAGACCTGGCAGGCCACCGCGGCGGTCACCCCCGCGCCCGTCCCGACGTCCAGTACCCGCAGGCCCGGGCGCAGATCCAGTTCCTCCAGCAGGTCGGCGGTCAGGCTCATCACCGTCGACATCGACGTGATCGACGCCCCCGCTCGCGTCCCGCGCGCCCGGCCCAGCAGCGGCTCCCCATCGTGCTGGACGAGCACACTGGCCCCGCCGTACAGCAGCCCGAGCAACTCGGGACGGTCCTGCGGCGCCGACCAGTCCAGCAGATCCCACCGCGGCGGCTCCTCGCCCGGGCCGCTGCGCCGCACGTACGCCTGCGGCATCAGCACTTCGCGGGGCAGCGCGAGGAGGGCGTCGCGGACCGGGCCCGGCCGCAGAGACCCTTCCTTCTCAAGCCGGGCGACCATCGCCGCCCGCGCGGCTGCCGGATCCGCTTCCGCATCTGTCGGCGCGGCCCCGCCGACGGGGCCGGCGGTGGGACGGGTGTCCAGAGTGCTCATCGCTCGCCCCAGCCCTGCTCGGAGTAAGGGCGCCCCCGAAGGATTCCGTCGATGGCCCGGCGGGTGTACGGCACGACCTCGGCCGGAAGGTCCTGCGGCTTCCACCACCGCCACTCCCCGCACCGGTCGGGCTCCAGGACCTCCGGGTCGCCGGTCCAGGAACGGGCCTGGAAGACGAGCGCGATCCTCGGCCGGGCGTCGGGGGAGTCGACGTGGTGCACCGTGTGGACGAGATCGACGTCCTCTGGCGCGATGGTGAGGCCCGCTTCCTCCTTTGCTTCTCGAACCAGGCAGTCGATCGCCGTTTCCCGCTCGCAGTGGCCGGCCAGGAAGTGCCAGGTGTCCGGCGCGAAGGCGGAGCTGGGGTGGCGCAAGCCGAGGAGGATCCGACCGTGTTCGTCCTGGAGGTGGAGGTGGACACCGACGATGTGCAGCTCGGTCCCCGCCGGGGCCTCGCCGGGCAACGGACGGGGACGGTCCGGCGGTCCCTCCGCTGCGGGATGCTCCGCCGCGTGGCGCCGGATCAGCTCCCCGAGCCCGGGGCTCAGGCGGAGCCGTTCGAGCATGTCCACGGTGCACCACTTCAGCAGGACACCTTCGCGGAGCTCCACCGTCTCGGCTTTCCCCTTCCATCGGCCGGCGTAGACCTGAATCGGCACCGCGAGGCCGTCGACGCTCGTCGCTTCCTCCACGGCGAACGGCATCAAATCGGTGGGCTCCAGACCCGGCACCTCCTCGGCGAGCTCCCGCCGCAGCGTCGCTGCGAGGCACGAATCGTCTATCGTGCGGCCGCCACCGAGGAGGGCGAACACCCAGGGTGCCCAGATGCGTTCCCGGTCATCGCGAAGACGGAGAAGGTAGCGGCCATGCCCGTCGTGGATCAAGGCGCCGGCGTTGACGGGCTCCGGCTGCCCGTCGAGCCCCTCCGCCCCGGCGTCCAGGAGTTTCGCCCGCAGGGTAGGGGACCGTACGTCGGCGAACGGAAGCCACTGAGCGCCGGTGACCTCCTCGTACTGCAGGGCGAGCGGCGGCTGCTCGGCTGTGAGGTAGAACGCGAAGCGGAAGTCGAAGTGCTGGTGGGCGGGCTCGCCCTTGGCCGGATTGGCGTCGATGTCGTGGACATCGACGTCGATCGGCGAGTCCAGGAACTTTGGGGTCAGACAGAGGTCGCCGGGGCGGATCCCGGCTTCTTCGCACACTTCCCGCACGGCGGCGGAGAGGAGCGTGCGGTCACCCGCCTCAACGTGGCCGCCGGGGTTGAGTAGCAGCCCAGTCGCCCGGTGGTCGATATGCAGCACCCGACGGTCGCGGTCGATGACCACCGCGCTGCAGGTGACGTGATGGGGAAGCGTGGCGCGGCTGGACGGCTCACCGTTGCCGTCGAGGACAGCCAGCAGCCCGTCCAGATCCTCTCGTTCCTCGGCATGCCGGCCGAGGTAGGCCTCGATGGTCGCGCGGATGTGGGAACGGGAGGGCGGCACGTGATCACCTCGGGAGTTGGGGGGCAGGGCGTGGGCTGGGGGGAGCGGCACATGCCGTATGCGGGGTCGCCCCAACTGGGGGTCGTGCGGCGATCGGGCGCTGGGCGGCAAGGGCGCGTTCAGTGGGCCGGAGGGCCTGCCGGGGATGTCGGCTTCGGGCCATCGGCCGTGTTCAGGCCCGTGCTTACGAGCCCTCTCCCGAAGAGCACCTGACCGGCTGCGCCACAGGTAGGCGTTGCTGACCTCTCCGCGCCGCACCAGGAGGCCCCAGCCGATGTCGTCGGCGACGAAGGCGTTCGCGGACATCGGGCAGTCGGCGCCGCGGCGGTCCTCGGTGAGGCGCGCCGGCAGGCGCCGGCCGACGCCGTCGTGGGGTGGGGCTGCGCGTGCTGGGCATCATGCTGCCTCTCCGGCGTCGGCGCGGTAGCCGGCGGCCTGCAGGGTGAACATGCCGGCGTACTTGCCGCCGAGGTCCATTAGTTCCTGGCGGGTGCCGGTCTCGACGATGCGGCCGCCGTCGAAGACGAAGATGCGGTCGCAGGCGACGACGCTCGCCAAGCGGTGGGAGATCAGCACCGTGATCTGATCGGGGCGTGGTGTGTCCCGCAGTACCGCCTGGTACACAGCGTGCTCAGCGCGGGGATCCATGCTGGCGGTCGGCTCGTCCAGCAGCAGGACAGGCGCGTTCTTGTACAGGCCGCGGGCGACGGCGACCTTCGCCCACTGGCCGACGGACAGTTCCTGCCCGCCGCGGAAACGCTTGGACAGCAGCGCCTCCCACCGGCCCGGCAGCCCGGCGATGACCTGCTCGGCGCCGGAGGCCCGCGCGGCGTGCAGCGCCCGCTGCGGATCGGCCTCGGTGAGCGTGCCCCGGGAGACCGTCAGGTTGGCCAGCGCGCTGAACCGGAAACGGACCGGGTCCTGGAGCACGCAGCCCACCCGGGCCTGCAACGACTCGGCGTCCATGTCCAGCACGTTCACGCCGTCCCAGCTGACCGTGCCGCCGTCCTGGGGTTCGTACAGCCCGGCGAGCAGCCGCGCGCAGGTGGACTTGCCGGAGCCGTTGACGCCGACGTCAGCATCTCTGCCTGCAAGTACTGCGCGCGTGTTGCCGTCCGCCCGGAGCGCGCCGCCCAGCAGATGACCGAGCGCGGGGTGAAACCGCTGGCGCAGTACGAGAGCGCTTGGAAGCCGTGGCAGTGTGAGTGCCTGAAATGCGGAGCGGACGACATCACACCGGCTTACGCGAACGTGGTCCTCGCGGCCCTGGCCTTCGGCTTCGAGCTCCGGCTACGCGGCGGTGTACCAGGGCGTGCTGTTCCTGTTCGCCGGAGTGCTGGTGTACGCGTGGATCGCGGCCCGCAGCCTGACGGTTCGCGGACCGGGTGCGGACAGTCGCGCACCCGGTCCGCCGGCCGGATTCAGCCCAGGAGTTCCGCGCTGCTCGCCGGCTCCTGACGGGGCTGGCCGTTGAGGCGGTGCCGCTCGATGGAGGAACGGCGGTACACCTCCTCGCGCACCCGCTGTATCTCACCGATCGGCCGGTGGTCCTCGCGCGAGCGCCACGGGGTGATCGACGTGCCGTCCGCGGCGGCGAGGTTCTCATCGCCCGAGATGTCCTGGCGGGGGATGGCGATCCGGGCCACGGTGACCCACGGCGAGAGCTGTTCCGGCCACTCCACGGAAGTGTTGTCGACCGGCATCCGCGTGAGGTCGGCGTTGAGCTGCACCTGCAGCTCGAAGGAGTGGTCACGCTCACCCGCCTCCGCCACCAGTGTGTTGCGGAAGGCCTCGCCGTCGGACAGCACATCGACGCCGCCGTGCCCGATGCCCGCCGGTGAGTCCGGCGTCGGGACGGTCCGCACCTTGGCGATGTGATCGCCGTACCGGAATGCGCCCATGCTGTTGTACGTGTACGAGAAGAGGTTCTTCCGCGGGACCTTGACGAACGACAGCATCGCGAAGAGCTCGTCCCACAGCCACTCGTCAGGCGTCTCCAAAGTTCCCTGGCGGGTGAGGAATTCGCCCATCCACGACTTCCGCCGTGCCGGGTTCACCAGTGCGTCGGGGAGTTCGGCGAACAGTCGCTCGATGACCATGTAGTCGTACGCCGTGTTGGCGAAGAACACGTTGTTGTTGATCAGGTTGAGGTCAAAGGTGGTCGCCTCGGCCTCGTCCGTCAGAAGCGACGTGCCCGGGACGCCGAACATCTTGATGCCCATGCCGCAGGCCGCGCCGAGCAGCGAGTCGGCGCGCAGATGGCCGAGCCCGTTCGAGTAGCGCACGACGGCGTCGTAGGAGGCCGGGGCGGCGAACATGCCCTGGGCGTACGGCCCGGGCAGTTCACCCACGGTGACAGTGGCCTTCACCAGGCCGTACGTCTTGCCGTGGGCCGTACGGACCGAACGGCCCACACCCTGCCGTTCGACGGACTCGCGGGTGCTCCGCCCGACGTTGCGCACGACCTCGTCGAGCTCGGCCTGGTAGGTGGGACGTTCGACGGGGGTGTACGCCTCGTACCTGACGAAATCCATGGTGTCCATGGCGGAATCTCCTTCTTCTGACCTTCGCGGTATCCCTGAGAAGAAAGATAGTGCACGATTTAATTGTGCACGATGTAACAGTCTGTGATTAATCCCACTCCGCCACGCGTCTCTTTCAGCTCAGCCGCTCGATGAGATCCCGCAGCTGCGCGCGCAGCCGCTCCGCTTCTTCGGCCGACATGCCGTAGCTCTGCCCCATCGCGCCCGGCACTTGCTCGGCCCTGGCCCTCAGTACCCGGCCCTTCTCCGTCGCCGATACGGTGATCAGCCGCTCGTCGTCCGGCTGCCGCGCCCGCCGCACCAGCCCCGCCGTCTCCAGCCGCTTCAGCAGCGGCGAGAGCGTTCCGTAGTCCAGCCCGAGGACGGCGCCCAGCTCCTTCATCGGAACGTCGCCGCGCTCCCAGACCGCCAGCATCACCAGATACTGCGGATAGGTCAGCCCCAGCTCGGCCAGCACCGGCCGGTACGCCGCCGTAACCGCCCGCGAGGCGGAGTGCAGCGCGAAGCACAGCTGGTCGTCGAGTGCCATGGACACGGCCGGAGGTCTGATCTCACCCATGTCCTCCATTCTCCGTGATCAGCCGAACTCGTGGTCCACTCTGTTCGCGGCACGCAGCGGTTCGAGACAAGGAGGCAACCCACATGACGGCCACGGCCGAGCGCCCGGAGCGGGCCTTCCACACGCCGAACAGCATGACCGGCGTAGGCGTTGTCGTCGTCGGACCCGGCGACCGCATCCTGCTCGGGCTCGCGCACGACGGCCGCTGGGAGCTGCCGGGCGGCAAGGTCGACCCCGGCGAGACTTTCGAAGACGCCGCCGTGCGCGAGCTGGCGGAGGAGACGTCCCTGCGCGCCGCCGCGGCCGGCGTCCGTATCGTCGCCGTGCTGATGGACGGCGCCGGAGGCGTCACCCGAGTCACGGCCGCGGCGGTGCTGGAGAGCGCCACGGGTACGCCGCGCGTCACCGAACCGCACAAGATCGTGCGGTGGCAGTGGGTTCGGCACGGACGACGTACCCAAGGACCTCTTCGTACCGTCGGCGTCCGTACTGCGCGCCTGGCGCCCGGAACTGGACCTCCCGCAGGCCCCGGGCACTGCTACCCGACGGCTCCCTGAACCGCATCGGCGGTCAAGCGGCGGCGGGCCTGCCCGCCTCCGGACCCGGCGGCTCGGCGGCGGACGGGTCCAGGATGCGGTTGAGGAAGTTCTTCGTCCGCTCGTGCCGGGGAGCGCCCACGACCTGCGCGGCCGGACCTTCCTCGACGATCACCCCGCCGTCCATGAACACGACGCGGTCGGCGCCTCCCGGGCGAAGCTCATCTCATGGGTGACGACCATCATCGTCATGCCCTCGGAGGCGAGATCGCTCTGCCCACCCTTCTCTCCCCGCCCGCCTACGGCCCCAGCGGGCCGGACGGGCAGAGCTGGAACCGACTATTCGGCGCTGTTGGAATCCATGACCGGCCGTCAGCGGTGGGGCAGCTTCGAGCGGACCTTCGGCTGGCTGATGCAGCACCACCGCCTGGCACGTGACTACGAAGCGCTGCCGCAGAGATACCGAACGATGATCCACTGGGCGATGGCTAACAAAATGAGCCGCGAACTCACCGGAGAATCCACACCAACCTGGCGAATCGAAACGGACATGCCACCCACACCGGCGTGAACGTTGATCAGATGCCCTCTTAGGGGTCGTTTATGCAGGTCTAGCCCTATATAATACCCTCGTCCCCGCCCTGCTCTGAGGCTTTCATCCTGTATGCGGAGAATGCCTTTGTCCGGAGCGGAGGCTCGGCCGTCCGTCTCGTACGTTTCTGTACTTGGAAGTCCGTCTGGTTTGAAGATGCTGTGGAATCGCCTGATGGACGGCGGAACCGAGCCCTCCGGCTCGCCTGTGATCACGCTACGTCGTGAGCGAGCGAAGGCCGTACCCCAGCGACCTGTCCGACGCCCGATGGGCCCTGATCGAGCCGACGCTGACGGCCTGGAGAAAGCCCGGCTCGACCGCAGGCCAACCGGGCAGCCGGCCAAGGTCGATTTACGTGACGTCTTCAACGCGATCCTCTACGTAAACCGCACGGGAATCCCCTGGAAATACCTCCCGCACGATTTCCCGAACCACGGCACCGTCTATGCCTATTACGCCGCGTGGCGCGACGAAGGGATCTTCGCCCAGCTCAATTACGACCTGACGGGACTGGGGGGCGCACGTCCGAGCCGACCGCCTCCGTGATCGACACCCAGAGTGTGAAAACCTCCAGCAACGTGCCCCTGACCAGCCAGGGAACGGATGCGGCCAAGAAGATCGTCGGGAGGAAGCGCGGCATCCTCACCGACACGATCGGCCTCATCCTCGCCGTGACCGTGACCGCCGCCGGCCTCTCGGAGAACGCCCTGGGAATACGCCTTTTGACCAGGTGAAGGAGAAGTACCCGACCATCTCAAGAGCTGGGTCGATACCGGCTTCAAGAACGCCGTCGTCGAGCACGGCGCCCGCCTGGGAATCGATGTCGAAGTCGTCAACAGAAACCCGGATACCCGCGGGTTCACGTCGTAAAAGGCGCTGGGTAGTCGAGCGGAGTATCGGTTGGATCATGATGCACCGCCGTCTCGCCCGCGACTACGAGACCCTCACCGCCAGCTCCGAAACCATGATCCACATCGCCTCGATCGACAACCTCGCCAGGCGCATAACGCACGAGACCACCCCTACCTGACTTACCAGGGCATCAAGGGCAATCTGCCTACTTCAAACGCCCTCTTAGAGGTCCCAACAAAGGCGTTGGACGTTTCGGTGGGTGATGAGGCAGGTTGCGAGGCCGAGGAGGGCTTCGTGGATGTCGTCGCGTCGCTCCCACCGGATGCGGAGGCGTCTGAAGCCGTGGAGCCAGGCGATGGTGCGCTCGACGACCCAGCGGTGAACGCCGAGTCCGGATCCGTGTGGGATGCCGCGGCGTGCGATCACCGGTTTGATGCCCTGTGCCCAGACAAGCCGACGGTACTTGTCGTGGTCGTAGCCCCGGTCGCCGAGCAGGGTGTCGGGCCGCCGTCGAGTTCGCCCGACCAGGCCGGGGATGGACGGGACCTTCGCGAGCAAGGGCATCAGCTGAGTCGCGTCGTTGCGGTTGCCTCCGGTCAGCGACACCGCGAGCGGGATGCCCTGCCCGTCGACGAGGACGTGGTGCTTGCTGCCCGGACGTGCGCGGTCGACCGGGCTGGGTCCGCTTTTGGCCCCGTCGAGCGTCCCTGACGTGGCTGGAGTCGATCACCGGCCGGGACCAGTCCAGCAGCTTCGCAGCCGACAGCTTCGTCAACAGGACGGCATGGAGCCGGTCCCGCACGCCCGTGTGTGTTCCGATTGGCGGCGCTCCCTCTAGGCTGTGCCGGTCGGCCCCAGGCGCGGGGCTCCAGGGGGTGGGGAACAGGATGTCCGTTGAACGTCACATAGCGGGGATGCTCCAGCAGATTGCCCGTCAGCAGGACATCGTCGAGATCGCTCCCCAGGGCTCCACGCTGAAGGCGGCCGCCCTGGCGCATGTGGCGGAGCAGTACGGCTACACGTACGGCATGGCGTACAGGACCGGGTTCAAGAACTCGCTCGTCCAGGTCCGGATGTACCGTGACCCGCAGCCCGACGCGCGCGTCCGCGAGGCGGCCACCATCGCCGCCCATCCGCAGGCGGGTAACGGCGGGACGGTGCCGGGGCTGGAGCAGGGCTCGCTGAAGCCGCTCCCCGAAGCGGTCGGTGCCGTGGCCGTGCTGAAGGACCTCGTCACCTTCGACGTCATGGCCCAGTACGTCGCCGACCGGAGGCAGAAGGTGCTGGTCTACCTCGCCTGCGCGGTCCTGACCGCCCTGCTGCTCATCGACAGTTCGCCGGTCGAAGCGGTCGCCTCCGGCGGGGCGGCCGCGCTGCTCTTCACCGTGGCGTTCAAGGTGGGCGAGATCCGCCGCGGGCAGATCGCACAGCGGCTGACAGACGCCGGGTTCCTCGCGGTGCGCGACGAACAGGGCGGCCAGCGGTTCCTGCGCCCGGGGCAGCAGTTGCCCGGCCACACCGACCCGTTCGCCGCCTGAGGCCCTTGCCCGCGGCGCAGGCAGGACCGGGACACCGCTGGGCAGCTGCCGCCGCCGAGCCTGGCACCACCACGTCACCCTCGTCTCCGCCGCCCACGCCTTCTGCACCCTCCAGCGGCTGGCCAGAGCCCCAAAAAGACACGGCGCCGGCCTGACCCTCTACCAAGTCATCCGAGAACTCCGGACCCTCCTGGCAACCTGGGCCGGCGCTGCCCCACCTGTCACCGCGACATACCCGCACGCGAACCAACCTGACCAAGTAGACCGCGCACGTAATCCCGCATCCGCCACCGTAGATCCACCCGGGAGGACCGGTCCGCCACACGAGCGACGTGTCAGGGTGCCGCGCCGACATCGCCATCGCGGACATGTGCCGGCAAGAGCGCGGTTCACAGACCACCAAGGGTGTACCGGTCGAAGGCGGAGTACAGGTCCACGTCGTCAGCAACGGACGCTGCCAGAGAAGATGGCGCTGCTGTGGCCAGCAGAGTGGTCAGGCGCTCCAGCGCGCGATGCTCCCCGGAAAGGTGGTGGACGGCCTGTGCGTTCTTCAAGAAGGGCGCACAGGCCGCATCGTTGACGTTCCGGCCGGACAGGTGGATCACGTGAGGGAAGTGAGCGATATCTGCCAGCGAACCGTTGTCAGCAAGGCTGTCGAAGCAGTCGCGCAACAAAGAGGGAGAAAGGGAGCGGTCTCGATCATGCATGACGTGATCGACAGCGTAGTGGGGCACCGCGCGTGCCCGTGTGACGACCTCGCGCTGTACATCGGGCCCCAATTCGTCCCACACCGCATCGCGCGCCACGCCAGTCAGCGCCAGCGCGGCATGCATGCCGGCTTCCTTCAGGCGCTCCGCTTCCACCGTCAATGCGGTGAGCGCGAACATCCTCCCCGACCGATCGGCGCGATCAGTGACCGCGCAGAAGACCGTATACCGTCTCACACAGATCCCTCACAGGTTCCAGAACCCGCCGCTACTTGAGGCAGGGCGTTGTCTTCGGTATGCAGGATCTCACCCTGGTGCTGTGCAGCTGTCCCGTCTCGGCGGTAAGTTCCTCGATCGTAAGATGGAAGCCCTACTTGGTCACCGACGGCCACGGCCAGTGGCTCGTCCAGTTCACCGCCAGGTAGTAGCTGTCGCCGATGTGCAGGGGGTCGATGTTGACGGCCGGCACGAACGCCATCACGTCGATCGCCTTCGCCGTCGGCAATGGCATCTTGTCGAGCTCCTCATCCGTGACCTCGACGATGGCGTCCTTCGAGGCTGAGGTGATCCCCGTGGTGTCGACACACCTGACAATGGATCTTCTTGGTCCTGGAAGGTGTAGATCCACGTGGCACGGCCCTCGAAGTACAGTGCGGAGTTCCGGTCCAACGCGGTCGCGTTGTGGCGGGCCTCGGCCGACAGGCGGACGTTCAAGAACATCGCGGCCGATCTGAACGTCAACCCCGAGACGCTGCGGACCTGGGTGCGTGACGCCGACGGCCGTCCAGTCGCCGCTGGCGCGTCGCAGGACACCGACTTGGCCCGGCTGCGGGCGGAGAACGCGCGTCTGGCCAAGGCGGAGAAGGAATGGCATCTGGAGCGGGAAATCCTGCGTCGGGCAGCGGCGTATTTCGCCCGGGAGATGAAGTGAAGACCGCCGCTTGGGACTTCGTCTGCGCCCACGCCGAGATGTTCGGCATCAAGCCACGAAGCCGCTGGTGGGGATGTGTGACTCGGCGCGCTGCCCGCAGGCCACCCACCATCCGTGTCACCGCCCCGTGTGGGCCGGGCAGGCTACCGCCATCGACGTGTTCATTCAAAGCCCCCCGGTCGCCAAGGGCGAGAAGTCGCGGCTGACCCCCGAACGCGACCGCGCCCTGCGAGTCGTCGCCGAGATTGACGCCGCCCAGACCGTTTCCATTGGAGCGGACTGAGATGGCTTGGCTCACCGAGGAATCCAAGACCCACAACGAGGCCGCAATCCGAGCCGCCATGGAACAGATCCTGAAGGGAGATCTCCCACCCGGCGGCAAGGCCGACCTGAAGACCCTCGCCGCCCTGGCCGGCGTGACCCGCACCGGCTTCTATCCCAAGAAGAACCGCGACGGAACCACGCGGCCCGGGGCCTACCAGCACCTCGCCGAGGAGTTCGAACGCTGGTTGAACGAACTCCGCGACGCCGGAGAGATCGTCGATCCCCGGATCGCGCAGATTGAACGACTCAAGGCACAAAATGCCGAGCTCAAATCGCGCATCATCACCCGCGACGAGCAGATCGCGCAGCTCACCGAGTTCAGAAACCTGGCGATCTCTCGCCTTGCCGCTCAGCACGACGAGATCGAGCGTCTGCGCAGGCAAGTCACCGACAACGGCGTCGTACGACGGCTGCCAGAAGCCACGAACCACATCGCGCCCTTCGGCTCGTGTAGTTAGGGCCGGTCGCGGTTCGTGACACAAGACCGGTTCACCGCTTCACCGAAACCTCGCCGGTTGCGGTTCAGGACCCGGGCGAGGCGGTGGCGGTTCAGCTCGAAGCCAGGTGGATTCCCGGTCGCGCCGTCGGCGGGCGGCGCGACCGGGACGCGGCTCAGCTAATCGGGCCGAAGATCTCGGTGCGGTCGAAGTCGGCGTCCATGCCGTCCAGCACCGCTCCCAGTTGCTTCTCCTCGTACTTGAAGTGCGTCTCCATGACCGCCTCGATCCCGTCCAGGTGGCGGTGCGCCACCTCCGGGTCGGTCGAGTCGGCCACCGCCTTCTGCAATCCACCGATGAGGTGCTCGATCATGTTGTGGTCCTGAGTCAGCTTCGCGACCACCGGCGCCAGGTCGGGTCGCGCCCGTACCAGTTCCGGGAACAGCGAACCGTCCTCGGCGCGATGGTGGCCGGACAGGGCAGCGCAGAACCCGTGGCAGAACAACAGCAGGTCGGTGGCGGCGTCAGTGGGGTCGCCGCCGTCCAGTCCCGCCCGCGCCAGCGCCAACGCATTTCGCAGCTTGCCGTGCACCCGCTGCAGTTCCCCGCCCCAGGCGGTGACGCGGTCAGTCGGCAAGAACGCCCTCCCGTCGCAGCCAGGCCGCGCACGCGGTCGTCCAGGACGCCGTGTGCGGCTCGCGCGCAATGAACTTATGCGGCTCGCCGCCGTATTCCACGCCGTCGGCCAGGCCGATGCCGTGGCTGCCGCCCGGGTAGACGTGCAACTCCACCGGTACCGCGGCCGCCGCCAGCGCCCGGGTCCACTCCAGGGCGTTGGGCAGGCCCGGCGGGTCCTGAGCGGTGGCCCATACGAAGGTCGGACACACCGACGCGTCCACATGCTTGGCCGGGGATAGCTCGTCCTTGATGGGCAGCAGGTCGCCGAGCAGGTTCTCGACCACCGACGGCGGCAGCAGGTCGAGGTCGGCCAGCGCATAGGCCAGGATCGCGAAGTCCGGTCGGGGCGGGTCGGCGACGCCCTCCTCGATGGACAGGACCCGGCCGGTCATGAGCAGGCCGGCGAGTTGGCCGCCCGCGCTTGATCCGATGACGCCGACCCGGCCGACGTCGAGGCCGTGGTCGCCGTTGCGGATGTGGTCCAACCCGGCCCGGGCGTCTTCGAGCGGGGCCGGGAACCGGTCCGGCAGCAGCCGGTAGGACAGGACGAAGGCGTGGATGCCGAGGCCGGACAGCCAGCGCGCGTAGCCTTCGCCCTCGTGCGGTGGAAGTTCCCGGAAGCCGCCGCCGGGCAGGACGAGGACGGCGGGTCGGGAGCCGAAGAACCGGTCCTCGGCGGGGTAAAGCGTGATCTTCTGTGAAATTGGGGTGGGAATGGCCGGAGCCACCTTTCGATACGACGCCTCCATGCCTGACGATTCATCCGCCACCGGCACGCGACGCTGCCTGAAACTATAACCGCCAACGCCAGAAGGGCGGTTGCGTCGCGCTGCCGCGATGGCGTCAGGGTGAGCACGCAGTCTCCGAGGACCGCGAGTCGGCGTCATCGCCTCACACTGCGTTCTCGGCAACGTCAAGCGCGCCTTGCGCATGCCGCCTTCTCTCAAGCAGCCGCTCGGCGGCCCCTCCGACTGGGATGCTGCTTACTCGTAACACCCGCGAAAGGCACACACCGATGCACCGCGGCGCGTCACAGGCCGGGGCGCCGCCCTCCGGAATGCGACACAACCTGCGGGGGACACGGTGTCTGCAACGACTAACCCGGCCCTGCTGCCGCTGTTGTTGCTGTCCGTCTTGCCGGTGGGGGCGGCCGCCGTGTACAGCGCTCGGGCCCGCTTCCACTCCTTCAAGCGATGGAACGCGTTGCAACGCCGCGTTCGCGTGTTCTCCTGGCTGCTGCTCGACGTGGACGCGGCCGCGGAGCTGCGCTCTGACACGGCCCAGGACGCCCTGCTCAACGAGCACCGCCGCCTGACCGTCAAGATCACCGATGAGGGCACCAGCGTCCTGTGAGTGCCCAGCTGAGCTACCCAGTTCGGATGCCGATTGAAGTCAGTCAGGCAGCGCAACGCCTCAGTGCCCTGCTACCCGTCATTGCTGCGGCTTCAGCGCGTTGGCAAGGCGGCACGTGGTGGACAGCCCGTACCGCAAGGACACGCCCGTAAGTCGCTGATGCCGCTCGTCCCAGCCTCGCCTGCGGAAATGAGTACCCGGGGGACGACAGCTGCACTGAGAACGATCTGCGGAGCGTGGGCCGCAGCCGCCCGTCCTGTCTGAAAGGCGGCCTTCCGCCAGACCGTACGACGACAAGCAGGGCACAGCACGCTGCGCCCGGCCGAACGGGGGTGTCAGCCGCCCGCCAGGGGAAATCGTGCTCCGGCCCGGACGGACGCGTCTGTGGCCAATAAGCCCGGTTCTGAGTCGAGAGGACAGGCGGTCAGGGACTGAAGCCTTCAGTCGCTGACCGGAGCGTCGCTGTAGACCTGCAGCTCAGAGCCGGGACACATATCAGAACAGGGACTGAAGCTCGCAACAGGGAGGCACATGTGGGCATGTGGCCGTCGGCGCGTTCACCTGCTGGTTCCACGCGAGCGGTCTCCAACCCACCTCTATGGTGGCGGCCTTCACGCGAACGGTTGGACCACCGGCTTGGCGCCGGAGTCGTGGACCATTTCAGCAAGCTGGATGAGGAAGCCGCACGGAGTAAGACGCCCCTGGATACGGCCTCAGGGCTACCAGCCGTACTGGCGACAACGGTCACGGACGAGCCGTGGGCACCCCCACCCGCATCGGATGGGGGCGCCCCCGGCTCGTCCGCGCGCACCTGCGTTCATTCCTCCTCGACGCCCAACAGCTCCAAGAAGGCCGCGGCCGCCGGAGTGCGGCTCTCCCGACCCCAGACCACGAACTCGGCGCGTGCTGGTGCCTCCGTGACCTCGATCGTGACCATCCCGGTCATGCCCGCGACATACGCGGGCGGCAGTAGGGCCACGCCCAGGCCGGCGCCGACCAGACGGGCCAGGTAGTCCGCGTTGGTCACCTCGAAGGCGACCTCGCGAGTGAGGCCGGCGGCGGTGAAGGCCAGATCGGACTGGGCCCTGCCGGCGGTCTTCGCCGGGAGGTCCACGAACACCTCGGAGGACAACCGACGGAGGTCGACCGAGGTCTCGCCGGCGAGCGGGTGGTCCGGGGCGACCACGGCGACCAGCCGCTCCCGGGCCAGTTCCCGGGCCATGACGCCCCGAGGGCGGGCCGTGACCGGGATGCCGAGAAAGGCCACCTCGATCTCGCCCTGCCTGACCCGCTCGACGAGCTCGTCGCTCGCTCCCACACTGAGACTGATCCGGGCCTTCGGATGACGCTGGTGGAAGTCCTTCAGGACGGCGGGAATGTCCACGGCGGCGACAGTGGGGATCAGCCCCACCGCGAGGCGTCCGCTCACCTCCCCGACGGACGCCGCGACTTCGGCGGCGGCCCGCTCCGCCGCGTCTAGGCACTGGCGGGCGGAGGGCAGGAAGGCCGCGCCCGCGGGGGTCAACCGGACTCGGCGGCTGGTGCGTTCGAAGAGCCGCGCACCCAGTTCTTTCTCCAGGCGCGCGATCTGGTGGCTGAGCGCGGACTGGACCACGAGGCAGCGTTGGGCAGCCCTCGTAAAGCTGTTCGTCTCGGCCACGGCGATCACGTACCGCATCTGCTGGAGCTCCATGGATCCATCGTGATTCGAGATCGATCACGTGACAAGCATGTGTTGGACTCATTGATACCCCCGGCGCGAGACTTGTGAGGACCGCACACAGCAGGAACGTTGTCGGAGCAACTCTGCCGGGCGGGCCCGCGATCGGGCCCCTCCGGCATGCCCGAAGCCGCTCCTGCGCTGCCCTCTTCCCTACCTCCGCACCTGGGCGCACACCGCCGAGGCATGCCTGCGCGCGCCCTCGCGCCCGTGACACCGAAAGGACGAGCGACCGCCATGAGCACCACGCCACCGCGTTCCGAGACAACCGTCGCCGACATCTGGGTGGACCCCCGCTGCCCCTGGGCGTGGATCACCTCACGCTGGATGCTGGAGGTGGAGCAGGTCAGACCGCTGGAAACTCGTTTCCACATCATGAGCCTGTCGGTCCTCAACGAGGGCCGCGAGGTCCCGGAGAAGTACCGCCAGGGCATGATCGACGGCTGGGCATGCGTGCGCGTGGGTGTCGCGGCACAGCAGCAGCACGGCAACGAGATGCTGCGCCCCCTCTACAACGCCATGGGACGTCTGATCCACCACGAGAAGGTCGGGATCGGCCACGACATGATTCGCGCCGCCCTGGAGGAGGCGGTTCTGCCCGCCGACCTGATCGAGGCCGCGGAGGACACCTCCTGGGACGAGCCGCTGCGGGCCGAGCACCACGAGGGGATGGACCCTGTCGGTTCTGAGGTCGGCACCCCCGTGATCCACGTGCCCGGACCGGAGCGGAAGCCGCTGGCGTTCTTTGGCCCCGTTCTCATCCCCGCCCCCCGTAGCGAGGCCGCCGGAACGCTCTGGGACGGCGTGCTGGCCGTGGCGAGCATCGACGGTTTCTTCGAGCTGAAGCGCGGCCGCGACCGCGACCCGATCTTCGACTGAGCCGGCTGGACGGATGTCGCGAACCACAGTGATTCCCGCGGGATTTGAGGCAAGATGAAGAACAGACAGAATGTACTGACGGCTGCCCTGACCGGCCTGGCTCCGGCGGTCTGGGGCAGCACCTACCTGGTGACCACCGAGCTGCTGCCCCTGGACCGGCCGTTTCTGGCGACAATCATGCGGGCCTTGCCCGGCGGCCTGGTCCTGCTGGCCCTCGGCGGGAAGCTTCCCGTCGGCATCTGGTGGTGGCGCGCGCTGGTGCTGGGCATTCTGAACATCGGCGCCTTCAACTTCCTGCTCTTCTTCGCCGCCTACCGGCTGCCGGGCGGCATCGCCGCCATGATCATGTCGGCGCAGCCCGTGTTCGTCGTGATCCTCGCCGCCCTCTTCCTCGCTGAGAGGATCAGAGCCATCCATGCCCTGGCCTGCGCAATGGGCACCGGGGGCGTGGTGTTGCTTGTCTTCAGGGGCACGGCGTCGCTCGACACCATCGGAGTCCTCGCCGCAGTCGGCGGAGCGCTGTGCATGGCCTCGGGCATCACACTGACCAAGCGGTGGGGCCGGCCGGAGGGCGTGGGTCTGCTCACGTTCACCGGGTGGCAACTCACGGCGGGCGGTCTGGTCCTGCTGCCGTTCTGGCTGTGGCTGGAAGACCTGCCAAACGGTCTCACCGGCTCCAACGTCATCGGGTTCGCCTATCTCATCATCCTGGGCGCGGTCCTGAGCTACATCGTCTGGTTCCGAGGCATCGAACGCCTGCCAGCCGTGGCGGTCTCCTTCCTGGCGCTGGGCAGCCCGGTCGTGGCGACCCTGCTGGGTTACCTCTTCAAGGACCAGACGCTGTCCGCCCTCCAAATTGTCGGCATGGTCGTCATCTTCCTGGCGGTTGTGCTCGGCCAGCCGTGCCCACCCAAAACGAAGTCCGAGGAGACCTCCTCGGCTCCACCCCGCACCCTCGTCTCGCACCTCCCCGACCAACCCGCTTTGGAACAGGAACGCAGCGGATAATGGCGGGGCATCGGGTCCTGTGGTCACTGACTGCTGCCCCGAACTGTGGGTGTTGGCCTTGTGTATGTCCTTTGTCGCGGCTTCGAGCTCGTTGACGAGCTTCGCGGCCGGGGCTCGGAGGACGATACGGCCCCTTTCCCGGCCGCGGCGGCGCTCCCACGTCGAATGGCCTGGGGGCGCGAACGCCAAGCGCCCCGAACCGAAGCGGTCCGGGGCGCGCCCTTGGTGCACAGGCCGGATGCGGAGCGCAGCGTATGTCTTTGCCTCAGCGTGGGGTCGCGCAGGGCCTGGAAGGCGACGACCTCGTAGACCATGCGCACCGCTCGGCGCCGGCCTCGCCACCTGCGGCGGGGCCGGGGGTGGTGATCTTCCCTGGGCGGAGGTTCGCACCGATCTGGGGTAGCGGACAGTTGTGGGTGACTACAGAGAGTGCAACGATCGCTTCTGTATGTAGTCGGCCTTAAGGGAAGCGCACATGACTGACGATCTTGCGACGTCGAACCTCCAGAAGATCAATAACCTCATGGCCACGGTTGGAGCCGAGGGCTTCGATCAGTCCATCGCTGAGCAGGTCGACAGGGCGAGTGCCGCCCAGGCTTCGGGAGACACAAGGGAGGCCATCGCGATCTCTGCTGGCCCCGGGTTGGACTGCGTAGCGACGTCTGTGTGCCCGCCAGGTCAGGTGTCCCGCCATACCAGCAGCCGCCGCTCCCGGCCGGCATGACGGTGCCCAGTCGCGGAGCGGCGGTCATGTCAACGCCGTCGGCGCAGGCCACCCACTTGACCTCTACATCCCCGTCTAACAAACCACCGCTAGCGCGTGCCTCTTTGATGAGTTGGTCAGTTGAGCGTTGAGCGGAGATCACCTGATCCCAGGTACCTCCCCCGGTCAGCGAGGAGCGGAGAGCCCCAACTGTCCTCGGACGGTCGGGGCTCTGTCGGCATCACCCTCAGGTTTGGGTCGATGTCGCAGAGACGGCTGACTCGGCTCGCGCGGAAGGAGAAGCGTGGCTTGCCAGGGCTCGGTCACGTCTGGTCCTCTACGCGTATCGCCTCCTGCAAATCCCGCTGGGCTGGACCTGGCTCGCCTTCCTGCAGCTCAATCAGAGCAGCGGCGATCGCGTCGAGCTTCCGCTGAATGGCGTGCTCGGCACGCCGTTCGCTGTTCTTGAGGAGAGCCAGGAGCAGCAGGGTCACCGCGGTCATCGACTCACCGGCAAGCATCATCCAGGCCATCGGAACCTTGGCCGCATGCGCACCGATGACTATGCCGACCAGGAGCAGGCACAGCCCGAAGAACGTGGGACTGCTCGTAAAGTTCGAAGACTTCTCCGCAAGGTGCGCGAAGCGGTCGCGCTCGTTTCCACCGCGCTCAGCGGGATGCTCAAGTGTCATGACCTGGCCGGTACCCCGGTTTCGATTCGGAGCACGTACCAGGTCGTTGGAACGACGGTGGATGACAGACTCACCGGGCGGGAAACACAACTCGCGCCACCTGATGTTCAGGGCGGTGCGGGTGCTGGTGCGTCACGCCAGGACCGCAAACCGAGCAGGGAAGAATGACCGCGCCCGGGTCGACGAGCCGCACTGACGGCTAGGACTTGTCCGGCCGATCACGTGCGGAGCCAGATGGTGAGGCTGCGGCGGTTGCGGTGCCCAAGCAGACGTAGAGGCGCTTGTCGTAGCGCGTGGCCACCGCCCGGTGCTGCTCGAGTCTGTTGATGGCCCGTTCAACGGTTTTGCGCTTCTTGTACTGCTGCACTTCATCGAAGGCGGGTGGCCGTCCCCCCGCGTGAGCCTTTGCGGAGGCGGGCGGCCTGGCTGTCGGCCTTCTCCGGGATGGCGTGCCGGATGCCCCGACGCCGCAGGTAACGCGGCAGGGCCGGTTGCTGTATGCCTTGTCGGCCGCGAGGGTGTCGGGTTCGCGCGGGGACTGCCCGGCCCCATCCGGGGACGCTGATCTTCTCCAGGACCGGCTTGAACTGAGTGCAGTCCGCCCGCTGGCCCGGTGTGACGATCAGGGACAGCGAGCGGCAGCGGCCGTCCGCGCTCAGGTGGCGCTTGGTGGTGAAGCCGCCGCGCGAGCGGCCCAGGCTCTCACCTCCAGCACCACCTCCACCAGGCGGGCGACCAGGCTCTGCCACGGTGTTTCGCTCTGATGTTTTTTGGGACTTCGGCCCCCTTTGGCGCGGGGGCCGGCGGCGGATCGGTACGGGCACCCGCCGCATGCTGATGCACACGCACGACGGTAGGATCCACCGAAATGTCCCAGTCGATCTCACTCGCCGCGTCGGCGGCGGCCTGCACCTGCTGCAGAAGACGCTCCCACGTCCCGTCGGTAGACCACAGTCGATGACGTTCATACACCGTCTTCCACGGCCACGAACCGCTCCGGCAGGTAACGCCACTGCACACCGGTCCGCACCCGGTGAAGAATCCCGTCGATCACCTGCCGGTGATCCCGCCACCGACCACAACGCCTGTTGCTGACCGGCAGGAACGGCCGCAGTCGTCCCACTCAGCATCACTCAGATCACCTCGCCCCATGCGCACATCAACGACCCGGGCACAGAGCAGCCACATGATCGTCCGGACAGTAGCTAGTGGTGCGACCCGGGCGGCGGCGAAGGGTCGTGCCTTAGAACTCCTATCGGAATGACTTCAGGCGCCGCCAGCAGATGAGTGCGCATCCGAGTGTGAGGAATGCTTCGTGGATGTCGTCGCGTATCTCCCAGCGGATCCGCAGGCGGCGGAACCAGTGCAGGTGGGCAAAGGCACGTTCCACGACCCAGCGCTGGGTGCCCAGGCCGGAGCCGTGCTCGGTGCCGCGGCGGGCGATGACCGGTTTCACGCCCCGGTGCCAGGCCTCCCTTTCGTCGACGACTCCCACCTTCCCCTCGACGAAGGCCCCGAGGCCATCGAGGCCGTCGGCCGCAATAGGGGCGAGGGCATGTGGGGCCGCTTCGACAAGAACCGCGCGGACGGCGGCTGGAGCGCCTTCACCACCGACCCGCTCGACCACACCCTCGGCTGGGCGGTTCGCTCCCACCCGGAGCACGGCCGCAGCGTTCTGCTCATGCGCGACGGCGACACCTCCGGACTGCACACGGAATGGGATGGCGAGCCGTTGCTCTTCCGCGCCGGCGGCTACTGGTGGAACGGTGAGATGTGGTTCCGGCCTGGCCAGGTATGGGACCCCGTCGCGCAGGACTACGAGCGGCGCAAGGCCCGCATGGCCGTCACCGTCACCGCCGCCGACATGCTGGACGGCCGCGCCGACCCGGCACGGGCGTACGTCGGCAAAGTGGCCACCTTCGACCCGGAGGCCGCGCGACCGGACAAGTGGCTCGACCACCTGGCGCTGTGGGCGGAGCATCACCAGGAACAGGATGGTGCACTGCCGCTGGAGCGGTGCGTGATCGACGTCTCCAGCCCGGAGCTGACGGGGGCGCAGCTGATCGGTGCCCCGGAGATGGCGGAGCTGGGCGGCATCACCGCCTCGACGCTGCGGGCCTATATCTCTCGCGGCAACATCGAAGTCCCCAGGCCGCAGGCCGTCGTCGGCGGCCGCGACCAGTGGCCCCGCGCGGTGGTCGACGACTGGGTCGAGGCCCGCAAGCGCTCCTACCAGGGCATCGGGGAGGCGATGTCCGCCGGTGACCGCGACGCCCTCTCGCCCGGAGCCGCAGAGGTGCGCGACCGGTTTGCCACCGACTTCCAGCACGCGCTGTACGACCGGCCAGACGTGCGCAAGCGGTGGGTGCTGCGCCACCGCAACAAGGAGTCCGTCACCCAGATCGCGGGTGAGCTCGCCTGGTCGGTGGGCGCTAGCCTTGGTCAGATCGTCCCCACCGAACACCTTGGGCGCACCGTGCGGGCAGCCGTGCTGCACGACTTCGCCGAGACCGTCGAGATGTTCGCCGACGACCAGGACGGCAAGGGCGGCCACGTCTCCACAAAGTGGTGGCACCTCAACCTGACGCCCTCGGTGGGCAAGATGCTCGACTGGTACATCCGGTGCTTCCCCGGCGAGGCATACGCCACCATCGGGGAGATCCAGCGCCAGGCTCACGCGACCTGGAACGTGCCGTCGGCGGACACGCTTAGCGCGCTGCGTTCGGCGCTCTCGCTCGACGGCCAGCTCACCGAGCAGCAGCGCGAGACGTACTTCGCGCTGCTTGAACCACAGGAGGACACAGCCTGACCCGTCCTCGCCCGACCGGACACAGCGGCCGGAGCCAACGCCAGTGGCTCCGGCCCGCTGCCGCGTGACTGTAGCGGGCGAGTCACGCCCGGCAATGACCGGCTCAACCCGGGCTCGCCCTCGTCCGGGCGACATTCTGGCGACGCGGCGGAAGCGTCCCAGCGTCGTCCTACTCCGACAACAGCCTCGGCCTCGCACCCTTCGCGGAGCATCCGGACGCCATCCTGAGGATGGCCAGGTCGCCGTATGAGAGTCAGCTTTCGCCCGGTGGCCGCCGCCTGCGCCCCAGAACCACGTGTGGCGTGTCACCCGGGCACGGTGATGCCGAGTGTGGCGCCGCTGCCGGCAGACGGCCTCGCCGTCTGCCGAGCAGGGGCGACCTGCGAAGAGGGCACCAGCCCGGTCGGGCCTCCTCCGTCCAGTTGTGGACCTGATGGATAACCCGCCGGGTGGCGATCACTTTCCGCCGTTCTGCGGGATCCGGTGACGTGCCGCCTGGGCGGTGGAGACGCTGGGCGGCGGGCGTACGAGGGGGGAGAGGAGCCGATGGGGTACACCGCCGTACATGCGGACTGGGGCCGACTGGATGCATCTCGGGGTGATCTCGGCTGCGGCCGTGCCTGGGCAGACGTTCATCGCGTCAAGGGCCTGGTGCTGACGTGTCCGGAGTGCCGGGGCCGGGTCTTCGCCCGGGTCTCGCATTACAGCGTCCGGCACTTCTACCACCAGGTGCGGCCGGAGAACTGCGAGCTGGCGAACGAGTCGCCGGAGCACCACCTGCTGAAGTTGGAGCTGGCCATGGCTGCTCGGGCGGCGGGGTGGCGGGCGGAGCTGGAAGTCAGCAATGAGGCCCGGACCTGGCGGGCCGACGCGATGGTCTTCGACGAGCGCGGCCGTCCCTTCATGGCGCTGGAGGCGCAGTTGTCGCCCCTGACGCCGGACGAGGCGCGCATGCGCACGGACCGCTACGCGCAGGACGGAGTCGCGGTGTGCTGGGTCGCCTTGGAAGATCGGCCTTGGGAGCGCATCGTGCCTTCGCTGCGGGTGCGCCTTCCGCGGTTGCGGGGCGAGTCCTGGACCGTGTGGCACGGGATGGCGCGCTACACCTGGGCGCCACGCACGCTGAAGGCGAAGGCGAAGTGGGTGCACATCACCTGCACGCTCGGCGAAGCGGTCCAATGGATCCTGGAGAAGCGGGTGCACGCCTTTACCGGCCCGAACGGCACAGTGAGGTGGACAACGCCCCCGTACGAGCAGCTGGCAATCGTCCGCGCCCGGATGGAAGCCGAGGCCGAGACCGCAAAGCGCGCTGCTGACGCCCAGCAGCGCCGCAAGGAGACCGAGCAGCGGGCCGAGGAACGCCGCCGGCTCGCGCAGCAGCGGGCTCGGGAGCGGAAGGCGGAAGTACAGCGTTTGAAGCCCTTCTTCGAGCAGACGGGTCTGGACGCCATGGTGTGGCAGGTCTTCACACAAATGGTCCGCTCGGCATCCGGCAAGGCAATTCAGTACGGGACCCCGGGCCCCGCTTACGGCGACGGGCTGCCCGTCTACGCCCGACCGAGGTGGGAGAGCGTCGGGTTCCAGCTGTCAGGTGTGGTCTGTCCCAATCCAGAAGCGCTCGCCGGATGGCCCAAGGGCCTGACGATCCTGGTGCCCAACCAGACCTGGCTCTCACGCATCCAGGCCGCCGCCCGCACACCGCTGAAGGTAGCGGTGCTGGACCCGGTCACCGGCCACAGCAACTTCGTACGCGTCACCCCGCACCCAGCCTCCACGCGCCCGTAAGGCATATTGGCCGGAGCGGCTGAGAATGCCCCCTACCGCCCTGGTTGGTTGTGCGTCAGCATGGCCCGCACCCATCAGGCGACGAGAAAGGGGGACATGATGGGCAAGCACGAGAAACCCCAGCCGGACCCGGGCCAGGGCACGCCGCCACCGGACAACTCCGACGGCCAGGTACCGACCCCACCGCCGTCCAACGGGCAGCACAAGAAGGACGAGTAGCCGTGTCTCAACTCGCCGAGCACCGCCGACGCCTCGATGCCGACATGGAGCAGCGCGGCGCCTGGCCGGCGCGAGCGCCATGGATCCGCCAGGCCGCCGGCGACCTGCCCCGCGAGGCCTTCGCAACGGACCAGGTCTGGTACTGGGACGGGCACGCATACGTGCCGGTCGACCGCAGTGCCAATCCCGACCGGTGGGCCGCCCTGGTCTACCCGGACCCGGACGACGCCACGATCACCCAGATCACTCACGGCGTCCCAAGCTCCAGCCTGAGCTGCGAAGCCGTCGTCGCGGACATGCTCGACTCGCTGCTCCTTGAGGAAGGCCACCAGGTGTTGGAGCTCGGTGCCGGCACCGGTCGTAACGCCGCACTCGCCGCCCGCCGGACGGGCCCGGGCCGAGTGATCACGGTCGAGGTCGACAAGGCACTCGCCCAGTCCGCCCAGGGGAACGTGGAGGCGGCGGGTGCCGACGTGAGCGTCGTCGTCGGTGACGGCGCCGCGGGCTGGCCGAGCGGCGCGCCGTACGACCGGGTGATCTCCACCTTCGCGGTCGACGAGGTGCCATGGACGTGGGTCGCGCAGACCCGGTCGGGCGGGCGGATTGTGACCCCGTGGGGCCGGCTGGGGCATGTGGCGCTGAAGGTTGCCGCTGACGGTCGGTCGGCGTCCGGATGGATGCAGGGGCTGGCCGCGTTCATGCCGCCCCGCCATCTCCTCGTCGGCCGGAGCTTTGCGCAGGTCCGCGGAGACGGCCCCTCGCAGGACGAGGGGCCCTTCGAGAAGGACGTGTGCCTCCTGGCCGACAACGTCCATCTGCGCTTTGCTCTGCGGGTCGCCCTGCCCGAGGTGGAGATCACCACGGCGGTCGACGAGGACGGCATGAACGCCTGGCTGCATGATGGCGTCTCGTCGTGGGCGACGCTCTCCGCACTCGGCGGTGGGCGGACCATCGCCGACCAGGGAGGTCCTCGCCGCCTGGCCGACGAGCTCGAGCATGCCTGGGACCGGTGGCTGGCCGAGGACCGGCCGGACGTGTATGACTTCGGCATGACCGTGGAACCGAACCGGCAGTACGTTTGGTCCCGCGACCCGGGGAACTCGTGGTGGCAGGTGAAATCGGCGGGGCGCGCGCCCTTGGTGAGCTAGTGCAGCCCCGCGTCAGTTCGTTGAGGGGTGTTCGGCGGTGAGGACGCCGAGGTAGCGGCCGCAGGCGCAGTCGAGGGCTTCCTCTTGTTGCCGCCGCCGTACTGTCGGTGCACGACGTGGTGTACGTTCAGCGTCCGGCGGACCGAGTTGAACCAGGACACCCAGTCGTGGATGTTGTCCGGCTCGAACTCGGCTCCTTCGACGAGGTCGAGACCGCACCGGGCGCATCGGCCGCGCTGACGGACCGCGAGGGTATGGATGAACCTGTTCTCCAGCCCCTGCTTGGCCCGCCTGGCCGCGCGCTCGGTCGTCGAGGCCCTCCGACACCACGGTCGCGGAATGGGCCCTGCTCGCCCAGGCGGGCAGGTCAACTGCTGTTGGGCGGTCAGGACGATGAGGTGGGGACCGTCCTAGCTTGCCCGCCGGGCGGGCAAGCAGAAAGGGCTCGCAACGTGGCTTTCAGCGATGTGGCTGGCTGGAGCTGTAGGCCGGCGGTGGGAGTCACCTCGCCTGGGTCGACGGTGATGTGGAAGCGCTGGGCCAGTGTCGCGAGGACCAAGGCTGCCTCGACCAGGGCGAACCGCGCGCCGAGACAGCTTCGCTGGCCACCGCCGAATGGAAACCAGGCGTGTTGGTGCACCGGCTGTTGGGGGTTGTCGTCCCAGCGTTCAGGTCGGAAGGCCGTGGGGTCGGGGAACCAGCGGGGGTCTCGGTGGGTGACCCACTGGCTGCACCAGACCATGGTCCCGGCCGGGACCGGGCTTCCTCCGAGGACAGCGCCGTCCTGCGCCACTCTGGGAGGGATCATCCATCCGGGCGGATAGAGCCGCAGCGCTTCCTTGATGATCTTTTGTGTCCAGGTCAGTTGCTCGTAGTCGTCGATGGTGGGGGGCCGCCCGGCCAGGACGCGGTCGAGCTCCGCGGTGAGTCGTGCCTGGGCATGCGCGGATGCCGACAGCAGGTACCAGGACCACATCAGCGCCGTGGAGGTGGTCTCGTGGCCCCCAACCCACAAGGTCACCGCTTCATCCCGCACCTCCGTGGGGGTGAGCGGCCGGCCAGTCTCGTCCCGGGCTGCGAGCAGCCTGCTCAGCAGATCCTCGCGCTCGCCGTCCACGCCCTGAGAGGCTTGTCGGGTGCGGATGAGTCGATCGATCTCGGCATCGACGGTTGCGACGGCGTCAAGCAGACGCCGCCGAGCGGGCGTGCGGGCCCAAACGGGAAGGAACAGCCCGACCCCGCGCAGTTCGGCGCCGATCTCGCGTCCGGCCACCGACATCGCGTCGCCGAGCGCGCGGGCTTGGTCCCCGACGTCGTTGCCGAACAGGGTGCGGACCACGATCCGCTGCGTGAGCAGAGTCATCTCCCGCAGCACATCGATCCGCTCCCTGTCCTGCCAGCGGTCCGCAAGCGCCGAAGCGCAGTCGACCATCGTTGTCGCGTATGTGCGTACCTGGCGGGGGCGGACCGTCGGCTGGACGAGGGACCGCTTGCGCCGCCAGTCAGCACCCTGGCTGCGGATGACGCTGTCGCCGACCAGTCGTCTGAACGACCAGCCGACGTCCGGGGTCTCGTAGCGTCGTTCGTCGGCCCCTAGGAGTTCCGCGATGTGCTCGGGGTGCGAGAGGAAGATGATCCGCATCGGGCCGAGCGACCAGGTCACCACGTCCCCGAAGTCGTCGCGCAGGCGCACCAGGAACGCCAACGGGTCCCGGCCGAAGGCGGGCAGGTTTCCGAGCAGCGGCAGCCCACGCGGGCCGGCAATGGGAAGAAACGCGACAGGGGGCACTCTCAGCCAACGAGCCGACTCCTGAACGGTTCCGTCCAAGCGGGACACCAGCACTGCGGCCCCGGCGGCTCGTCAGTCATACTGCGGTGCCGGTCAGGAATCCCGCCCACTTCCGCCAATGCGAGCTCAGTCGCCACCGGCCGCCAGGGGCGCGTTGGCTGGCATCTCCAGGACGCTAGTCAAGGCCGTCGTGACGACGGTACGCCCGTGGTTTCGTCAAAGGGCCGTTCCAGCGGTTGCTTGTGCAGGTAGCGGCCGAGTGCCATGAGAGGGAACACCTGGCGGTAGAGGTGGTATTTCATAGAGCAGTCCCAGGGGAAACCGGTGCCGGTGAAGTACGGCTCTTCCCACGTGCCGTCTTCACGCTGCGTCTGGGCGAGCCAGCCGATTCCCTGCTCGACACTCTCGCTCTGCCACTCGCCGGCCGCCAGCAGCGCGAGCAGCGCCCACGCAGTCTGCGAAGGGGTGGATGCGCCACGTCCGGCCCACCGTTGGTCCCGGTAGGAGCGGGGGTCTTCGCCCCAGCCCCCGTCGTCGTTCTGGACGGATGAAAGCCAGGTAACGGCGCGGCGGATTGCGGGATGCTCCGAGGGCAGCCCCGCATCCATGAGCGCGGGGACCACCGAGCCGGTTCCGTAGATGTAGTTGACCCCCCAGCGTCCGAACCAGGCTCCGGACGCCTCCTGCTCTGCCAGGAGCCATTCGACGCCGCGCCGGGTGCGCGGGTCAGCGCACTTGCCCTCGACGGCGAGCATTTCCACGATGTGGGCGGTGACGTCGGCGGACGGCGGGTCGGTGACCTCCCCGAAGTCGCAGAACGGCAGCCGGCCGACGACGGCGCTGGTGTTATCGGCGTCGAAGGCTCCCCAGCCACCGTTCTTGGACTGCATGCCCAGGCTCCAGCGCACGCCACGCCCGATCGCCGCATCGACCTGTACCGGGTCGGGGTGCTGAACGCGGCGCAGCGCGAGGATGACCTCGGCGGTGTCGTCGAGGTCCGGGTTGTTGTCATTGTGGAACTGAAAGGCCCAGCCGCCCGGTTCGAGGCCCGGCCTGCGGACGGCCCAGTCTCCGGGCTGGCGGTGCTGCTTTTCCAGCATCCAGTCAGCGGCTTTGACCAGGGCCGGATGGTCCGGGCGCACGCCCGCGTCGGCGAGAGCGCTGACAGCCAGACTCGTGTCCCACACGGGCGACTGACTGACCTCGATCATGCGGGAGCCGTCCTCGCGCCAGACGGCAAAGGCGTCCAGCGATGCCAGACCCGCGCGCATGACCGGATGCTCCAGCTTGTAGCCGAGCAGGTGCAGGGCCATCAACGAATACGTGGCATCCACCTGGATGCCGCCCCAGCAGCCGTCAATCTCCTGGCGCTCGATGATCCAAAGCGCCGCCCTGTTCATGGCGGCCTGGCGTACCCGGCGCGGCGCCACCTTGTGATACGCGTGCAGCACCCTGTCCAGGCGCAGGAAGAACCTGTCCCAACCTCTCACCACAGCACCCGCCCCGGCAGGACCACGCACGCCCACCTCGGTATGCAGCTCGTCAAGCCGGAACGGTGCGGGCCGTACGGGGCGCATGGCGGAGACGACAGCCAGCGGCACGATGGCCTGCCTGGCCCAGCAGGCGAAACGGTAGATGCTGAACGGGAACCATTTGGGCATGAAGATCAGCTCGGGAGGCAGCGCCGGCAGGTCCTCCCACTTCCACCAGCCGAACAGCGCGAGCCAGATGCGAGTGAAGACCCGGCTGGCAGCAATGCCCCCGTGCACCCGAATCCACGCCGCCGCTTTGACCATGTGCGGCTCATCGGCAGCATCTCCGGCGAGCCGCAGGGCAACGTACGCCTCGATGGTGGTGGAAAGGTCGCCTGGCCCTTCATGAAAGGTGAACCAGGTGCCGTCCTCGCGCTGCTCGCCGCGGATGAACAGGCGGGCGGCACGGGTGGTCTTCTCGTCCTGGATCCCGAGGAACTGCCGGAGAAGCAGGTCTTCGGCGTCGCTCGTCACACTGCACTCGAGGTCGCCCTTCCACCAGCCCTCAGCATTCTGGCGGGACAGCAGATGCCGAACGGCCAGCGCGGTCGCGCGCTCAGCCAGTCGACTCGCTGTCCGCCCGCGGGCGGGGCCATCGTTCCAGGTGTCCGCCTCGTACAGAGTGCGGTGGGACAAGCGCATCAGGTAGGGGCCTCACAGTCGGGGCGCACCAGGAGCGGCTGCTCCTGGTGCTTCACCGCTCCAACGACGTGAGGCAGATCCCAGCGGCGCCACAAATGATCGTTACTCCGAACGTGTTCTCCATGACGGTCGAGCGGGCCCGGCGTCCGCCACCGGACACGACATCGGCCTCTTCGCCGAACGGGGGAAACCAGCAGTGGGCGTGGACCCGCAGCCGCAGATGCTCACTCAGAGATTCGGCGATGGCCCACCGCGTTCACGGGGCCGTGTCGGCGGAGTGGACAGCGAGGGAGGCAAGGCACGGCTGGGTCCGCTTACGGGCCGAAATACAACATGGCCACGCATGTCGCTGCCCCTAGCACCGCACCCACGAGGACTTGGTCCAGCGTGTGGACGCGCAGATGCAGGCGGGACCAGCCGATCGCTGCGACGAGAAGGTACAGCAGGGCCGAGCCGGCGCCCAGATGGAGGGTAAGGAGAGTGATGCTGGCGGCTGCCGCGCTGGTGTGCAGGGAGACATTGCTCGCCCAGGTGCTTGCGAGCAGGAGGGCTGCCAGTAGAGGGGCCGTGCTTCCCAGGGCCAGCAGTGGAGCGGGAGCCCCCAAGCGCCTGCAGATCAGCCATACGACTGCTGCGGCGAGGACGCTCGCAGCCAGGAGCATCAGCCGGTGTCTGCGCTGACAAGGAAAGGGGGCGGGCCACCATCCCAAGCGGACCCCGGCACAGGCCAGGGCCGCACACAGCAGTGCCCAGGAACTGCTTCCCCCTAACCCCCACAGAAGGCCGTCGTAGTGGGGCCAGGTGGTATGCCAACTGACTGCGCTTCCAGCAATGACGGGCATGACGGGAGGAGCGAAGTACAGGCTCAGATGCTGCGCCAGTCTCGTTCGGCCGGATCCTACGATGATCATTGTCACGGCAGGTAAACGAGACGTTCCTTGCGAAGTTCACTATTTACTGAACCGCGCCGCCCCCGTCGGCCGTGGTGAGCCTGCTCGACGGCACTCAGGGGGCCTGCCGTGTTGCGGCGTGCACGATTGCCCGCCTCCCGGCTGTGTCCCCGTGTCTGGGCAGATGCCGATCAGCCGTGTCTGCGTGCGGTCTGCTCCCGTTGTGCAGGCGGACGTTGATTGTGCGGTAGGTGGTGGGGGATGGAACGACATGGCTCCAGACAGGCGGCTGCACATCGGGGCGGTGCACAAGGCGTACGGCCGACGGGCGGTGCTGCGCGGCGCTGACCTGACGGTGTCGGCTGGCATGCTCGCCGGCGTAGTGGGCGAAAATGGCTCGGGCAAGAGCACGCTGCTGCGTATCGCGGTGGGACAGCTGATGCCAGACTGCGGCTCCGTGCAGCGGTTCGGTGCGCTCGGGTACTGCCCGCAACAGGCGGTGGTCAATGACACGCTCACTGTGGCTCAGCATCTGCGGCTGTTCCAGGTTGCCTACCGGCTGCCCCGGTTGGATCACGCTTGGGAGTTGATGGACCTGCTCGGATTCGGCGGCGAGCGTCGCACCCGGGCGGGGGAGCTCAGTGGCGGCACCCGGCAGAAACTCAACCTGACCTTGGCGCTCATGCACGATCCGCCGTTGCTGGTGCTCGATGAGCCGTACCAGGGCTTCGACTGGGACACGCATCAGCGATTCTGGCAGTTGGCAGGGCGGTTGCGCAGCCAAGGGCGCTCGGTGGTGGTGGTTTCCCATCTGCTGCACGACCTGCAGCACTTCGACACCGTCCACCATCTGCGCGACGGCCGCCTGCACGAGGAGGGAGTGCCGCGATGAGGCATCAGTGGACGGCATTCACGGTGGCCTTTGGCTTCACGCTGACCGGTCACCTGCGCAACCGCCTTGCGATGGCCATGATTGCCTTCTTTATCCCGACTTGGATCTACCTGGTCCGTGCCACCGCTCTAAACAAGAACATCACCTTCAACAGCAGCGCACTGGGCATCGACGTGGTCGCGTCGATGAACCGCACCATCCAGGTCTCCAGCTCGCTGCACGCAGTCGCGGTGATCGCCGGTTTCATGATGTTTATGGCTACCTTCAGCGCCCGGGACATGGACCTGCGCCTGGTTCTGGCGGGCTACCCCCGGTTGCAGCTGCTGGCCGCCAAACTTGGCGCCCTCCTCGTCGTCACTGCACTGCTCACCTGTTACACCCTCGGCCTGCTGCGGCTGTCCTGGCCACTGGCCCAACCTGGGGCAGTGGCCGCCGCCCTGGCAGCGGCCATCCTGGCCTACGGAGGACTGGGCATCATGGCCGGCTACCTGCTGCGTAGCGAACTGGAAGGATTCTTCGTCGTGGTGATGGCCACGCTGATCGATGTCGCCATGCAAAGCCCTGTTTCGAACCCTGCTGGTGACCAGGCATTTCTGAGTGCCCTGCCGCTGTACGGACCCGCGCAGGCGGCCCTGGCCGCCTCCTTCACCCACACGGCCTCCTTCACCTGCGCGGCCCGGGCTCTGTACTGGTTCGCGGCCACCAGCCTTCTGGCCCTGCTCACCTTCTGCCTACGCACCCGCCACTACGGCCAGCTCATCACGGCCTCGTCGTCAGCCGACTTGTGCCTGCGGGCCGACTCAAGTACGACCTAGCAGGACATGGCCTGACAAGCGGGGCGCTAGTGCCCGCACGGGGCTGAGACCCTGCGGATGGACCAAGAGGTCGTCGATGCCTGGCACCACTCGCGCTGGCAGGCATCGCTCCATGACGGCAGGGGATGGCCGGGTAGCTCGCTTCCGGAGGGCCGGGCGCCGCATCGCCGACATCAAGGGCGTCGTCAGAGTAATGCCGGACCGTTCCTTGCCCGGCCGACGGTCGTTGCAGCAAACGTGCTCGATGACGACGCCAGGCGTGTGCCTGCGGTGATGGGATACCTTCCTGGGCCGTGGCGGCGCTGGCGGGCGGAAGATGGCTGCACCTGGCCGTCGAGCAAGGTCAAAAGCCCATGGCGATCGTGGTTACAGCGGGGCAGCGCGGAGACTCGCCGCAGTTCGAACCCGTGCTGGAGAAGGTCCGCGTGCCCCGCATCGGGCCGGGCCGGCCGCGCGTCCGCCCCAATCGGGTGCACGCTGACAAGGCGTACGCCTCCCGCAAGAACCGGGCCTACCTGCGCCGCCGGGATCCGCTGCACCATCCCGGACAAGGCCGACCAGTCCAACAACCGCAAGCGCCGCGGCTCTCGCGGCGGCCGGCCACCGAAGTTCGACCCGGAAGACTACAAAGCCCGACACGCGGTCGAGTGCGGTATCAACCGTCTCAAAAGGCGCCGCGCCGTAGCCACAAGGTACGACAAACTAGCCGTCCGCTACGAAGCGACTGTTCTGGTTGCAGCCATCAACGAGTGGTTGTGAGGGGGTGTTGACGGGCGCATGGCTCTGAGGGTGACCACGGGAACCAGGAATGAGCCTCACGCCAACCAGGTCGCCCGCATGCCCAGCCCTGGAGCACCTCAGCCACAGGTTCCACTGTGAAGACACCGTGCCCACGAGGTACCCATGTCTGGAAGTGCCTGTCCGGCCCTCCCTCGCCCTATTTCACCTGATAGCTCAGGTCGTCATTGAGAAAGACCTGCATGTAATGCTGGTCGGCGGGTTCCAAATCGAGCCGCCGCACGATGACAAATCGACATGCGAGGTTCATATCAGCAAGCACGTCGTGCAGCTGGTCCTCGGACGGGTCGTCCCGTCCGCCTCAACTGCTTGAAGCACTGGTGTTGCCATGCAGCTGACTCTAGTCACCCATCAGGCTCTCAACCTTGGCGGGTTCCACTTCTGAAATACGCTCTACTGATCTTTTCGTAAGTTCAGTGGGTGTGGTGGCCGTGTGGGTGGGAGGCTGTCGGGGTGGCATATCAACCTTCCTCTTCGGTTGCCGGCTCTTCCCTTCCTGCTTTGTCGCGGCCTCAGTTGGCGGAGGCGCGTCGTGTTCGGGCAGTCGAGTTGTTCGAGGGCGGCGTCTCGAACGCGGAGATCGCGAGGGCGGTGGGGGTGTGTGCCGAGAGTGTGCGGCGTTGGCGGCGGGTGTGGGAGCAAGGCGGTGCTTCGGCCTTGCGGTGACGGGCAGCCACCGGACGCCCACCCAAGCTGGACGACACCCAGGTCGGGGACTGTAAATCGTTCGGTGTAACTCCCGATCAAGGAAGATGCACCGATGACCAGTGAGAACGTGATTGAGGCCGAGAACGTCGAGCCGTCTGAGCCGAAGCCCTCGAGGCCGGTGGACGACCGGCTGATCGACGAGTCGGTGGCCCGCGCCCAGGCCGAGGGCTTGCAGTTGACCGGTGAGGGCGGCCTGCTGCAGCACCTGACGAAGCGGCTGTTGGAGTCCGCCCTGGAGGGCGAGATCACCGACCACCTCGGCTATGACAAGCACGACCCGGCCGGGAAGAACGGCGGGAACAGCCGCAACGGAACACGAGGCAAGACTGCCCTGAACGCCTTCGACATCACCTTCGACGGCCGACTCTCCGCAGCCCGTCAGTAACCCCAACCACCCTCGTTACACCGTTCGATTGACAGACCCGCCCAAGGCAATCGACGACCTACTAGACGCTCCAGCGGTGTAGGTGTTCGTGACCGGCCGGGCATGTGGAGCGGAGGGCCGAAGGTTCAGGAGCGCGTGCGGCGCGGCGGTATTCGATTACGGACCGGCAGAGGAGACGATAGGGCGGGAGGTGTATTCCATGGGTGAGTACGTAGAAGCCAACGGAACCACGATCTGGACCGAGAGCCGTGGCCAAGGGCCCGATGTCCTGCTGATCGCGGGGCTGAGCGATCCCGCCGAGGCGTGGCAGGAGCAGCTCGACGGGCTGTCGGGCCGGTACCGGGTCATTGCCTTCGACAACCGAGGGTCGGGGCGGACGCCGTTGCCCGACGGGCCCCTGTCCGTGGCCATGATGGCTGACGACGCCGCGGAGCTGCTCCGGGGGCTCCGGGTCGACAGGGCGCATGTCGCCGGTTTCTCGGGTGGCAGCGCGATCGCGCAGGAGCTGGCCCTCCGTCACCCGGAGGCTGTCCGCAGCCTCGTCCTTATGAGTACCTGGGCACGGGCGGACGCCTACTTCACCACGATGGCCCGCTTCTGGCACTGGCTGGTGACGGAAGCGCCCAACGAGCGCGCCGTGCTCGAGGCGTTCTTTCTGTGGATGTACACGCCGCGCGCCCATGCCGATGGCACGGTGCAGCGGATCATCGACGAAACCCTCGCCTTCCCGTACCCGCAGTCCGCCGATGCCTTCCAGCGTCAACTGGAGCCGTTCATGCGGCACGACACGCTCGACCGGCTGTCCGGCATCACCGCACCGACCCTCGTCCTAGCCGGCGAACGGGACATCACCACGCCGCCGCGGCTCGGGCGGGTCGTGGCCGACGCCATCCCGGGCGCCCGCTTCGAGGTCATGGCGGAGGAGGCCCACCAGCCGTTCCAGGAATCCCCGGACTTGTTCAACCTACGGGTCGACGCTTTCTGGCGCGAGGTCGACGGCGAGACCCTGCCGTCCTGATCCTCAAGCGGCGTTCATCGGCGGCCGCTTGCGCCATCCCACCCCGAGTGTCGATGACCGGCACCGGCGGCCACGCGCCTCGGTGCAGTCGGCCGCCGCCAGCGTCTACACCATGAGCGCCAGGCGACTCGGGGCCATCGCGGCTCTGATGGTTGGGCTGATCGGCACGGCCCTCAGTGGGCCGGCTCTGACCCGCTACCGCAGCGCTGGCTGACCGCAGCGGAATAGGAGCGCGGCACGCTTCGGGGCAGCCTGTTACCGACATCTGGTGGCGGGGCAAGGACTCGCCCGTCGCCATCTACCGCGGCGAAGCCGTTAATCCTGTGCCCCTCAGTGCCGAGAGGCCACGGTCCAGGTCGGTAGCGGCTGAGCCGTACGCGCCGTGTGTTGTTGCCGACTGCGGACACCCTCCCGTCTGCAGGTGGCCACACCTGCACCCTCAGCGTCGACCGGGCTGTCAAAGGCTTGATGGTGCGGGGAATTGCGAGTGTCCAAGCTGGTGTGGGCGGTCTTTACGGGGCAGGCTGTGAAGTGGAACGGCTTCGGGCACCTTGCGCGAGAGGGAATCCAGCAATGATTCAGATCGCGGATATCCGTGAGTGGCGCACCCATGATGTCGTCGATGTGGGCGGTCACAAGATTGGTGTGTTGGAAGCGGTCTACGTGGACACCAGCACCGACGAGCCGGCCATGGCGACTGTCCAGGTGGGGCTGCCCACCCGGCGCCACCTGGTCTTCGTCCCGCTGGCGGGCGCGCTGGTCGGACCGGGTTACGTCAAGGTCGACTACGACCGATCGCTGGTGAAGAAGTGCCCGTCGATCGGCACGGACGATGTCCTGCCCGCCGAGGACGAGGCGGCGGTCTTCGCGCACTACGGCCTGGCGTACCAGCCGGGTGTGAACGGGGAGCGTCAGCTCGCCCGCCGTTGACCGGCCCGTCAAGGAGGTCCTAAGTAATGACGTTTTTCCTGATCCTCGTCATCGCGGCAATCGTGTTGGGCTTCATCGGTGTCCTCGTGGAAGGCTTGTTCTACCTGTTGATCATCGGCATCGCGGTGTTCGTCGCGGCCCTGGTCTACTTCGGTCTGCACCTACGGCGCTCCGGCCGACGCCGCCCGTTGCGCTGAGCAGCCCGCCTCGACCAGCGACACGGCGGGCTGACGTGCCAGGCCGCTGGGCATTGACCACGCGGCCGCATTACCCCGACCTCGCTCACTGCGTGGCCGACCGCAGACCGTGCGGGGATTCGACCAGCGCACCCGCTGCCGCTGGCGCCCTGGTCGCTGCCCGGCTGGCGGCAGCTGGGTGGCGGATGGCGGGCGTGGTCGGAGTCTGGTCCGGTTCGTCTTCGACGGGCGGCTGGCCCTCGTGCAGCGGGGCAGCCTGGTGCTTCCGGTCGGTTGGCCTGCTTGTCAGCTGGGGTTGGTGTTGTTGCCGGACGTGCTCAGCGAGCACAGCTGCAGTGCGGGGGCGGGTGCCTTGATCTTGCACGTGGCCCTCCAGCGCCTTCTCGATGGCGGGGTTCTGTACGTGCGAACGCGGTGCCGCCGCCAGTGGTGTCGGGACGTTGCTGGTTAAACTGCCGTGCCGGCCGCTGCAGCGGGATCCAGCGCGGCACGACCTCGCCCCACGGCTGCACCAGACCGAGCGTCAGCAGGGCGAGCGCCTCGGAGACCGCAGTCAGCGTCAGGACGTACAGCACGCCCCAGCCGGTACGGACCGGGATCCGAGGCCACCGGGAGCCCGGCGACCAGGGCGATCCGCCACAACCCTGACGGCAGGGTGACCAGCGGTACGGCGTAGGCGGCGAGGACGGCCCAGCGCGGCACATCGGGTAGTACTTTCCCTCTCGGCATGTGATCGATTCTCATCACGGGGGCGTCGCCGCACCTCAACCTACGGGGCCATCCACCTCCCCCGTATGGGGGAGAAGCATGTACGGTCAAACTTTTCGCGTGCGCGGCAGTCCGTCCTCGGCCGGCCCGCCCTGCCGCGTGACCCAGGAGCGCGGCGAACTGCTTCTGTGCCAGCGGTCGGTCCATCGCGCACTGCGCGGGGCGCTGGAAGAACTTTGTGCCGTACGGGCGTTACGGGTGCCGGCGGTGGCGGCGAGCACGGCGGCCACCGCGGCCAGCTCCTCTCTGTCGGATGTCCGCGGACGACGTGGAGCACGGAGGACGGGCGGGAGAGCGAGGGGCCTTCCGTGTCCGTGATGCCGGCTGGTTCCCGTGCTTGTCGCACCGGCAGGGGGGCGTGCTTCTCGCGGAGCATCGCGAGTGCGCTGATGAGCACGTCGCGGCGGGGTCGATGACGTCGTCGACGAGGCCGCGTTCGGCTAACGCGAAAGTGCCTTCTGAGCTGGGACGATGAACCTTGTCGAGGGGTTCTGTCGGTCCAGCGGAAGGCACTTTCTGCGTGCAGGGTATCGGTTCGCGTCCCAGGCTCCACGTCTCCGCTGACGGTGCGGGGGTGGTTGGTCACGCCGGATCACGGTTACTGGCTGATCTCGCCGATGCCACCGGACTGACCAGCTCGTACTCCACCGCGCTCGGACCGCTTCGGCCACGCGGCACTGGTCATGACCCGGGCCGGATCGCCACCGACCTCGCGGTAATGGTGGCTGATGGCGGCGAGGCGATCGCGGACCTGGCTGTGCTGCGCGACCAGGGCGAGGTGTTCGGCCCGGTCGCCTCCACAGCGACTGCCTGGCGGCTGCTGGCCGCCGTCGACGAACGCATCTGGACCGTCTGCGGTCGGCGCGCGCTCAGGCCCGGGAAGTGGCCTGGCTGCAGGCGTGCGAGACACGCTCCGGCATACCGGCGGCGAAAGCGGGCGGACGGGAGGTGCCTGGCCTGGTCCTGGACATCGACGCCACGCTGATCACCTGCCATTCCGAGAAGGACCAGGCCGCACCCACCTACTCCTGCGGATGCCGTAGCGGTTGCAGACTTGGGCAAACGCGGCGGACGTGTATGGGGATCCGCGGTCCGCATGGAAGATCACTCCGGCGGCTTGCCCGCCACGGGCTGCGACTGCGGCCTGGAGCGCGTCGATGACGAGCTCGGCCCGCATATGCGGAGCCATGGACCAGCCGAGCACCCGGCGGGAGCGGATGTCGATGACGCAGGCGAGGTAGAGCCACGCGGCTCCGACCTGCACGTATGTGATGTCGCCGCACCACTTCTCGTTCAGTGCGCCGGCGGTGCAGTCCCGCTGGACCAGGTCCGGCACCGGTGGTGCTAGGAGGTCCGGGATCGTGGTGCGCTTCTTCTTCCGCAGGTGGCGGCCGATGATGCCGTGCTTGCGCATCAGCCTGGCCACCCGTTTGCGGTTGACCGTGTGGCCGAAGCCGCGCAGTTCGGCGTGGACTCGAAGCGCCCCGTAGTTCCCACGGTGCTCGGCATGGATCTCGCGGATCTCCTCGACCAGGGTGTCCTCGGCGCCCTGCCGCTCCGCCCGCGCCTGGGCGCCGGCGATCCACCGGTAGTAGCCCGAGCGGGCGACTTCCAGCACCCGGCATATCCGCTTGATGCCGAACATCTCGACCTGGGCGGAGACGAAGTCCCAAGCGGCGGTTTTCACTTCATCTCCCGGGCAAAATAGGCGGCTGCCCGTCGCAGGATCTCCCGCTCGAGCTGCCATTCCTTTTCCGCCTTGGCCAGTCGGGCGTTCTCCGCCCGCAGCCGGGCCAGCTCGGCCTCGGTGTCCTGCGACGTGCCGGAGACGGCCGGACGGTCGTGGGCATCACGCACCCAGGTCCGCAGAGTCTCGGGGTTGACGTTCAAATCGGCCGCGACGTCCCTGAACGTCCGCCTGCCGGCCGAGGCCCGCCACAACGCGATCGCGTCAGACCGGAACTCCGCACTGTACTGCGAGGGCCTTGCCACGTGGATCTACACCTTCCATGATCAACAAGATCCATTGTCAGGTGTGTCCACACCACGGGGATCACCTCAGGTGGGGCCTGCACCTCGCCGGTGGTCAGGCCCTTCGCGGCCAGCGAGATGACCATCTCGTCGATGCCGGTCAGGCGCTTCTGCCGCTTCTTGACGATCTTCGGCTCGAAGGAGCCGTCGCGGTCGCGGGGCACGGTTATTTCCACCGGACCGACGTCGGTCAGCACAGTCTTGGAGCGTGTGCCGTTGCGGGAGTTGCCACCGTTCTTGCCCGCCGGGTCGTGCTTGTCATAACCGAGATGGATGGTCGGTGATCTCGCCCTCCAAGGCGGACTCCAGCAGCCGCTTGGTCAGCTGCTGCAGCAGCCCGCCCTCGCCGGTCAAATGCAGGCCCTCGGCCTGGGCGCGGCCCACCAGCTCGTCGAGCAACTGGTCGTCCGCGGCCTTCGCCGACGCAGCCTTCGTGGGCTCGGCGGTCTCGGACTCGGACACGTTCTCAGTGGTCATCGATGCATCTTCCATGATCGGGAGTTACACCGAACGATTTACAGTCCCGCTCAACAAGGCCGGTCGGCTACGAGCCGACCGGCCTTGTTTTCGGTTCCCGGGGCATAAGCCCTCAGGCGTTCTTTCTAGTTGGCGAATTCACGCCGCACGGTCAGGCGGAAGGTGTGGGAACCTCAAGCCTGTCCCAGGTGAGCTTCCCCGGGAAGCCGTCCGCGTCGGAGCCCTCGAACCCATTCTTTTTCTGCCACTTGCTGTACGAGGCCTTGTCCGCCGACGACCACTTCTTGTCCGGCTCCGGCGGCTGGTAGGTGCCACAGCCTTCCTGCTTCAGGCGATGAGCCATCGCGAGGACGACCTTGTTGTTCGGCTGGTGGTGGAACCATTGCTTTCCGGGGAACGGCACGAAGCCGTTTCCTGAGTGGGAGATGACCAGGCGCTGCCCGACGCGGATCTTGTCGGGGTCCGGAATGTTGTTCAGCTGCTGGAGCTTCGCGACTGTGGTCCCGAAATGCTCGGCTATCTCGGAGAGAGTGTCGCCGTCTACGACGTAGTAGATGGCGTCTCGTGTCTGTGTTGTGGTCATGACTGCAACGCTAAGCCTGCTCGCAGCGGCTCGCATTTCGACGCTTAGCAGGCGTGCGGGTTCACCCTATTGGCGTATCGGCGTGTGAAGGGGTGTCTTGGTGGCGCTGGTTGGGTGTCAGTCGATGTGGGTTGGTCGTGCCTGGTGGCGTGTTCGGTCGGTGTTGACGATGGCTGCTATCTGGTGACCAGCCTGTTGCCGTGAGGCGCCCACGGGGTGGGCTGCTGACTGTCACGGTCATGGCTGTCCCTGCTGACAGGTTGGAGGGCCACGGGGCCCTGCTGTCACCCAGTGGGAGGCCGGTAGGAAGCAGGGTCCGGGGGTGGCTGGTCGTCGTCAGGACCGCCCTCCTAGGTTTGGTAACAGCTGTTACCGTGCTGGTGTGGCTGAAACGCAGCTGGGTGCCCGGGTCGATCAGGATGTCGCGGAACTTGCGAAGAAGCGTGCCGCTGACTTGGGGCTGAGCATCGGGGATTACCTCGCTCGCCTCGTTCAGGACGACGCCAGCGGCGTGCGGGCGCGCGCCGTGGACGCAGCCGCCCGCTTCCTCGCCGAGCATCAGGATGTCTTCGACGAGACCGAGGATGCCCGGGAAACCCGTCGGGGTGAGCGCGCCGCCTGATGGAGCTGCACATCCATGTTGCCCGGATTGTGTAGGTCGCCCAGGCTGCCGGCGCCAACGATCCCGCTCCTGACGACTATGGCGTCCCCGTGTCGGCAGTCGCTCGCCATAGGGCCGAGCTTTTCGAGCAGTCGGTTTACGACGGCTCGTACGCCAAGGCAGCCGCCCTGGTGCACACCCTGGGACGGTGCCGCTGGCTGGAGCGCTCCAACTTCGCCGTCGCCGCCGCGACCGGCGTGATGTACCTGGAAGCCGCCGGCATCGCGGTCAAGCCCACCCGCGACGACGCCATTGCCCTGAGGGATCGTCTCCTGGACCCGACCTGTACCGCTGCGCAGATCGCGACATTGCTGCGTTCCTGGAGGTGTTCTCGACCGGCCGGAAGACTCAGGGCTGGCTCGGCGTGCCCTGGACCAGGCCGGGCTGCGTGCTCGTGTCGCCGTAGATCTGCGAGGCGCCGTTGCCGGTGACGGTGTTGATGCCGCCGGGGTCGTCGGCTGCGGTGATTCCTCCTGCGTCGGCGACGAGGGCAGCAGGCAGGCCGAAAGCAGCGAAAGCAGTGCGGATACGCATGACACTCCAGTCTGAATTCGGGAAACACGTCTCACAGACCAGTGGATCACCCGGCTTGCCGCTCTTGTGCCTATTCATGCGATTGTCGGAGGGTGAGGCAGGAGTCCCCTCACCCTACGAAAGCCTTGACGGCTCGGGGCAGGCCAGGACTTTCGTATGCATCGGGAGAAGCTGACACGGCCCAGAGGTCATCTCGGGGCCGACCGGTCGTGCCGGCCGCGCGGGGGTGAAACAGCGGAGTCGAAACAGGTACGGTTCTCGACCGTGCCGGACAGGGGCGGGCGCCCGGTGCGGACAGGAGCGTTCGGAAGGTGTTCGTGCGCGGCTTCCTTGCGGGGCGCATCCGACGAGCGGACGACCATCGCTCGGCCGGAGAGGACGGTTCGGCGAAGGCACCCTTGCGATATCCGTGTCCCTGGCCAACGATGACTCCATGCCTACGATCAATGAACGATCCGTAGTCGCAAGGGAATTGAGCGTCCCGGTGTTCCTTGCACCGGCCCCTCCCATACCTTCCTCTCTGCTTTTGGGGTGTTTCCGCGTCGACGGGGACAGCTGAGTGGAGCCGGACCAGGAGCGAGTGCCCCGACCACCGAGTGCCCCGATGGTCACCCCGTTGGCGACGGTAGGGATGCTCGTCGACGGGCAGCCGCGGACGCTGTTGCTGAAGCTGGAGTCACGGGGCGAACACGGCTCGGTGAAAGGCCGGACCGCGCGGGCGCTGTGGGCGGACGTCGCCGACCGGGTGACCCCGGAGGTGGGGCTCATCGAGTCGACATCCGGCAATCTCGGGGTGGCGCTGGCCGCTGTCGCCGCGTCGCACCGGGTGCCCTTCACCGCGGTCATGGACGTCCGGAGCAGCGCCGTGCTCGTCGAGGCCGTCCGGGCTCACGGCGCCGATGTGGTGATGATCGATGAGCCGGACGGAGCGGGCGGTTACTTGCTGAGCCGGCTTTCGTACGTCGAGCAGCGGTTGCTCGCCGAGCCGCGGTTGGTCTGGCCCGACCAGTACCGCAATCCGGCCAGTCCGCGGGTGCACCGGGAGACGACGGCTCCCGAGCTGTGGGAACAGACGTCGCGGCGCGCGATGAGCGTGGTCGTGGCGGTGTCCACGGGCGGGACGCTCGCCGGATTCCGGGACTTCGCCCGATCGGCACGGCCGGACTGGGAACTGGCCGCCGTGGACGTGGTGGGATCCGCGGCACTGGGCGGTGCGGGCAGTGAACGCATTCTGCCCGGCATCGGGGCGAGCCGGCCGTCGGAATTCCTGCCGCACGGTCACCGGCCCACCCTGCGGGTGCCCGCGTCGAACGCCGTCCACGCCTGTCTCTGGCTGGAGGCGACCACTGGGCTGGGCGTGGGCGCCAGCTCCGGTGCCGCCATAGCCGCGGCCATGCGGCTCTTTCGTGCCGTGCCGGCCCGCGAGACGGTCGCCTGCCTGTGCCCCGACGGCGCGAACCGGTACCAGGGCACGGTGTACGACCCGCGCTGGCGCGGGCGGCAGGCCCTCACGGGGCCCGGTCCGTGCGAGGGCGTCGAGGTCCTGGAAGTGAGCTGCCCGCCGACCGGTATGGAGGTGCGGAATCGATGAGCGTGCCGGGACTGGGAGACGACTGGTACGAGTCGTCCGGTGTATGGGCGGGGCCGCGGCGCCTCTTGCGGGAGGAGCTGTACAGCGGACGGCTCTTCTTCCCGCCTCATCTGGTGCCGTACTGGGACCATCCGCTGGTCAGTGCGCTGCCGCAACACAGCAAAGACGCGCTCCTGGCACGTCACCTCTTCCAGTACCTGGAGTTCACCTCCCACTTCGAGACGCGCGTGGTCAACCGAGCGACCGAGCAGATCGCCGGGGGACACAGCGGCGTGGACGCGGCACGGTCCGTACGCCTGCAGGCATACCGGATCTACTGCGACGAGGCGTACCACTCCCTCTACAGTCTGGACGCGGTGGACCAGATCGCCACCGCCTGCGGTACCGCACCGTTGCCCTACGACTTCCAGCCGTTCCTGCGACGGCTCGACGCGGCAGGTGAACAGCTGATGCCCGGCCAACCGGGCCTGGCCCAGCTGTTGCAGGTCGTCGTCTTCGAGACGCTGATCACCGCGCTGCTGAACGACATCCCCCGGGACGGCCGCGTACTGAGTCTCGTCCGCGACATCGTGCGCGACCATGCCAAGGACGAGGGCAGGCACCACGTGTTCTTCTCGCGCTTCTTCGGCGAGCTGTGGACCCGGCAGGACACCTCGGTGCGCGTACGCGCCGCGCGGTGCCTGCCGGAACTCATCCGTCGCAGCCTGCTGCCCTACCTCGAACCGCTACGCCGTTCGCTCGTGGCCGCGGGGCTCACAGGCACCCAGGCGCAGGAGGTGCTGGACGACAGCTACCCGGACGACCGGGTGGACGCCGGCATCCGGGACACGGCCAGGCACAGCCTCCGGCTCTTCGAGGACAACAGGGTCCTCGACGTACCGGGCGCCAGGGACGCCTTCGCCGCCGCACGACTTGTGGACTGAAGGCTCCGGCAGCGTACGGCGATCACCATCACGCGCTCGTGCCCGTGCCGGGGTTCGGCGGGGTGGGGTCCCGCGTGCCGCCGAGAGACCGAAGGCTCCTGTGAGTGCTGTGAGGAGATGGACGATGAGGGAAGAACTGCTGTTTCTCGACCGGGATGCCGTACGGGAGTGTGCCGCGCGGGTGGACCTGTGCGCCGTGACGGAGGAGATCCTGCGGCGGCACGCCGAAGGCCGCACCCACCTGCCCCCGGAGGGCTACCTGCCCTGGACCAACACCGAGGGCGCGTACTGCCGGTCGCTCGCCATGCTGGGGTCGATCGACGCCCAGGTCGGCCACCCCGCGGCGTACGGGGTCAAACTCATCAACGCGGCGACCAGCAATCCGGCGCACGGACGGGAACGGGCGGCCGGGATCAGCATGCTGTTCGACCCAGAGACCGCCCGCCCCACGGTGTTGGCGGAGGCCGGCTGGCTGAGCGCGGCGCGCACCGCGGCCTACACCATGGTGAGCCTGCGTCACCTGGGGCCGGCGGACTGGGACGCCCTGACGGTGATCGGATGCGGAACCCTGGCGCGGGCGCACCTGGACCTCCTGGCAGGGGCCTTCCCCGGCGTCGCCCAGGTACATCTGCACGACCTGGACCGCACACGGACCCGTGTCCTGGCCGGGTGGACACACGAGCACCATCCGCGACTGCGTGTACGGGTGCACGAGGACACCGAGGAGGCGGTGCGTGCCGCGCCGGTGCTGCTGACGACCACGACGACCGACAAGGGGTACATACCGGCGCGCTGGCTGGGCTCCGGCACGTTCGTGGCCCACATCTCGCTCGACGACCTCCTGCCCGATGTCTTCTCCACCGCGCAGGCCCTCTACGTCGACGATGTCTCACTCGTGGCCGAGAACCCACGCCGTGTCCTGGGCCGCCTGATGGGGCAGGGGAACGTCCTGCCCCCCTCGCACAGCCCGTCATCAGGTGCGGGACGGGCCCTGGAAGGCACGCTGGGCCAGGTGCTCACAGGTGCCGTGCCGGCGGTACGGCCGTCAACGGGCCACGTGGTCAGCAACCCTTTCGGCATGTCCCTGCTCGACGTGGGCCTGCTGACCGAGGTGCGACGGGTCGCCGAGGCCGAGGGCCTGGGACAGAAGCTGTCGCTCTTCTGAGTATCCGTCTCGCGACTGGAGTGAACGCATGAAGGACTACTACGCACCGCCCCGGCCCCGCGCGGAGCAAGGGCTGTTCTCCCTTTCCGAGCTCACGGACGCGGAGGTGGCGTCCCTGACGGCCCGCTCCGTGGAACTGTTCCACGACCCGCGTGCGCACGAGCGGCCCCTGGAGAGCAGCGCGGTGGGTGTGCTGTTCACCAAGACCTCCACCAGGACACGGACGGCTTTCACGGTGGGCGCGATCCGCCTGGGCGGAACACCGATCGCCTACGGTCCGCACGACCTTCAGCTGAACACCGGGGAGTCAGTGCACGATACGGGCCGGGTCCTGGGATCCATGCTCGACCTGCTCGCCGCCCGCACAGCCGCCCCCGTGGAGGAAATGAAAGACCTCTCCCGCTACGGCGGCATCCCGGTCGTCAACGCCATGAGCACGCAGGAGCACCCCACCCAAGGACTCTGTGACCTGGCGACCCTCCTGCTCGCGCACGGTGACCTCAGGGGCGTCAAAGTGCTCTACGTGGGAGAGGGCAACAACACCGCCGTGGCTCTGGCCCACGCACTGGCCACGGTGCCAGGCACACACCTGGTGTGTGCCACGCCGCGCGGATACGAAGTGCCGGAGAGTGAACTGAAGGCCGCGGCGGCGCGGGCCGCCGCGGTCGGGGCGGTCATCGAGCAGGTCGACGACCCGGCGCTGGCCCCGCCCGACATCGACATCGTGTACACCACGCGTTGGCAGACCACCGGCACCAGCAAACCCGATCCGAACTGGCGCGAGACATTCCGGCCCTTCCACGTCGACGACGTACTGATGCGCCGCTTCCCGCAGGCGTCGTTCCTGCACGATCTGCCGGCCCATCGGGGCGACGAAGTGTCCGGCAGCGTCCTCGACGGCCCGCGTTCACTGGCCTGGACGCAGGCGGCCATGAAACTCCCCAGCGCCATGGCGGTTCTCGAATGGGCGATCGGCCTTACGGCCTGAGCAGCCACCCACCCGCCCATCAGGAAAATCCACCGCAACGGGAAATCCACCGCATCGGAAAGGCCCCCCATGCCACACCTGACGCGCGTCAGCGGCTACACCCATCTCACCGACGCCGACCTCGTCCCACCCCCCTCACAGGGAATCTTCTTCGAACCCGCCGACACCGAGACCGGAGCCTGGGTCGGACACGACCTCGTCACACCCGGCTGCGGACTCCTCGACCTGGGCTCGGGCAGCGGCGCGGCAGCCGCGGCGATCTCCCGCTCCGGGGCAGGGCACGTCCACGGCATCGACGCGAGCGCCGACAGCGTCACCTGGGCGGGCAAGCACCACGCGGCCGAGAGGCCCGGCGCCCGCGTCACCTTCGCGCAGGCGGACTTCTCGCTGCTGGACTCCCGGCAGCTACTGGCCACCGCACCGCAGCCCGTGCCCCGGCCGCTGGTCGTCACCAGCAATCCTCCGTACGTGCCGATGGCCGAGGAGGCCGAGGACAAGCGGTCGATCACCGCGGGCCCCGACGGGCTCAGGTGGGCGCCCGCGATCATTGCGCACGCCCGCGCGCTCCGCTGCGACCTGGGACTCACCATCGGCAGCTACTCCAGTCCGGCCGCAGCCGTAGGAATGCTGCGCGATGCGGGATACCGCATCCGGACCGTCACGCTGTGCCCCCTCGACCTCGGGGACTTCACCGTGCGGCACATGGAGCGCACGGCCACGCTCGAAGAGCGAGGGGAGGCCGTGCTGTGGCGTCGTGAGGAAGAACCCCCCGCCTACTTCATCACCGGACTGGCCTGCCGCTGGGCCGGATCCGGCCCAGCGCAGACCACCGAGACCCCGGACGAACTCACGGGTGAGGGGCTGATGGACCTCCTGCGTACAGCGGCACGCTCGTCCACCCCCCGGCTGGAAACCCTCGACGACGCGGGTGCAGACCTCTGGCCGGGGGCGGTGCGGGTGGTGGACCTGCCCGCAGCGGACCACCGCAACCACTGGTGAGAGCGCACTCCGCCGGTCCCCGGCGGATCGGCCCCGCCCGGCGCGGGTGCCGATCCGGCCTGCCGTAGCCCGGTGGTCAGAAGCGGGTGCCAGCCGTCAGCAGCGAGGCCAGCGCCGAAGGGCCGCCCCGCTCCAAGGCCGCCCGCTGCCTCGCGGCGCCCGTCCCGTCCGAGAGCAGGCGGGCGAGGGCCCCGGCCACCCGGTCCAGGTCTCCGGCATCCTTCAGCGCCGGAGCAACGTACTCCAGAAGTGTCGTGACGACGTCTGCGGCCGGTGCCGGCCGCAGACGCACCGGATCGAGCAGGGTTCCCTCCAGACCATCGCGCGCGCCGTGCCACACGGCCGCTGACACCAGCTCCTGGGGTACCGGCACGAGAGGTGACCCCTGTCGCATCTGCCCCGCGAGGATCGTCGTCAACGCTCTGAGCAAGCCGGCGAACATCACCGCCTCCTCCGCCCCCAGCTGAGTGTCCATGGCACGGATCTCGACCGTCGGATAGCGATCGGAGAGCCTCGCCTGCCAGTACAGCTGACCCCGGCCGCGGATCATGCCCGCCTCGATCAACCCCGCCGTGCGCACCCGGTAATCCCGGGCGTCGGAGAACAACGGCGGCGGACCACCGACGGGCCACCGCCCGTACGCGATGGTACGCCAGCTGGAGAACCCGGTGTCCCGTCCGTCCCACAGCGGCGAGTTGGCGGCCATGGCCGTCAGCGCCGGCAACCAGGGGCGCAACCGGTTGAGCACCCCGACCCCCAGTTCCCGGTCCTCGATGCCCACATGGACGTGCATGCCGTTGATCATGTGTTCGTGGATCAGTGGTGGCGTGTCACCGGCCAGATCCTCATACGGGGGCCCCTCCGTCACCAGGGCCGGGCCCGGCCCCCGGTACGGCCCCGCTCCGGTCACCGCCACCCGGCATCCGGCGGCCGCCGCCGCTTCGCCCACCAGACGGCGCATCCTCCCCAGATGCTCGGCCACCTCGTCGAGTTCCCTGCACACCGGAGTGCCGATCTCGATCTGCGCCCGCAACAGTTCGGGCGACAGATCTCCCGGACCGCTCCCCAGGAGCCCCCTGGCGCCCGACAGCACCCGGCTGTTCCACGGCACCGGCGAGAGGCTGTCCGCCTCGACCAGCAGGTACTCCTCCTCGACTCCGAAAGTGGTCATCCGGTGCTCCGCCGAGGAGTCGGTCGCGGTCGCGTCGCCTGGCACCACTCGCCTCCATGATGCCGACCGTCCTGAACCTGAAGAGGTCTCCGCCTCACGTCTGGCCTCCCAGGCCTGTTGTCCTCGAGCCCATTCCTGCCCGCTGGATACTGGGCCATTCCACGCGCGGACATCTGGCGGCCACGCGGTCGAGCCACCGGCGGCCCGTGTCCGTCCCATCCTTCAACCGTTCGCGTCGGACAGGACATGTACCTTGGAACCGGACTTACCCCGGTCCACGGGACTCGGACCTGCAAGTTCACCCTCCTTTTCAGCGCGTACGTGCGCCGAGACGAGAACGGCTCGGGACAGATCTACCAGACCCTGCATCCCGGAGCTGGAGGACCGTTTGGTGCAGCCGACCCCACACCCCGGCATGCTAGGCGGTCCAGTTGCTCGTAGAGGGCGCGGACGAGGCGAACGCGGCCTTGGGCGCAGCGCACCGTGTCCTGCGGGCCGGCCGCACGGCGTTCGGCCTTCGGTGAGGACGGCGCCTGAGCGGGTGCGCGTGATCGCGCCTGGGGGCACCGGACGGACCTGGGAGCGTGATCACGCAGGCCGAAGCGTGGTGAGGACGGCAGCGGCGATTAGGTGGTTGCGGCGGAACCAGCCAATCCGGCCCTCGACTCGCCCTTCTCGTGGGCACCGCGGATGCCGGGCTGGCAGTAGACGGCTTCCAGGCCGTAGTGCGACCGGAACGGTCCAGCGTTCGGCTTCCACCCGGCGCCGTGAGAGGCCCGGTACCTGAGCGACGGCGGCCCTAAGTGGCTGGCTGAGAACCGGTCACGGGCTGGTGGGTGTGTGATGTGTGTGTCGTGCGAGGCGGCGGGTCATGAGGATGATCATTGACCGCGCCGCGCTGCGCAGGGATGCGGTCACCAGGCGGGCTCCGGCCTCGGCGGCCAGGAAGCACAGCGAGGTGGAGTCTATGCCGCCGGAGAGATCCGCTCCCAGGACCTGCCCCGGCCGCACCCGCAGCGACACCGCTTCACGCAGTGCCTCACGCAGGACCGGTGCGCCCTCGGCGAGGGAGAGCTGCGGCGAGGCCGCGTGCCACCACACCTTCGTGCGGTGGCTACCGTCTCGTTCCAGGAGCAGCGCCCGGCCCGGTGCGACGGCGTGCACCCCGCGCCACATCGCACCGCCGGCCAAGGGAGGGGGCGGGGGGTCGGTGGTGAGGATGCGGGCGGCGAGCTGAGCGGGGTCCACCACCGCCTGGGTGAGCCAGGCCAGCGTGCGGGCGCGGTCCGCACACACCGTCACCCCCTCAACCGTTGCCCGGTACAGGCGGCGCGAACCGAAGGCGCCGCCCCGCAGGTAGCTGCGTCCGTCGACGGACGCGAGCAGATGGAAGCTGCCGGCAGTGCCCCGCACCGCTGTCTCGACATCCCACAGATCGCGCAGCCCTTCACGCGAACGCCCAGATCCTGCGCGGTGAGCGAACACCGCCCGGCCACCGCCAGCAGCGACGACCCGGCCGACGCGAACGCCCAGGTCCAGCGCCTGGATCTGCGACTTCTCATCCACGCACAGCACCAGGGCCTTCTCCGGCGGGTCGAGGTAGAGGCCGACGACGTCGCGGACCTTGTCGATGAAGAACGGGTCGGTCGACAGCTTGAATGTCTGCGAACGGTGGGGCGCCAGCGCGAACGCCCGCCAGATCCTTGAGACTGTCGACTGCGACATGCCCGTCGCTGCCGCCATCGACCTCGTCGACCAGTGTGTTGCGTTCTTCGGTGTCTCCTCAAGCGTCCTGATGATCACCCGTTCCACGTCCGCGTCGGTGATCTTCCGCGGGACATCCGGCCTGGGCTCATCACACAGTTCGTCCAGGCCGTTCTCGAGGAAGCGCCGCCGCCAGGTGCGGACCGTGTCCGGAGCGATCCGCAGCCGGCGGGACACCTCCATGATCGAGTGGCCGTCCGCACACTCCAACACGATTCGCGACCGCTGAGCCAACGCTTGAGCGGTCGTACGCCGACGCACCCAGCCCTCCAACACAACCCGTTGGGCATCAGTCACTGACAACGGCGGAATCTTCGGACCAGGACGACTCATACCGAAACTAACGACAAACCTCTGGCGCAGGACACTAGGTGAGACTCGACGGGACGATCCCGTAACGGCGCATCTTGCGGTACATGGTGGCGCGGGAGATGCCGAGATCCTGTGCGGTGCGCTGGACGTTGGAGTTGCGGTCCATCAGCCCGCGCAGAATGGCATCCCGTTCCAGCGCTTCGATGGTGGTCAGGACCTTGTGGGACGACACCCGGCATTCCGGCGGGAGATTTTCCACTTGGATGATCCCGCCGGCAGGACGCCGTGCGAGGCCACGGATCACCGACTCGAGCTGGCGGACGTTCTCCGGCCAGGGGCAGCGCTGCAGCATCGTAAGCGCATCCGGGGAGCAGCTGCTCTCTCCGCTCGGGCGGTACTTGAGCAGGAAGAACCGGGCCAAGTGCTCGATGTCTCCATAGCGATGGCGGAGGGGCGGCAGCTCCACGGAGGTGCCGCACAGAAGGTCGAGCTCCTGATTGGTGGTAACCATGGACGGTTGGCTGGCGATGACCAGTTGCCCGGTGGCGGCCTTGTCGGAGTGCGCCAGGAGGCTTGTGAGCTGTCGGCGCAGGTGATCGCCCAGCAGGTGGACGTCGCGCAGCACGACCACCGTCGACGGTTGGGCGCACAGTTCGCGGACGTCGCGCAGCCAGTGCTCGGTGGCGTGCGGTGACTCCGACAGCGGCGCTTCCACCATCTCGAGCCGGCGCCCGTCGCCGTGGGCCCGGTGGATGGCATGGACCAGCGTCCGCTTGCCTACACCGGCTTCTCCCACGAGATGTAGCCAGGATCCGGCGCGAAACGCCGCCTCGGTTTCGGCAACCGCGCGCAGCCATTGCGGGGAGGAGCCCACCAGCCCCAGGCCCGATCGTGTGGGAGCGGCGCCGGCGGAAACGGCCGGGGCGGGCTGGGGGCGTCCGATGACCCGGACTCGGAAGATGGCGCCCGCGTCGCTGTTTTCGCGCCGGCTACGGCTGACCCGGAGTTCGGCGACTCGTCCGGAGGGGAGGGCGATACTCCGTGTCCCTTCGAACCGGGGATCGTCGGCGATCTCACGTGCGTGGTCCAGCAGCGCGTGGTGATCCGCCCCTGTCACGGCTGATCTCAACTGCTCGTTCATCATGACGCCCTCACGATTGAGGGCCAGGACAGCTCCGGGGCGCACCGAGGAGCACGCGTCCATGTAGTCCTGGAAGAGGGCCCGCTCCCGTCGCGAGCTGATCGCGGCGATCTCGCTTTCGATCTGGCCCGCGACAGAGCGGGCCAAGGCCATGAGCATGCCGGCGGAACCCTGACGGACCGTGGTCAGGTTGAAGGCTCCCAGCAGTGTGCGCCGAACGGGGTGCAGGATCGGCACGGCCGCGCAGTGGAAGTCCCGCAGTTCCTCGACGTAGTGCTGGCTTCCGGCGATCATGACCGGTCGGCCGCTGGCCAACGCGGTGCCGATGCCGTTGGTGCCCACATAGCGCTCGGCGAACACGTGGCCCGGAGCCAGTTGCACTCGGTTGAGCCGCGTCGTAAGACCCTCGTGGGAGACCGTGCGGGACAGCACCACGCCGTTCCGGTCGGTGATCATCGTGGACACCGGATCGTCGGCAAGCTGCTCGTGCAGCCTGGTCACGATCGGTAGTGCCGCCCTGGCGAGCGGGCTGTCCACATTGGGGTTCTCGAGGTACGGAGCGTCGATGCAGCCCGGCTTCACCGCGTACTCGATCGAGCGCTGCCACGAGGCGACCACGAGCGGGCGGGCGCTCGGATCCTTGGTGACTTCCAGGTAGAGCTCTCTGGCTGCTGTCAGCGAGCTGCCAGGTTGGCGTCGGGGCATTTAACACTTCCGTATCAGGCGCGTCATCCCTCGGTGGAGTGATTGGAACAGCTCAATGACGCCGCGCCTATGGCGTGTATCACATTGAGACATCGGCGGACCGCTTCTGAGACATCGGTCTGCGAGCGGCGGACGGTGTAATCGGCGCACCACACACCCGCCATTCGCAGGGAGCGCCATGAAAGCCGTGCAGGTCATCGAGTACGACGAGCCGCCCGCGCTCGTGGATGTGCCGGACCCGCAAATCACCGGTCCGCTGGATGTGATCGTGAAAGTGGGAGGCGCGGGGGTCTGCCGCACCGATCTCCACATTCTCGAAGGACAGTGGGCCGCCAAGAGCGGGGTTGTCCTGCCGTACACCATCGGCCATGAGAACGCCGGCTGGGTACAGGAGGTGGGGCAGGCCGTCACCCACGTCAAGGTCGGCGACCCGGTCATCCTGCACCCGCTCGTGACCTGTGGCCTGTGCCGCGCCTGCAGGGCCGGCGATGACGTGCACTGTATGAACTCGGCTTTCCCGGGGATCGACACCGACGGGGGCTATGCCGAGTACCTCAAGACGACCGCCCGCTCGGTCGTGGCACTCGACCCCTCCCTGGAGCCGGCCTCGGTGGCGGCTCTGGCCGATGCCGGGCTCACGGCGTACCACGCTGTCGCCAAGGCGGCGCGGACCCTGCGACCGGGTGACCGGGCAGTGGTGATCGGCGCCGGAGGTCTCGGGCACATCGGTATTCAAGTGCTCCGGGCTCTTTCTCCGGTCGAGATCATCGTGATCGACCGGAGCGCGGATGCCCTCGCCCTCGCCGAGGAGCTGGGTGCCGAACACACGCTGGCCGCGGACGGCACCGAGACCGAGCGCGTCCTGGAACTCACCGGAGGGCACGGGGCGGAGGCGGTTCTGGACTTCGTGGGCGAGGGGGGCGCCGTCGAGACGGGCATGGCCTGCCTGCGGCGTAACGGCGACTACTACGTCATTGGTTACGGCGGTCGGCTCGACATTCCGACGATCGACGTCATCTCCACCGAGATCAACTTCATCGGCAACCTTGTGGGGTCCTACAACGACCTCTCCGAGCTGATGGTGCTGGCAGCCCGGGGCAAGGTCGGCCTGCACACCCAGCGGTACCCCCTGGCCTCCTTCCAGGAGGCCCTCGACAACTTGTCCGCCGGTGCCGTACGCGGCAGAGCAATCTTGATCCCCTGACGGCCGAAGGAGCACTCCCATGCGTAACAGTTCGTACAAGGGCGTGGTCGCCGCCGCGGCCGTAGTGGCCCTCACCGCCACTGCCTGCACCGGTCAGAACCCGGTGGAGAACAAGCCCGACAAGCCCGGGCTCTTCAAGCCGGGCTCGCAGATCAGCTACAGCAAGTACGGCCCCGACTATCCGGCGACGAAAGTCAAGGACGTCCCGGGCCCGTGCAGCTACGAGTCGATCAGCCGTAAGGACTACTCCGGACAGACGCTGAAGATCATCAGCCACGCCGTCCCCGTCATCGGCGAGCCGACCAAGCTTCATGCCAGGCAGTTCGAGGAGATCACCGGGGCGAAGGTGCAGGTGATCAACGTCCCCTTCGGGGAGCTGCACCAGAAGATCCTCACACCCCTGCAAGCAGGCCAGTCGGCGTACGACGTCATGTTCTACCCCTCCCTGTGGGTCGGCGACATGGCCCCTCATCTGGCCCCGGTGCCGAAGAAGTATCTGGACACTCCCGCCATGAAGGACGTCACCAAGGCCTACATGGACGTGGCGACCTGGGATGGGAAGGTCGTGCAATACCCCGTGGACGGTGACCGGCACTACCTCAAGGTCCGGACGGATGTCCTTGAGGACCCGAAGCGGCAGTCGGCGTACAAGGCGGCCACGGGCAAGGAACTCCGGACTCCCAGGACGTGGGCGGAGTACCAGGAGGTCGCCGCGTTCTTCAGCGGCAAGGAGGTCGACGATGACGAGAAGCCAAACTTCGGCAGTGCCGAGGTGACCAAGCGGGACGACCTGACGTTCTCGGCGTTCATCAGCCGCGCGGCGCCGTATGCGAAGCACCCGGACGTCAAGGGTGGCCTCTTCTTCGACGTGGAGACCATGAAGCCGCTGATCAACACGCCCGGCTTCGTACGCGCCCTCGAAGACATGGTGAAGGCCAAGTCGACCTGGGCACCCGGCGGCGCCAACTTCGGTCTGGGCGACGAGATCTTCTCGTTCGGAGGCGGCCAGTCGCTGATGTCCTACTCGTGGGACGACGCCTTCATCCAGGCCCAGTCGCCGGACAGCCGGATACGCAACAAGGTCCTGGCGGCGCCGTTGCCGGGATCCGATGAGGTCTACAACCGCACCACGAAGGCGTGGGACAAGAAGCGGAACCAGGTTCCCTACTTCACCTGGGGATGGACTTCGGCGGTGGCCAAGGCCGCGCCCAACCAGGACATGGCCTTCGACTATCTGTGCTTCTTCAGCAACGAGGCCAACACCGCTCTTGACCTGACCATCGGCCGTTTCGGTGTCAACCCTTACCGCAACGCCCACTTCGACGCGGCGTTCTGGGAGAAGCAGGGCTGGGACAAGGACGTCGCTGAGTCGTACGTCCGGACACTCTCCGGCATGGAGAAGAGCCCCAACCGCGTCTTCGACCTGCGCGTACCGGGTGTCAACGGGTACATGTCCGCGCTGGCCAACGGCGTCGCCGCGGCTCTGGCGGACGAGAAGGCTCCGCAGCGCGCGCTGGACGACGTGGCCAGGGAATGGAACAAGATCACCGAACAGATCGGCAAGGACAAGGTCCGCAGCGCCTATCGAAACGTGGTCGCGCTCGAGGACAACTCCTGACCCGACCGCAGGGACGCCCCGGGGTGGCCGGCCTCGCCGGCCGGCCCCCCGGGGGCGCCCGCCCGCTTCCGTAAGGAGAACCATGGAAGGCCTGCGCCGGCACAAGAGCATGTTCCTCCTCCCGGGACTGCTCACGCTCGCCCTCATCATCATCTTTCCGCTTTTGTTCACCATCCGTGTCAGCTTCTCCGGCTGGAACGTCAGCAGCCCTCAGATGGACTTCATCGGAGGCGCCAACTACGCCACGATGCTTGACGACAGTCGCTTCTGGGCCTCGATCATGCGCCTCGCCCTGCTGGCAGGCGGCACCGTCCTGATTCAGTACGTCATCGGATTCGGGATGGCCCTGCTCGTCTGGCGTGAGGCACGCGGCCGTCGTCTCTGGCGGGTGCTGTTTCTCGTCCCCATGATGACCACGCCCGTGGTGATGGCCGCCATCTGGCAGATGATCTTCCACGAGTCGCTGGGGCCCGTGAACGATCTGCTCGGGATGCTGGGCCTGACCAAGGTTCCCTGGCTCACCGAGTCCGGTCCAGCACTGGTCGCGCTGATGACCGTCGAGGTGTGGCAGTGGACGCCGTTCATGTTCCTGCTGTTGCTGGCGGGCCTGTTGAGCCTCCCCAAGGAACCGTTCATGGCCGCCGCGATCGACGGCGCCGACGCTTGGCGCACCTTCCGGAAAGTGACCTTCCCGCTCATGGCGCCAGTGTCGGTCGCGGCGATCATCATCCGGCTGATCGAGGCGTCCAAGCTCTCCGACAGCGTGTACGTGCTGACCTCCGGGGGTCCGGGCTCCTCCACCGAAACTCCGGGCTACTACCTCTACATCCAGGGGCTCAGGGATCAGCAGACCGGGTACAGCGGGGCGATGTCTCTGACGTATCTGGTCCTGATGATCGTCACGCTCACGATTGTCGCCGCTTTGCTCGCCAGGGCCTTCAAGCTGAAGGGGGACTCATGAGGTCGCGCCTTTATCCCGTATTCAAATACACTGTGATCGCGCTTTGGGCCTGCTTCGTCGCGGGACCGTTCTTCTGGGCCATGACGACCAGTTTCAAGGATGCCAACGGCGTCCAGGGTGGCGCCACTTACCTTCCATGGCTCCAGTACGAACCCACCGTCACCGGGTGGCGCAACATCTTCGGCGGGGCCGGTGGTGTCGACGTAATGCAGCCCTTCGTCAACAGCGCTGTCGTCACCATCGCCGCCTCGGCCATCAGCCTCGTCCTGGGATCCTTGGCCGCCTACGCGTTGTCCCGCTATCGCTTCAAGTTCGGCTTCATCAAGAACAGCGACATCGTCTTCTTTTTCGTGTCACAGCGGATCATGCCGCCTGTCGTCCTGGTGATCCCCTTCTTCTACCTCCTGCAGTGGACGGGCCTCCTTGACAGCATCCTGGGCCTGGTCATCGTGACGGTTGCCCTGCTGCTGCCGATCGCGGTCTGGGTGATGGTGGACTTCTTCAACGGCATCCCGCGTGAGATCGACGAGATGGCCATGCTCGACGGCTGCGGCCCGTTCCAGACCTTCGTACGTGCGATCTTGCCGAACTCCCTGCCCGGGCTGACCGTGGCCGCGATGTTCTGTGTCGTATTCGGCTGGAACGACTTCTTCTTCGCCTTCAGGCTGACCTTCACCGAGGTCCAGACCCTGCCCCAGGCGGTCGTGGCCCTCAACTCGTCCATCCCGCCCTGGTGGACTCTGTCCGCCGCCGCCCTCTTCGGCGTGGCGCCGCTGATCCTTCTCGCGCTCCGGGTCGAGCGCTATCTGTCCAAAGGCAACCTCTCGGGAGCGGTCCGATGAATCTGAGAGCCACTGATCTGTGCCTGACCGTCGACGGCGTAAACCATCTCAAGGAGGTGACGGCGACGTTTCTGCCGGGACGGCTCCACACCGTCATCGGCCGCACGATGGCGGGAAAGACGACACTGCTGCGGGCGCTGGCCGGTCTGCAAGGGGTGGACTCGGGCTCCCTGACCAGGGAGGGAGCCGACTTCCTGAAAACGCCGGTCTGGCGACGCGACACCGCCATGGTCTACCAGCAGTTCATCAACTACCCACATCTCAACGTGTTCGACAACGTCGCCTTCCCGCTGAGGCGGGCGGGACTGTCACGAGACGAGATTCAGCGGCGTGTCAGGAAGAGCCTGGCACGTGTTGGCCTGGCCGACTTCGAGCGGCGCAAGCCGTCTCAGCTCTCCGGCGGCCAACAGCAGCGAGTCGCGCTGGCTCGCGCTCTCGCCCGCGGCACGGGCATCCTCCTGCTCGACGAGCCGCTGGCAAATCTCGACTACAAGTTGCGTGAACAGCTGCGCGACGAGTTCAAGACCCTCTTCTCCGACCAGGGCGACACCATAGTGATCTACACGACCACCGAACCCGCCGAGGCGATGTTGCTCGGTGACGTGGTGCTGGTCATGCACGAAGGACAGATTCTCCAGGCCGGCCCTCCGCATGAGGTCTTCGAACGCCCGGCGACGACGATAGTGGCGTCCATCATCAACGACCCGCCCATGAACATTTTCGCGGGCCGCATCGAGAGCGGTCAGGTCACGGTGGCCGGTTTCCAGGCCACGCACGGGTCCGCGCATCTCGCCGACCTGCCCGACGGTGCCTACCAGTTCGGCCTGCGTGCGACGGACGTCAGCCTGGCGTCCGCCGGTGTCGACGGCGAGGTCACCTTCGTCGAGATCTCCGGGTCGGAGACCTTCGTTCACGCGGCCGTCGGCGAGACCCCGTTCGTCGTACAGATCCAAGGCATCCATGACGTCACTCTCGGCGACCTGGTGAAACTGCGCCTGCGCCCCGAGCGTTTGTTCGCCTTCGATGAGGAAGGGACGCTCGTGCGGACACCTTCCTACCATCTCGCTTCCGTGGAAGGGCGTTGATATGACACAGCTGGACATCGTCGACGTTGGGCACACCTACACGCACGGGGTCGATGAGGAGCGGTGGGCGCTCAAGCCACTGGAGCTGACCTTCGAGGCGGGCAAGACCTACGCACTGGTCGGACCGTCGGGCTGCGGCAAGACCACGCTGCTGAACATCCTGTCCGGGCTGGTCAGACCGTCACAGGGCCAGGTCCTCTTCGACGGTGCGGACGTCACGGCTCTGCCCACGAGGGCGCGCAACATAGCCCAGGTTTTCCAGTTTCCCGTCATCTACCAGTCGATGACGGTGTACGAGAACCTCGCCTTCCCTCTTCAGTGCCGCCGGTGGGACAAGGCGAGGATCGATGCCAAGGTCCATCAGGTTGCCGAGGCGCTGGACCTGGACGACCGGCTGAGGCAGCCCGCCCGACGGCTCACCGCCGACGACAAGCAGCTGATCTCGCTCGGCCGTGGCCTTGTCCGCGATGACGTGGCGGCCGTGCTGATGGACGAGCCGCTGACCGTCATCGACCCACAGCTGAAGCACTCACTGCGGCGCAAGATCCGTGAAATCACCGAGCAATTCCGGCCCACAGTGATCTACGTGACCCACGATCAGTACGAAGCAATGAGCGTTGCGCAGGAAGTACTGGTCATGAAAGACGGCCGGGCGATGCAGCAGGGCACCCCGGAGCAGCTTTTCGAGGCACCCTCTTCGACGTACGTCGGCTACTTCGTCGGATCACCGGCAATGAACTTCCTGACCGTGGACAGGGAGGCACGCGGCACCGTCACCCTTGGGGGCCGGCCCCTCGCCGTGGCGTGGGACATTCCGGAGAACGTCGGCGAAGCGCAGGTGGGAATCCGGCCCGAGTACGTCGAAATCGTCACGGAACCCGGGCCCAATACGTTTCCCGCCACGCTTCGGGGCGTCCGGGACCACGGGCCGCAGCGCGTGCTCGAAATTGAGGTGGCCGGGCAACTCATCAGGGCGAAGGTGCCGCGGGAGGACGGAGTTCCGGCGAGCGAGGAGTTCCTGGTGCAGCTGCCGCGCGCCAAGACCCTCCCCTACGCGGACGGTCGCCTGATACTCCAGTCGTAGATCACGTTGTCGAGAGCTGCCGAACGGAAACACCTATGCCGGCGACAAGCCACCGGGTTCCCCCCGGTGGCCACGGTCGTTGGAAGAGGTGCGGCCTCGAGCAGTCTTCAGCCCGTGCGGCATTGAGACCCGGACGGGTGGCGGATGTCGAGGACAAAGCGTTCCGGCGAGTGGAGCTTGAAGGTGTTGTAGACGGGCTCGGTGTTGAAAGCGGCCCCAAAGGTGACCACTCCTTCGAAGTCGCCCGTCAGAGCGACGCCCTTGAGTGTGGGCAGCCCAATCTTGACCAGCTTGGGCCCTTTGTGAACCGACTGCCTCGCCTTGTCGTCCGCGATGACGCAGTCGAACAGCGTTCGGGCTCCGGATGATGCGGACGGCACCCCCCGAACCGTGCTAAAACCGACCAGGGTTCGCGCCTCATCGGTTGCGCCCCCCAGCCGGGGGAGGTCTCGGGGGGCGCAGCGGAGGGGGGCAGGTGGTATCGGGGCGGTGGAACACCTCGGTCGGTCGCCAGGGTTCTGGCGCCGGTGGGAGCTTGCTGAACGACGGGAGGGGGACTCGATTCGCCCGTGCTGCTGCATCCTCGCCGGTCTCCTGGGCGGCGGTCGTGAAGTCCTCGGCAACGCCGACCGGCACCCACTGGTGCCCGTCCCATTCCTGGATGCCGCGCGGGGCGTGAGGGTCGACGTGGGTTCCCTGCTCCATCTGGTCGCCGAGCGGGGCGGGCCTGCGCTCCCCGCGCGCGGGTCGGCGCCCCTCGCGGCGTTCCGCCCACTGCTCAAGGGGCTCGTCGTCCATGCGGTGCTCCCTCCTCGTTGGCCCGTCCAGTCTGCCGCGTCGGCGTGGTGGCGGGGAACCTGCCGCCAGGGTCTCAGCGTTGCCGTCCACCCCCCTCGTGTCAGTGTGGTCGTGCCGTCAGGGCTGATAATGACGCGGGCTCCATAGACGGGCAGTTCCCCGTGCTGCAGCCACCACGATCGGATGTTGTTGAGCTCGTCATACAGGGCGGCGCGGGCCGCACTGGTGCACAGTCGCGGTCTGCTCTCCCGGCCTGGTGCACGCCCGCGCCCAGGACCCGTCCGCGTGCAGCATCCACGCCATGCGGCTGCCGTCGTCACTGATGCCGGCGCGGTGCTCGATGCCGGGGACCGTGAGTGAGAGCATCGACCACACCTCCCAGGCCTGCATGACGTTGAGCACGGGGAAGGGCGACCGGGTGACCTCCTCTCCTTTGTGGTCAACGGCCTGGGCGAACACCTCGTTCAACGCGGGCGGGTAGTCGTTGCCGGCGCGGGGGGTCATGAACGATCCGCGGTCCCATTCGACGCGGCCCCTGGCGCCGCCGTCGTCGGTCTTGTCCGCGGTGACAATCAGACCGGTGCCCGCGATGGTGGTCACCAGGCGTCCGCCGCGTCGAGCGCGGCTAGCCACGAGGCGGGGATGCGGGGCATCGACACGATCCGGTCGAAAGTGCCGGGCAGCTCGTCCGCGCCAGCGTCCGCGGTGACCACTGCCGGGTGCCAGCCGATCCGGCCGAGCCGTTCAGCGGCGGCCTCGGTCAGGTACGGGTCGACGTCCAGCGTGGTCACCAAATCGTCGCCGAGTCGCCGGCAGGCGAGGGCGGCGCTGTACCCGTCACGACCAGGCTGGGGAGGGTGGAGGATGACGTGGGGTGTCCGGTGACGGGTTTGCCGATGTTGGCGTGGTCGGCGTGCACAGGACCGATGCGGGTCACGAGCGTGGTGTCCGAGTAGGCGGCCGTCGCCCACGTCTGTTCGTCGGCCGGGCCGTCGATGGCCGTCCACCCGTGCTCGCCGGGGGTGAACCAGCGCTCGACCAGGGGGTGCCGGGGCGTCTCCCTGATCGGTACCCCCTGGTCCGATCCCGGGTGCGCGATGGTGGCGGCGAGCGCGGCCGCGTACGGCTTCCAGTCCATCAGGTGACTCCTTGAAGATCATCGGCGATGGCCTCGGCGATCGGCAGACCAGTTGCGCCCTGTATCCAGTTCCATTGGCCACACGGGTTGACCTCCAGGAACGTCCAACGCCCGTCGGGGCCCACGATGAAGTCTGCCGCGCCGTAGCGCAGTTGCAGCCGCTCCATCAGGCGTCGCACTCCGGCGGCCACGGGCTCGGGGATCTCGGTGGTGACGTAGGTCAGGGACCCGTAGTCGCTGCGCCAGTCCTCATGGGCGGCTTCGCTGCCGGCGTGGATCGCGGCGGCGAACATACGCTCGCCGACCACCGTGAGACGGACCTCGTGCTCCTTGCTGACCCAGGCCTGGAAGAGGTGCGCGGTGGTGTCGATCCCCCGCAGGTCGTCCAGGTCCTGGCTGCAAGCGCTGGGTGTATACGGACTTGAGCTGATCGTCCTCGATGAGCACGGGGGAGGCGACCGGTGAGGTTCCCCTCGTAGCGTGGAGTCCGTGACAGCAGGGGATGCTGGTTGTCATGGCGGAGAAGCGTCGAGTGTTCACGGCGGAGTTTCGTGAGGGGGCGGTACGCATCGTGACGGAGCCCGGGAAGCCGGTCCCCGAGGTCGCGGAGGACCTGGGGATCAACGAGACGACGCTGGCGAGCTGGGTCTCGCGGGCGAAGCGGGCCGGGAAGGCGACCGTCGAGGACAGGGACGCGTTGATCGTGCGGCTGACGTCGGAGAATGCGGCGTTGAAGAAGGAGAACAAGGGACTGGGGGATGGAGCGTGATGTCCTCAAACGCTGCATGGTCCTGTGGGTGAAGTAGCCGTGGCGGACCCGGCCGCTGTGGCCGGGGTGATCAGCGACAACAGGACCGAGCACGGCATCCCGCACACCGTCTCGTGCCGCGCCCTGAGCGTGAGCGAGTCGTGGTTCTACAAGTGGCGCGACCGGCGGCCCACCGGACGTGAACAGCGGCGACAGCATCTGGCCGACAGATCTTCACCGAGTCCGGCGGGACCTACGGATCACCGAAGACTTCCGTCCTGCTGGTCCGAAAGGGCTGGCGCATCTCGGTGCACACCGTTGCGAAGCTGATGGCCGAACTCGGCCTCGTCGCCTGGGTGGTCAGACGCCGAAGCGGGCTGACCAGGCCGGGGAAGCGGCCGGCCGCACCGGACTTCGTCAAGCGGGACTTCACCGCCGAGGAACCCGATCTCGTCTGGGCGGGCGATATGACGGAAATCGTCACCGAGAAGGGCAAGCTCTACCTCGCCACGGTCATCGACCAGTTCTCCCGGCGCCTGCTCGGCTACGCGATGGGCTCCCACCACGACGCGGACCTGGTCGTGGCGGCGCTGCACATGGCAGCGGCCACCCGGCGGTGACGTCCGTGGCGTGATCTTCCATAGCGATCGCGGCAGCGAGCGAGTACACGTCCCGGAAGTTCGCCCGCGCCTGCCGCCGACTGGGCGTGACGCGGTCCATGGGCCGGGTCGGCTCGTGCTTCGACAACGCCGTCAGCGAGGCGTTCAACAGCGTCCTCAAAGTCGAGTACGTCCACCGGCACACGTTCCGCACCCGCACCGAGGCCCGGAACAAAGTCGCCACCTGGATCACCGACTTCTACAACGCCCGCCGACTACACAGCGTGTGCGGGTTCAAGAGCCCGATCGACTACGAGAACGAGTACCGAGCCGGCCTCACCGTGGGACTGGCAGCATAGGAAGGACTCCACAGTTCGAGGGATTTACACTCACCACAACACGGGGGCGCTCGGCCCCGCGCAGCCTGGGGGCGAATCCTTCGCGCTCCCCCTCAAGGGGGTGTTTCAACTAAGACGTGTCATATGGATGTGGATCGGGTTGCTTCGATGGCTGCACTCTCGCGATCTGGCGAGATACGAGGAAAGGACACATCCATGTCTCTGCATCGTCCTGCACTGGCCTTCGCAACGTTCGTGTTGACGCTGGCTGGCCTCACCGCAGCCAGCGTGGCCCCCGCCTCCGCAGCCCCCAATCCCGACCGGGACATCGTCAACAAGATGAGCGGAGGGCGCCTGGCCTTGTTGAGCAACAGCACCGGGGAGGGCGCCCCCGCCATCACGCTGCGCGACCCCGCCTGGAACTACAGCACCGAGAGCTGGGAGGCCGACTTCTCGGCCTGGGGGGCAGACGCACCCAACACGTACACAGCCACGTTCAAGAACGAGGCCGCGAACAAGTGCCTCCAGCCCAGCTCCGCCACGCCTGCACGGGGGACCACCATCGTCGTCAAGACGTGCGATGGATCCCAGCTCCAGAAGTGGAGCCTGATTCGCGAAATGGCCGGCGACACGCACACCGGCTGGTGGATCTACCGCCCCATGGTTAACAAGGATCTGGCGATGTCCCTGAACCGCTACAACGACGGCAGCTGGGACAGCCTGAACCTCAACTACGCGCAGCCGAGTTCGGACCGCCTGTGGCGGCTGGCAGCCAACAACTCGCCGGTCGCCAACAGCTGATAACGCCGCGACAGAGCAGGACACAGTCCTCGCGGTCATCGTCCTTTCGATCACCGGCAACAGTGCCTACCTGGCCCCTGTCATTGCGATCGGCACCTCTGCCACTGCCGTCGGCCGCACCGGGTCAGCATTCGCAGCAGGCGCTAACGCGCCAGGCCTGGGCGGAGACGTCGCTTGGGCCGAAGCTCGGCCGTAAGGGTGTTTGCCGCACAGCAGCGGAACGGCTCCGCCCTCGGGAGAGGGGGAGCCGTTTTCCGTCCGGGGTGAGATTGTGTCAGGTGTGGCTGTGGTGGCGCTTGTTGCCGGTGACCAGTCGGTAGACAGCGAGGAGGATGACCGAGCCGATGATGGCAGCGATTCAGGTGGAGAGGTCGAAGAAGCCATCGATGGAGTCGACTCCGAAGATGACCTTGCCGAGAAAGCCGCCGAGCAGGCCGCCCGCGATACCGATGAGCATGGTGATGATGACGCCGCCCGGGTCCTTGCCGGGCATCAGCGCCTTGGCGACGGAGCCCGCGAGCAGACCAATGAGGATCCAAGCCAGAATGCCCATGATAGAGCGGCCCGATGACCGGGCTGATGTCCTCCGGCTCGAAGCTCGCGGCAGTCGCGGTCAGCTCCGCCACCCGGATCGACGGGACGCTCTTGAGGACGACGTCGTTCGTGGGCATGTGCCCCTCACTCTCGATCGACCGGAGTCTTGCCTCGACCTGCACCAGCCGCGCCGCCGCCGCGGTCATCGTGGCCTCCAGCTCGGCCCTCCGCAGCTGTAGCATGCCGCGCAGTTCCTCGGTGGTGACCTTTTCGTCCAGGATGTCCTGGACCTGCTGGAGGGTGAACCCCAGCTCCTTGAGCGCGATGACGCGGTTGAGACGGGCCAGCTGGGCGGCCGTGTAGTGGCGGTAGCCGGTGGCAGGGTCGACGTGGGCCGGGCGCAGAGGCCGGTCGCGTCGTAGTGACGCAGCATCCGGACCGATACGCGGCCGTGCCGGGCGAAGTCTCCGATGGTGAACATGATGTCTCCGAGTTCAGCACCTGACACGGTGTGAGGGTCAACAAGCCACCTCCCGCCCGGCTGGCTGACAGCGACTCGAGCGTCGGCCAAGTGAGGGGCCCGTCAGACAGAGTGACCACGTGCGACATCCTCCTTCAGTGTGCGGCTTCCAGAGCGGCGCGCCATACCGGGCTGTCCACGTAGTGGTTGTCGAAGCGCTCGGAAGACTCTGCTATCTCCTGCGGGCTCGCCTCACCGCGCATCACCCGGCCGAGCAGCCGGAGATAGTCGAAGCGTGGCATGCCGGGCGTGAAGACGAACAACACGTCGGCCTCGCGCCGGGCGCCGCCGCGAAAGCGTGCGGAGTGCGCGGCGGTACGAGCAGAAGGTCGCCCTCATCCAGGATCTTCACCTCGTCGTCGACAAGCACCTGAAGAGAGCCGCCGATGACGAAGAACAGCTCCGAGGCACGGGTGTGAAAGTGCGCCGGGGCACCCACAGCGCCCTTGGCGAACTGCGAGCGGTAGCTGGTGAGCGAGCTGCCATCCGTGCC